>DASVPY010000034.1:0-186551 GCA_036389395.1 Pyrinomonadaceae bacterium
AGGTCAAAGCGCCCCCGTCGGTGAAAGTCGCCACAGGCGACCGTTAGCTTAAGCAGCGAAGCGGCCCGGCTCGACCGGCTCGGCATAGACGCGGCGTCCGTTCAGGGCGTCGTCAATGATCTCACGCACGGCCGCCACGTCCGGGTTCACGTCCATCTTGTCGCAGGCGCGCAGGTGGCGAATGATGCCCTCGGTGGCGATGTCAAGCGTGGGGCCGGTCAGCTTCGAGTAGCGGCGCGCTTGAATGTGGTCAATCATCTTCAACCGCTCTTCCAGCGGCAGCATCACGTTTAGATTCACTGTCCTTCCTCGCTCCTTAAGTATGTTGGCGTCGGGCCCCCGTTCGGCGGGCGCGCGCAAATTATTTCGTGACCGTACTTTAGATGCCCGCGGCGTGCGTTTGGATGCGTTTCCGTTGCATCTCCGCAAAACTTCGCGCACACGGTCACCCGCAGTGATCCTCTCCGACTACCCTTCAGGAAAGAAATAGGGGGGCGGCAGAAAACGGCATTTTAGCCGAAGCCTTCGTAAATTACCAGAAAATTTTTTGGGCGGTCGGAGACGTGGGTCAGGCGGGCTGCAAACGCCTGTCTCCCAAGTCCTTGCGCTTAATGCGCAGGCGGCGGGGCGGGTTTAGCTGGGGGCGTGCGCGGCGGGCGGATGGCGCGGACGGCAACACCGCTTGCGAGTCGGGCACGGAACGTGTGCCAACTCGCAGGCGGCGCGCGCGGGTGGTGAGTTTGGGCCGGGCCGAAGCGAAAAGCGGCTACTTCTTAGGGACGACGGTGTCCTTCATCGCTTTACTGACACGGAACTTCAGAGTGGTTTTAGCCGGAATCTGGATGGTCTCGCCGGTCTGAGGGTTGCGCCCCTCGCGCGCCTTGCGCTCCGACAGCACGAGCTTGCCGAATCCGGGTAGAGCGAACTCGCCGTTGCTCTTCACCTCGTTGCTGGCCAGAGCGGCCAGTTCGTCGAACAGCTCCCGGACTTGGGCGCGTTTCAGATCGAACTTCTCGGCGAAATGATTGAGCACTTCGGACTGAGTCATGCGTTTCTTGCCTGCTGTTGTCGCCATCGCGAAGTGTGATTACCTCCTGCGCATCGGGAAGATTGAGCAAAGCCTGTACGAGCACATATATCACACCCTACCCCCCCGCGTCTGCATAAAAAGCCAACTTTCGCCCATTTTGCGCGAAAAAGTTGCCCACGGTCGCGGGCGGGCAGACTGTGACTCTAAATCGGGGCGGAGGGCCGCAGACAGCCCCCTGCGCACGAACGCAACGAGTAAGCTGAAAACTGATCGGGCTGCTCGGATTTGAACCGAGGACCTCCGCATCCCAAATGCGGCGCGCTAACCAGGCTGCGCTACAGCCCGAACACTTACGTCCTTACACCTGCAATAAGCCCGCGTGAATAGCGGCGTGGCAGTTCTTGCAGACGAGAATACACTTCTGAAGCTCGGCAGAGATATGTTCCCACGACCACCCGCGCAAAGAGCGAAAATTCGGGTCCTTGGCGCGCGGGTTCTTATGATGAATGTCTAAAGAGCAAGTGTAACGGTCAAAGCCACACCCGAAGCACCGCCCGCCAAGTTCTCTGACTGCGCGGAGGCGCTTCTCTTGGCCCTGTTTGATGTTGTAAGCGTTATGGCAAGAGCCGCAGACCTTGCGTTTATGACCGTAAAACTTAGACGGCTCTGTCTCGCCGCATCCGCTGCACAGGTATGCTGCTTGGGGCGGCACGTAGCCAGAGCCAAAAGGCTTTTGCTTGAGTTCCAAGTCGTACTTGCGAACCCAATAACGAACGTTCGTCGTTGATGTGTCAAGGAGCTTGGCGATTGCTCTTAAACTCAGACCCTTTAGAACAAGCGGCTCAAGTCGTGCTCTCTCCATGTGCGGAGTGTAGCACAGCAATTTTAATCATTCGCACTACCAGGCTGTGCTACGCCCCGGCGAACGAGGAAAGCTAACTTGACTGACAAGCTGCAACTAACGCAAGGCATTCTGCCACCGCGTTCGGAAGGGGTCAAGGCGCGTTCGGGAGCAGGGTTGTGATGTAGGCGCGGGCGGTGGCGAGGGCGCGGGCGCGGTGGCTGATGCGTTGTTTGATCTCTTCGGGCAGTTCGCCGAAGGTCTGCGCGTAACCGTCGGGCACGAAGACGGGGTCGTAGCCGAAGCCGCCCGTGCCGCGCGGAGCCGGCGCGATGTGCCCTTCGCAGACGCCTTCAAAGACCTCCGCGCCGGCGCGCGCGGGGTGCGCCAGCGCGAGCGCGCAGACGAAGCGCGCGCGCCGCCCGGCGTCGCCCGTCGCCGCTAACTCGGCGAGCAGACGTTGGCGGCGTTGCTCGTCGGTCGCGCCGGGGCCGGCGTAGCGCGCCGAGTAGAGACCGGGCGCGCCGCCGAGCGCGGCGACCTCCAGACCGGAGTCGTCGGCCAGCGTCCAGAGCGCGGTCGCGCGCGCGTAAGCCCGCGCCTTCAGCACCGCGTTCTCGGCGAACGTCGCGCCGGTCTCGGCGACCTCCGCGACGTGTGGGAACTCGGCCAGGCCGCGCACGCGCAGCGGCAGCCCCGCCAGCAGTTGCGCGAACTCGCGCAGCTTGCCCGCGTTGCCCGTCGCCACGAGCAGCTCAAACGGGCGGCGACTCTCGTCCGTCTCCTCGTTCATCAGCCTCCTTCGTCTGTCGTTTCGTGCAACGGTCTCCTTCGTCGGTCTCCTCGTTCGGCGGCAACTATTTTTTGCCCGGCGGCGCGGTTCAAGCTTACAATCGGGGCGCTTTCGGCCGCCGCGCGCGTGCGGGCTTGCGTGAGAGGGCACAACAGTTGGACGGCAGCGACAGCAGCACAACCAAGACTCAGTCCGTCGCGTCCGAACACGCACCGGCCGAGCCGACGCCGGAGCCGGACGCGTCGCCGCGCGCCCACGCGCCCGCGTTGGAACTCGGCGTCTGGCTCTTGGCCCTGCGCAGCTTCCTCAACCTGCGCAACCACCCGCTCGGCCCGGCCGAGAGCGCAGACCTCACGCACCGCGACTTCACCCCAGAGACGCGCCTCGCGCGCCAGACCTTGCGCCGCTGCCTGCGCCTCGCCGTCACGCTGCCGCCGACGGACGACCCGGACGCGGCCGCCGCGCACTCGCCCGCGCTCGTCGAAGTGCTCGGCGACGCGCACGGCTTGTGCGAGGCTTTACTCGCCGCGCCGCAGGTTGCCTTCCAAGCCTGGGCCACCTTCAGCCGTCTGCTCGCGCGCACGCTCGACGCGTCCGAGCCGGCCCAGGTCTTGATGCGCCGCGCGCGCGCGCAGACCCTTTTCGAGTTGCAGCCGGAGTTGTTCTCGCTGACCGAGCGGCTGACGCCCGACGCACTCGGCGCGGACATGCACGTCGTCTTCACGCGCCTCGCCTGCCTGCTCGAAGACCTGCGCCTCGTCGAAGCGGCGCTCAGGCGCGACGCCCCGCTCAAGCAGATGCTCCCGCTCTTCACGCTCGCGCACGAAGAGGCGCGCACGCTCATCGAGTTGATCGAACAGCGCGCGCTGCGCGCGGGCGAGACCGAGTCGGCGGTCGGGGCCGCGCTCGACAGCGCGAGCTACGCCGTCGGCATGGAACTCTACAAGGTCTACGCGCGCGAGCTGGTCGGCCTCGCCGCCCTGCGCGACCCCACGGTCGCCTACGCGCGCGTCGAGAACGCGCACGGGCTGCTGCGCGACTGCTTCCAGCAACTCGTCGTCGCGCTCGCGCAGGCCTTCGATCCGGCGTTCGACGGCCGCCGCCTGTTCGCCAACTTCCGCACACGCCTCGAACAGTCGCTCGCCCTGCGCCGCGACCTCTGGGCGCTGCTGACCGTCATGCGCCGCACAGAGCAGGCGACCGACCGCCCCGCGCTCGCGCCGCTCTTCGCGCAGCTCAACGCCTTCCAGACCGGCAGCATGGCGCACCTCATGTACAAAGACTGGGACGCCTTCGAGCGTTTCGTGCAAGAACTGAAGGACGCGGCCGAGCCGGCCGAACAACTCGCCGTGCTCCACCGCTTCACCACCTTCCTCGAAGCCCTCTTCGGCCAAATCAACATGCGCGCCGTCCTCGCCGAACACCCCTTCGACTACCCGCCCGACGCCTGAGCAACGACGAACAGCCGCGCGGCCGTCGCAACGCGTGAAGACTGCCGACGCGTGTCAATGACCCGCTGCGGCGGGCGCGAACTGGCCGGCAATCGTCCCGAACTGGCCGAACGCGGAGCGTGTGCGCCGCTCGAAGCCGCCTTCGACCGGGCGCGTCGCGCTGACGGCGTAGGCGCGTGCGTCGAGCGCGCGTCTGAAGGCCGCGTCGTTGGGCTGAGCGCCGGAGCGCAGCGCGCTCTGCCGCGCCATCATGTTGACGAAGGCGCGCGCCGCGTCGCGTTCGTCCGTCAGCGTCACAATGCCCGCCGGCTCCGCGGACGCGGCCGCACCAGCCGCGCGTTTGAACGCCTCGCTCTCAGCGAGCGTGCGCCCGTTCGCGCCCTCCGTCAGACAACGCCGCACCGCCTCCGCGTCGCCGAGCAGCACGTAGTCGCCGACGAAGCCGGCCGCAGTGCCTTCTTCGCCCGCGCCGGCCCAGAACTCGGCCGCGCCCAAGCGTTCGCCGCGCCCGCCGTGCTTGCGCGCGAGCGCGCGCAAGGCCTCGCGGTCGCGCACGCGCGCCACGAGCAGAGGCCCCTCGCCCGTCTCACTCAAACGCACGGTCGCGATCTCTGGGCCGGCGGCGCGCAGAAACTCGCGCGGCTCCGTAACGCCGAACGGCGTCAACGCTTCGTCGAGGAAACGATCCACGAGCGGCGCGATGGTCACTTCGAGGTGCGCCGAGAGCGCGGCGTGCAACTCGCGCCAGGCCGCTTCCGGGTCTCGGAAGTCGTAGCGCGTGAGTTGGTATGCGTCGGCCGGCAACAGTCTCGCCGCGTCGAAGGTCTGCTCGTCGGCGGGCGCGAGCGCGGCGCTCAGGCGCGCGGGCGGCCCCGCCGGCACGGCGACGAAGTAAGTGTCCGTGACCGCGCCGTCCGCGACGCGCGCAGACCAGGCCGCGCCGCCCAGCAGCCGCGCGGCCAGTTGCGGCAGCAGGATCGCGGCCGCGCTCTGCGCTTTCTGATCGGAGGCGAACTGACCGGCGTAAGCGAGCGCCGCGACGGCGAGCAGGCGGCGCGCGCCCGCCGCCGGCACGTAGCCGAACGCGAGCGCGTCGTCCGCGCGCATACGCTCGCGCATCTCCGCCAACTGCGGATCGTTCGCGAGCGCCGCACGCTCGCCGCGCCTGACGGCCAGGCACGTCGTCACCGCTTCCTCGTCGTTGCCGATGACGGCCAGCGTGTCAGCGAAGGCCGCGACGACGGGCAGCCCGCCGCGCGTGTTCGGCCAGACGACGATGGCCGCGTCGCCCGCAGTGCGGCGCGTCGGCTCGGCCGCGCCGTTCGCGCGCCGCGCGAAGTTGCCGAGCAACTTCTCAAGCGCCGGCTGCGCGCGCCGTTGGCTCGTGTGCGTCTCGACGAGCAGGGCCGCGCGCGGCTTGATGTGTAGAGCCTGCTCCGGCTCTTCCGCCGCCTCGAAGCCGACGACGGCCACCGCTACTTGCGCGCGCGCCAGCAGGACGTACTCGGCCGGCCCCACGCCCGTCCAGGCGGCGGCGCGGCTGAGCCAGCCGAGTTGACCCGCGTCGGCGCGCAAGCCGGCCGCGGGCGCGAGCGCGCGCCAGGCGTCGGTCGAAGTCAGTCCTTCGAGGACGGCGGGCAGGCTGTTGGCTTCGAGGTAGACGAGCGCGTCGGCGGGCGCGTAAGTCGCCATGTCCACCGGCCGCGGGCGGTTCCACCAGAGCCAGCCCGCCAGCAACAGCACGAGCGCGCTCGCGGCGAGCAGGAGTCCACGCAGCCATCGGTTCATGCCCACATCCTAACCGCCGCCCGGAGCGCGGCGCAATAGACCCGCCGCCCGAGCCTCGGTAGTCCCGC
Organism: Pyrinomonadaceae bacterium; assembly: GCA_036389395.1. Taxonomy (GTDB): domain Bacteria; phylum Acidobacteriota; class Blastocatellia; order Pyrinomonadales; family Pyrinomonadaceae; genus QHXQ01. Next base: position 5,972 of record DASVPY010000034.1, read on the forward strand.
CCCGACGATGATTGCTAAAAAATTTCAACGGCTTACAGATAATCCGCCCCGCCCGTCTCGGCCGCTCCGCCGCAGCCCGAATTATTCTGGAACTGACCGTAAAATTTCCAGAAAACAGACGACCAGACGCCCGTCTGCCGCGTCAACATACATAATTTTCTACAAGTTAAACAATCAAAATTGTGGTTGACAGTGCTAAACCGTGTGGGCTATAGTTTCAAGTGTCGGCGGGTAAGTGGCGACCCGCCCTAGCTAGACACGAACCGACCGCTACAGCCAGCCCCATCCCGCGGTCATGAAACTCAGACGACTCGACACGACGGCGACGCGCCGCACCGGCCACACTGTTTGACACTCAGACGATAAGGGCACACTCCGCGCGAGCGGAGGCCGCAAAGCCGACGGGAGTCAGAACGGGTTCTGACTCGGCCGGGCCGCCGAAGGGGTGAACGCGTTGCCGCACCGCTTGCAACCGTCAAACCGACCGCCACGAACCACGCGCCCTAGCCCGTCTCGTGCGCCGTCCGCCCAAGCCCACGCTTCGGTCGCCGCCCCGGTCACACTCACCCCCCGCGCCCAACGGCCCGCCAGCGCCGAGCCGCCCGCACCAACTGCCGTGAACTCCGAACCAGCGCCACAGCACGCGCACCCGACCATGAGCGAGACACCCGCCCGCAACGCCCAACCGCCGCGCACCGTGCGCGCCCGCGCCCGCCGCATCCGCGCGCGCCTGCGCCGCACAAGCCGCCGCCAGCAAGTCCAAACGCAGCCCGCGAGGAACAGGTAAACGCATGTTCAGCAAGAAAACGGCCAAGAAGAATCTGATCGGGTTGGACATCGGCTCCAGCTCGATCAAGGCGGTCGAGTTGTCGGGCAAGCCCGGCAGCCTCGTCCTGACGCACCTGGCGCACGAGGCGCTGCCGCCCGACACGGTCGTGGACGGGCAGATCATGGAGTTGAACTCGGTCTCCGGCACGATCTCCAGCGTCTTCAACGCGCACCAGATCAAGACCGAGCGCGTGGCGGCGGGCGTCTCCGGCAGCTCCGTCATCGTCAAGAACATCCTCGTCCCGCCGATGAGCAACGAGGAACTGGAAGAGTCCATTGACTGGCACGCCGAGGAGCACATCCCGTTCGAGATCGCGGACGTGAACCTCGACTACCAGATCGTCGGGCGCAACCAGGACTCGCTGCAAGTCCTGCTCGCCGCCTGCAAGCGCGACTTCGTGGCCAACATCAAGCAGGCCATCCAGCTCGCCGGCCGCCAGCCCGCCATCATAGACGTGGACGCCTTCGCCTTGCAGAACTGCTACGAGGTGAATTACGAGCCGAAGCCGGAGGAGACCGTGGCGCTCTTGAACATCGGCGCGGCCACGATGAACATCAACATCCTGCAAGGCGCGCGTAGCGTCTTCACGCGCGACGTGAGCGTCGGCGGCAACCAGTACACGGCGCTGTTGCAGAAAGAATTGGGGCTGACCTTCGAGCAGGCCGAGGCCGTCAAGCGCGGCGCGCCGCTGCCCGACGGCGCGCCGGAGCGCGACATCCAGCCGGTGCTCGAAACCGTCTCCGACATCCTCGCGCTCGAAATCCAGAAGACCTTCGACTTCTACCGCGCGACCTCGGACGACAGCAACTCGATGGTGCGCAAGATTCTGCTCTCGGGCGGCAGCGCCAAGCTGCCGGGCCTCGCTGAGTACCTGGCGCGGCGCTTCGAGCTGAGCGTCGAGCACTTCGACCCGTTCCGCAAGATCAAGGTGGACGCGCGGCGCTTCGACCCGGAATACCTGGCCGCGGTCACGCCGGAGATGGCCGTGGCGGTCGGGCTGGCGCTGCGCGGAGTGGAGGCGTGAGATGATCAAGATCAACCTGTTGGATTCGGTCACGGACAAGCCGGGCAGCTTCGCGGCGGTCGAGGCGCGCGTCGCCAGCCCCGGCGGGCAGTGGAAGCTGTTGCTGCTCGTGGTCGTCGCTTTGACGACGCTCGGCATGTTCTTCGATTGGTCAACGGCGCGGGCCGCGCGCGCCGCCGCGCAGGCGCAGCTCGAAGAGCAGCAGCGCATCGCGGCGCAGATGGAGCTGATCAAGAAGGAGCAGGCCGACCTGGAGAAGAAGACCAAGGACGTGCAGGCCCGCATTGACGTGATCAAGAAGCTGCGCGACTCGCAGCAGGGCCCCGTCGCCGTGCTCACCTCGATCAACGAGCGGCTGCCGAAGGTGGAAGACTTCCGCCTCGCCGGCATCGAGAGCAAGGACGCCAACCTGACGATCACGGGCGACTCGCCGAACGAGGACGCGGTGACGCAGTTCGGGCGCAACCTCGAATTCTCCGGCGGCATGTTCACCAACGTCAACATCGAGATCAAGCGCGAGCTGTTGAAGCCGCCCGCCGACAACCCGAACCCGGCCCCCGCGCCCGTCGAGACGAAGGACGCGCCGAAGCCGGCGACCGTGAGCTTCACCGTCAAGTGCAAGTACACGCCGGCCGGCGGCCAGCCGGAGAGCAAACCGGCGCAGACCACCATGACGGTCACGAAGCGGGAGCTGTCGTCCGCGCCGCCGCAGTTCACGAGGTAGGTAGACCGTAGCAGTCCGCGGCCCGCCTTCGGCCCGGAGGAAAGTTAAACCGCCATGTCGAGACTCGAATCATTGCAGCAGCAACCCTGGTACTTGCAGCTTCTCATGATGCTCGTCGTCGCCGCGCTCCTGTACGCCGGCTTCTGGACCTTCGTCACGAAGGGCACGCGGGCCGAGACGCGCGAACTTCAGGCGCAGGTCGATCAACTGCTCGCCGCCAACGCCAAGGCCCAGATCGCGCAGCAGCGCCTCAACGAGTTCAAGGCGGCCTACGCCCGCGCGCAGGCCGACTACGAAGACCTGAAGGCGCTCTTGCCCGAACAGCGCGAGCTGACCAACGTGCTCGCCGGCATCCAGGAGCGCGCGCGCAACCGTTTGTCCTTGCAGCGCTTCACGCCGAAGGAGGACGTGCAGCAGGACTTCTACTCCGGCAAGCCCATCGAGGTCGAGGTCAACAGCACCTACAACAACCTCGGCGCGTTCTTCGTCCAGATGGCCAGCTACCAGCGCATCGTCTCGATCACCGACTTCAAGATCGGCCGCATTGACGACAAGAAGGACGATCTCAAGAAGGCCGGGCAGACCGTCGGCGCGCAGTTCCTCCTGACCGCCTACTACTCTTCGCCGGAGAAGTTGCAGCAGGTGAAGCCGGCCGCGCCGGCCGCCGCCGCGCAGCCCGGCGCGTCCGCGCCCGCGCAAGCACCCGCGCCCGCCACCAACTGACGACGCACGTTAAAGAGGCGCGCGCCGCCGACCCGCGGCCCGCCCAACGTTCAGGGAAGCAGATCATGAAGAGACACACACGGTTGATTCGCCGCGCCGCGCTCGCCGCGCTCGCCCTGGCCGCGTGCGCCGGCGCGGCGCACGCGCAGAAAGTCAGCACCGACTACAAAGGCACCGGGCGCGACCCGTTCGTCGCCTGGCGGCCCGCCCCGCCCAAGAAGAAGAAGGTGCCGACCCCCGTCGCCGCGCCGCCCATCCAGACGCGCATCGAGGCCTACAAGGCGCAGAAGGCCGTGGCGATGAACCTGCAACAGCCCGCGCCCAAGGCCACGACCGCCTTCCTGCTGGGCGAGACGCAGCTCATCGGCATCTTCCGCACGCCGCGCGGCTGGGCCGCGATGATCGAGGCCACGCCCATCAAGCTCTCGTTCGTCGTCTACCCCGGCGAGAAGTTTTACGACGGCATGTTGGTCGCCATCGAAGAGAACCGGCTCGTCTGCCGCAAGGAGACGCGCTGGTCGGACGGCCGCCGCGAGTTGGGCGTCGAGTTCAAACCCTTGGGCCAGCCCAACGCCGTGACCGACGCGGTGACGGCGGCCGCGCCCGCGAAGGAGCCGGCGAAGGAGAAGTCTGAGCAGGCGCAGCCGGCGAAGCCGAACGCGGAACAAGCGGCCGCGGTCAAGCCTTCGGGCGGTAACTGAAACTTATCCGGCGCGGCCACGAAAGCCGCGCGCGCGGAGCCTGAGACCCGCGCGCGCGTGCCGCCGCGCCGAACCGCTTACCCGCGTGCCGCGCGCCGGCACACCCCCGACCGCCTGTGGCCCAACGCGCCCGGCGGTCGCCCGTCAGTAGCGCGAGAGCCTCTTTCGCGCGCCCGCTTTTTGGCAAACCTGAAGAACCGTGCGACCGGCCGCGTGTGCGGCGCGCGCTTGAGTAGTCTCGTCCCCGACGCCAGACTCATACGAGCGTTAGCGCGTGGCGGCTGTGGTCTGCGAACGCGTCCCTCCATCTGCAAAAGGAAAGAAACATGCTGAACCCGTTCAGACAGCTTCCCGCCGCCGTGCGCCGAGGTCTAACGCTCGGTCTCGCGCACGCGTGCGTCTTAGTCGCCTTCGCGGCGGCGGCCCGCGCGGCCGCGCCCGCGCAAGTGACCAGCGTCGCGGCCCGCGTCGAAGGCGCGGCCACGCGCATCCAGATCGTCGGCGACGCCCCGCTCGCTTACGGCGTGCGCCGCGCCGACGCGCGGACGCTCCTCGTCGAGCTGCCCGACGCCGACGCCAGCCGCCTGCCGACCTCTTACGCGCTCGCCTCGCCGCTCGCCTCGCTGCTCAGCGTCGAGTGCGCCCGCGGCGCGCAAGGTCAACCGCTCGCGCGCCTGCGCGTCGCGCTGCTCGCGCCCGTGCGCGAACGCTCATACCTGAGCGGCAGCGATCTCGTCGTCGAGTTGACGCCGGCCGCGGGGCAGGCGACGCCAGAGCCGGTCGCCTACAGCGACGTGACGGCGAGCGCCGCCGAGCAGCAGCCGACGCCGCGCCCGACGCCGGGCGTCTCGCAGGGGCGCGCCGTGCCGCAGTCCGATCAGGGCAAGCACTACGGCGAGTACGGGTTCATGGGCGAGCCGATCAACCTCAACGTCGTCAACGCCGACGTGCGCGACATCCTCAACTACATCACCGAGCAGTACGGCGTGAACTTCATCATTGATAAGTCGGTCGGGCCTGTGCCGGTCACGGTCAACGTGACGGACGTGCCGTGGAACGTCGCGCTCGACGCGATCCTGCGCGCCAACCGGCTCGGCATCGCGGTCGAAGGCAACATCCTGCGCGTGGCGACCGTCGAGGTGCTGGCGCAAGAGGCCGAGGCGCAGGCCGCCATCCAGGAGGCGCGTCTGAACGCCGCGCCGCTCGTCACCGAGTTCATCCGTCTGAACTACGCGCGCGCCGTCGGCACGCTGGCGCAGGCCGCTGGCTCGACGGGTGGGTTCGCGGGCGGCGCGTCGAACGACAGTTTTTCGGGCGGCGCGGGCGGCGACGCGACCGGTAAGAGCGGCGACCAGGGCATCCTGCCCATCGTCAAGCGCCGCCTCTCCAAGCGCGGCGCGGTCGAGGTGGACGGGCGCAGCAACACGCTCATCATCACGGACGTGCGCGAGAACGTCGAATCCATCCGCCAGCTCGTCGGCTTGCTCGACCAGCCCGAACCGCAGGTCGAGATCGAGACGCGCATCGTCGTCGCCAACCGCAACTTCAGCCGCGACCTCGGCGTGCAACTCTCCGCCGGCATCGCCAACAACACGCGCGGCGGTCTCGCCAACATCAGCACGCTGCCGGCCACGAGCACGACCAGCACGGGCGGCGGCACGGGCAGCGGTTCGGGCAGTGGTTCGGGCAGCGGCTCGCAGGGCATTCCGAGCGGGCCGAACCCGTTCAGCGTCTTCGGCGGTCTGGCCGGCACGACGCAGCCGACTTCGAGCCTCGCCGCGACCGCCGCCAGCACGGTCATCGGGCTGACGACGGGTCTCATCGGCACGGCGCAGATCAGCCTCGCGCTGACCGCCGCCGAGAGTAAAGGGCAGGCCAAGATCGTCGCCACGCCGCGCGTGACGGCCCTCAACAACCGGCCGGCGCAGATCGAGTCCGGCTCGCAGATTCCGGTAGTCACGCCGCAGACCGGCGCGAGCGGCGGCGGCACGGTCTTCACGACCACCTTCATCAGCGTGCCGCTGCGCCTCTCGGTCACGCCGCAGATTTCGGACGCGGGCACGGTCGTCCTGCGCGTCGTGGCGGAGAACAACTCGGTCAACCTCTCTCTGACCAACTCGCTCGGCACGCCCGGCATTGACACGCAGCGGATGCAGACGGAAGTGCTCGTGCCCGACGGCGGCACGACCGTCGTCGGCGGCGTGCTCGCCGACAGCGAGGGCGAGACGCAGAACCGCACGCCGGGCCTCGCCGGCATCCCCGTCATCGGCAACCTGTTCAAGCGGCGCGCGACGACGCGCACCACCAACGAGCTGCTCTTCTTCATCACGCCGCGCATCTACCGGCCCGACTACCAGGGCCGGCCCACGCCCGGCACGGTCTCGGATCGGACGCGCTCGGTCACGATCCCGCAGCCCGTCCCGCTCGGCAACCCGCAGTCGAACACGCCGCCGCAGGTCGGCGTGCCGGAGCAGGCGACGCCGCAGGCGCAGCCTCGGCCCGCCACCACCACGCCGACCCCGGCGCGGCCTGACACCACGACCGGCGACCGCCCCGGAGGAGGCAACTGAATCATGTTCCGCGATTCGCTTGAGCGTCTGATCGAACGCACGGAGGGCGCGACCGGCGCGCTCATCATGGGCACGGACGGCATCGCCGTCGAGAAGGTGCTCTTGCAGGAGGCGCGCGAGAAGAACCTGGACGTGGCGGCGGCCGAGTTCACGTCGCTGCTGCGGGCCGCGCAGCGCGTCGGCGCGGACACGGGCATCGGCCAAGTGCGCGAGTTGATCGTCGGCTTCGACGACATGCGCGTGCTCATCCGCGCCTTCAACCGCGACTACTTCGCCGTGCTCGCGCTCCGCGAGGACGGCAACATGGGCCGCGGCCGCTTCGAGCTGCGCAAGGTCGAACTCGATCTCGCGCGCGAGTTCGCGCTCTAACGGCAGAGACTAAGAGAGCAGGTTAACGAGAAAGGCCGAAGGGGGCGCGCCCCCTTCGGCCTTTCTCCCGTCCGCGGCCGCTTCAGCAATCGGGGCGGCCGGCGCGCCCGCGTCGTGTACGCGGGCGTGCTTTTTTTTGGACGAAGACATACCATGTCCCGAACCTGCCGCCCGCGGTTTGGTGGATTAGCCGGTGCGTAGAATAATGCGCCGTGCCCGCGGAGTCTGTTAAGCAGTCGAACCTATGACCGAACGAGACGCGCCCAATGACGCCCAGATCACGGTTGACGTGGTGATCCCCGTGCTCAACGAGGCCCACGTGTTGGAACAGAGTGTCAGCACCGTGCGGCGTTATTTGGGTGAGCACCTCCCCTACCGCTGGCGCGTGGTGATCGTGGACAACGGCTCGGTGGACGGGACGGACGCGCTGGCCCGAAGGCTGAGCGAGCAACACGCGGACGTGGCCTGCCTCTGTCTCCCGCAGAAGGGGCGCGGGCGCGCGCTGCGTTGCGCCTGGATGCAGAGCGAGGCGCACGTCGTCTGCTACATGGACGTAGACCTCTCGACGGAGTTGGCCGCGATCCCCAGGCTGTTGCGCGCGATTGCGGAGGAGGGCTACGACCTCGCCACCGGCTCGCGCCTGATGCGCGGGTCGCAGACCAGACGCTCGCTCAAGCGCGAGACGATCTCACGCATCTACAACCTCTTCGTCCGGGCGCTCCTGTTCACGCACTTCTCCGACGCGCAGTGCGGCTTCAAGGCCGTGAGCCGCGAGGCGGTGGCACAGATCGTGCCGCAGATTCAAGATCAGTCGTGGTTCTTCGACACGGAGCTGCTGGTGCTGGCCGAGAAACAGGGCTACCGGATCAAAGACCTGCCCGTCGTCTGGAACGAAGACGACGACAGCCGCGTGCGCATCCTGCCCACGGCCTGGGCGGACATCAAAGGCGTGTTGCGCTTGCGCTGGCAGCTCTGGAAAGCGGGCTTCGTGAAGACGCCCGCGCCCGGCGTGGAGCGGGAGAAGACGTAAGCGCGTCGCCGGCCCGCCGTCGCGGTCAGCCCTTCACGTGAGCAGAGAAACGGGCGCGAGCGGTTCCTCCTTCGAGCGACAGGCCGTGCGTCAGGGATGATGAAGTCTCTAATGATCACGGGCGCGACCGGGTTCATCGGGCGCAGCCTGTTGCGCCAACTCGCGCCCGCGAAGTACGAGCACGTCTACTGTCTCGGCAGAACGCCGTCGGCGGCTGCCGAGTCTCACGCCCCGCCCGACGGTTTCCGCTTCATCAAGGGCGACCTGTGCGAGCCGGAAGCGTACGCCGATTACCTCGCGGGCTGCGAGTCGGTCGTGCATTTGGCGGCGACGACCGGCAAGGCGGCCCGCGACGAATACTTCAAGGTGAACACAGAGGGGACGCGGCTGCTGGTCGAAGAGTGTCGGCGGCGCGGGGTGCGAAACTTCCTCTACGTCAGCACCATCGCGGTCAAGTACCCGGACAAGACTCGTTACTATTACGCCCAGTCCAAAGAGCAGGGCGAGCGTGTTGTCAGGGACAGCGGGCTAAATTACACTATCGTGCGCCCGACCATCGTGATCGGCGCGGGGGCGGCGGCGTGGGCGGCGCTGTCGGCCATCGCACGGAAGCCCGTCATCCTGCTGCCCGGCGACGGCACGGCGCGGATTCAACCCATCTACATAGAAGACCTCGTCCGGGGCCTGTTGACCGTCTTAGACGACGCCCTCTTTGCCGGCGAGACCTACGAGCTGGGCGGCCCGGAGGAGATCACCTTCGAGCACTTCCTGAGAAGAATCCATAGCCGTTACTACCGCAGAGAGCCGCCGGTCGTCCACCTCCCGCTCAAGCCGCTGGTCGCCGCCCTGGGTTTCGTCGAAGAGCACCTCGGCGCGGTCTTACCCGTCAGCGCCGGCCAACTCGCCGCCTTCAGTAACGACGGCACGGTCGCGCCGAACACGCTCCACCGCCGGCTCGTCTCACAGATGAAGGACGTGGAGCAGATGTTGCGGCAGGTCATCGCCAGTTGAGTAAGAGGGTTCAAATTATACGGTCGCGCCAGCCGGCCGCGGCGAGCGAGTCCGCGGCGGGCCTCCGCGCGCTCGACGACGAGTGCGTCGCGTTCGCACGCTACCTGGTGCGCCAGACGCCGAGCGCCTACGTGCAGGGTAAATACCGCGAGGCGCACGCGGCGGGCGGGCTGTGTCAACGCCGCGCGGGCGATCACTTCGATCACTTTCTCCTGCACGCGGCCGCGCGCCACCCGCGCGCCGCCCGTCTGGTTGACGCGTACACGGCCGTCTTTTGCAAGCGCGCCACCGTGCGCAAGAAGTGGGTGCTGCTGCTGGCGATCATGGAGAGTTGCGGGCCGAGCTATCTCTATTTCGACGCGCCCGAGCCATACGGTAAGCGTGTGCTGGCGATAAGAATGCTGTGGCAGGGCGCGGCGTTCGTGCTGACGCTCGGCCTCGCCGTCTTGCTACTGCTGCCGGCGCAACTCGGCTGCGGCGCGTGGGCGCAACTGTCGCGCCGGTCTGAATGAGTTATGAGCAAACTGCTGATCATCGGCTCCGGCGCGAGCGGCGTTCACTTCGCGCTCTCCGTGCTCAGGAAGGGCTACGAGGTGATCATGGTTGACGTGGGTCAACCCCGCCCGCCCGCCGTCAACCCCGAAGACACGTTTAATGAACTGAAGATCAACCTGGACGATCCCGTGCGTTATTTCTTGGGGCCGCGTTACGAGGCCTTCGTCCAGCCGGGGACGGAGGGCGAGTACTACGGCTTCCCGCCGAACAAGGGCTACGTCTTCTCGCAGCCGCCGCTCTATCAGGCGCAGGCGGACGGCTTCGCGCCGCTCTCGTCCTTCGCGCAAGGCGGCTTGGCGGAAGCGTGGACGGGCGGCGTCTACCCCTTGAACGAAGAGGAGCTTAAAGACTTCCCGTTCTCCTACCGCGACATCGAACCGTTTTACAGTGAGGTCGCGGCGCGCATCGGGGTGACGGGCGTCGCGGACGATCTCGCCCGGTTCTATCCGTTGCACAAAAATCTGCTCGCGCCGCTCCGCCTCGACCAGCACTCGCAGCGACTCCTGACGGCCTACGAAAAACAGCGCGGCCATCTCAACGACAAACTCAACTGTTACCTGGGGCGCGCACGCGTCGCCACGCTGAGCGCGGACAAGGGCGGGCGCAAAGCTTGCACCTACACGGGGCGGTGTCTGTGGGGGTGTCCCACGGGCGCGTTCTACACGCCGTCGCTGACGCTGAACGAGTGCCGCGCCTTCCCGAACTTCACCTACGTCCCCGACGTGTACGTCAGCCACTTCAAGTACGACGCGCGCAACCGGCTGACGAGCGTGGTGGCCGAGTCTCCGGCCGGCGGCGGCGTGCATGAGATAGCGGCGGACGTATTCGTCCTGGCCGCCGGGACGCTCTCGTCCTCAAGGATATTTCTGGATTCGGTTTTAGAAGGCAGCGGCGAGCGGATCGCGTTGCCGGGTCTGATGGATAACCGGCAGATACTTGTCCCGTTCATCAACCTCGGCATGATCGGGGAGGCGTACAGCCCCGATAACTATCAGTATCACCAACTCGCGCTGGGCATCGAGTCCGGTGAGTCGGGCGGTTACATTCACGGTCTGATCACCACGCTGAAGACGGCGCTGGTGCATCCCATCGTGCAGAACGTGCCGCTGGATTTAAGGACGGCGCTGACGGTGTTTCGGAACGTGCGGGCCGGGCTTGGGGTCGTCAACGTCAACCTCAGCGACAGCAGGCGCGCGAATAATTTCGTCACCCTGCGAACGAATCAGGACTCAGCCCGCTCCAGTCTGTTTATTAAATACGCGCCGCCCGACGGTGAGCGAGCCGTAATCAAACAGGCGATCAAGACCGTGAAAAAAATCTTGTGGCGGCTGGGCTGCGTCGTGCCGCCGGGGATGACGCACGTGCGGCCGATGGGCGCGAGCGTCCACTACGCGGGCACGATCCCCATGTCCGCTAAGCAAGCCCCCTACACCGCGTCCGCTTACTGCCAGAGCCACGACTTCGACAACCTCTACTTCGCCGACGGGACAACCTTCCCGTCCCTGCCCGCCAAGAACATCACCTTCACCCTGATGGCCAACGCCGTGCGCGTCGCCGAGCACGCGTTCTAAGGGCGCGGGGCGAGCTTCATGACTTTGAGTTTATAAGCGGGGTCGGTTAGCTCGTAAGTCGGCTGCCCGCTCGCGTGTGCGGCTAACCAAGCTGCGCCGCCTTCGAGGCGCGTGATTCGATCAATCGCCGTCGTCTCGACCCAGACAGTGCCGCCGCCGTCGTAGACCTGCCGCAACTCAACATCAAGCTCGGCCGTGCTAACAGAGCCGAGCCGCTGCCAGGTCACGTCGGTATTAAAGTATCTGAGAATGTCGTCGTCGGAGTTAAAGAAGTCGTAGAGGACGACCGTCCCCGCGGGCCACGCGCGGCGCAGTTCTAAGGCCAGCGACAGCGGCGTGTCTTTTCGGACGTGGGCGTAGGGGTAGGTGTAAAAGAGGAAGTTCGACAGGGCGAGGACGGCGACGAAGAGCGCCATGCGCCAACGGCGGCGGCGCTCCGGTCGCGCTTCGTAGTTGGCGAAGGCGGCCCCGATTAGCACGATCAGGGCGGGGAAGTAACTCAGTCGGTGGAAGGTGTGTTCGGGGAAAAAGAAGAAGATGAAGAGCACGTAGGGCAGCGCCCAGACTAAAGCCAACACGCCCGGCGTGCGTCGCAGCCCGCGCAACGGGGCCGAGGCGGCGAAGGTTTTGAAGTCGCCGCGATGCCGCACGAGTTGGACGCAGAGACCGGCGAACGAGACTACGAGCAGGACGCCGAGCGCGACCGTGAACGGGTTGATGAAGTCGCGGAGCAGCTTGAACCGGCCGCCGCCGAAGAGTCTGACGTGGCCTCTGACCGAAGCCGTCAGATTCCGCACCGCGTCGAACGTAAAGCCGCCCTCGCCGGAAGAGTAGGTCGAGACCCACTTGACGAAGGCCGCCGGGTCGGGCGTGCCCGCGAGCAGGTAGAAGCCGTAATAGTAAGCCCCCAGCGTGAGCAGCGCCGCCACCACGCTGTACTTGAGCACGGCGGAGATGCGGCGGCCCGGATCGAAGGCGGCGGTTTGCAGCAACAGACCCGCGACCGCCGCCGGGTAAAAGAAGACCGCGAGTTGGTGCAGGATCATGCTGGCCGCGTGTAAGACCGCGACGGCGAAGGGGCGGGGCCGGCCCGCGGGGAGGAGCAGGTAGAAACAGAGCAGCAGCAACAGCGTGCTGGGGACGTAGCTGGCAACGTCGGTCGAGAACTTCCACCACGTCGCGGCGAAGGCGAAGAGTAGCGTGAGCACGGCGCTCAGGTAGTCCGACTTGAACGAACGCCGCAGGACGTGAAACATCACGAAGGCGCACGCCGCGCTCAGGACGCTGTTGATAGCCGTGAGCACTTCCACGGCCCGAAGCTGCGCGCCGGCCAGGCGGGCGAGCTTATACGCCAGATAACCGAGCACGTCGTAGACGAGATGATTCTGGTGGAGCAGCGACGCGCGCAGGCGGCCGGCCGCCTCTATGTCGAGCGCGAAGGCGACCCCGTCCCAGTAGTAATTCTTCGTCGGGAAGCACAGGTAGATGACGAGCGTCGCCAGGGCGATGACCCAGGGCAGGTATCTATTTTGAGCAGGCATAGAGGTCGCAGGTCGAACGCAAACGTTGTTCAGGGAATCCGCACGTAAGGCATCCCGCGGAGGATGACGCGCTGGCGGCGGGCGACGCGGCGCGGGTTGACGCGCGGGTTGAAGGTGGCGCGCGGGTTCGGGATCATGGCCGAGAGGTAGGCGGCCTCCTGCGGCGTGAGGTTCGCCGCCGACTTGCCGAAGTAGGTACGCGCCGCCGCCTCCGCGCCGTAGACGCCGTCGCCCCACTCGATCACGTTCAGGTAGAGTTCCAGGATGCGCCGCTTCGACAGGTTGCGTTCGAGGTAGTAGGTGATGGCCGCCTCGCGCGCTTTGCGCAGGAAGGAGCGTTCGGTCGAGAGGTAGAGGTTCTTGGCGAGTTGCTGCGTGATGGTCGAAGCGCCGCGCTTGAAGCTGGGCATCTGCGGAATCCAGCTCGACTGATCGTTGTCGCCCTCGCGCTTCGCTTCTTCGGCGGCCTGGCGTTGCGCCTCGTCCCAGGCCTTCTGGATGGCCTCGTAGTCGAAGCCGTGGTGCGTCATGAAGTTGGTGTCTTCGCCGGCAATGACGGCGCGCTGCAAGTTGGGCGAGATGCGCTCGATGGGCGTCCAGAGTTGCGCGCGCCTCGGCTCCTGCCCCTGCGCGCGGGCCTCGGCCGCACGCTGCTCGATGACGGCGGTCGTCTGCGGGTTGTTGTCGCGCAGCTTCGCCACGTCGGGGAACGTGACCAACTCGTAGAGCAGCCAGAAGACGAAGAACGCCAGCACGCCCAGCGCGACGGCCTTAGACGTTTTCCAGATGAGTCTCAGCACGGGCTTATTCTTAGCACAACTGTTAGCAGTTTGCGATTCAGTCGGCCGCGCCGGCCGCCGCGGCGAAGACGCGGCGCACCGCGCGGATCGTGTTGCAGTGAATCTCCACGGTGTCGTTGATGTCGGCGGCGTAACCGCCCGCCATGACGGTGACGACGGGCACGCCGCGCGCGCGGCACTCGGCGAGCACCAGTTCGTCGCGCGCGCGCAGGCCCGCGAGCGAGAGCGCGAGCCGGCCCAGCTTGTCGCCCGCGTAAGGGTCTGCGCCGCCGAGGTAGAAGACTACGTCGGGGCGGTGCGCGAAGACGCGCGGCAGGTGCGCGGCGAGCACGCGCAGGTACTCTTCGTCGCCCGTGCCGTCCGCCAGCTCAACGTCCACGGTCGAGCGCGCCTTGAAGAGCGGGTAGTTCTTCGCGCCGTGCATCGAGAAGGTGAAGACCGCGGAGTCGCCCGCGAAGATGGCGGCCGTGCCGTTGCCCTGATGCACGTCGCAGTCAACGACCGCCGCGCGCACGATCAACTGATCGCGCGTGAGCGCGCGCACGGCAATCGCCACGTCGTTCAGGACGCAGAAGCCCTCGCCGCGTTCCGCGAAAGCGTGGTGCGTGCCGCCCGCGAGGTTCGACGCGACGCCCGCCGTCAGAGCACAGCGCGCCGCCGCCAGCGTCCCGCCCGCCGCCAGGAACGAGCGCCGCACCAGCGCCTTCGACCAGGGCAGCCCCAGCCGCCGCAGCTCGCGCGGCGTCAGCGCGCCCGCGCGCAGGCGCGTCACGTAATCCTCCGTGTGTACGAGCAGCACGTCCGCCAGCGGCGCGGGCTGCGGCTCGACCAGTTCCTCGGGCCGCAGAGTCCCTTCGGCGAGCAGACGGTCGCGCACCAACTCGAACTTCCGAATCGGGAAGACGTGCCCCGCGCCGATGTCCGCGTAGTAACGCGGGGTGTAGAAGACGAGCATGAAAGCAGAAGCCAGGAGTCAGAAGCCAGAAGCCGGACGGCTCTTAATAAATTACGCGCTGCCTTCAGGCAGCCGAATGAGTGATCATGTTAACAAGCGACCAGATGATTATATTCTACCGGCCACGGACTAAAGATTCATCAGCTTCAAACGCCTGATCGTTGCCCCCAGAGTTCCGGCTCCTAACTTCCTTCCGGCTTCTGGCTCCTGACTCCTGCCTTCTTCAGTACTGGATCAGACTGCCTTCGCGCTTAGCGCGGCGGACGGCGCGGGCGAAGACCCAGAGGGAGAAGGGCAGCAGGACGGCGAGGTAGGCGAGGAGGATGAGGAAGGGGGCGCGCACTTGTGCGAAGGTCTGGCCTTCGATGAGGACGCGACGGATGCCGTCGAGGCCGTAGGTGGGCGGCAGCGCGCGCGAGACGCCGCCGACGTAGGGGCCGGCGTACTTCGTGATCAGTTGCGTCGGGAAGAGGACGCCGGAGAAGAGCGTCGAGGTGATGCCGAGCAACATGCCGAACGGGTCGCCGCGCTTGAAGACGACGGCGAAGCTGGCCGAGAGGATGCCGAGCGACGCGAGGACGAGCGTCGTCAGGACGAGGAACAGGAGCGCGAGCGCGTAGCTGCCGCGGAAGGTGACGCCGAAGAAGAGCCAGCCGAAGAGCAGGTAGAGCGCGGAGGTGAACGTGACCTGGACGAAGTCGTAAGCCGAGCTGGCGATGACGAACGTGGGGATGCTGACGGGCGTCATCAGCACGCCTTCGAGCGTGCCTTGCGCCTGCTCCTGGCGGATCGAGTTGGCGAGGCTCGAAAAGCCGGTCATGAAGTAGCTCATCACGGCGAGGCCTGTGATCCAGGCGGCGAGCGGGTTCTGCCACTGCGTGAACTCGCTGAGCGCGCCGCCCGCGAAGATTTTCGAGATGAAGAAAAAAGTCGTGACGAAGAGCAAGACTTCGAGCACGCGGAAGAAGAACTGCAAGCGGTAGCTCAAGGCGAGGCGGAAGTCGCGGACGACGAAGGCGCGCACGCGCCGCAGCAACAATGCGAGCCGGTTCATGCGTTCCGGCCTCCGTCGGTCGCCGCGCGCGCGGCGTCTGCTTCGTGCTCGCGCTCGATGCGTTCGAGCACGTCGAGCAGCGTGGCGCGTTCGGCGTCGCAGGCGAGGACGCGCGCGCCCGCGCCGGTGAGCGCGCGCAGGGCGAAGTCGAGCCGGTCGTCGTCCGCCTCGCGCGTGAAGGTGACGGCGACGGCGGCGTCGTCGTGCGGCGTCGCGGTCAGATCGTTGACGGCTGCGGCCAGCAGTCGTTCAACTTCGGCGGCGGCGAGACCTTTGACCGTGAGCGTGACGCGCTCGGTCTGTTTGTGCGTGGCGCGCAGGTCGGCGGGCGCGCCGACGGCGCGGATGCGGCCGCGGCTGATGACGGCGATGCGCGCGCAGAGTTCTTCGATCTCAGGGAGGTTGTGCGAAGTCAACAGCACGGTGACGCGCTCGTCGGCGGCGAGCCGGCTGATGAGGGCGCGCATACTTGCGGCGGCGAGCGGGTCGAGCGAGCGCGTCGGCTCGTCGAGCAGCAGCACGGGCGGGCGGTTCAGGAGCGCGCGCGCCACGGTCGTGCGCTGCTTGTTGCCGGTCGAAAGCTCGCCGAAGCGTTTGCGCGCCAGCTCCGTCAGCTCGAAGCGTTCGAGCAGCGCGCCGATGCGGCGGCGCGCCGCCGCGTCGGTCAGCCCGTGCAGGCGCGCGAAGAACAGGAGGTTCTGCTCGACCGTCAGCCGCCAGTAGAACGTGCGCTCCTCGGCGCTCGCCAGTCCCACCTGCGCGCGCACGCGCTCGGCCGCGCGCACGCTGTCGAGACCGTTGACCGTGACCGTGCCGGCGGTCGGCTGCACGAGTGTGGCGATGATCTTGGTGAGCGTCGTCTTGCCCGCGCCGTTGCGCCCGATGAGGCCGAAGACCTCGCCCGCGCGCACGTCGAACGTCACGTCGCGCAACGCCTCGGTCGGCCCTTGCGCGCCCTTGCGGCGCACGAACTGCCGGACGCGCGCGAGCGGGATGGGGTAGACTTTCGCCAGCCCCTTGATCGAGATGGCGGGCGCGGCGCGCGCCGAGTCGTCGGAGACGGCGGCGCGCGCCGCGGCGGCAGCGGCGGCGTGCGCGCGGGCGGGCGCGGCCTCGATGGCGGCGGGCGCGGGCATCAGTGGCTCGTCTTGCCCCAGTCGAAGCCGGCCGAGGCGGCGACCGTCTGCTGCACCTGGTAGTTCTTCACGGCGTAGCGCAGCTCGACCCGCTTGTCCGGCTCGTAAGCCGTGACGGTGAAGACGAACACCCCGCGCACCTCGCTCTTGTTGAGCACGACGGCGTAAGTGTGGTTCAGCTTCACGGGCACGTAGCTGACGTAGCGGGTCTCCTGCACGAAGGGGGCCTTGCGCGGGCCGAGCGTCATGTAGATGTCCTGCGCCGAGATGTTCTCGACGAGCAGCCCCGTGCCGAGGTCGGCGAGCATCGCCAGGTCGTTGCCCGCCGTCGCGGCCTCGAAATAGTTGTCGCCGCCGCACGCCCCGTTGAACAACAGGTCGGGGCTGTTGCGCTGCTCCGAGTAGGCGGACAGGAAAAGTGCCGTGCCCTCGTAGCCGCCCTTGAACTCTGCGGCGCTGCGGCAACTGTAGGGCGGCGCGAGCGTCGCGGTCTTGACGGCGTGCAACTCCGGCAGACCGAACTTGTCTTGCGCGCGGGCCGCGCCCGCGGCGACGAGCAGCGCGGCGCAGCCGATCAGCAGTGCTCTCATAATCCCTCCAAGCGTAGTGAAGTAGGCCGGGCTTCGGCCGTTTGATGCGGTTCGCGCGCTCAGCGGCCGCGCTGGCGCGGGTCGAGGTATTCGCGCAGGCCGTCGCCGATGAAGTTGAAGGCGAGCACGGTGAGCGCGATGGCGACGCCGGGCACGAGCAACGCGTGCGGGGCCTGCGAGAGCGTCGCCAGGTCGCGCGCCTCTTCGAGCATCACGCCCCACGAAGGCGCGGGCGGCGGCACGCCGAGACCGAGGAAGGAGAGCGTCGCCTCGGAGAGCACCGCGCCGGCCATGCCGAGGCTCGCTTGCACGATGAGCGGCTGGATGGCGTTCGGCAGGATGTGGCGGAAGAGGATGCGGCGGTCGTGCGCGCCCAGCGCCCGCGCCGCCTGCACGAAGTCGTACTCGCGCACCTTCAAGACCTGCCCGCGCATGACGCGCGCGTAACCCACCCAGCCGATCACGCAGAGCGCGAAGATCAGCTTGTTCAACCCCGCGCCCAGGAACGCGACCATCGCGATGGACAGCAGCAATCCCGGAAACGCGAGGAAGACGTTGAACAGGTAGCCGGAGACCAACCTGTCCACCCAGCCGCCGTAGTAGCCCGCCAGCGCGCCGATGACGACGCCGACCGCGGCCGAGACGACGACGACAACGACGCCCACGCGCAGCGAGATGCGCGCGCCGTAGACGACGCGCGAGAACACGTCGCGCCCCGTAGCGTCCGTCCCCAGCCAGTGCGCCGACGACGGCGGCATCAGCCGGTTCGCCAGATCGGTCGCGCCCACGTCGTACGTGGCGATGAGCGGCGCGAACAGCGCCACCACGACGAGCAGCGCGACGAAGACGAGACCGAACGTGGCGAGACGACTCATGGGGATTGCGGATTGCGGATTGCGGATTGCGGATTGCGGCGACGGGGCACAGCGTTCATGCGAGTTCCTTTAAGTTCACACCCGAGTTTCTTTAAGATCAAACACGGTCTTCGTTAATCCGCAATCCGCAATCCGCAATCACTGTAGTCGTATTCTGGGATCGAGCCGGCGGTAAGCCAGATCGGTGAGCGTGTTGGCCAGGATGTAGGTGATGCTGATGACGAGGACGCAGCCTTGGACGAGGCGGTAGTCGCGTTTGCTGATGCCGTCGTCAATGAGCAGCAACCCTAAGCCGGGCCAGTTGAAAATCTTCTCCGTCACGATTGCGCCCGCGAGCAGCACGCCGAGTTGCAGGCCTAAGATCGTGACGACCGGGATCAGTCCGTTCTTCAGGACGTGCTTGTAGACGACCGTGCGCTCGCTGAGACCCTTGGCGCGCGCCGTCCGCACGTAGTCCTCGCTCAGCTCCTCGATGACCGACGAGCGCACCATGCGCGTGAGCAGCGCCGAGAGCGCCGCGCCGAGCGTGACCGCCGGCAGGATGATGTCGCTCGGATCGCCGCCCGCCGACGGCGCGAGCCAGTTGAGCCAGACGGCGAAGACGTAGATGAGCATCGGGCCGAGCACGAAACCCGGCAGGCTGATGCCGACGAGCGCGACGACCGAGAGCACGTTGTCGAGCCAAGTGCCGCGGCTCCTGCCGGCCACGACGCCGAGCGGCAGCGCGATACTCACCGCCACGACGAGCGCCGCCAGCGCCAGCTCTATCGTCGCCGGGTAGCGTTGCAGGATCAGGTCTTTCACCGGGCGCTCCGTGCGGAACGACGTGCCCATGTCGCCGCGCAGCATGCCGCGCCAGTAGTCCACGTAGAGGTTGTCCGCGCCGTGCCAGCGCAGGCGGCGCTCGCCCGAAGGATCGCGCGCGTAGGTGACGAAGAAGGCGGGGCGCTGCTCGACCGTGCCGTCCGGGTGGCGCACCGCCAGCCCGTGCTTGAGGCGGAACTGTTCGATCTGTTCGGGCGTCGCCTGCTCGCCGAGGATGGCGACGGCCGGGTCGCCCGGCACGAGTTCGATGAGCAGCGTGACGAGCGACACCACCGTCCAGACGACGAGCAGCAGGAGCGCGACGCGGCGGACGGCGGCAAGCAGCTTGTGCTTCATCAGCGGCAGTGGGCGACGACTTTTGAATTAGGCGCGAACTTCGTGAGGGATAATAACACCGGCGCGGGGCGGTCTGAAAACACGTAGCCCGGCGGTTCCCGCGTCGTCCGACACACGCTGGCCCCGACAACCGGCATGCATACGGACGGGCGCGGAACCCGCCGGGCTACGTTCTGCGACTGCGCTCGCGAGGGCGGCGCAGTCTAGCTCGTTATGTCAAACCGCAAAACTCGTTCGGTCAAACCGGGCGCACGCCCCTGTGCAGCGCCGCGATCCCGCCGGTCAGGTTCTCGTACTCGACCGCGACTAGACCGACTTCGCGCATCAGGTCGGCGAGCCGCGCCTGGTCGGGGAAGCGCGAGACCGAATCCGGCAGATACTCGTAAGCGCCGCGCGCGCCGCTGACCCAGCCGCCGACGCGCGGCAGGACGCGCGTGAAGTAGAACTGAAAGAGCGCGCGAAACCCCGGCACGACCGGGCGCGAAAACTCAAGCACCGCCAGCGTCCCGCCCGGCCGCAGCACGCGGCGGAACTCGCGCAAGCCCGCTTCAACGTCCGCGAGGTTGCGCAAGCCGAAGGCGCAAGTCACCACGTCGAACGTCGCGGCGGCGAAAGGCAGACGCAACGCGTCGCCCTCGATCCAGGGCAGCGTGCGCCCGCGCGCCTCGGCCTTACGCGCGGCCAACGCGAGCATCGGCCGGCAGAAGTCCAGCCCGACGACGTGCGCCGCGCCCGCTTCGGCGAGCGTGAGCGACAGGTCGCCCGTGCCGCAGGCCACGTCGAGCGCGCGCGCGTCTGCGTTGAGCGCGGGCGCGAGCCGACGCGCGACCAGTTGTCGCCAGCGCCGGTCGGTGTTGCCCGACAATAGATGGTTTAAAAGATCGTAGCGGGCGGCGATGCCCGCGAACATCGCGCGCACGCGGCGTGCGTGTTCCGCCTGTCGGTCTGTTTCTTGCTGTGCTTTTGCCATGGGCAAGATAGCGCGCCGCCGCGCACCGCATGGTTGCCGCCGGCTTACGTTTAGCTTGCGAATTGATTACGGGCGGCGCGCGGGCAAGGGCGTCGGCGTGGGCGTCGGTGTCGGCGTCGGCGCTGTTGCGCCGGCCACTTCGACGCCGTTGGCGCTCTGCGCGAGCGCGGCGCGCAACTCGGTCAGCGGGCCGACGGCGACGCTCGCCAGTTTCGCGTCGGCGAACAGGCGCGCGGCCGCGGCCTGCACGTCTGCGGGCGTGAGCGCGTCGAGCGCGCGCAGTTCTTCGCCGGTCGAGGTGTTGTAGGTCTCCGCGTCGAGCCAGTTGTCGGCGAGCGTCGCTTCGGGCTGCGGGTTGCCGGCGAGCGCGACCGCGGCTTCGCGTTTGGCGTCGGCGAGTTCGGCGGCGGTCGGGGCTTGGGTCGCAAGCGTCTTCAAGGTGGCGCGGGCCGCGTCGAGCGCGGCGGCGGCGGCGGCGGGGCGCACCTGCGCGCTCAGTTGGAAGACGCCGGTGAGCTTGTAAGCGTCGTGGCGCGCGGCGAGGTTCGCGGGGGCGTCCGCGCCGAGGGCGGCGGCCCAGCGTCGGCGCGCGAGCGCCGCGACGACGGCGGCCGCCGTGTGCGCGCGCTCGGTGCGCGCGAAGCCGCGGGCGGCGAGGCGGACTTCCGCCGCGGTGGCGTCCGCGTGCGCGACGAGGAGCGTGCGCGCGTCGGGCGCGGCGGGCTGGCGGAAGGTGGCGGGCACGAGCGTCTCGCTCTTGCGCCACGCGCCGAGGAACTGGCGGAAGGCGCGGAGCGCGCGCGCCGGCTCGACGCCGCCGATGACGACGAGGCGCGCGTTGTCGGCCGTGACGAAGCGGTCGCGCGCGCGCAGGAGATCGATGTAGTCGAGGCGCGCGAGCGACTCAGGCGTGCCGTTGACCAACCGGCCGTAGGGGAACGAGCCGAACAGGCGCGCGGCGGCGGCGCGGTCGGCCACCGCGGCGGGCGACGCGGCCGCGGCGCGCGCGGCCGCCACACGCTCGTTGCGCAACCGCGTCACGTCGTCGGCGACGATGCGCGTGTTGACGACGGCGTTGCGCAGCAGTTCCGCGAGCCGCTCGAACTCGGTGGCGCGGCCGGCGAGCGTCACGTCTATGTAGTCGTAAGTGGTCGTGACGACCAACTGTCCGCCCAGTTCTTCGGCGACGAACTCGCGCGTCGAAGGATCGGGGAAGAGCACGTCGCCCAGTAGCGCCATCTGGCCCTCTCGGCCGGCGAGGTCGAAGGCCGCGCCGCTGTTGAGCCGCAGCTTGATGAAGACCTGCGGCGCGCCGGGGCGGTAGGCGAGCAGGATCGGCAGCCCGTTCAGCAGTTGTTCGCGTTGCGGCTCGGCCGGCGTGTCCTGCGCCGCGCGGGCGGCGGCGGCACACAACGCCAGCGCGAGGGCGAACGAGACGACGGCGCGCAGCCGCGTCGTCGGGGCGAAAAACAGGCGTCTCATAATGATATTGCGGATTGCGGATTGCGGATTGCGGATTAGAAGAAGTTGATTCATTGGCTCATTTAGTCCTTGACTCGATGAACCAATGAACAAATGAGCCATTCCCGCAATCCGCAATCCGCAATCCGCAATCGGAGGCAGTTTAGATGCCGCCCGCGATGGGCGTCAACCGCCCCGGCGGCGCGCGGGCCGGGGCGCAAGCGGTTGAAACTTCTTCCGTTTGGGCGTAAAACCCGGCGGCGCGGCGGCGCATCTAAGTCGGCCGAGCCTGGTGCAACACCGACCTGCGCACTTAGCTAGACGGATCATGTATAATGCGGCCGGCGGCAACGGCCGAGCCGTAAAAGGGAACAGAGAGAGCCGACGCTGGACTCCGACCGCCACGCCGTGCCGGGCGCGACAATCAGCCCGGCGCAGTTAGGAACGAAGCGATGAAGAGATGTCCGACCTGTCAGGAAGAGTTCGCGGATAAGTTCGGGTTCTGCCCCGTGGACGGCACGCCGCTGTCGAACGGCTACAACGCCACCGCGGCCGAGTCGGTCACGGCCGGCGGCGCGCACCCGGCGCACGAGGAGAGCGGCGTCTACCAGACGGCCGCCAGCGAGACGACCGCCGCGGGCGAAGACACCTGGGCGGCCCGCGAGGCGCAGGCGGGCGCTGACGGCGCGGCGACCGGGGAGACGGTCGGTGCGGCCGCGGCAGCAGCGGCCGCGGGTGCTGCCGGCGGGGGCTTTGCGGGCGCGGGGCGCGAGCGCGAAGAGTACCACCTGACGATGCTCGAAGATCAGGGCCTCGTCCGGCGTCTGACCACGGAGGTGCGCGAGATCGGGCACGAGGCGGAACTGAGCTGGCCCGAGTTCAAGCGCAACCCCGGCGGCTTCATCAAGCGCGGCGCGTCGGCTTACGGGCGCGCGGGCGTACGCTTCGTCGCGCAGCCGAACGTGGCGCGCGGCATCATCGCGGCCTTTGCCGGCGTCATCTTGCTGGCGCTCGCCGTCGCCGGCTTCGACAGTCTACAGTCGCGCCACGCCGTTTCGATCCGCACAATCGTCGTCACGATGACGGCGCTCGCCTTGTGCGGCGCGGCCGCGGCGCTGCTCGACCGCGTGCGCGCCAAGCACACGACGGCGGTCGTCGGCATCGTCGTCGCGCTGGTGCTCATGCTGACCGCGGGCATCGGCTTCGTGGCTTACGACAACTGGCACGGGCGGCAGTTGGCGGCCGCGGACAAAGTCCGCGAAGACCTTGAGTATCAGGGGCTGTTGACGGAAATCCCCGAAGAGCAGAAGAAGCCCGACGAAGGCCCGGCCGGGCAGGCGAAGGGCAACGGCGGCGGCTCGAAGCCGAAGATGGAGAAGCCGGGCGGCGGCGGCGGCGGCGGGCGCATGGAGACCAAGCCCGCGAGCTTCGGCAAACTGCCCCCCGCTTCGCTGACCGTCCCGCAGGTGCGCGCCCCCGACCCGCACCCGCCCACGATCACCAACCCGCACCTGCCGACCCCGGCCACGATTGTCGCCGATCCGGTGCTCTTCCCGACCGATCCGCGACCGCTGCCTTACGGCGATCCGAAGTCGAAGTCCACAGAGACCAGTTCCGGCCCCGGCACGGGTAACGGCATCGGCACGGGCACGGGCGGCGGCGTCGGTTCGGGCGAAGGCGGCGGCGTCGGCCCCGGCCGCGGCGGTAACACGGGCGGCGGCGACTACCACGAAGGCGGCGGCGGGCCCGGCGGCGGCGGCGGCGGCACGGACTACAGCAAGACGTTCACGACCAAGGAGGTGACGAAGAAGGCGGTCATCACGGCGAAGCCGGAGCCGCAGTTCACCGAAGAGGCGCGCAAGAACAACGTCACGGGCGAGGTCGTGCTGCGGATGGTCTTGGGGTCGAACGGGACGGTGTCGAACATCGTCCCCGTCAAGCGGCTGCCCGACGGGCTGACGGAGAAGGCGATTGAGGCCGCGCGCCGCATCCAGTTCATCCCCGCCGAGAAGGACGGTCGCCGCGTCTCGCAGTACGTCTCGGTCGTCTACAACTTCAACATCTACTAAGCGGCGACAGCAACTTAAGAGAACGCGGGCGCGAGGCTTTCAACCTCGCGCCCGCGTTCTGTTAACGGGCAGCAGCGTAGCCCGCGTTAGCGGGCGGCAGAGTGTAGCTTAGGTCGTAAGCCCTGGGATCGGCGACAAGAAAGATCGAGAAGTCGCGGCAAGGGCGACAGCTATACACCGTCGTCTTTCTGTCGCCCCTCCGTGGCTTCGGCCGTTTCATTCGCAATACACCCTGCGAATAATTTTCAAGAAGGCAAGATGAGGGTAAGCTAACGACACTCTTGCGAATTATTAGCAACACGAGTTACGGCCACCAGAAGGTTCACCTGATGACCAGCAGATACGCCTGCACCTCACCTCTAACAGGTCTTGACGCCCCATCGCCGCGGGCGCATACTGCGCTCGCCACTCAGCCACAGGGCATACGGCTCACAGATAAGGAGCACGGCCGATGAGTCCTCAAATCACGCCCGCCGAGCAGACACAAGGATGGCCCGGCCTCTGGCCGCTCGTCTCGTTGGCCACATTCCTGCTCGTCTGCGCCTGCGGCATTGCGGTCAGCATGGCGCAAGGGCCGCCGACGCAGGAGCGCGAGTTCGCGGATACGACCCCGAAGCACCTGCCGATCAAGCTCAAGCTGAAGAACGCGGAGAAGGCGAAGAACCCGCAGAATGAGGAGTGGCTGCGGGACTTCGAGCTTGAGGTCGAGAACCGGTCGGACAAGCCGATCTATTACTTACGCTTGCTGGTAATTCTTGATGATGTAACGACCGAAGACAATCACCACATAGGCTTTCCGCTACAGTACGGCAGGGGAGATTTGCTCGACTATGTCACCCCGCTTGAGCGGGACGACGTACCGATCAAGCCGGGCGAGACGTACATCTTCCAAATCCCGGACGACCTTCAGCAGGGCTGGGCCCGCCACGCCGCGCGCGTCGGGCTGCGCAAGAGCGCGCCGAGAAAAGTCCGCATCACATTCCAGCTTCTTAATTTTGGTGACGGCACCGGGTTCGCCACTAACAGCGACGTGTACATGGACATCCACGCGAAGCCGACGGGTAGTGCCTGTGTGGACAATGAGGAGAGAAAGAGTTCCATATCTGCCTTATATAAACCACCGAATGCCCTGCTTCTGCCACCGTCTATTCTGGCGCGGTTAATCCCTGATCCCTCTGTACCGGCTAAATCTTGGCCGGTAAATTTTTCTCCAGGAGAGATTTCTGCACCGGGCGCTGGCGGCTCACTTTCTACCTTGGATACCTGCTGCCCCCGGCGTGTTCTGCTACCGCCTGACCCCGGAGGTGAACTTTTGCCGCTCCGCGCAGGACGACCCCGATCACGACGGCTGCCCGAACGGTTACTACAATCCGTTCGAGCAGTACAACTACTGCTGCGTGCCATACGTGACCCCGACCCCCACCCCGACGCCGACGCCGCAGACCTACGAGGCGTGCGTCGCCATCAACTGGTACTGGAACCTGACGACCGGCAGTTGCTCGCCGACCCAATGCGCCCCGCGCGCCTGCTCGGCCCAGACCTACTGGGACTCCGACTACTGCCGCTGCGTCAACACCGACTCGCCCATCTTAGTAGACGTAAACGGCGACGGCTTCCGCCTGACCGACGCGCGGGGCGGCGTGAACTTCGACCTTAACGCCGACGGCGCGGCGGAGCGGTTAGCGTGGCCGGCCGCCGGGGCCGACGACGCGTGGCTGGCCTTAGACCGCGACGGGGACGGGCGCATCGGCGACGAGCGCGAGCTGTTCGGCAACCACACGGCGCAGCCCGCGCCGCCGCCGGGCGCGGAGCGGAACGGGTTCCTGGCGCTGGCCGAGTACGACCGGGCGGCGCGGGGCGGCAACGGCGACGGGATGATCGACGCCCGCGACGCGGTGTTCGCCGCCCTGCGGCTGTGGCAGGACGCGAACCATGACGGCCTCTCGGAGCCGAGCGAGTTGCACGCCTTACCCGCCCTCGGCTTAGCCTCGTTAGACCTCAACTACAAGGAGTCCAGGCGCAGAGACCGATACGGCAACCAGTTCCGCTACCGGGCGAAGGTGCGCGACGCGCGCGGGGCGCAGGTCGGGCGCTGGGCCTGGGACGTGTTCCTCGGCTCAGGGCAACCGCCCGCGTTAACCCCGTGGCCGCCTCAGATGTTATTTAGCCGGGTCGTGGCCCGGCCAAGCGCCGTGCCCTGAGCTAAGCCGCTGATTGTTTGCGCCGCATTGATTCCGCGCCGCGGAACCCTCGAAGGCCCCGCGAAGTGGGAGACTCTTCCGGGGCTTTGTGTTTGCCCGGAAGGGGCGGGCGCGTGCCCGTCGCTTGCTTTTTATTCTGACCTGATCCCACGGCTTGAGCCGTGGGCTACAAATAAGCCGCCCGCGGCGCGGGCTACGTTGCGGCCCGTAGGCGCGGGCCGGTATGCCGCGGGTTGACGGTGCCGGTCAGCGCGCGCACTGTTCGGCGACGCGGCGGATGCGGCGGACGCCTTCTTGCAGTCGTTCGAGCGAGGTGGCGTAGGAGACGCGTATGAAGCCGTCCGCGCCGAAGCCCGCGCCGTCGGTCACGACCGTCTGCTCGTCGTTCAACAGCTTCTCGGCGAACGCGGCCGAGGTCGGCACGTCTGCGTTCAGACAGCCGCGCACGTCTGGGAAGGCGTAGAACGCGCCCTCCGGCTCGAAGCAGCGGAAGCCGGGAATCTCGGCGAGCGCGGCCGTTAGCCACGCGCGGCGGCGTGCGTATTCCGCGAGCATCTCGGCGACGCAAGCCTGCGGCGCGTTGAGCGCGGCCGCGGCGGCGTGCTGCGCGATGGAGTTCGGGTTGCTCGTCGCGTGCCCCTGGACTTTGAGCATGGCGGCCGTCCAGGCGGCGGGCGCGAGCGCGTAGCCCATGCGCCAGCCGGTCATCGCGTAGGTCTTCGAGAACGAGCCGGCGATGCAGAGGCGCGCGCGCAACTCCGGCGCGAGGCTCGCGGCGCTGAAGACGCGCGCCGGCTCGTAGACGAATTGCAGGTAGCACTCGTCCGAGACGACGTAGATGCCGCGCTCGGCGCAAGTGCCGAGGATGCGCTCGAACTCGGCGGGCGTGATGACGCGCCCCGAAGGGTTCGACGGCGAGTTGATGATGATGAGCTTCGTGCGGGGCGTCGCGGCGCGCGCGACCTCTGCGGCCGTCAGGTGGAAGGCGCTCGCCTCCGTATCGAGGAAGACGGGCGTCGCCCCGGCGAACGTGACCATCTCCGGGAACGAGACCCAGTAGGGGCGCGCGATCAAAACTTCGTCGCCGGCTTGGCAGAGCGTGACGACGGCGTTGAAGATGGCCTGCTTGCCGCCGGCCGTCGCCATCACCTCCTTCACGTCGTAGCGCACGCCGAACGCGCGCTCGTAGTAGTTAATGACGGCCTCTTTCAGCGCGCGCGTGCCGCCCGTGTCGGTGTACTTCGTCTCGCCGGCGCGCAGCGCCTCGACGGCGGCGAGCTTGATGTGCTCCGGCGTGTCGAAGTCCGGCTCGCCCGCGCCGAGATCAACCACGTCCGCGCCCGCGGCCTTCAAGGCGAGCGCCTTCTGCATCGCCGCCAGCGTCGCAGACGTTTGCATCCGGCGCACGTTGGCCGCCAGCGGAAGTTCAACTTCACTAGAGGCTGCTTTGCTCATGATCAGGCCTTGCTCATGGTTTAGTCGGACAGTTGTTAACGGGTGTGGCGGCAGTATAGCACCGCGGGCGCGGGCGCGTCGCCCCGCGCGTCAGGGGCGGCCCAGCTTCTCGCGCATACGTGCTTCGACCACGGGCGGGACGAGACCGGAGATCGAGCCGCCGAGCGCGGCGACCTCTTTGACGAGGCGCGAGCTGACGTAAGAATAGGCCTCGGCCGGCATCATGAAGACGGTCTCGATGCGCGGTTCGAGCCGGCGGTTCATCAAGGCCATCTGTAGCTCGTACTCGTAGTCGGAGAAGGCGCGGATGCCGCGCACGACCGCCGCCGCCTGCCGGCTCGCGGCATAGTCCATCAGCAGCCCGGCGAAGTCTTCGACCACGAGCCGGCACGCGCCGCCCTGCAAGCCGGCGAGCACTTCCGTTAGGAGCGCGCGCCGCTCCTCGACCGTGAAGAGCGGCTGCTTGTGCGGGTTGACGACGATGGCGACGACGATCTCGTCGAACAGCTTGCAGCCGCGCTCGATGATGTCGAGGTGGCCGTTCGTCACCGGGTCGAAGGAGCCGGGATAGATCGCGCGTCGCATCAAGAGGGCTTTGCCTCTGGGCAAATTGGGAAAGCGCGGCCGAAGTTAGCACACTTGGTGGCCACAAAAAAGGACGCCGCGGTCGCGCCGCCCCATGCTCCTCTTCGCGTCGTTTGCGGTTAGAGTCCGAAGCGGCCCCGAGTTTTAAGTCCGGGGTAGCACGGCAGCTACCTTTCCCCCACGCGAAAGCCGCGAAACGATTCGCGGCCCGCCCGCATAAACGATTAGGGCGGACGCATCCTTTAACTGAGCTTACCGAGCGGGCGTCGGATTGCGGCCCGCGGCCCCGTCGCAGTCGGCTTTAAAGTCCGTCGAGTAATCATACGAGCCGGGGCGGGGCTTCAAGCCGGGGTTAGTGTCAGAAACCTGAGAGGGGTTCGCCCCTGTCGGGAGGGAGAGCTGTCGGCGCGCGCCGCGCGCGACGCGGCAGCCGAGTAACAACTGGCCGCCGCCGCACGTAGCGCGCAGGCTGTGGCCCTCAAGACGCGCAGCCTGCCGCCCGTGTGGCGTCGCTTCAACCTTAACCTCTTGGAACCATCCGCCCGATGCCCACACCCCGAAACCGGAGCACGCGGCTTCGCCGGATGGCTCCCGTCTAACCAAACATCGAGCCGGTCGCCGCTGCGCCGCCGTCGCCGGCGGGGCCGGCTCTCTCGGCGTCTCGCAAGAGATGTCAGAACGGAGGCTTTTCATGGCTGACGAGAAAGTGGACGTACAGAAAATCCAAGCGGAGGTGCGCGAGCAGGGCGCGAGTTGGCAGGCCGGTGAGACGCCAATCTCGCAGCTCCCGCGCGACGAGCGGGTCAAACGCCTCGGCGTCGAGCCGCCGCCCGACGCGCCCTCGATTGAGGAGGTCGAGCAGAAGATCAGGTCGGGCGAGGCGCAGGCGGCCGCGGAGGCGGCCTCGGAGGGGGGGCTGGGAGCGCCGACGACGTTTGATTGGCGGAATGTCGGCGGCAGCAACTACGTGACGCCGATCAAGAACCAGGGCGGCTGCGGCTCCTGCGTCGCCTTCGGCACGTGCGCCACCGTCGAGACGACCTTCCGCGTCCAGCGCGGCAACCCGGCGCTGGCCATCGATCTGTCGGAGGCGCAACTGTTCTACTGCATCGCGCGCTCCGAGGGCGCGACGTGCGGCACGGGCTGGTGGCCCGAAAAGGCCCTCGACGGCTTCCAGAACATCGGCGTCGCCGACGAGGCCTGCTACCCGTACACGGCCGGCGATCAGAACTGCACGGGCCGCTGCGCCGACTGGCAGAACCGCGTCACCAAGATCGCCGGGCACACGGTGCTGACCTCGAACCTGGCCGCCATCAAGACGCACATCTCGACGAAGGGGCCGGCCTCGGCCTGCTTCATCGTCTACGACGACTTCTTCGCCTACCACAGCGGCGTCTACAAGCACGTCTCCGGCGCGCAGGCGGGCGGGCACTGCGTCTCGCTCATCGGCTACGACGACAACCAGAAGTGCTGGATCGCCAAGAACAGTTGGGGCACGGGCTGGGGCGAGAGCGGCTTCTTCCGCATCGCCTACGGCGAGTGCGGCATCGACACGTGGGACGTGCGCGGCGTCAACGGCATCGTCGAGAGCGGCTGGATTAACAACAAGAAGGTCGTCGGCCTCTGGGCCACCGACCAGACGCGCAACGCCTGGGCGTACATTCAGGACATCGGCTGGAGGAGGGTCGCGCCGGACAACGACAACGTCTTCTTCGACATGCTGACCCTGCTCTGCACCGCCAAATCCTCGAACCGCCCGGTCAACGTCTTGCAGGATCAGGGCGTGCTCAAGCAAGTCTACGTTCTATGAGGAGGACGAACATGCCGAAACAATCATCGTCGTACCAGAGCGAAGCCAAAGGCGACCAGCCGAGCGCGGAGCCGCCGCAGGCGGCCGCCTCGGGCAGCCAGCCGGGCGCGGAGCCGCCACAGTCAGCGTCGGCCGCGGGCGGCAGCGAGGCCCAGCCGACGGAGTACCCGCCCTCGGCGGGCGGCGGCGCGCTCGGCGCGAGCGAGCCTTCGATCAAGCCGCCCACCGCGGGCGCGGAGGAGGGCATCACCGCCTGGCAGAACAACAAGCGCATCACCGCCCTGTGGGTCATCGGCGAGAACCGCAACTCGTGGGTCTACATCGCGGGCGTCGGCTGGAAGAAGCTGGCGAACAACGACGACACCGCGGTCGTCGCCCTGACCAAAGTCAGCGCCAGCGCCTTGCAGACGCAGACCCAGGTCAACTACCGCGACGAGGCCGACGGGATGATCCACGAGATTTACGTGTGGTGACCCGGCCGTGAGAGCGGCTTAATGTAACCGGCCCTCCGTGCCACCTCCGTGATCTCTGTGCCTCGGTGGTGAACGCTGCTCAAACGAGCGTTCACCACAGAGGCACAGAGGGCACAGAGGATGCACGGAGGCTTGACTATGTTTGGGCCGCTACCCGCGGGGCGAGCGGGCGCGCGCGGTCTGGGGTAAAATGGCGTCGGCAGTAAAACAGGGAGGTGCGTGTATGCCTGACCGTGTGCTGACGCAGGCCGACAACGGCGGCGCGGTTGAAGTGAAGCAGGGCGAGGTGATCTCGATTCGCCTGGAAGAGAACCCGACGACCGGCTACCGCTGGGCGGTTGACCAGACGGACGAGCAGATTCTGGAATTGCAAAATTCGGCCTACGCCTCGGCGGGCGGCGGCATCGGCGGCGGCGGCGCGCGCACGATGAGCTTCCGGGCCAAGAAGACCGGCACGGCCCCGCTCCGACTGAAGTACCGGCGCGAGTGGGAGAAGGACAGTCCGCAGGGCCAGTTCAACGTCACAGTCACAGTGCACGACTAAGTGGCGCGCGGCGCGGGCGGTTAGCAGCGCGTTAAGACCAAGCGACTTTATCGTAGACCTCTTTCAGGGCCAGTTGGCACTGAATTGAGTTGAGTTTAATCACGTCCTCAGGCGTGTAATAATCAGAAAGTAGCCAACGGCCGTCGGGCTGCTTCACATACTGCTCGACCCGGCATTCGTCCTGCGCGACGAGTAAATACTCGGCCAACGAGCCTATCGTGCGATAGAAACCAAACTTCTTCCCGCGATCATACCGCTCCGTAGATTCCGAAAGCACCTCGACGATCAACGTCGGATTAAGCAGCGTGTCCACCTGCTCGTCTTCGAACTGCGGCTCGCCGCAGACGACGACCACATCCGGATAAGTGTAGACGCGCGGCGAAGGGACACGCACGCGCATGTCACTGGCATACCCTTCACATGGGCGGCCGCGCAGTTGCTGGCTAAGCTCGCGGGTGATATTGAAGGTGATCAGATTATGCTTGCGGCTCGCGCCCGTCATGGCGACTATGACGCCGTCAATGTACTCGCTCTTGTAAACAACTTTGCGCTCAAGAGCCAGATACTCTTCAGGTGTCAGGTACGTTGTCGGCTGGGTTGCCATGAGCACCTCCCGAGGCGGCAATCTTGGGCGCAATATATCATAAGGTGTGAACTCTATCGTCGCCTTCAACCGCTTCAACTATTTCTTGATGAAACATGTGTGCAAGAACATCGACTAAATTAGGATTCTTACATAGTTGTAAAAAGGCTTCTTCAATTGCCTCGCGGTCGCATTCATATAATAAATACAAAGCATTAATGCGCCTCTGCATAGGCAAAGACTTGTTACAGGCCATCTCTTCAAGCACATCTGTCGCTTTTTCAAAACAACAGCAAAGTATATCAAAACAACGTTCACCAAGACCGTCCGGCCCATTAAAATATTCATCGTCAACAAGCTCCACTAGCCGACGGATTTCCTCAGTGGACAGATCACTACATATCTGCCCGGCATACAAAATAACTTCAGCCTCTTCCTTATTCTCGGGATTAAAAGACCACCGTTTTCGTCCAACACCGAAGCCTAGAGTGAACAGGGCATCCTTTGCAGCATCAGTATCATCATCCATTAAAAAGCTTCGTGCCAGTAAGCAAGTAATTTTTAGCCGTCGCGAATCAGGATGTTGGGTCAGGATTTGAAACCCTTGTCGTTTTGTGGCAGCGTCAGTACTTAGACACATGTCTGCACACTTTATCAACAGACGTTCATCCGCCCGCGCATGAGCTAACGCAGTAATGCCTTTGCTAATTGCTTCTCCATTGAAAAGTCTGGATAAAGGTACGGTAATCTTCTTTATGGGCGTGCGATCATGGTATTCCTCTTGCTCTATATAGTCGCGGATTGACACCCAAGCGGCAAGATTGATAGAGGGGGAGTGGCAAATAAGGATCACCGGCACCACAAAATTACGCCAATAGTTAAGGTGGTGATTGTCTACTTTTACTTCAAACTGCTGCTTGTCTTTAGAAAGATAGGAAGCCCCTGTCTTTATTTGGACAGCGATCAGGCGTCCTGAAGCGTACTCAGAATTAACAAGCTCTATGTAGCCATCAATACCAAAGTCATCCTCTTGATGCACTGGTCGAAAAACGGAGCCTTGCGCGTTGACAATACAGTCAACGTAAATTACCCCAGACTTCCCCACAATCTTTGTTTTGGGGTACTTCATAATAACACCAGTCTAGCGCATCGTCTCGAAACAGTATAGATTACTGTGCCCTAACAGCCGGCATTACGGATGCGGCGAATCGTCTTGACACGCCGGGCGAGCGGTGTTTCAATAACGACGACGGACAAACGTGGTGAGTTAAGGCGACTTGCGGCCACGTAAAATAAACGGCTAAACAGCTCGGCACGTCTCCGGCGAGACACCCGCAAAACCAGATCGTAAGCGTTTAGCGGCCCCGCGTTGTTTAGCGCGGGAATTTTTTTTTAGCTGTTGGCTGTTAGCTGTTAGCTGTTAGCTCTCGCGTGGTAGCCGGGATTGATCGGCTGAGACCGCGCGGACTGAAAGCAGCAGCCAAGCTAACAGCTAACAGCTAACGGCTAACAGCTTCTCATGAGCGATTTTCTCGACACGCTGAAGGAGCGCGTCGTCGTCTTCGACGGCGCGATGGGCACGAATCTGCAAGTGCAGAACCTGTCGGTGGACGACTACGGCGGGGCGCAGTTCGAGGGCTGTCCCGAATACCTGCTCGTCAGCCGACCCGCCGCGGTCGAGCGCGTCCACGCCGGCTTCCTCGAAGTCGGCTGCGACGTGATCGAAACTGACTCGTTCGGCGGCATCTCTTACGTGCTCGACGAGTACGGCATCGGCGCGATGGCCTACGACCTGAACGTGCGCGCCGCGCAACTGGCCAAGCGCGTCGCCGCGGACTTTGCGACCAAAGACCGGCCGCGCTGGGTCGCCGGCTCGATGGGGCCGGGCACGAAGTCGCCCACACTCGGGCACATCAGTTACCGCGACGTGAAAACCGCTTACGCCGTGCAGGCGCGCGGGCTGTTGGACGGCGGCGCGGACTTGCTCATCATCGAGACCTGCCAGGACTTGTTGCAGACGAAGGCGGCGCTCGCCGCCGTCTTCGCCGAGTTCAAGCGGCGCGGCGCGCGCGTGCCCGTCATCGCGCAGGTCACCATCGAGACCTTCGGCACGATGCTGCCCGGCACGGAGATCGGCGCGGCGCTCACGGCGCTCGCGCCCTTCGCCATAGACGTGATCGGCATGAACTGCGGCACAGGCCCGAAGAACATGACCGAGAGCCTGCGCTACCTGTGCGAGAACGCGCCGCTGCCCGTCTCGGTCTTGCCCAACGCCGGCCTGCCCGAAGTCAAAGACGGCCAGATGCACTACGACGAGACGCCCGAATCGTTCACGGCGCAGCTCGTCCACTTCGCCAGAGACTTCGGCGTCCAGATAGTCGGCGGCTGCTGCGGCACGACGCCCGCGCACCTCAAGCTCGTCGTCGAAGCCCTGCGCGGCGCGCCGCCGAAGCCGCGCGCGGCCGAACTCGTGCCCGCGGCTTCCTCCATCTACATCCAGCAGCCGTACCGGCAGGACACCTCGTTCCTCATCGTCGGCGAGCGCGTCAACGCTTCGGGGTCGAAGAAGATGCGCGACCTGCTCAACGCCGAGGATTGGGACGGGCTGGTCTCGCTCGCGCGCGCGCAGGAGCGCGAGGGCGCGCACGTCCTGGACGTGAACGTGGACTTCGTCGGCCGCGACGGCGAGCGCGACATGCACGAGCTGGCCGCGCGCCTCGTCACGCAGGTGCGCATCCCGCTCATGTTCGACTCGACAGAGTGGCAGAAGATGGAGGCGGGCTTGCAGCACGCGGGCGGCAAGTCGATCCTGAACTCGACGAACTACGAGGACGGCGAGCCGCGCTTCCGCAAGGTCGTCGAACTGGCGCAGGAGTACGGCGCGTCGGTCGTCGTCGGCACGATTGACGAGGAGGGCATGGCGCGCAGCGCCGACGGCAAGTTCGAGATCGCGCGCCGCGCCTACGAGCAGGCCACGCGCGAACTCGGTCTGCCTGCCAGCGACATCTTCTTCGACCCGCTGGCGCTGCCCATCTCGACCGGCATCGAAGAGGATCGGCGCAACGCCGCCGAGACCATCGCCGCCCTGCGCCGCATCAAACAGGAGCTGCCAGGCGCGTTCACCATCCTCGGCGTCTCGAACGTCTCCTTCGGGCTGTCGCCGGCCTCGCGCGTCGTCTTAAACTCCGTCTTCCTGCACGAAGCGGTTGCGGCCGGTCTCGACGCCGCCATCGTCAACGCGAGCAAGATCGTCCCGCTCAACCGCATCGTCGAGCGCGAGCGCGAGGTCGCGCGCCAGCTCATCTACGACGAGCGCCGCTTCGAGGGCGAGGTCTGCACGTACGATCCGCTGACCGAGTTCACCAAGCTGTTCGAGGGGCAGACGGCGAAGAAGGCCCAAGGGCCGGACGAGAGCCTTCCGGTCGAGGAACGGCTCAAGCGGCACGTCATAGACGGCGAGAAGATCGGGCTGGAAGCAAACCTCAAGCTCGCGCTCGAATCTTACGCCGCGCTCGACATCATCAACGACATCCTGCTCGACGGCATGAAGACCGTCGGCGATCTGTTCGGCAGCGGGCAGATGCAGTTGCCCTTCGTGCTGCAATCCGCCGAGGTGATGAAGACGGCGGTGCGCTTCCTCGAACCGTTCATGGAGAAGGTGGGCGGCGCGACGGCGAAGGGCACGATGGTCTTGGCTACGGTCAAGGGCGACGTACACGACATCGGCAAGAACCTCGTGGACATCATCCTGACGAACAACGGCTACCGCGTCGTCAACCTCGGCATCAAGCAGCCGATTGAAGCGATCCTGCAAGCCGCCGCCGAGCACGGCGCGGACGCCGTCGGCATGTCGGGGCTGCTCGTGAAGTCCACGCTCATCATGCGCGAGAACCTTGAGCTGATGAACGAGCGCGGCATCAAAATCCCGGTCGTGCTCGGCGGCGCGGCACTCACGCGCCGCTACGTGGACGAAGACCTGAAGACGCTCTACCGCGGCCGGCTCTTCTACGCCCGCGACGCCTTCGACGGCCTGCACACGATGGATCAGTTGACGGGCACGAAGGCCGAAGCCGCGCCGCCGCTCGCGAAGGCCGCGGCGGCGGCCGTCGGCGACGCCACGTCGGACGAGGCGGAAGACCTGATCGGCGAAGAGGCGAAGCTCGGCATACGCAAGAAACCCGCGCGCCCGCGCGGCGTGCTGGCTTCCGTCGAAGCCACGACGCACACGCGCCGCTCGGACGTGCGCGCCGACGCGCCCATCCCGCGCCCGCCCTTCTACGGCGCGCGCGTCGTCGCAGACATTCCGCTCGCCGACGTGTTCGCCTACGTCAACGAGACCGCGCTCTTCAAAGGGCAGTGGCAGTTCAAGCAGGGGCGCAGGCCGGCCGACGAGTACCGCGTGCTCGTCGCGGACAAGGTGCGCCCCATCTACGAGGAGTTGCAGGCGCGCTCGGCGCGCGAGCGTCTGCTCGTGCCGCAGGTCGTCTACGGCTACTTCCCGTGCCAGTCGGCGGGCAACGACCTTGTCGTCTATCACGAAGACCAGCGCACGGAGCGCGCGCGCTTCACGTTCCCGCGCCAGCCCGGCGGCCGCCGCCTGTGCCTCGCCGACTACTTCGCGGCGCAGGACTCGGGCCGCGTGGACGTGGTCGCCTTCCAACTCGTCACCGTCGGCCGCCGCGCCTCCGAGTACGCCGCCGAGTTGTTCAAGGCGGACAGTTACGCCGACTACCTGTACTTCCACGGTCTCTCGGTCGAGGCCGCGGAGGCGCTCGCGGAACTCTGGCACAAGCGCGTGCGCGAGGAGCTTGGCATCGCCGGGCGCGACGCTGAGGAGTTGCCCAAGCTCTTCCAGCAAGGCTACCAAGGCTCGCGCTTCAGCTTCGGCTACCCGGCGTGCCCGAACCTCGAAGATCAGACGAAACTCTTCGATCTGCTCGCACCCGAACGCATCGGCGTCACGCTCTCCGAGGAGTTCCAGCTTGAGCCGGAGCAGTCCACCTCCGCCGTCATCGTTCATCACGAAGAGGCGAAGTATTTTTCGATTGACTGATGGCGAGTTCAAGGTTCAAGGTTTAAAGTTCAAGGTTGGCCGGACGTTGAACCTTGAACCTTGAACTTTGAACCTTGAACTTTTGACCGATGTCCCAGACGGAGCTTGAGACCGAAGCGCGGGAGGTCGAGCGGCCGGGCGTAGAGGCGTTGAGCGTGAGCGAGCCGGCGGCCGAAGAGTTGGCCGTGCTCGCGCCGATGGAGCGGTTCGCGTTCCGCCTGACGCACCGGATGAACGGCGGGCGCTGGAAACGTTTCTGGACGCTCTGCCAGCGGACGCTCGGCGCGGGCTGGATCAGGCTGGCGACTTACAACCTGATGCGCGTCTACGGCCTGGAACACGTCGAGGCGACGGATCACGCGCGCCCGCTGCTGCTCGTCGCCAACCACCGCTCGTTCTTCGACATGTACGTCGTCTCGGCGGAGCTGTTCCGCCGCACGCGCTGGCAGAAGAGCCTGTTCTTCCCCGTGCGCGCGCGCTTCTTCTACGAGTCGCCGCTGGGCTTGTTCGTCAACCTCGTGATGGGCTGGTGGTCTATGTACCCGCCGTTCTTCACGGGCGGCGACAAGCCGATGCCGGAGAAGCGCGAGTTCGACAAATACTCGATGCGACGTTTGGTTGACCTGTGCCGCCGCGGCGCGGGGCACGTCGTCGGCTTCCACCCCGAAGGCACGCGCAACAAGGGCGCAGACCCGTACAGCTACCTGCGCCCGCAGCCCGGCGTGGGGCGCGTCATCCGCGCCGCCGACCCGCAGGTCGTGCCCGTCTTCATCGCGGGCTTGGGCAACGACCTGCCGCGCCAGGTGCTCGGCAACTGGACGGGCGGCCCGCCGATCCGCATCCACTTCGGCCCCGTGCTCGACCTGGCGCGCTTCCAAACGCAGCCCGACCGCCTGCGCACGCACAAAGAGATCGCCGACTTCGTCATGCTCAAGATCGCCGAACTCGGCGAACAAGATCGGGGGATGTACGCGGGAGAAGACAGGAGTCAGAAGCCAGAAGCCGGAATGAAAGACACCCTTTGATGAGACGCGCTCATTAAGAGAGACGTTCCTTCTTCTTGTTTCTATTCGGCCTTCTCGCTCCCGGCTTCCGGTCTCCTTCTTCTGGCTTCTGACTTCTAACTTCTGACTCCTGCTTTATGCCCCTGCCGCTCGTCATCGTCAATCCCACTTCGGCCGCGGGCGCGACGGGCGCGGCGTGGCCGCGGCTGGCGAGCGAGTTGCGCGCGCACTTCGGCGCGTTCGAGCCGGCGTTCACCGCGGCGCGGGGCGACGGGCGGCGCATCGCGGCGCGCGCGGCCGCCGCGGGGCGTGCGTTCATCGTCGCCTGCGGCGGCGACGGCACGATCTCCGAGGTGGCGAACGGCATCCTCGAAGCGGGCGCGCCGGCCGAATTGGGCGTGCTGCCGAGCGGCACGGGCGGCGACTTCCGGCGCACGCTCGCCCTGCCCGGCGGGGCGGCGGCCGCGGCCCGCGCGCTCCGCGACGGGCGCACCGAGTTGATCGACGTGGGGCGCGTCGAGTTCGTCAACCACGAAGGGGCGGACGAGGCGAGGTACTTTCTGAACGTCGCGTCGTGCGGCATGGGCGGCGAGGTGGTGCGGCGCGTGAAGGCGGAAGGGGGCGGGCGGCTGGCCCGAGGGTCGGCGCGGCTGCTCGGCGGGCGCGGCGCGTTCGCGCTGGCCGCGCTGCAAACGACGCTCAGCTTCACGAAGCCGATCATCAGAGTGCAGCTCGACGGACGGCCCAAGCGGCGGCTGACGGTCGCCAACCTGTGCGTCGCCAACGCGCGCTACTTCGGCGGCGGCATGAAGATCGCGCCCGAAGCGAAACTGAACGACGGGCTGCTCGACGTGGTCGCGCTCGGCGACCTCGACACGCTCACCATCCTGACCAACGTCCACCGGCTCTACCTCGGCACGCACCTCGGTATGCAGCAGGTGCACCACGCCCACGCCCAACGCGTCATCGCGCGCGCCGCTGATGAAAGCCAGCCGGTCTTGTTAGAAGTTGACGGCGAACTGGTCGGGACTCTGCCGGCGAGCTTCGAGATAAAACCGAGCGCCTTGCGCGTCCGCGTCCCCGGTTAGTGTGAGGGACGCGCGGCGGGCGGAAAGATCGACACAGAGTACACAGAGGTCACACAGAGGACACAGAGTTTTTAAACTGTGCCCTCTGTGTGACCTCTGTGTACTCTGTGTTTCAACCGGCCGCACGCCATAGGCAACCGCACGTCGCCTCAAGCGAACGCGCCTTTGCCGAGGAAGCGTGTGCGGACGTAGGCGATGGTGTCCTGCAAGGTCTCCTGCGGGTCGCGCGCGGCGAAGCCGAGTTCGCGCTGCGCCTTGGAGGCGTCCAGATACCAGAAGTATTCGGCCTGCTCGATCTCGTCGGGGCGGACGGGCGGCGTGAGCCGCCAGTGGCGGTAGAGCGTGTCGAGCGCGCGCGCGCCGGAGACGGCGAGCTTGCCGGGCAGAGAGAAGCGCGGCCCGTCCACTTTGCTCAGGCGCGCGAGCCGGTCGAAGAACTTGGCGAACGACCAGTTGACCGCGCCGAGCAGGTAGCGCTCGCCGTGCGCGCCGCGCGCGAGCGCCGCCGGCAGAACGGCCGCCACGTCGCGCGCGTCCACGAAACTCAAGCCGCCGAGCGGCACGCTCGCGATCTTGCGCGCGAGGAAATCCAACACGACCTGGGTCGAGCTGAGCCGTTCGTCGCCGGGGCCGAGCAGCAAACTGGGGTGGGCGATGACGAGGCGCAGCCCCGCGCCCGTGAAGTGTTCGAGCGCGGCGCGCTCCTGGTAGAACTTGCTCGCGTAGTAGGGCCAGCGCGAGATGATGTCGAGCGGCGCGGGCCACTGTTCGTCGGGCGTCACGTCGGCGTCGTCTGTGACGGCAATCGTCCCGCTCGTCGAGACGAGTAGCATCTCTCTCGCGCCCGCGGCGCGCGCCGCCTGGCAGAGCAGGCGCGTGCCGTCCACGTGCAACTCGTACATCAGGTGCGCGTCGTCGCGCCGGCGCGAGACGCGCCCCGCCAGGTGGTAGATCGCGCCGACACCCTCGACCGCGCGCCCGACCGCCTCCGCGTCCGTGATCGAGCCGCTCACGACCTCGACGCCTAACTCTTCGAGCCAGCCGGGCGCGCTCGTCGCCAGCACGCGCACGCGCCGCTCGCCCGTCGCGACCAGGTGGCGGACGAGGTGCGCGCCGAGGAAACCCGTCCCGCCCGTGACCAGCGTCGCCGGCACGGGGCGGCGCGCGAGCGCCGTAGTCTTCGCCCCCGCGCCCTTGGCCGCGGTCTTCGGTGCGGCCTTCTTCGTGGCCGTCTGCTTGCCGGGGCGCTTCTTCGTCGCCGCCGCGCGCGGCGCACTCTTCTTAGTTGCCATAAGAGAACAGTGCCGAGTGCCGAGTGCCGAGTGCCGAGTTAAAGACAAGCCGTTTTGCTTGTCACTCGGCACTCGGCACTCGGCACTGCTTTAATCGCCGGTCGGAACCGGCTCGTCGGTGGGGGCGTGCGGGCCGCGGCGCTCGGCGCGCCACCGGCGGCGCAGGGTGTTGGCGTCGAAGGCGTGGCGCGTGCCGTCGCGCAGGTTCTCGATCTCGTGGCGGACGAAGGCCGCGATCAGCCGGTAGCCGTCCGACTTCGGCATGCCCTTCGTCATCGCTTCGAGTTCTTCGACCGCGAGGAAGCGCCCGACGCGCGCGCCCACGTCGCGGCTGCGCAGCATGTTCGATCCCTTCGGCAGCGCCTCGTACGTGCCGTAGACGTAGACGGGCAGGATGCCGACGCGCGCCGTCACCGCGAGGAAGCCGAGCACCGGCTTGAAGTCGGCCATCTGCCCCGTCAGAGAGCGCGTGCCTTCGGGGAAGATGAGCGCGTTGTAGCCGCGCTCCAGGAACGACAGCGCGTGCCGGAGCGACTTGCGCAAGCTGCCGCTGCGCTCCATCGGCACGGTGTTCGTGAAGTTGTACATGTAGGCGCGCTTGTACTTGTTGTCGAAGAAGTAGTCGGCCGCGGCGAGCGCCACCATGTCCTGGCCCGCCTCGCCGAGCGCCATCTTGATGAGGCCCGTGTCCAGGTGCGACGTGTGGTTGGCGGCGACGATGAAGTTGGCGTGGACGGGCACGTTCGCGCAGCCCTCGCACTTCATGTTGAGCACCCGCTCGTAGAAGGCGCGCTGCAACACGTCGAGACCCTTGTTGCCGACGGTGCGGACGAGCGAAGGGACGTGTATCTCGTCGCCCTCCTTGCGCGAGTCTTCGCGCTGCGCCTCGACGCGCTCGCGCTCCGACGCGCTCTGGCGCGAGACGACCGAGGCCAGCTCGCGCAGGTCGCGCACCTCGGTCAAGGTGTCGGGCGACTTCAACGTGCCGCCCGCCTGCTCGATGGCGCTGGCGAGTTCGACGTACATCAGGCTGTCGAAGCCGAGATCGCTCAAGCGCGTGTCGAGCGTGATCTCGGCGCGCGGGCGGTTGGCGACCGTGGCCACGATCTCTACGAGCCAGTGGGCCTGCGGGTCGCGCGCCGCGCGCTCCTCCACGGGCACAGCGCCCGGCAGCTTGCGCATGGACTGTTCGAGCACGCGCATGGCGGCGACGACCTCGCGCCGCTTGACCTTGCGCGTGGCCGTGCGCGGCAGTTCGCCGTCCCAGAAGTGCAGCACCTTGACGCGCTTGAAGAAGGGCAGCGTGGAGGACACGTCCTTGAAGTGCTCCTCGATGCGGCGGCGCACCTCGGCGCGCGCGAGCGCGATGTCGTAGTCGTAGTCGGGCACGACCATGCACGCCACCTTCTCGCCGAGCGCGCCGTCGTCCAGCCCCACGACGCTCAACTCTTTAACGTAAGGCGAGGCGCTGTAGAGTTCCTCGATCTCGTCCGGGTAGACGTTCTTGCCGTTCGTGTCGACGATGATGTCCTTGGAGCGGCCGACGAGGTAGAGGTTGCCGTCGTCGTCTAAGCGGCCGAGGTCGCCGGTGTAGAGCCAGCGGTTGACGAGGACGGCGCGCGTCGCCTCCTCGTTGTTGTAGTAGCCGAGCATGACGTTCGCGCCGCGCGCGACGACCTCGCCGATGCCGCCCTCGTCCGCGTCCACGATCTTCACTTCGACGCCGGGCACGGCCCGCCCGACGCTCGCCGCGTTCAGCTTGTTCGCGGGGCGCGTCACGGTCAGCACGGGCGACGCCTCGGTCAGCCCGTAGCCTTCGAGGATGGTGAAGCCGAGACCGTGGAAGTCTTTCTTCACCTGCTCGTTCAACGCCGAGCCGCCGCTGATGAGGTAGCGGATGCGCCCGCCGAGGCCGGTGTGGATGGGCCGGAAGACGATCTGGCCGAGGTTGAGCGGCGTCTTGTCGCGCAGCCAACTGTTGGCGACGATGAGCGCGTCGGCCAGTTGCCCGACCCACTCGCCGTTCTCGCGCAGCCGGTTCATGATGCGCCGGTGCAGCAACTCCCACAGCGCCGGCACGCCGACCATGCCGGTGACGTGGCCGTTCTTGATCGCGCGCGCGAGTTCTTCGCCCGTCAACTCCGGCAGGTAGGTGATCTGCGCGCCGCGGCTCAAGGGGGTGAGGAAGCCGGTCGAAAACTCGAACGTGTGGTGCAGCGGCAGGACGGAGAGCACGCCGTCGCGCGTCGTCATGTCGAAGACGGAGGCGAGCATCGAGACCATGTTCGCAAAGTTCTTGTGCGAGAGCATGACGCCTTTGGGCTGGCCCGTCGTGCCGGAGGTGAAGATGAGCGAGGCGACCGACTGCGCCTGCACGCGCGCCGGCAGCATAGCGATCCTTTCGTCTTCGACCGCCTGCGGCGGCAACTCGAAGACCTCTTCAAAACGCCAGACGTGCGTCTCATCGAGGCCCGCTTCCGCGAGCCGCGCGCGCAGGTCGGGGTGCTTCTCGTCCATCTCCGCGCTGACGACGACGCCGCGCGCCTCGCTCGCCCGCGCGAAGTTGACGACCTCGCTTGTCATGCTTTCGGGATCGACGGGCACGCAGGTCGCGCCGGTCTTCAGCACCCCGAAGTAGGTCATGCCCCATTCGGGCGCGTTGTGGCTGAGCAGCATGACGCGGTCGCCGCCGCGCACGCCCTGCGCGGCGAAGAAGGCGGCGGCGCGCGTCGCCAGTTCGTGCAGGTCGGCGTAGGTGTACTGCTCCTGCTGGCCGTCGCGCTCGATGCGCATGGCGACGCGCGTACTGTAACGCTTGGTCGAAGTCTCGAACAGTTCGAGCAGGTCGCGGTAGGTGTAGACGCGTTTCTCCTGCTTGCGCATGTCCTCTTCCAGTTGCGGGAAGACCCACTTCTTGAGGCCCGGAAAGTGGACGTGCATCCAGTAGTCGTACCAGTCGAACTGATCGGGGTTCCAGACGAGCAGGTGGCGCTCGTCCTTGCGGAAGCGGGCGAAGAGCGAGCGCACGTTGTCGGCGCGGAAGACGTAGGCGTTGTCCACCATGAAGGGGCGGAACAACTCGAACGCCTCCTTGGTCTCGCGCGTCACCTCTTCGATTCTTTCAACCGACTCCTTCGCGCGATCAATGATGTCCGTCACACGCCCGCCGCCCCAGCGCGGGCGCACGCGGTCGAGCAGTTTACCCGCGCGGCGCGCGGCGGCGTTGAACATCGGCGCGGAGGTGCGCGCGAACTGGTCGGGCGTCACGGCGCGCGTCTCCATGCGCGCGGCCACCTCGTTGACGAACTTGAGGCCGGTCTCTTTCTCCGTGAAGTGCTTGCGCTTGTAGAGGCCGACCAGCCCGACGATGCGCTTCATGTCGTTCGGGTTCGCGTCGCCGGTGGCGGCCTGGTAGACGAGGCGCGGCTCCTGCACGAGCGCCTCGGCGGTGACGGCGAGCATCACGGCCGCCACCTGATCGACCGGCGTGATGTCGAGGATAAGCTTCTCGTTGACCGGAATCTGCGTCTGCCCTTTGAGCGAGATGAAGATGAGCGGCGCGGTCGTCGTGAAGCCCTCGTTCCAGCCGGGGAAGGGGTAACTGATCGCCGACTCGACGATTGAGGGGCGCACGATGGCGCGCACGATCCCCTGCTCGGCGGCGACCAGTTGCTCGCCCAGGCTCTTCGTGTAGGTGTAGATGTTCGGCCAGCCCCACCACTCGGCGCGCTCCGTGCCGAGTTCGGTCAGGCGGTTGCGCGTCCAGACCTTGCGCTCGCGGGCCACGGCGAGGCCCATCGCGTCCAGATCGTCGGGGTCGCGCCCCTCTTCGATGAGGCGCTTGCGCCCCGCCTCGCGGAACTTGGCGGCCTGCAAGGCGTCGCGCGCCTCGTCGCGCACGCGCTCGGCCAGCTTGGCGCAGTCGGCGATCTCGCGCTCGATGTCGAACTGCACGTCGGGCAACTCGTCGCGCCGGGGGAAGTAGCCCAAAACGGGGTCGCTCTCCCAGACGGGGCCGGAGCGGTTGCCGGCGACGAAGCAGGTCGAGACGTGGACGAGCGCGGGGCGCTGCATCCGCTTGGCGAAGGCGATGACGTTCTGCGTGCCGACGACGTTGGTGCGCAGGGCGCTCTCCAGCGGCGGGTTGAAGGTGACGTTGCCGGCGCTGTTGAGGATCACGTCCACGTCGGCGGCGATGCGCCGCGCCTCTTCGTCGCTGTGGCCGAGGTTCGGCTCGCCGATGTCGCCGCCGACCACCGCCACCTTGTCGCGGATGAAGCCCTCGAACGCGCTCCCGTAGCGCTCGCGCAAGGGGTCGAAGGGCGGCGCGGTGATGACGTGCTCCCAGAACCGCGTCTCCGACTCGGCCGCCGAGCGCGCGCGCACGGTCACGTACACGCGCCCGATGTTCGGGAAGCGGTGCAAGAGCATACTCAGCGTCACTTTGCCGAGGAAGCCCGTGCTGCCGATCAGGAAGACCTTCCGGCCCTGGTAGATGTCTGTCGGAGAGAGTTTCATTATCGGGCTTCAGACCTCGACGAACTCGAAGCGGCTGGTCGGTTCGGGCACGGGCAGACCTTCTTCGCGCAAGCCCTCGATGTGGAACTTAATCGCCTCGCGGATGAGCGTCTCCACCTCTGCCAGCGTCTCGCCCACGGCCACGCAGCCCGGCAAGTCGGGCACGTATGCGCCGTAACTCGTCGCGCCCTCTTCGATCACGATCCCGTAACGCATTTAAGCTTCGTCCTCGATTTGCGCCTGTCGCCAGATATTCTTTAACGTCCCCGCGGGCACGTCAACCCCCGGCTTGCCCGCGACCGTCACGAGACCCGGCTTGGTCGGGTGCTTGAACTGCCGGTGGCTGCCTCTCGTCCTGGCTAAATACCAACCGTCATTCGCCAACTTCCTTATGACATCCCGCACCTTCAAGACCGCTCACTCCACCTCGCACAACGCGATCACGGGCTGGTGGAGCATGGTGATTTCGGCGGAGCGGCCCATGTAGCTGCGGGCCATGGCGATGGCTTCGGTTAAATTATCCGCGCGCTCCCAGCCCAAGCGTTCGGGCACGTGGGCGTTCTCCGCGCCGGCGGCGATGACGCGCCCGACGTGCTGGCGGCCGTTCTCGCCCCAGTACCACATGAAGAACGGGTGCGCGCCGTGGTAGGCGTTGCC
The DNA here is from genome assembly GCA_036389395.1 of Pyrinomonadaceae bacterium. Classification (GTDB taxonomy): domain Bacteria; phylum Acidobacteriota; class Blastocatellia; order Pyrinomonadales; family Pyrinomonadaceae; genus QHXQ01. The sequence continues at coordinate 50,954 of DASVPY010000034.1, forward strand.
GCGCCGGTACATCTCGACGTAGGACGGGTTGTTGGCGAACTCGCGCTCGTACTTGTCGCGCAGGTAGAAGGCGTCGCGCGACTCGGGCAGCAGCCGGTTGAAGAACTCGATGTAAGACGGGTGGAAGTTGTGGTCGAACTCGTCGTAGCACGGGTGGTGCAGGATCAGCACGCCGCCCTTCTTCAAGAGCGGCTTGCTGCGGTAGAAGTTGAAGTGGTAGCCGAGGGCCATCACCTGGACGAGCAGCGGGTTCAGGATCGAGTAGACGTTGTAAGGCGAGATGTCGGGGATGCCCGTGACGAGGATGTCGCACTGGCCGTTGACGGGGATGGTGTACTGCTCGAAGTTCCGGGCGAGGATGGCGGCGTGCGTCGGCTCGGTCTTGCCGGCGTGGCAGGCGATCAGCTCGTAGGCCGCCGGGACGTTGTGCAGCATCTTGCGGCGCGCGGCGCGCGGCAGTTTGCTCATGGTCAGGCGCATGGCCTCGTACTTCATGCGGTCGAGCGCGCCGAAGTCGTCCTCGTTCTTGATGAGAAAATCGAGCTGCGAGCCGTAGATGCGGTTGTTGAGCGCCGTCTCGATGTGGAAGACGTTCATGTGCTCGTCCACCAACTGGCCCAGGCGCACGACCTTGTGGTTGAGGGCCGAGTGCGCCGGGTCCATGTAGCTGTTCGAGTCGCGGATGGTCTGCGGCTCGTGGTGCGCGCGCAAAGACTCGTAGTCACACAAGCCCACCGCGACCGACTTGTGCCCGCCGTCCATCGGCACGAGGTTGATGTTGCAGTAGATGACGAGATCGCTCTCGGCGCAGCGGCGGTTGATGCGCAGGGGTTCGCCGTGCTTGGTCTCGCCGAGCGTGACGAGGCCGTCCTCCCACTCGGCGTCATGGTTGTAGTAGCGGTCGGGGTAGAACTGGTTGAAAATCTTGTCGCCGGCCATGCGCCGCATCTCCCACTCGGTCATCTTCCGGTGGAGCGAGTTGGCGATGATGATATGCACGTCGTCCACGCCGTAGTCGGCGAGCATCTGGCAGACGATCTCCAGCACCGTCTGGCGCACGTCGGGCGTCTGCATCGGCGGGAGCGGCAGGCTGATGTCGTCCACCGCAATCGTGACCTTCATGCCCGGCGCGAGTTGGGCGAAGAGCGGGTCGGCGTCGTGCGGGTGGTTGAGCGCGTAGCGGATCGCGGCGGCGCGGTTCGGCAAGCCCTTGATCGCGGGCTTCGGGTAGATGACGCGCGTGCCGATGGGCAGGTCTTCGAGGATGAAGTCCTCGCCCGAAGGGATGATGCGCGGCGCGCTGTCGCGGTCGATGTAGACGACCGACTCGTGGACTTTGCGGCGTAGCTGTAGACTCATAAGTTAAGGGCCGTGACGGGTGACAGGTGACAGGTGACAGGGAAAAGCTGTTAGCCTTTTCCTGTCACCTGTCACCTGTCACCGCTTACGGCTTTCTCCTGTCACCTGTCACCCGTCACGGCTTTACATTCATGTTGAGCGCGCGGACGAGGAAGCCCCACTTGTCGGCGGACTCCTCGATGACCTTGGTGGTCGGCTTGCCCGCGCCGTGGCCGGCCTTGGTCTCGATGCGAATGAGCACGGGCGCGTCGCCCGCTTGCGCCGCCTGCATGGCGGCGGCGAACTTGAAGCTGTGACCGGGCCAGACGCGGTCGTCGTGGTCGGCCGTGGTGATCAGGGTCGGCGGGTAGTGCGTGCCGGGCTTCAGGTTGTGGTAGGGCGAGTAGGCGTAGAGCGCCTTGAACTCCGTCGGATCGTCGGGCGAGCCGTAATCGGTCGTCCACGACGCGCCGATGGTGAACTTGGTGAAGCGCAGCATGTCCATCACGCCGACCGCCGGGAGCGCCGCGCCGAACAGGTCGGGGCGCTGCGTGAGGGCCGCGCCGACGAGCAGGCCGCCGTTCGAGCCGCCGCCGATGGCGAGCTTCGGCGTCGAGGTGTACTTGTTGGCGATGAGCCACTCGGCGGCGTGGATGAAGTCGTCGAAGACGTTCTGCTTCTTGAGCTTCATGCCGGCCTCGTGCCACTCCTTGCCGTACTCGCTGCCGCCGCGCAGGCACGCCATCGCGTAGACGCCGCCCATCTCCATCCACGCCAAATTGCTGACGGAGAAGTTGGGCGTCATGGCGATGTCGAAGCCGCCGTAGCCGTAGAGGTAGGTCGGGTTCTGCCCGTCGAGCTTCAAGCCCTTCTTGTGCGAGATGAACATGGGCACGCGCGTGCCGTCCTTGCTCGTGTAGAAGACCTGCCTGGTCTCGTAATCCTCCGAGCGGAAGTCCATCTTGGGCTGGCGGAAGACCTCGCTCTTGCCGGTCGTGAAGTCGTAGCGGTAGATCGAGGTCGGCGTGGTGAAGCTGGTGTAGGCGTAGAAAGTCTCTTTGTCGTTGCGCCGGCCCGTGAAGCCGAAGGCGTCGCCGATGCCGGGCAGCGTCAACTCGCGCACGAACGCGCCCTTCAGACTGTAGAGCTTGACGACGCGGTGCGCGTCCTTCAGGTAAGACGCGACGAACTGATCGCCGACGACCGTAACGCTGTCGAGCGTCTCCTTGGCTTCGGGCACGACGACCTTCCAGTTCTTACGCTCGGGCGCGCGCGTGTCAACGGCGATGACCCGCTTGCGCGACGCGTCGCGGTCTGTGTGGAACCAGAAGACGGGGCCGTCGTTGCCGACGAAATACTGCGCGACGCCGCCGTCGTCCAGGAGCTTGACGACGGGCGCGTCCGCGGCGTTGAGGTCTTTGTAGTAGATGCGGTTCTCGGCGCTCGCGCCGGGGTAGCCCCAGATGATCAGGTAGCGGCCGTCGTCGGTCACTTGGGCGTTGAACGTCCAGCCCTTCTGCTCCTCCGTGCCGGCGAAGACGAGCTTGTCTTCGGTCTGCGGCGTGCCGGCGCGGTGGTAGTAAATCTTGTGATACTCGTTGACGGCGGCGAGGGCGTTGCCGCCTTTCGGCTCGTCGTAGCGGCTGTAGTAGAAGCCCTTGCCGTCGGGCGTCCACGAAGCGCCGGAGAACTTGACCCACTTGAGCACTTCGGGCAGGTCGTTGCCGGTCGCCACGTCGCGCACGCGCCACTCGTTCCAGTCCGACCCCGAAGCGGCGAGGCCGTAAGCCATCAGCTTGCCGTCCTGCGTGAAGGCCGTGCCGGCGAGCGCGACCGTGCCGTCCGCCGAGAGCTTGTTCGGGTCGAGCAGCACGCGCGGCTGGCCGTTCAGCTTGTCGGCGACGTAGAGCACGTACTGGTTCTGCAAGCCGTCGTTCTTGGAAATGAAGTAACGGCCGCCGTCCTGCTCCGGCACGCCGTAGCGCTCGAAGTTCCAGAGCTTGGTGAGCCGCGCCTTGATGGCGGCGCGTTCGGGAATCTGGTTCAGGTAGTCGAAGGTCAGCTTGTTCTCGGCCTCGACCCAGGCCTTGGTTTCGGGCGAGTCGAGGTCTTCGAGCCAGCGGTAAGGGTCGGGGACTTTCGTGCCGTGGTAATCGTCCACAACGTCACCTTTGCGCGCGACCGGGTAGGCGACCTTCTTGCCGCCGCCCGCCGCCGAGAGGTTGTTGACCGCGCTCTGCCCGGAGACGACCGCGGCCAGCGCGAGCGCCGCGAGGAGCGGGGAAAATGATTTGAACGAACGCATCTTGAAAACTCCTTAAATAACTTAGTCGAGATTGAAGCGGCCGCGCGCACGCGGCGCGCGCCGTTGCTCGATCACTTCAGACTGATGACGGGCCAGTCGTGGTGCAGCGCCGTCTGGCGCAGGCGCATGTCTGGGTTCACGGCCGCCGGGTGGCCGACGATGGAGAGCATCGGCAGATCGCTCATGCTGTCCGAGTAGGCGTAGGACTCGCTCAGGCTTAACCCCTCGCGCTCGGCGAAGATGCGAATCCAACTCGCCTTGGTCGCCGCCGCCAGCACGGGCGGCAGCAGTCGCCCCGTCGCCACGCCGTTGACGAATTCGAGTTGGTTGGCCGCGTAGTCCTCTATGCCGAGGTAGGCCATCAACGGCTTGACCGAGATGTCGAGCGCGCCGGTGACGACCACTTGCCGGAGGCCAAGCTTGCGCGACTTCTCGATCAACTCGAACGCGCCGGGGTAGACCGCGGGCTTGAGCACGCCCTCGAACAGTTCTTCGGCGAAGTAGCGCAGGCGGTCTTCGGTCTCGCCGCGGTAGCGTTTGAAGAAGAGGTCGTTGAAGACGTTGCGGCTGTACTGATCCGTGGCGGCGAAGAGCGGCAGGCTCATGACGGTGGCGGCCGACTTGGTCAGGCTGCGCCACAAGCCTTGCTGGTTGCGCGCGTAGAAGCCGAGCGTGTGCACGAGGTTCGTGCTGACCAGCGTGCCTTCGAGATCGTAAAAAGCGGCTCCTGCCAAACTCCCCTCCGCGAAGCCCGCCGCGGCGCTCGACGCGCGCCCGCGTGGCTGAGACTCTGTACGGCTGACACAAGGCGGCGCAAAAATATACCTTATTCCGCGGAGTTTGGGTAAGCTGCCACGCGCCGGCCCGCCGCTTGACAGCGCGCCGCCGCCGCCTGACGGCGCGTGGCCGCCACGTCGCGCCGGCCCGTCTTGCGCCCGCGGGCGCAAAACAACAGGCGGCGCGCAGGTCTTATAGCCGCAGCCAGTTTTGCAGATAATGAAAGGGCACGCACTGGGCGTCGCGCCCGGCGTCGCCGAGGAGGTCGCGCATACGGGCCGCGCCCTGGTAGTTGAGCGAGTGGATGAGGATGAGCGCGCCGCGGCTGCGGTCGGGGTGCGCGGCGAGCCACGCGGCGACGCCGTAGCCCGTGCGCTCGTCGTCCGGCTCGTTCGAGAAGTAATGCTCCTCCAACAGATCGTGATCGAGCAGGATGACGCCGTACTCGCGCTCCGCCAGCCACGCGCACGCCTGCCCCACGTCGCACGTCACGTCCAACTCATAACCCGCCAGCCGCGCCCGGAACCAGGCGCAGCGCGTCTCGTCGTCTTCGACCAACAGCACGCGGGGCATGGGAGCAGTAGTCAGAAGTCAGAAGTCAGAAGTCAGTAGTCAGTAGTCAGTAGGTTCTAATAACACGGCCTCATTCTAACTCGCCGGCCCGGCCGTTACGGAATCAGCATCCTTACGCCTTCGCCTCTGGCCCCGGTCCTTCTTCTACTGACCACTGACCACCGACCTCTGCCTACTGCCTACTGGCTTCTGGCTACTGCCTTTTGTATCATCCCTGCACGTGAAAATCGCGACGTGGAATGTTAACTCGGTGCTGGCGCGGCAGCCGCTGGTCGAGCGTTGGCTCGCGGCGGCGCGGCCCGACGTGCTCTGCCTGCAAGAGATCAAGTGTACGGCGGACAAGTTTCCGGCGGACGCGTTCGCGCGGCTCGGCTACCGCGCGACGGTCTTCGGGCAGCCGACTTACAACGGCGTCGCCATCCTGTCGCGCCAAGAGGCGGCGGACGTGCAGCGCGGGCTGGACGAAGAGGACGCGGCGGCGCACGCGCGCCTGCTCGCGGCGACCGTGGGCGGCGTGCGCGTCGTCAACGTCTACGTGCCGAACGGGCAGGCGGTCGGGACGGAGAAGTACGCGTACAAGCTCCGTTGGCTGCGGCGGCTGCGCGCGTTTCTCGACGAGCACTGCTGGACGGACGACGACGTGCTGCTGTGCGGCGACTTTAACGTCGCGCCCGAAGACCGCGACGTGCACGACCCGGAAGAGTGGCGCGGGCGCATCCTCTTCAGCGAGCCGGAGAAGGCCGCGCTCGCCGAGGTGCGCGCCTGGGGCTTCGTGGACGCGTACCGCGAACACGTCGCGGCGGGCGGCAACTTCTCTTGGTGGGACTACCGCGCGGCCGGCTTCCGGCGCAACGCCGGGCTGCGCATCGATCACATCTGGGTCTCGCCGCCGCTCGCCGAACGCTGCGTCGCCGCCACCATAGACCGCGCGCCGCGCGGCTGGGAGCGGCCGTCGGATCACACGCCCGTCGTGGCAGAGTTCAAGTGAAGGGATGAGGGATGAGGGATAAAACAGGAGTCAGGAGTCAGGAGTCAGGAGCCGGAATGAGGACGAGCACGCCGCTTCTTCTTCCGGCTTCTGGTTCCTGACTCCTGTTCCTGTTTCATCTCTCATCCCTGCGAAAGGGGAGGACGATGAGCGAACAGCGCGACGATAGTTTGGTCAAGGGGGGCGGTCAGGGCAGCGGGTGGCTGTGGGCGACGGCGGGGCTGGCGGGGTTGCTGGCTGCGCGGGCGTTGCTGCGGCGGGCGCGCGCGTTCGACTTCGCGGGCAAGGTGGTGCTCATCACGGGCGGCTCGCGCGGTCTTGGCCTCGTGCTGGCGCGCGAGTTGGCGGCGCGCGGCGCGCGGCTCGCCATCTGCGCGCGCGACCCCGAAGAGTTGGAGCGCGCGCGGGCCGATCTGCACGGGCGCGGCGCGGACGTGCTGGCGTTCCCGTGCGACGTGACCGACCGCGCGCAGGTCGCCGAGTGGGTGCGCGTCTGCGCGGATCGCTTCGGGCGCATAGACGCGCTCGTCAACAACGCGGGCGTGATCGAGGTCGGGCCGGTCGAGGCGCAGACGCTCGCCGATTACGAGGAGGCGCTGCGGACGCACTTCTGGGGCCCGCTCTACGCGATCCTCGCCGTGCTGCCGGAGTTGCGCCGCGCGGGCGGCGGGCGCATCGTCAACATCTCGTCCATCGGCGGCAAGATCGGCGTGCCGCACCTCGTCCCTTACTGCGCGAGCAAGTTCGCGCTCACGGGTCTCTCCGAAGGGCTGCGCGCCGAGTTGATGAAAGACAACGTGGTCGTCACCAACGTCTGCCCCGGTCTGATGCGGACGGGCAGCCCGCGCAACGCGACCTTCAAGGGCCGCCACCGCGCCGAGTACGCCTGGTTCAGCATCAGCGACGCGCTGCCGGTCACGTCCATCCAGGCCGAGCGCGCGGCGCGGCAGATCGTCGCGGCCTGCGAGCGCGGCGACGCCGAAGTGATCCTGACGACGCAGGCGGTCGTCGCCGTCAAGTTCCACCAACTCTTCCCCGAAGTGAGCGCAGACCTGCGCGCGCTCGTCAACCAACTGCTGCCCGCGCCCGGCGGCATCGGCGCGCGGCGCGCGAAGGGCAAGGACAGCGAGTCGGCGCTCGCGCCCTCGCTCCTGACCGCGCTCGGCGACCAGGCGGCCGCGCGCAACAACGAGATCAACTAAACCGTTATGGGGCACGAACAGAAGTGGCCGGACGTGCTGTGGCTCGTGCGGCACGGGCAGAGCGCGTCGAACGTGGCGCGCGACGCGGCCGAGGCAGCCGGGCTGAAAGAGATCGTGCTCGACGTGCGGCGCGACATGGACGTGCCGCTCTCGGAGTTGGGGCAGCGGCAGTCGCGCGCGCTGGGGCACTGGTTCGCGCAGATGCCCGCGGACAGGCGGCCCGGCGTGATCCTGACTTCGACTTACGTGCGCTCGCGCGCGACGGCCGAGTTGATCGCGGCGGCGGCCGGGATCGCGCCCGCGGAGGTGACGTTGAGCGCCGACGAGCGTCTGCGCGAGAAGGAGTTCGGCATCCTCGACCGGCTGACGAAAGAGGGCATCAGGGAACGCTACCCGGAGCAGTACGCGTTCCGCGAGGCGGTCGGCAAGTTCTACTACCGCCCGCCGGGCGGCGAGAGTTGGTGCGACGTGATCCTGCGCCTGCGCAGCGTGCTCGGCACGCTGGCGCGCGACTACCGCAGGGAGCGCGTCCTGATCGTCGCGCACTCGGTCGTCGTGCTCTGCTTTCGTTACCTGCTTGAGCGCATGAGCGAAGAGACCATCCTCGACGTTGATCGCACGGACGACGTGCCGAACTGCGCCGTCACCGAATACGAATATGACCCGGCCGCCGAGGGCCGCGGCCGGCTCGTGCTGCGCCGCTACAACTTCCTCGCGCCGCTCGAAGCCGAAGGCACGCACGTCACCACGAGCAAGGACATCCCGGTCGCGCCGAAATAGCAAATAGCTGTTAGCTGTTAGCCTTTATTTCTTAATCGCGGCCGGCGCGTGTCCGTATACAGCTTGGGGACGATGGTTTTAGCTAACAGCTAACAGCTAACAGCTAATGGCTAACAGCTAACAGTTATATGAAGAGGCAGAGCGTAAAGCGCCGACGCGCGGCTGCGGAGACTGAGCCGCGGCTCATCACGCCGCGCGTGCTGCGCGCGCTGCCTCTGCCGGAGCCGGCCGCGGGCGGCGACAAAGAGGAGCGCGGGCGCGTGTTGGTGGTGGGCGGGTCGGTGGAGATGCCGGGCGCGTGCGTGCTGGCGGCGACGGCGGCCGGGCGCGCCGGGGCGGGGAAGTTGCAGATCGCAACGGTGCGCGGCGTCGCGCCGCACGTCGCGGTGGCCGTGCCGGAGGCGCGCGTCTTCGCGCTGCCCGCGACGCGCGGGGGCGCGCTCGCCGCACGCGAGTTGGGCACGTTGGCCGCGCGCGTCAACGCGGCGCAGGCCGTGCTCGTCGGCCCCGGCATGATCGGCGGCGCGGCCATCGCGCGCTTCATGCGCGCCCTGCTCGCGCGGACGCACGGGCCGGCGCTCGTCTTAGACGCCAACGCACTCACGTCTCTGGCCCGTGCGCCCGGCTGCCTGAAGAAGTTTCGCGGGCGCGTCGTGCTGACGCCGCACGCGGAGGAGATGGGCGAACTGCTGGGCACGGACAAGGCCGCGGTCGAGCGCGACCGCCTGGGCGCGCTCGCGGAGGCGCGCGCGCGCTTCGACGCGGTGGTCGTCCTCAAAGGGCGCGAGACGCTCGTCGCCGCGCCGGGCGGCCCCGCCTACGTGAACCGCGCGGGCAACGTCGGGCTGGCCACCTCCGGCTCCGGCGACACGCTCGCCGGTCTCATCGCGGGTCTGCTCGCGCGCGGCGCAGCGCCGCTCGCCGCCGCCCTGTGGGGCGTCTACCTCCACGCCCGCGCGGGCGAGCGCCTCGCCCGCCGCCACGGCCTGCTCGGCTACCTCGCGCGCGAACTGCCCGGCGAAGTGCCTGCGCTGCTGGCGGCGTTGAGTAAGCGGGCCGCGGTGGGTGATTAGACCGAAGCCCGCTGGCCGTGGCGAAGCGGGCTTCGGCGCACTGGCGGGGCGTCTGGTCGGCGGCATGGCCGGGTGAGGTTTCGCCGCGGCCGCTCATGCTGATGCGTACGGCGAAATCGCTTACCTGCCGGCCGCCGCCTTGATCTGCGGCAGGATGTCCGGTGGGATGCCCCACCTGTACTGATCGTATATCCGGGTCAGGGCGTTCTTTTGTAACTCGGCCTTCCTACCGGCGTCAGCGCGGTTGAACTCATCTACCAGCGCCCGCGTCAGCACCCCGTTGTATATCTCGTCAACATTGTGGTAAGTGGGGAATTGCGTGTAGGCCGCGCCGAACCTGTTCCGGGCCTGGGTTAAGTCGCCGCCCAGGAGCGCCTTGAACCCCTCGCGCTCGTTCGTGATCACGTCGGCGTCCGGCGGACGCCCATTGTCCATCTGCTGGACGGACACCGCCGCCGTCTGGGCTGTATTAACGTTTTGGCGAACCGCCTCGTCCGCGCTCTCGTTGGCGAAGGCTTTCGCGAGCCGCGCGTACTGTTCGGGGTACAAGATGCTTATAGTGACGAGCAGCTTTTTCTGCTGCTCGGCCGGCTGACCCACGAATTGCTCAAAGAATAATTTCGTGACCTCCACCCTGCGCTTGGACTCTTCTATCCTTTCGTTGGAACTTACCTCGTCCGCCCTAATCCGCGCCTCGGCTCTGGCCTTGTAGAAATCCAGTGCGATGGGCGCGGAAACCTGAGCAAGTGGGACGAGGATGGCCGCAATGATGGCCGCCTTACCGAGCAGGCCTGAGCTGGCCGAGCCGCTCGCCGCCGCGTCGCCGCCGGGCGGCGGAGCAGGGTTCTTGGGGTCGTTATCTGCCATGAGGTTCTTGGTGCTAAGCTATAGGCGCTGACTCTAATCTCAACCGCCTGCCGCCGGCAACGACATGCCGCCGGCGCAACCGGCCGCCACGCCCGCCCGCTGCCGCAGGCCACGGTGCCGCTTAGCGGCCCGGCGCGAAATTAAGCTCAACCGAGGTTGAGCGACTGCGGGTTGAAGTTGGGCGGGGGCGGGGGCTGCTCGAAGGTGGTGGCCGGCAGCGCGAGTTGGCGGCTGCGTTCGGTCTGCATCTGATCAATCGTGCGGACGAGCATGATGGCGAGCGCGGCGGCGGCGATGCTGGCGATGTCGTCGAGGAGGCCGAGCCAAGCGCCCGCCTGTTGCATCCCCGGCTCGTCCACCAAACGCCAGCGCAGGTTGCTCAGCCCGTTCGAGACGAGCCAGAAGGCCCACCACCAGCCGATCAGCGGCGCGCCCGTGGCCACCGTGAAGCTCAACCCCTCGACGCCCGCGCCCTCGTCGCCCGGCTTGCTCCAACGCCAGACCTCGCGCACCGCCTGGTACGGCCGCACGAGGTTCAGGAACGGGATGAAGAAGTAGCCGACCGCCCAGCCGGGCGTGTACTCAAGCCGCTGCGCGCCGAGCGGGCGCAGGTTGCTGTGCGCGCGGTGCAGCCACATCAGGAAGGCCACGACCGTCGCGATGAACACGGGGACGTGCAGCAGCACGATCAGACCTTGCAGCAACTCCGGGGCCGACACGGCGTCGCCGCCTTCGCCCAGGATCGCCTCCGGCCCCAACACGCCGGCCACCAGCAACCCGTTGACCAGCAGCGAACAGAAGTCCATGCACGCGCCGAGCGCGAGCAAGCCCATGGCGATGATTGCGCGCGTGTGGCCCGAGCGGTAGGCGCTCAACTGCGGCGCGGGCGTGCCCGGCTGCCCCTGCGGCTGTCCTTTGAACGTGTCGAACATGAGGAGACTCTTTCTGTCTGGGTTAAAGACTTGACCGCTGTTCGGGCGACCGTTCAGTCGCCGCTGACGGGCGCGGGCTGGCGGGTGGTTAGCTCGCGCCAGGAGAGGGGCTGTTGGCCGTCGTCGAGGCGCACCATGGAGATGCAGCCGGGCGAGGGGCAGACCAGATAGCAGAGGTTGCAGCCGACGCACTCGTGCTCGTCCACGACGGGGAAGCGGCGGCCGTTGACCTGCGTGAAGTCAATGCACTGGTGCGCGCCGTCCTCGCAGGCGATGTGACAGAGGTTGCACTGGATGCACTTGGCGTGGTCTATGCGGGCCACCGTCTTGTAGTTCAGATCGAGGTTGCCCCAGTCGGTCACGCGCCGCGTGCTCGCGCCGATGATGTCGCGCACCGAGGCGTAGCCCTTGTCGTCGAGGTAGTTCGACAGCCCGTCGATCATGTCTTCGACGATGCGGTAGCCGTAGTGCATGACGGCGGTGCAGACCTGCACGGTGGTCGCGCCGAGCAGGAGGAACTCCGTCGCGTCGCGCCACGTCGAGATGCCGCCGATGCCGCTCAGGGGCACGCCGACCCCGGCGTCGCGCGCCAACTCCGAGACCATGTTGAGCGCGATGGGCTTGACGGCGGGGCCGCAGTAGCCGCCGTGCGCCGCCTGCCCGTTCACGTTCGGGTGCGGGATCAACGTGTCGAGGTCAACGCCCATCACCGAGTTGATCGTGTTGATGAGCGAGAGCGCGTCCGCGCCGCCTTTGACCGCGGCGCGCGCGGGCGGCAGGATGCTCGTCACGTTCGGCGTCAGCTTGACGATGACGGGCAAGCGCGTCGCCTCCTTGACCCACTCCGTCACCATGCTGGTGTACTCGGGCACTTGCCCCATGGCCGATCCCATGCCGCGCTCCGACATGCCGTGCGGGCAGCCGAAGTTCAGCTCGACGCCGTCCGCGCCCGTGTCCTCGACGCGCTTGGCGATCTCGTGCCAGGCCTCGCGCTTCGACTCGACCATGAGCGAGACGATGACGGCGTGGCGCGGGTACTTGCGCTTGCACTCGGCGATCTCGCGCAGGTTCACGTCGAGCGGCCGGTCGGTGATCAGCTCGATGTTGTTGAGGCCGATGAGCCGCTGCGGGCCGTAGTCCAGCCCGGCGAGGCGCGAGCAGACGTTGCGGATCGGCTCGCCCAGGGTCTTCCAGACCGCGCCGCCCCAGCCCGCGTCGAACGCGCGCTCGACCATCGAACCCATGTTCGTCGGCGGCGCGGAGGCCAGCCAGAACGGGTTCGGCGATTTGATGCCGACGAAATCAACACTCAGATCAGCCATGCGCTTGACTCCTTAAAACTATTAGTGGCCGGAAAACTGTCAGCGGCCGGCGTCACCACTCCATGAGCCGGCCCGAGAGCCAGACCGTGCCGGAGACGACGCCGCCTTCGCGCAGGAAGCCGTGCAGCCCGTCGGGCGTGGCGACCAGATCGAACGTGCCGATGTCGCCCACGTCCACGGTCGCCCAGACGAACTCGCAGTCGGTCACGGGGTTCGTCATGATCCGCGTCTCGTCCACCCAGCCGGTCAGGTGGAGGATGGGCGACATCGGCTGCAAGGTCGGCTCGCCGTTGCGGACGAAGTCGCTGGCGAACATGAAAGCCGGGGGCGGCCCCTTGCCGCGCGCGAGGAAGTCCGCCTCGTCCTCGTAGCACGTCAGGTGCGCGCCGAGGCCGCAGAAGGAGACGCGCGCCATGTGCGGCAGGGTGTAGTTCTCGCCGCAGTCGAAGTTCGGGCAGTCGAAGACGAACGGCAGGCGCGAGACCTCGCCGCCGACCTTGATCCACTGCGCGCCGTCGCAGCGGTACGCGCCGTAGTAGTGCTGCCCCTCGGGCTGGCGCAGCGCGGCCTGCAAGCCGACCTTGCCCTCGGTCGCGCCCACGAGGTGTACGTTGAGCGCGCTCTGCTCGCCCTCGTGCGCCTCTTCAAACCACAACTCGATCTCGTAGTCGTCCGTGTCCGGCACGACGACGGCCCGGCGGTAGTAGGTGGCGGCCGACGTGGTGATGATCTCGCCCTCCTGCCTGGTGTCCGTGCAGAGCCGGGCGAACTCGCGCAGCCCGTTGTAAGGGAATCCGACGCTGGCCAGGAAACCGCCCATGTCTCGCCCACGCCCGCGCGCGTCACTCCGCGCGCACCGCGCCCGTCTCCTCTTGCAGCGGCAGGCGCGCGCCCGCGAACTCGACGCGCGCGCCCGTCAGGCTCTCGTGGATGCCCTGGGCGGCGAGCTTGCCCATCTGCGCGGCGTCCACGGCCTCGCGCCCGCCGTTGACGCAGTCGCCGCCCGCGAAGATTTTCGGGTTCGTCGTCCGCATCGTCGCGCGATCAACGACGACCCGGCCCGCGTCGTCCAATTCGACGCCCGGAAGCCCGGCGAACCACGCGCGCAGCTTCTGCTGCCCCGTCGCCTTGATGACCATGTCCGCGGGCAGGACGAACTCGGAGCCGGCGACGGGGCGCAGCCGCGCGCGCCCCGCGCCGTCGCCCGCCTCCGCCTCCATCCGCACGCAGCGCAAGCCCGCGACGCGCGTGCCCGACTCGTCCGCCAGCACCTCGACCGGCGCGGTCAGCCACAGGAACTCGACCGCGTCCTGCTTCGCCAGCTCGTACTCGTACTCGTAGGCCGGCATCTCGCGCGCGGTGCGGCGGTAGACGAGCACGACGCGCTCCGCGCCGAGGCGGCGCGCCTGCGTGACGGCGTCTATGGCCGTGTTGCCCGCGCCGATGACGGCGACGCTGCGGCCCACGGGCACGCGCGCCCAGTCGCGCGTCTTGACCCGCTCGATGAAGCCGAGCGCGTCGTGGACACCCGCCAGGTCTTCGCCCGGAATGTCGAGCCGCGCGGTCGCGCCCAGACCCGCGCCGACGAAGACCGCGTCGTGCTGCGACAACAGCTCGTCGAACGACACGTCGCGCCCGACCTCCGTGCCCGTGTGGATGCGGACGCCCAGGCGCGCGACCTGCGCGACCTCGGACTGCGAGACGGCCTGCGTCATCTTGTATTCGGCCATGCCGTAGGTGTCGAGGCCCCCGGCCAGCGGCTTGCGCTCGTAGACCGTGACCGCGTAGCCGAGCCGCGCCAGGTACGTCGCGCACGACAGCCCGGCCGGCCCCGAGCCGACGACGCCGACCGACTTGCCGTTCGGCTCGCCCGCCTGCAACACGTCGCGCCCGCGGCTCAAGACCGCGTCGGTCGCGTAGCGTTGCAGCCGCCCGATCTCAATCGGCTTGGCCATCAAAGTCTTCTCGACGCACGCGCCCTCGCACAAGACCTCGACCGGGCAGACGCGCGCGCACGTCGCGCCAATCGGGTTGGCCTCGAAGATGACGCGCGCCGAGCCGACCAGGTTGCCGCTCGCGATCTTCTTGATGAACGCGGGCACGTCTATGTGCGTCGGGCACGCGCGCGTGCAGGGCGCGTCGAAGCAGTAGACGCAGCGGTTCGATTCGAGTATCGCCTCCGCCTCGGTCAGCGGCGGCGCAAGCTCCCGAAAGTTCCGCTCGATCTGCTCGATGTTGATCGGTCGTTCGTGTACGAGTGACATGGTTGTTGGTTCAAGGTTCAAGGTTCAAGGTTCAAGGTTCAACGTCCGAGGTCTGAAGTGCAAAGCCGCGCCGCAGGGCGACCAACTTTGAACGTTGAACCTTGAACTTTGAACTCACACTCAGTCCGCGACGAGCGCGTCGTAGGTGTCGGGGCGGCGGTCGCGGAAGAACTGCCAGGTGTTGCGCACCTGGCGGATCATGTCGAGGTCGAGGTCGGCGACGACGAGCGCGTCCGCGTCGCGCGGCGCTTCGGCGATGATCTGCCCGCGCGGGTCGCAGAAGTAGCTCTGCCCGTAGAACTCGCCGATGTCCCACGGCTGCTCGTGCCCGACCCGGTTGATCGCGCCGACGAAGTAGCCGTTGGCGACGGCGTGCGCCGGCTGCTCCAACTTCCACAGGTACTCCGAGAGACCGGCGACCGTGGCCGACGGGTTGAAGACGATCTCCGCGCCGTTCAAGCCGAGCGCGCGCGCGCCTTCGGGGAAGTGGCGGTCGTAGCAGATGTAGACGCCGACCTGCGCGTAGGCGGTCTGGAAGGTCGGGTAGCCGAGGTTGCCGGGGCGGAAGTAGAACTTCTCCCAGAAGCCGGGCGCGACGTGCGGGATGTGGTTCTTGCGGTACTTGCCGAGGTACTTGCCGTCGGCGTCGATCACGGCGGCCGTGTTGTAGTAGACGCCCGCGATCTCCTCCTCGTAGATCGGCACGATGATGACCATCTGGTGCGCGCGCGCCAACTCCTGCATGAGCTTGACCGTGGGCCCGTCGGGCACGCGCTCGACCGCCTCGTACCAGCGCGTCTGCTGCTCGGCGCAGAAGTAGGGCGTGGTGAAGACCTCCTGCATGCAGAGAATCTGGACGCCCTGGCCGGCGGCGTCGGCGATCATCTTGACGTGCTTCTCGACGTTGGCGCGCTTGATCTCGTCAATCGGCCCGTCGGTCGGCCCGGCGTTGGTCGCCTGGATGAGTCCGCATTTAACCGTTCGTGACATGACGTGCTTGCTCCTCCTGAATGCTCTTGTGTCCGTTCATCAGAATGTAGTAGACGGCGAAGCCCAGCCCGAAGGTGACGAACCACGCGTAGGTGTAGAGCGTGTCGAACAGGGTCGGGTCGGGCAGTCGGCCCGTGAAGTTGGGCGTCGCCGCGGCGCGCAGGAAGCCGGGCGCGACCGGCGCGATGGCCGCGGCGAGCGCGACGAGCGCGCGCCAGTTGAAGCCGCCCGCGTAAGCGTAACGCCCGTGCGGCTTGAACAACTCGGCCAGATCGAGCCGCTGGCGGCGCAGCACCCAGTAGTCGCAGATGAGGATGCCCGCAATCGCGCCCATCAGCCCCGAATAGCCGACGAGCCACGTGAAGATGTACGCGCCCGCCGACGCCATCAGCTTCCACGGCATCATCAGCACGCCCAGCAAGGCCGTAATCAGCCCGCCCGTCACGTAAGAGATGAGCCGCGGGTTCAGGTTCGAGAAGTCGTTCGACGGCGAGACGACGTTGGCGGCCATGTTCGTCGTCAACTGCGCGGCGAAGATGACGGCGGTGGCGAAGAGGATGACGGCCACGCTGTCGAACCGCTGCATCAGCTCGACCGGGTTCGGGATCGGCTGCCCGTAGATCAGGAGCGTCGCGCTCGTCACCGCCACGCCGATGAAGGCGAACGCGGTCATCGTCAGCGGCAGCCCCAGCGCCTGGCCCAACATCTGCGAACGCTGCGAGCGGGCGTAGCGCGTGAAGTCGGGGATGTTGAGGCTCAGGGTCGCCCAGTAGCCGACCGCCGCGGTCAGCGCGCCGGGGAAGATCGCCCAGAAGTTGCCGTGCTGTTTTTGCAGCGCGCTCGATTCGCGGAGCACGCGCCCCAAGCCCCCGGCCCGCCACGCCGCCCACACGAGCAGGACGAGGCCGCCCGCGAGCAGCAGCGGCGCTGACCACGTCTCCAGGTGCTTGATGCCCTCGACGCCCTTCAGGATGATGAAGACCTGTATGGCCCAGAAGAGGAAGAAGCCGAGCCAAGTGTGCAGCGCGACGCCCAGGACTTGCGCGCCGCCCGCGAGGTGCGGCCACCCGCCCCACATCGCGCTGAACAGGGCGTCTAAGGCCGTGCCGCCGATCCACGTCTGGATGCCGAACCAGCCGCAGGCCACGATGGCGCGCAAGAGCGCCGGCACGTTCGCGCCGCGCGTGCCGAAACTCGCCCGGCACAGGACGGGGAAGGAGACGCCGTACTTCGTGCCCGCGTGCGCGTTCAAGATCATCGGCACGAGCACGATGGTGTTGCCGAGCAGGATGGTGAGCATCGCCTGCCACCAGTTCATGCCCGCTTCGATGAAGCCGCCGGCGAGCGTGTAGGTGGTGATGACCACGCTCATCCCGATCCAGAGCGCCGCGATGTTCCAGGTCGTCCACGTGCGCTCGCGTATGGTCGTCGGCGCGAGGTCGCGGTTCCACAGCGGGCTGCCGGACACGTCCGCCCGCAACTCCACGAAGTCGCGCTGCGTGCCGGTGATGTCAGGCTCGACTATGGTTGATAGTGTGTCACTCATGACCGGCGCTTTTCATACACCTCACGGAAGGCTTCGAGCAGCGGCAACTCGACCGCGTCCTTGGCCCGGCGGGCGGCCCGCTTGCTGGCAATGATGTCACGGATGTTGAGCACGGGGAAGCCGGTCGTTGTGTCCATCCGGCTTTTCGCCGCGTCGTAACTCTCAATCCCGTCCGGGGCGAACACCAGATCGATGTCGAACGGGCCGGACTTAATCTGCACGAAGTCTTTGCCGCGAATAATCTCCTGTGCCAGTTGCGCGTCAACCGTGAAGCCCAGGTCTTTGAGCGCCGCGACGATGCGCCGGCCGTTCTCTTCGTCTTTGCGGGGGTAAACGTCCACGTCTTGTGTCGTGCTCGGATAGCCGAGCAGAATTGCGCCGCTCTTGCCGATGAACATGTAGTCAACGCGGCGCGCGGCAAAGGCGGCGGCGAGTTCCTGCGCCTGCGTCGGATGAAAGCTACTGCCCCTCATCAAGAATTCGCGCTTGAAGCTGATCGGGCGCGCCATAGCCGAGATAGACGGGCAAGTTATCTCGACACCACCGGCGGTATTCCGAGGTCGAAGCGAAAGAGCGCCAGTCGGCGTCGTCCAGCACCGGCTTGTAGACGTAGCAGAAGCCGTAACGCATCCGCTCCTCGACGCCGCGCGCGAGATTGCGCTCACACTGCGACTTGAAATCTTCCAGCCAGTCGCGCCGCGCCGCGGGCGCGAGGGCTTCGTTGTCGAGCGGGCTGCGGCCGAGGAGATCAGCCGCAGCCTCACCCGACTCGGCGCGCCCGTCCGCGTGGTGGATGACTTCCGCTTCGTTCTTCATCGTCGGTTCGCTTGCTGCCAGCGTCTTGACCTCAAGCCGTGCCGGGGCTGTCGCGCGCCTTGCGGCCGGGGCGGGCCGCGCCGGCCGTCAGTAGATGAGCACGACGTTGAAGTAGTCGTTCTGATCCGTGACCGTCTGGTCGTTAATGGCGGTGAGCGTGACCGTGTGCTCGCCGAAGCCGGCGTTGACGGGCAGCATGAGGGGGATCAGGGCGCTGTGCGCCTCGCTCAGGTTGCACCAGACGACCAACTCGCCGATGGTCGCGTTGTCCAGCGTCACGACGGCCCCGATCCAGCCGCCCTGTCCGCTAGTGTAAGCCGAGCCGGACACGAACAGGATCATGGGGAGACTGCTCGGCGAGTTGAAAGTGGCTTTGAGCGGCAAGGGGCCGTTCACGCTGATGACAGTTTGGGACGGCATGATTACACTCCTCTGTGCTAAGGGTTGAAGGCGCACGCGGTCAGGCCGTAACGCACTCGCCGCGCTTGAGAAACTGGCCGCCGCCGGCCTGGCCCGTAAACTCCCCCTGCTCGATCACGACGCGCCCGCGCGCGAGCACCGTCTCCACGACGCCGCGCACGGTCTTACCCTCGTAGGTGTTGTAGTCCACGTTCATGTGGTGGGTGGCGGCGCTGAAGGTCTGCTCGCGGTCGGGGTCGAAGATGACGATGTCGGCGTCGGAGCCGACGGCGATTGTGCCCTTGCGCGGGAACAGGCCGAACATCTTGGCGGCGGCCGTCGAGGTCAACTCGACGAAGCGGTTTAAGGAGACGCGCTGCTCGACCACACCGCCGTTGTAGATCAGAGCCATGCGGTTCTCGACGCCGGGCGCGCCGTTCGGAATCTTCGAGAAGTCTTCGCGCCCCAACTCCTTCTGCTCCTTCATGCAGAACGGGCAGTGGTCTGTGGAGATGACTTGCAGGTCGTCCGTCTTCAAGCCCTTCCACAACTCCGCCTGGTTCCAGCGCTCGCGCAAGGGCGGCGTCATCACGTACTTCGCGCCCTCCCAGCCCTCGCCGTAGTCGTCCACCGACAGGAAGAGGTACTGCGGGCACGTCTCGGCGAAGGCGGGCAGACCGCGGTCGCGCGCCGCGCGCACCTGTTCGAGCGCGTCGGCGCAAGAGAGATGCACGATGTAGACGGGCGCTTCGGCCATCTCGGCGATGGCGATGGCGCGGTGGACGCCCTCGGCCTCGGCGCGCGTCGGGCGCGTCAGCGCGTGGTACTTGGGCGCGGTCTTCCCTTCGGCCAGCGCGCGCTTGATGATCTCGTTGATGACGACGCCGTTCTCGGCGTGCATGCAGATGAGGCCGCCGCGCTGCCCGGCGGCCAGCATCGCGCGGTAGATCGTCGCGTCGTCCACGAGGAAGACGCCGGGGTAGGCCATGAACAGCTTGAAGCTCGTCACGCCCTCGCCCATGACGCGGTGCAACTCCGGCACGCGCTCGTCTTCCAGGTCGGTCGTGATCAAATGGAAGCCGTAGTCGCACGCCGCCTTGCCCTCGGCCTTGGCGTGCCAGTTGTCGAGCGCCTCGGTCAAGGTCTGCCCCTTGTACTGCACGGCGAAATCAATGATCGTCGTCGTCCCCCCGTGCAGCGCCGCCCGCGTCCCCGTGAAGAAATCGTCCGACGCCTGCGTCCCCCCGAACGGCAACTCCATGTGCGTGTGCGGATCGATCCCGCCCGGAATGACCAACTTCCCCGCCGCGTCAATCACGCGATCCGCCTCCATCTCCAACTTCGCGCCGATGACCGAGACCGTCTCGCCCTCGATCAACACGTCAGCCCTGTAATCATCAACGGCGGTGACGACGCGCCCGTTACGGATTAGTGTTTTCATCTCGTGTGTCGTTTGCGGAGTTGACCCCGTGCGCGAAGCGAACGGTCGTGTGGTGATTGCCGCCCGCCCGTGAAGCTCAGGCTCCGAGTGAAGCGAACCCCGCGTCGAGGGCGGCGATGAGTTCGTCAATCGTGTCGTTGGTGGCGTTGAGCATGACGCCGGTGCGGATGACGTTGCCGTAGAGACCGCCCTTGCCGATGAGGACGCCGCGGCGCTTCGTCTCCTCGAAAACTTTCAGGACGGCTTGCGGGGCCGGCTCTTTGGTCGCGCGGTCTTTGACGAGTTCGAGCGCTTGCATGAGGCCGAGGCCGCGCACGTCGCCGATGACGGGGTATTTCGCTTTGAGTTCTTCGAGCCGCTGGCGGAAGTACGCGCCGGCGCGCGCGGCGTTGGTCTTCAGGTCTTCGTCCTCGATCACTTTGATGACGGCGAGCGCGGCGGCGCAGGAGACGGGGTTGCCGCCGAAGGTGGAGAAGGTGAGACCGGGGTACTTGTCCGCGACCTCCTCGGTGGCGACGGTGATGCCGATGGGCACGCCGTTGCCCAGGCCCTTCGCGCTCGTGATGATGTCCGGCTCGACGTTCCAGTGCTCGATGCCGAACCACTTGTCGCCGGTGCGCCCCCAGGCGGTCTGCACCTCGTCGGCGATGAACAGTCCGCCGTGGTTGCGCGTGATCTCGGCGACGCGCTCGAAGTAGCCCGGCGGCGGGACGATGAAGCCGCCGACGCCTAGGATTGGCTCGGCCATGAAGGCGGCGATCTCGCCCGTGGTCGTCGTCATGATCAGCTCTTCGACATCCTCCGCGCAGGCCAGCCCGCAGTCCGGGTACGAGAGCTTGTAAGGGCAGCGGTAACAGTAAGGCGCGCGCGCGTGGACGATGCCGGGAATCTGCGCGGGCAGCGGCCGCCACGTCGAGTGGCCGACGGCCGTCAAGGCAGTCGCCGAGCGCCCGCTGTAGCTGTGGCGCAGGACGACGATCTCGTGGCGGCCCGTGGCGATCTTCGCGGCGTGGATGGCCGTGTCGTCGGCCTCCGTGCCGCTGTTGGTGAAGAAGGACTTCTTCAACCGGCCCGGCGTGATCTGGTAGAGCTTCTCGGCCAACTCGCCCTGCGGCTTGTTGGCGTAGAGCGTCGAGGTGTGTTGGATGGTCTTGACCTGTTCGACGACCGCGGCGTTGACCTGCGGGTTGCAGTGGCCGACGCTGACCGTGAGCACGCCGCCGAAGCAGTCGAGATAACGGTTGCCCTGATCGTCCCAGACGTACTGCCCCTCGCCGCGCACGAGCGCGAGCGGCTCCTGGTAGTAGGTGGCGACCGCCGGGAACAGAAACTCTTTGTGCTGGCGGACGATCTCGGACTGCGCCTTGCTAGCTTCGACTGTGCTCATTGCATGATTCTCCCGTCTGCGGCCTGATGACCTGATAGCTAACCCCGACCCGCTTCAGCTTCGCCTGTCTGGCTGCGGCTGTAAGCCTGGCCCTCGTTCTTAATCCTGAACACGACGACGTAAACGGCCCAGACGAAGCTCAGGATCATCGCGAGCGCCGCCAGCGGGCCGCCGAGCGTGCGGTTCACCCAACTCGAATTCAGCGAGCCGACGACGAGCGGCAACAAGCCCAGGGCGGCGAGCAGGTAGGTGCGCGCGACGCGCGCCGCCGAGAGCCGGCCCCGCCCCACGATGGTGAACTTCGACGTTTCGCGGCCGTAAGAATGTTCCTGCGTCTCGGGCCGGATGACGTAAGTCGCCAGCGGCACGAGCGGCAGCATGAGGGCGACGACCCAGCGCGTCGCCTCGTACGTGCCGTCGGCGAGCGCGCGGTAGTCGAGCAGCGTCGTGCCGAAGCCGTTGAACGTGTAGAACGACTTGCGCGGCGCGGTGCGCTCCTTGAACTCCGCCGTGATGCGGCTGATCTCGGCCGCCGTCTGCTCGATCTTCGCGCCCGCCAGCGACGCGCCGCACTGCGCGCAGGCGGCCGTCTCATAGCTATTCACGGAGCTGCATGAAGGACACGCGATGGTGCTCATCTTTTGCTGTCTGGGCTAATACAGGTTGCCTTCGCGCTTGCGGCCCGTGTAGTCAACGTAGACCACTTTCAGTTCGGTGTAGAAGTCGAGCGCGGTCGAGCCTTGCTCGCGCGGGCCGACGCCGGTCGCTTTGACGCCGCCGAAGGGGATGTGCGCCTCGCCGCCCGTGGTGGGCGAGTTGACGTGCGTCATGCCGGTCTCGATCTCGTCCACGAAGCGGAAGATGCGCGCCGGGTCGTTCGAGAAGATCGAGGACGAGAGGCCGAACTCGCTGTCGTTGGCCACCACCATCGCCTCCTCGAAGTCTTTCACGCGCAGGACGGACAGCACTGGCCCGAAAATCTCTTCGCGCGCGATGCGCATGTCGTGCGTGACGCGGTCGAAGACGGTCGGCTGGATGAAGTAGCCCTTGCGCAAGCCCGGCCCCTGCGCGACCTCGCCGCCGCAGACGAGCTTCGCGCCGTCCTCACGGCCCGCGTCTATGTAGCCGAGCACGGTCTTGAACTGGTTCGCGTCCACGAGCGGGCCTACGTCGGTGTCGCTTTGCGCGCCGTCGCCGAGCCGGAGCTTGAGCGCGCGCTCGACGATGCGGCAGATGAACTCGTCGGCCGCCTCTTCGACGACGACCGCGCGGCTCGTCGCCGTGCAGCGCTGCCCCGTCGAGCCGAACGCGCCTTGCGCCGTGGACTCGACCGCGAGACCCATGTCCGCGTCTTCGAGGATCACGACCGGGTTCTTGCCGCCCATCTCGCACTGGACGGGGATGCCGCGCCGCGCCGCCTGCTCGTACAATTTCAGCCCCGTGCCGGTCGAGCCGGTGAACGAGATGGCGCGCACCGCGCGGTGGTTCACGATCTCGTCGCCCGCCTCCGAGCCGGAGCCGAGGATCAGGTTCAGCACGCCTTTCGGCAGGCCCGCCTCGGCGAAGATTTCCGTCAGGCGCACGGCCGTTTCGGGCGTCACGGTCGCGGGCTTGAAGACGACCGTGTTGCCGCCGACGAGCGCGGGCGCGATCTTCCACGCGGGGATGGCGACGGGGAAGTTCCAGGGCGTGATGCAGGCGACGACGCCGTGCGGCTCGCGCACCGTGTAGGCGAAGTTCGCGGGCAGCTCCGACTGGATCGTCTCGCCGTTCATGCGCCGCGCCGCGCCCGCGCAGAACTCGACGACGTTGATGGCGCGTTGCAATTCGCCGCGCGACTCCGCCAGGGTCTTGCCCTCCTCGCGCGTGAGCGCGGCGGCCAACTGCTCCTTGTTGTCTTCCATCAGGCGCGCGGCGCGCGCGAGGATGCGGCCGCGTTGCGGCGCGGGCGTCGCGCGCCAGGGGCGGAAGGCTTCCGCGGCGGCCTCGACGGCCCGGCGGGCCTCTTCGCGCGTCGCCAGGCGCACAGTGCCGAGCACGTCGTCCGTGTCCGCCGGGTTAGTGTTCGGCGCGGTCTGCTCCGAGACGGATTCGAGCCACTCGCCGTTGATGAAATTGCGGTACGTCTTCATAAGTGCGGGCCGCGACCGCAGCGCCGAAGGCTGCGCGTCGTGCGGCGTGGTCGGGAGTTAAAGTTGACGGATGCGTTTGTAGAACGGGGAGCGGTTTCGTTAAGCTGTCGGCCGCTCCAAAGAGCTTGAACGCGCCGGGCGTCCGCAGTTTATTGCCCCGAAGTTATACATCACGCGGCGCGGGCGTGCCAACCGGAAAATGACCCAGCCAACGACCACCGAACCGCCCGCCAACATGCGCGCGTTGCTGGAACGCCGCGCCGCGGCCGCGCCCGCCAAGCCGTTCCTTTTCTCCGAGCGCGACGGGCGCGCGTGGACTTACGCCGAGTTCGACGCGGCGGTCAACCGGACGGCGAACATGCTGGCCGCGCGCGACATCACGAAAGGCGACGTGGTCAGCCTGCTCCTGCCGAACAGCGCCGAGTACGTCATCGCTTACTTCGCCTGCTTCAAACTCGGCGCGCTCGCCGGCCCCGTCAACTCGCTCCTCAAGGGCGAAGAGATCGAGTACGTCGTCAACAACTCGGAGGCGAAGCTGTTGCTCGTCCACACCGAGTTCGAGCCGGAGGTGGACGCGATCCGCGCGCGGCTGCACACGCTCCGCGACGTGCTCGTGTTCGACGATTACGCCGAGACGGTGGCCGATTACGCGGCGACGCCCGACGAGTCGTGGCGCGATAGGGAACTGACGCGCGCCGACGAGGCGATCATCATCTACACGTCGGGCACGACGGGCAAGCCGAAAGGTTGTCTGCTGACGCACGGCAACCTCTTGGCGAACGCGCGCCAGATCAGCGAGTGGCTCGACTTCACCGCACGGGATCGCCTGCTGACCGTCATGCCGCTCTTCCACATGAACGCGGTCATGGTGACGACCGTCGCGGCCCTTTACGCGGGCGGCTCGTCGGTCGTCAGCCCGCGCTTCTCCGCCTCGCGCTTCTGGCAGATCGTCTCCGACTATCAGATCACTTCGGTCGGCACGGTCGCCACCATGCTCTCGATGCTGCTCGCGCGCTACCCCGAAGGCGTGCCCGCCGGTCTCAAGAGCGATCAGTTGCGCTTCTGCTGCTGCGGCTCCGCGCCCGTGCCCGCGGAGGTCATGCGCCGCTTCGAGACGACCTTCGGCGTGCCCGTCGTCGAAGGCTACGGGCTGTCTGAGTCCACCGTGCGCGCGACCTTCAACCCGCCGGACGAGCGCCGCCGCCCCGGCTCGTGCGGGCTGCCCATCGGCTGCGAGATGCGCGTCGTGGACGAAGCGGACGAGCCGCTGCCCGACGGCACGCCCGGCGAGATCGTCCTGCGCGGCGAGAACATCTTCAAGGGCTACTTCAAGAACGACGCGGCCACGCGCGCGGCCTTCCGCGGCGGCTGGTTCCACACGGGCGATATCGGCTACCGCGACGCCGCGGGCTTCTACTACATCGTGGATCGCAAGTCCGACATGATCATACGCGGCGGCGAGAACATCTACCCGCGCGAGATCGACGAAGTGCTCTACCGCCACCCCGCGGTCGAGGCCGCCGCGACGGTCGGCGTGCCCGACGAGTTGTACGGCGAAGAGGTCGCCGCCTTCGTCGTTTTGAAGCCCGGCGCGCAGTCAAGCGAAGAGGAGTTGATCGAGTTCTGCCGCGCACACCTCGCCGACTTCAAATGCCCCAAGCGCGTCCACCTCATCGCCGAGATGCCGAAGGGCCCGACCGGCAAAGTTCTCAAGCGCGAACTGGCCCGCCGCCTGCGCGCGGGCTGAGGCGTGCGGCCCCGCTCTGTCCGCTAGCGGACTTCTACTCGGCCGCATTCTCCGTTACAATTCACGCCACACACGCCCCCGCTTTACGTTCCCCCGGCGAGACGCCGATGGCCGAACTGAAGGACAAGATTCAGAACGCGCTCGACGAGGCGCGTATGCTCGTGCTCGGCTCGCAGATTCTCGTCGGCTTCGAGTTCCGCGCGGCCTTCGACGCGGGCTTCGAGCGGCTGACGCCGCACGCCCAGTACATGAAGATGCTCTCGCTGGGGCTGATGCTGCTGGCGGTCGCACTCATCATGTGGCCCTCGGCTTACCACCGGCTCGCCGCCCGCGGCGAAGACACGCCCGCCGTCCATCGCTTCACGACGCGCGTGCTGTGCCTGGCGCTGCTGCCGTTCGCCGTCGGGCTGGGGCTGGACGTGTTCGTCGCCGTCGAGTTGTTATACGGCACGCTGGCGGCGACCGCGGCCGGCGTCATGATAGGACTGCTGGCGCTCTTCTTCTGGTACGGGCTGGAGGTGTGGCGGCGGCTGAAGCTGCCCGCCGAGCACGAAAGGGAACTGGCGATGTCGAAGGAGCAAGAGGCGGAGGCCGGCGGCGGGTCGAAGATCAAGGACAAGATCAAGCACGTGCTGACGGAGGCGCGGACGGTGCTGCCGGGCGCGCAGGCGCTGCTGGGCTTTCAGTTCATCAGCATCTTCACCGATGCCTTCACGAAGCTGCCCGCCTCGTCCAAGTCTCTGCACCTCGTCTGCCTCGCGCTCGTCGCGCTCTCGGTCATACTGTTGATGACGCCCGCGGCCTACCACCGCATCGTCGAAGAGGGCGAGGAGACGGAACAGTTCCACCGCTTCGCCAGCCGCGTGCTGTTGGCGGCGATGGTGCCGCTGGCGCTCGGCGTCTGCGGCGACTTCTACGTCGTCTTGCGCAAGGTCACGGAATCGGCCACACTCTCGGCGGTCGTCGCCGCGCTCCTGCTCGCGGTCTTCTACGGTCTCTGGTTCGGCTACACGACCTACGCGCGCCGGCAGCGCCCGCGCGCCGCCCCGCGCGAAGCGAACGCGACCGCGGACTAAGACCTTTGACCGCGAAGGACGCGAAGCGGGCCGCGAAGGAACGCAAAGAACAGAACGATTATGTCGCAGCGAAACGCAGCCCTGCTTTTGACAGTTTTGCTGGTCTTGCCGGTCGCCGCGCCGCTGGGACAGCAATCCCGCGCCCACGCGCCCGCCCCGCTCACGCGCGAGCAGCGCATCGCGCAGGCGGCCGAGGCCATGCGCCCGCAGCTCGTCGCGCAGCGCCGCGACCTGCACATGCACCCGGAACTGTCGAACCGCGAGGAGCGCACGGCGCGCGTCGTCGCCGAGCGGCTCAAGGCGCTCGGCTTGGACGAAGTTAAGACCGGCGTGGGCCGCCACGGCGTCGTCGCGCTGCTGCGCGGCGCGAAGCCCGGCCCCACAGTCGCCGTGCGCGCGGACATGGACGCGCTGCCGATTCAGGAAGTCAACGACGTGCCCTACAAGTCGCAGACGCCCGGCGTCAAACACGCCTGCGGGCACGACGCGCACACGACGGTCGAGTTGGGCGTCGCCGAAGTCCTCTCGAAGATGCGCGACGAGATCAACGGCAGCGTCAAGTTCATCTTCCAGCCGGCCGAGGAGGGCGCGCCGACGGGCGAAGAGGGCGGCGCGCGGCTCATGATCAAAGAGGGCGCGCTTGAGAACCCGCGCCCGCAGGCCATCTTCGGCCTGCACACCGAGCCGAACTTGCAGGCCGGCCAGATCGGCTACCATTCGGGGCCGGCCATGGCCTCGTCCGACACCTTCTCGGTCTACATCCGCGGCAAGAGCGCGCACGGCGCGCAGCCGCAGAACGGCGTGGACGCGGTGGTCGTCGCCGCCCAGTGCGTGCTGGCGTTGCAGAACATACGCAGCCGCCGGATCGATCCGCTCGAACCGCTCGTCATCACGCTCGGCACGATCCAGGGCGGCACGCGCTTCAACATCATCGCCGCCGAGGTGAAGCTGACCGGCACGATGCGCACCTTGAACGACCAGGTGCGCGAGCGCGCCATCGCCCTGATGCGCGAGACGCTCGCAAGCGTCACCGCCGCCTACGGCGCGACCTACGAGTTGAACATGGAGGACGGCAACCCCGTCACCTACAACGAGCCGGCGCTCGTCGCCGAGGCGCTGCCGACCGTGCGCCGCGTCGTCGGCGACCAGAACGCCGTCGCGCTGCGCCCCTTCATGCCGGCGGAGGATTTCTCGCATTATCAAAAGGTCGTGCCCGGCTTCTACTACTTCCTCGGCGTCGGCAACAAGGCCCGTGGCATCACCGCCGGCTGGCACACGCCCGACTTCGACATAGACGAAGACAGCCTCGTCGTCGGCGTCAAAGTCATGTCCAACGTCCTGCTCGACTACCTCGACAAACACAAAGCGACCGCCACCGCCAACGTCAAGCGGCCGTGATGTACACGCGACGAAAAGGGTTAACACAGAGGACACAGAGGGGACACAGAGGACATAGTTAAAGACTCTGTGTACTCTGTGTTAATCCGGCACTCGTTATTCTCAACCCCGAACCGTTCTAAGTCCCGGCTTATTCTTGACGGAACAAGCCGGCGGCGGCGCGCGTCTATTCTTATCGCATGGACTTGCTGGGTTCATACGTGCGCGAGGACGAGGCGCGGCGGCGGCGCTTCCGGCGCGCGCTCGCCGTGCGGCTGACGCTCTGGCCGCTGCTGTTCGCGGTCGCGCTCTCGCTGTTCCTGCGGCGTTACGAGTCGGTCGTGACGTGGCATCCGGTGCACTACGACGGCGGGGCGCGTTGGCGTCTGCCGGACGGCGCGGAGGACGTGTGGTTCGAGACGGCGGACGGCGTGCGCCTGCACGGCTGGTTCGTCCGCGCGCGCACCGCAGCGCCGTCCGCCACCATCCTCTACGCACACGGCAACACCGGCAACGTGTCTTATCTCGGCGGGCTGGCCGCGGCCCTCGCCGAGCGCGGCTTCGACGTGCTCGTCTTCGACTACCGCGGCTACGGGCGCAGCGCGGGCGCGGTGACGGACGAGCGCGCGCTCTACGCGGACGCCGACGCAGCTTACGACTTCCTGACGCGCGCGCGCGGCGTTGACCCGCGCCGCCTCGTGCTCTACGGCCAGTCGCTCGGCACGACGGCGGTGGTGGACGTGGCCGCGCGCAGACCCGCGGGCGCGCTCGTCGTCGAGTCGGGCTTGAGTTCCGCGAGCGCGATGGCCGGCGCGGTGCTGCCTTGGCTGCCGCGCCCGTTCCACTGGCTGAGCCGCAACCGCTTCGACTCCGAGGGCAAGATGCCGCGCGTCGCGTGCCCGGTGCTGTTCGCGCACGGCGACCCCGATCCGGTCGTGCCCGCGGCGCAGGGGCGCGCGCTCTACGACGCCGCGCGCGGGCCTAAACGGCTCGTCGTCCTGCCCGGCGCGGGGCACAACGTCGCCGGCTCCTGCGGCGCGCGCTACTTCGATGCGGTCGCCGCCTTCGTCCGCGCCGCCCTCGACGCGCCCCAAACCGTCAGCGGCGCGGAAGTGAACCCCGCCCTCTGCGCGCCTTGACGAAGACCGACGCGCGCAGGCGCGAGAAAATGGTTGACGTGCGGCCTGCGCGCGCATAAGCTCGCAGGCGGAAAAACCCCCGCCGCGTTCCCCTTAAGTCTAACTGGCGGCCAGGGCGGCAGCGCCCGCGCCGCGCGCGAAGGAGAAACGTCATGGGTCTGATTCTGGTCATCGTGCTCATCCTGTTGTTGCTCGGCGCGGTGCCGGCGTGGCCGTACAGCCGCGGCTGGGGCTACTATCCGAGCGGTGGCATCGGCCTGATCCTCTTGATCGTGCTCATCCTGTTTTTGCTCGGCCGCATCTGAGCGGGCCGCTACGGACGCGGGCGAAAAAACTCGTTGCATTCCGGCCCGCTGCTCCGCAGAATGCGCGCATGGCTGACGGAGGGGCGTCGAGTTGAGCAAGGCGACGCGCGCGGCCGGCCCCTTGGTCGGCGTGCTCTTGTTGTGCGCCGCGGCGTCGGCGGGCGCACGCGCGCAGACCGTGCTGCGCTGGGGCGCTGATCCGTCGGGCGGCGCGCCTTACGTCTTCACCGACCCGGCCGACCCGGCGCGCTACATCGGTTACGAGCACGAGATGGTCGAGGCGCTGGCGCGCGCGATGGGCCGGCGCGCCGAGTTCGTGCCCGCCGACTGGGAGACCATCGTCTCGTCTTTGCAGCGCGGCGAGTTCGACGTGATCGTCAACGGGCTTGAGCCGACCGCCGACCGCGCCCGCCAGATTCTCTTCAGCCGCCCTTACTACGTCTTCCAACTCCAACTGACCGTCCGCCGAGACGACCCGCGCATCAACGCGCTCGCCGACTGCCGCGGGCGCGTCGTCGGCACGCTCGGCAACACGGCCGCCTCGCGCCTGCTGGCGCAGACGGGTCTCGACTACCGCGGCTACGCCGACCCGGTCGGCGCGTACCGCGACCTTGAACTGAAGCGGCTCGACGCCGTGCTGATGGACGTGCCGATGGAGATGTACTACGCGCGCACGAACCCGCGTTTGCGCGCGGCCGGGCCGCCGACGAACCCCGGCACTTACGTCGTCGGCTTGCGCCGCGGCGACGAGGCGCTCAAGGCGCAGGTGGACGCGGGGCTTGAGCAGATCATCCGCGACGGCACGCTCGAACGCATCCTGCGCAAGTGGAACCTGTGGGACGAGCGGCAGGCGGAACTGCGCGCGCAGCTCGACGCGCCGCCGCAAACCAACGCGGGCGCGCAGCCCGCCGGCTTCGATCTGACGAACGCGACGTTCAACTGGCCCGAGGCGCTCTTGCGCCTGGCGCGCGCGGCCACGGTCACGGTGCTGCTCGCGTTCGGCGCGATGGTGCTGGCGCTCGCGCTCGGGCTGCCGCTCGCCGTCGGGCAGTCGCGCGGGCCGCGCTGGGTGCAAGTGCTCTCGACCTGCTACGTCGAGTTCTTCCGCGGGACGCCGGTGCTCGTCCAGTTGTTGTTCCTCTACTTCGGGCTGCCGCGGCTCGGCCTCGCCATGCCGGGTTGGCTGACGGCGCTCATCGGGCTGGGGCTGAACTACGCGGCCTACGAGTCGCAGGTCTACCGCGCGGCGCTCGAAGCGATCCCGCGCGGGCAGTGGGAGGCGGCTTACTCTTTGGGGATGCGCCCGGTGCTCGCCTTCCGGCGCATCATTCTGCCGCAGGCGTTGCGCATCGCGCTGCCGCCGATGACCAACGACTTCGTCTCGCTCTTCAAAGACACGTCGGTCGCCTTCGCCATCTCCGTCTGGGAGCTGGCGACCGCGTACCGCGAGCTGGCGAACGCGTCGGGCGAGTTCCTGTTGCTCGGTCTGATCGTGTCGCTCTTTTATCTCGCCATGAGTCTGCCGATGGCACACCTCGCGCGCCGGCTCGAACGCCGGATGCAGCGGCGGCAGCAGGTGCTCCACACCAAGCCCGTGGAGGCGGCGACGTGATCCGCGCGACACAACTAGAGAAGCGCATGGGCGGCGCGCCGATCCTGCGCGGCGTGAGTTTCGCCGTCGGGGCGCGCACGGTGCTCGGCGTAATCGGCGCGTCGGGCAGCGGCAAGACCACGCTGCTGCGCTGCCTGAACGGGCTGGAGCGGATTGACGGCGGCGCAATCGAATGCGGCGACGTGCGCCTCGACGCCGCGCTCGACGAGGCGACCTACCGGCGGCGCGTGCGCCTGCTGCGGCTCAAGGTGGGGACGGTCTTCCAACACCTGCACCTGTTCCCGCACCTGTCGGCGCTCGGCAACATCGTGGAAGCGCCGGTACACGTGCTGGGCGAGCCGCGCCGCGCGGCCGAAGAGCGCGGGCGCGAGTTGCTCGCGGCGGTGGGCTTGGGGCCGGCGGCGGCGCGCTACCCGGAGTCTCTGTCGGGCGGCGAGCAGCAGCGGGTGGCGATTGCGCGGGCGCTGGCGATGCGGCCGGAGGTGTTGCTGTTCGACGAGCCGACGAGCGCGCTCGACCCGCGGCGCGTCGCCGACATGCGCGCTCTGCTGCGCCGCTTCGCCGCCGACGGGCACACGCTCGTCGTCGTCTCCCACTCGCTCGGCTTCCTCGCAGGGCTGGCCGACGCGCTGCTCTACATGGAGGCGGGCGAGGTGGTCGAACAAGGCCCGGCCGCCGAAATCATGAACGCCCCGCGCGACCCGCGGACGAGAGAGTTCTTGGCGGCCGTCAGTAAAGACTAACGCGCCCGACTTCCTTTGCGGCCCTTTGCGTTCCTCTTCGCGGCCTTTGCGGTTAAGTCTTAAAGCTTTAACCGCAAAGGCCGCGAAGAGAGCCGCAAAGGGCCGCAAAGGGTTTATACTATCAACGTATGGCCAAGCTCGCGCTGAGGTTGCCGGAGAACGTGCCGGGCGATTTCTACGTGGACGCGTCGTGCATAGACTGCGACGCGTGCCGGCAACTCGCGCCCGCGACCTTCCGCGATCACGGTGAGCAGTCGAGCGTCTATTGCCAGCCGGCGGACGAGGCGGAGGAGCGCCGCGCGTTGATGGCGCTCGTCGCGTGCCCGACCGCCTCCATCGGCGCGACCGGCCGCCACGACAAGCGCGCCGGCATCGAGGCCTTCCCGCTCCACGTCGCCGAGGACGTGTACTTCTGCGGCTACACGTCGGAGCTGAGCTACGGCGCTTGGAGCTATCTGATCGTGCGCCCGCCCGAACGCGGCGGCAACGTCCTCGTGGACTCGCCCCGCTTCGCCACGCGGCTCGTCCGGCGCATCGAGCACCTGGGCGGCGTGCGCCGCATCTTCCTCACGCACCGCGACGACATCGCGGAGCACGCGCGCTTCGCCGCGCGCTTCCGCGCCGAGCGCGTCATGCACGCCGACGACAACGCCGCGCGCCACGGCGTCGAGCGCGTCGTCGCGGGCGGGGCCGCGCTCAAACTCGACGACGAGTTGACCGTCATCCCGACGCCCGGCCACACGCGCGGGCACATGGTCTTGCACTACCGCGACCGCTTCCTCTTCACCGGCGATCACCTCGCGTGGTCGCCCGCGCGCGCGACGCTCACCGCGTTCCGCTCGGTCTGCTGGTACTCCTGGGCCGAACAGACGCGCTCGATGGCGCGGCTGCTCGACTACCCGTTCGAGTGGGTGCTGCCCGGCCACGGCCGCATACACCACGCCCCGGCCGCAGAGATGCGCGCGCACCTCGAACGCTGCGTCGAGTGGATGAAAACCGGGTAGCAGGCAAAAGGCAAAAGGGAACAACAGAAACAAGCCGGGCGCGTGAGCATTCGCTTACGCGCCCGGCTTGTTTGTCTTTAACTTTTGCCTTCACTGCCTGCGTCGCCTGCGGATGCGCCAGCCGAAGGCGAGGAGCAGGACGCTGAGGCCCGCGCCGACCGTGGCGGTTGAGCCGAGGCGGCGGGGCAGGGGCAGCAGGGTGTCGAGCGAGACGGCCTTGGTCGCCGCGCCGCCCTTGTGGTCGGCGTCGCCGCCGGCCGGCTTAGCCCCCGCGCCGGTTAACGGCTGCGCGGGCGTCGTGGGCGCGTCGCTGACGGTGTAGACCTGGCCGTTCAGCATGTAGAGACGTTGCATCTCTTCGAGCGTGAACGGGCGCGCGCCGCGGCGGCCGAAGACGGCCAACTGGTTGCCGCTCTCGTCCACGGCGCGGTCGCGATCCAAGCCCTTCGAGATGGCGATGGCCGGGCCCTTCGTCTTGTACCAGGCGATCAGCTTCGGCTCGGGGCGCGGGCTGAAGCCGCCGTAGGTCGGCATCGTCTCCGGGTCGGTCAGTTGCAGGATGCGCAAGCCGTTCTTGCCGTCGGCGACGTAGGCGTAGAGGCTCGCGTTGGTCATCGCGACCTTGACCTGGTGCGTGTCGTTCAGTTGCCCTTCGGCGTTGTACATCTGATCGAGCACAGGCTTCTCAGGGTTCGTCACGTTGATGATCGCGATGCCGTCGGGGCCGTCGGCGACGTAGGCATAGGTGCGCGCCACGTACACGTCGTGCGCGTGGTTGAGCTTGACCTCCGCGCCTTCGACGAGGTGCGCGTCTTCGGGCTTCGTCACGTCCACCACCTGGAGGCCGTCCTCGGTGGCGACGAAGGCGTAGCGGAACTGGATGGCGACCGACTTCGGCTCGCGCAGCGGGATGGTCTTGACGACGCGCGGCTCCGTCGGCTTGTCTATGTTGACGATGACGAGCGCCTTGTCGGTCGTGATGTAGGCGTGCTCGCCGGCGATCTGGATGCTGTTGCCGTTGTTGAGCACGCCGTCCGGGTTCCACGTCAGCGCGCGCTTCAGGTAGTTGTTGAGCGGGTCGCCGTCCAACAGCGTCGCGGCGTTGACCAAGATCAGCCCCTCGTACTTGTCCACGACGTAGAGGAAGGCGTAGAGCAGGTGGATCGGCTGCTCCTGGTTGTTGGGGTTGCGCGAGCGCGCCGGATCGACGCCGAGCGTGGTGGGCGAAGCGACCGCGGTGGCGTACTTGGTCTTGACCCAGAAGCGCTGCCCGAAGCGCGAGACGGGCGCGGTCGTGATGCGCTCGGAGAAGCCCTTGTGATCGATCTGCGCCACGTCGTAGACGCGCAGGCCGCCCTCGCCCGCCGCCACGTAGGCGTACTCGCCGCGCAACTGCACGCTCAGGACTTCCGGGTTGCCGATGTGCTCGAAGTAGGTCTTCAGCTCGCGCTTGTCCTTGTTGACGAACTGGTCGTAGTCCGCCGGGTAGGCCAGCTTGTGCAGCGTGCTGCCCTTGACGGCCTGCGGCTCCATGTGCTCGGTCACGGGGATGACTTCGAGCGCCTCCTCGCAGGCGACGTAGACGTAGCGGCCCATGAAGTTCACGAAGTTCGTGCCCTGCATGAGCAGTTGCGCCATCCACGCGTTGTTGTCGTTCTGCTCGGAGAGGTGGCAGTCCGAGCAGCCCTTGGTCTCGACCGAGCGGACGGTGTGCGGCACGTGGGTCGAGAAGGCCTGCCCGCTGTAGCCCTCGGCCGAGATGGTCTGCTGCTGCGAGTAGATCCACTCGCGGTTCTGGTTCTGCGAGCTGACGATGACGGCCGAGCGCGACGCGGCGGGCGCGATGCGGTGGCCCGTGACCGTGCCGTCCTTGGCCAGCATGAACACGTCGTCGCGCAAGACCTGGAAGTTGTAGGTCGTGAAGTTGCGCGACTCCGTGGCCTCGTTGTGCCGGTTCGGCATCTTGCGGTTGGCGGTCATCGAGAGGTGGCAGCCGAAGCAGCTCGTCATCCACGAGGAGTGACAGGCGAAGCAGGTCATCTCCTTGTCGGGGTGGGCGAGTTGCGCCTCGTCGCCGGGGACTGCGCCCCAGGTCTTGTTGTCCTTCTGGATCGTCTTGGCGTAGTGCGACGCCGGGCTGTAGTCGGGCGACTTCGGGTCAATGGTGTCGCGCGTCTGCTTGACGCGCCACCAGCGGCCCGGATCGACCAGCGAGTTCTGGATGACCTCGCCCTTGTTGAAGTCGGCGGTCTGCGGCTGCCCCTTGTCGTCCTTGTAGGTCTTGCTCAGCTTGGTGTCGGCGGGCTTGTCCGGCGAGCCGGGGGCGACCTCGAAGACCGGAATCCAGTTGCCCTCCGCGTCGTGCGTGTAGAGGTTCTTGCCGGCGCTGGCGGGCGTGCGCCGGCGCGGCGCGCGCAGGTTGCGACCCTTGTCGGTGTCCACGAGTTGGCCGCCCGTGCCGTCCTGCCCGATGGCGGGGCCGGAGGTGACGAGCTTGGTGCGCTCCTGGATCGTGCCGTGGCAGTCGGTGCAGTCGATCTCGATGGCGGCGCGCGGCTCGTTGTAGAGGATGCCCGTGCCGTGCGAGTCCTGCCGGAAGTGGCAGTCCACGCAGTGCATGCCCTTCTCCAGGTGGATGTCCTTGAGGTGGACAGCCTTGCCCTGGGCCTTGTCCGGTTTGGTGGCGTAGGACAACGGGTCGTTGTCCTTGTAGTTGAGGGCGCTGTTGAGCTTCTTCGCCGTCATGGTCTTGATGGGGCGGCCGTAGGCGTCGGTGTAGTTGCCCAGGCGGTCGCGCTTGAAGACGGCGCGGTAGAGCCAGCCGTGGCCGTGGTAGTCGGCGAGCTGCGTGTTCTTGAACTCCTCCGCGTTCAGCTTGCCCTTGGGGTCGCCGACGGTGACGAGGAAGTCGTCCGGGGAGAGGCGCTCCTTGTCCTTGAACTCCGTCCACTTGCCGCGGGGCGACGCGCCTTCGGGGTTGCGGTTGTACTTGTACTGCTCCTCGTCCTGCGACGGGTTGTGCTGTTCGGGGCGGTAGAGCTTATCGCCGTCCGTCTCGTTGTCCCACCAGAGCATGCCCGTGTAGGTGGCGACCATGTTCTCGCCGGGGTGCATGTGGCAGACCATGCACTGCGAGGTCGGGATGGCGGAGGTCAGCGTGTGCTTGATCGGGTGGCCCGGCTCGTTGCGCGGGATGGTCGTGTCGCCCGTCTTCGAGTAGCCCATGTTGCCGTCTTCATAGTAGTGGCCCGAGTTCACCTCGCTGCGGTCGTTGGCGTAGACGACGTGGCAGGCGGTGCAGCCCGAAGAGCGGAAGTCGCCGGGGTGATCGTTCGTGCCGAGGTGGTTCAAAGTCGGATCGAGCAGGCGCGTCTTCTGGAGACCGAGGAAGACGGGGTCGGTGCGCTGCTGCGTGCCGAGGCCGCGGGCGCTCAAGCCCTTGCGCGGCTTGCCGGGGTCTTCGTCCTTCTCGGGCAGACCCACGTCGAGGCGGCCCTTGTCGCCGCGCTCGAAGACGCGCAGGATGTTGCCGGGTTCCGAAATCTCCCAGCGGGCCGGCGGCACGACGAACAGCAGCCAGCCCTTCTGCATCTGCTGTTCGAGCGTCGGCTGCGGCACGTTGAGCAGCATCTCGGGGTAGCCGGCGGGCGAGTAGCTCTCGCCGAACTGCGTGTCGCGGATCGGGTAGCCGCCGTTGTTGTAGAACGCCGCGCCGTAGAGGAAGCCGCCGTGGCGCATGCTGCTCGTCTCGTTGGCCACGACCTCGACCGAGTGGCACTCGCCGCAGGTCTTGCGCGTGACGCGGAAGTCGCCGGGGTTGATGAAGCGGACGTACTCCCAGCTCTCCTGGTTCATGGCCGCGTTGACGCGCTCGGGGTTGGCGGTCGTCCGCTTGCCCTTGTACTGCCAGACTTCGGGCTTGCTGGGGCGCACGTGCGCCTCCTCGGCGGTCGTGGCGACGGGGTTGCCGCCGTGGCAGTAGGTGCAGGTCAGCCCCTGCCCGTCTTTGCCGTCGGCGGTGATCTTGCCGTCCGCGGTCGCGTGCATCGCCTCGGTCGCGCCGTGGCACTGGGTCGAGGAGCAGCCCTCGGTCGCGGGCACTTTGGTCTGCGCGGCGGCGGGGGCCGGGGCGGGGCGCGCCGCGGCGGGCGCGGCCGTGTCGGCCGGCGCGGCGGCGGCCGGCGCGGGCGGCGCGGGCGGCGCGGTGTTGCTGTTGGCGGACGAGCGCGCGCCCGACAGCGTGAGCGCCGCGACGAGCGCGCACGTGCCGAGGACGAGCAGCAGCTTAAACCTGTCAACTAGTCCGAACCGGTGCATTAAACCTCTCCTGTGGCTGGAGCAGAAGCCGATGAATACTTCAAAGATGTAAGCCTGGCCGAGACCGTTAAAGCCTGTCGGGCGCGGGCGGGGCGGCGCGCCGGGTCATGTCGTCGCGCCGCCCGCGCCCTTAGAAGATGAACTTCAACTGCGCGAACAGCGCGTAGAGCGGCTTGTTCGGGTTGATGATGACGTTGTCGGGCGTGCAGTAGTCGCGCACGTTCTCCGGGCAGTTGCGCGTCCGGTCGGTGTAGATGTCGCGGAAGCCGCGGCGCGGCTTCAGGGTGGACGCGCCGAAGGTGAACTGGATGTTGTTCGTGAGCAGCGGGCGGTAGGTGACGCCCAGGCTCAGGTCGAAGCCGATGTCGTGGCGGATGTGGTTCTGGAAGAGCAGGTATTCGAGCGACTCGGTGCGGTGGAAGCGCAGGTAGTTGGCGTTCAGGAGCACCTTGATGCGCTGCGTCAGGTCAACGTCGAGGCCGGCGTTGTAGATGAAGATGCCGGGGTTGACGAAGTTCGCCTGCCCCTGCGTCTTGCTGCTGCGCAGGGAGGGCAGGAGCGAGTTGGGCTGCACGAGGCCGACCGCCGCGCCCGTGAGCGGGATGCCCACGCGGTTCCAGAACGAGAACTGCCCGCCGGAGAAGTTCGGGTCGTCGAAGATGGCGTCGAAGCCGGTCGCCGTGCCGTCGGTCGGGTTCTTGTCGCCCTGCGCGAAGAAGAACGACGCCTTGTAGCGCAGGAAGTCTTTATCGAGCGAGGCCTCGACCGCCGCCATGTTCGAGCGGATGCGCTGGAACTTGCCGGCGATGGGGTTGCGCGAATCTTGACCGAGCGCGAAGTAATAGGCGTTCGTCAGGTTGATGCGGCCCAAGTGGCCGTCGCCGTTCAGCCCGATGTAGCCGACGTTGACCGTGTGCGGGCGGAAGTCGCCGATGAGCGCGGGCCGGACGAGGAAGCCGTTGCGGTCATACTCGACCGAGCGGCGGTCGTTGTTGAAGGCGAAGACGACCTGCCCGGTGTAGCCCTTCATCAAGAAGTCTTGCCGGAAGATGTTCGCCATGTAGATGCGCTGCGGGCGCAGGTCGAAGCGGTTGAGGCCGGAGTTGGTGTCCTTCTCCAACTGCGCGAACATGGTCGCGTTCCACTGGAAGCGGTTGTTCTTCCACCCGCCGAAGAGGCGCGCGCCGAGGTTGTTGTCGCTGTAGAGGAAGCCGCGCGCGTCCGAGACGAAGGGCTGGATGCCGGCGCGGATCGAGATGAAGTCGAAGTTCGCGTTCACGTCTTCGAGCTTGACCTCGCCGAAGGCCTCTTCGAGCGAGAACTGCGAGTCGGTGCGGCGCGTGCCGCGGCGCACGTCAATGTTGATGACGCCGGTCTCGCGCGCGCGCACGAAGTTCGGCAAAGAGAAGGTCGGCGAAATCTTGATGGCCCAGGTGCGCGGGCGGAACGTCGAGTCGCCGCTGAACATCTCGAAGGTCAGTTGCGCGATGTGGTTGACGGCCAAGACTTCGGGCTTGCCGAAGAACTCGGCGCTACCGGGCCGCGCGCTCGACACGTTCGACGGGATGGGCGTGCGCTGCTGCTGCACGACGACCGTGTCCACGGCCGAGAGGATCATGAAGACCTTCTGCCCGAAGATCGGGTAGTCGCCCTTGAGCACGCTCTGATCGTAGGGGTTGTACCACTGGCCCTTGCGGAACGGGATGTCGCGCCCGCGGTTGAAGTCGCCGTAGCGGTCGTACTCCGGGAAGGCGATGCGCCAGCGGTCGCGCACCTCGCGCCGGCCCGGCTGCGTCTGCGGCGCGGCCTCGTCCGTGACGCGCCCGGCGTAGCCGAGCGGCGCGCGGTCGGCCAGCGGATCGACGATGTTGAGCTTCTCCGCCTCCTTCAACTCGACCTCGACCGTCTCGGTCGCGCCGGCGGCGAGGATGATGTTCTCGCGGTCGAACATCGCCATGCCGGGCGCTTCGACCATGATGCGGTACGCGCCGGGGCGGAGCTTGAAGGAGAACGCGCCGCCCGAGTCGGCGCGCTTGATCTCGCGCTGGGTCGTGACCTGGTTGACGGCCGTCACGGTCGCCCCGGCGACGGCCGCCTTGGCGGCGTTGCGCACGGTGCCGGTGATGCGCCCGTCCTGCGCGGCGGCGGCCGCGGCGCAGAGCGCGATGAGCATGAAGGCGCGGACGAGCCGGCCCCCGGAGAGCGGCGTGCTCAAGACTGGCATGCGGGACATGAAGGGCCTCTAGTTAAAGACGTGGGCCGCTCCCGACGGGACGTGGGGGCGGACTTGTCAGCTTCGAGAAAGTGTCTTACGAGATCAATCTCAGCGCTTGATGAAGAGCTTGCTGGTGCTTGGTCGAATTAGCCTTGCGAGCGTATGCCTTGTAGCACATTCGGCGGCCGGCGCGCAACGAAAAAGTTCCGCCCGCGCGGAAATCGCGGCGCGCGCAAACCGGCGCGGGCGCGGCAGCCGTAATTCCGAAATTATCCGAAAATACTTGCGGCCCGCGCGGCCCGCCCGCGCCGGCCGCGCGCCTCAGAAAAATCCCTTGACTCGGATAAGTTTGATGGTAAAGTGTACGCGCTTCAGCGTCAGTCCCACTTGATCGTGAACGAACTGCTTGCGTGCTCTTTCATTAAGCAACGCGTAAAAGTCATTATGAATAGTCGAACGTTCAAGCGTCTCAGACCGCTCGCCTTCGCCGCCATTTGTCTGACGGTCGTCGCCTCCGCGCTCTTCGTCGGGCAGCGCCAGCCGGCCGCGCAGGCGACGCGCCCCGTCCTCATCAGCGACGTGAACACGACGCGCGCCATCGCGCTCGAAGCGGTCACGCGCGTGCGCGAGCCGTTCGCGCGCACCGAGATGCACAACTTCTCGGCCGACCACATGACGCGCGTGCAAATCCTGGCCCTCAACATCGAGCCGTTCGCCAACCCGGCGGACGTGCGCGTCGAGGCCGAGGACGGGCAGAACCGCGTCTACAACCTGCCGGTCGAAAACCTGAGCAGCGTGCCGGGCCTGCTGCTCGTCACGGCCGTGACCGTGCGGCTGGCGGACGAGCTGGGCGACGTGGGCGACGTGCTCGTGCGCCTGACCTACAAGGGTGTGCAGTCGAACCGCGTCCGCGTCGGCATCGGGCACGTCGGCGGCGGCCTGGCCGACGATCAAGGCTCGATCCCGACGCCCGTGCCGGCGGTGGCCGCGCCGACGCCCAACACGAACCCGATCACGGCCGGCATCCTGACGGCCGACGACGTGCGCCTCATCATCGCGCAGGCCGTCTCGGCCTCGGCCGCGCTGGGTCGCCTCTCGACCGTCGCCGTGACCGACCGCGAGGGCAACGTGCTCGGCGTCTTCCGCATGACGGGCGCGTCTGTGACCTCGCGCGTGAACGGCATGAAGGGCGTGCCCGCGGGGAACGGCCTCGAAGGCGCGGATTTGCCGACGGAATTAGTCGCCATCTCCAAGGCCGGCACGGCCGCCTTCTTCAGCACTTCGGGCAACGCTTTCACGCCGCGCACGGCGAGCTTCATCATTCAAGAGCACATCCCGGCGAACGTCTCGAACCAGCCGAGCGGGCCGCTCTTCGGCGTGCAGTTCTCGCAACTGCCTTGCACGGACGTGAAGCTGCCGGGGCTGCCCCTGGGGCTGTCGGGCGACCCCGGCGGCATCCCCATCTACAAGAACGGCGTGCCGTCGGGCGGCCTCGGCATAGAGGCCGACGGGGTCTACACCATTGACCCTGACCCGTCGGACTTCGACAGGCCGGTCGAGGAGGCCATCGCGGTCGCGGGCGTGCGCGGCTACGAGGCCCCGCCGCTCATCCGCGCCGACAACATCATCGTCGGCGGCGTGCGCCTGCCTTACGTCAACTTCACGCCCGCGGAAGTGCCGCAGCCGGCGACCATCGCCTTCGCCAGCCTGCCGGGGGCCGTCGTCGGCAGCTTCACTGTCCGCGGCGCGCAGCCCTCGGCCTTCGTGCCGTTGACGCTCGACGGCAGTCCCGGCGCGGTGGACACGCGCTTCTTCCCGTTCACCGGCAGCACTTCGGGGTCGGCCAACGCGCTCACCGCCACCGAAGTGGGGCGCATCATCGCGCAGGCGGCGCACCAGGCCGACATCACGCGCGCCGCCATCCGCTTCCCGCTCGGCAGCCCCGCCCGCGTCTCGATCACGGTGGTGGATACGGAGGGCACGATCCTCGGCATCTTCCGCACCTTCGACGCGCCGGTCTTCGGCTTCGACGTGTCGGCGCAGAAGGCGCGCACGGCGCTCCTCTTCTCGCGCAACAACGCCGCCACGGTGCTGCGGGCCGCTGGCATGGGTCGCTACGTGGACGCGATGGCCGCCGACGGCTTGTCGTTGAACGGCTCGGTCGCCTTCAGTGATCGCGCCGTCGGCTTCCTCGCGCGCCCCCTCTACCCGGACGGGATTGACAACACGCCGAACGGCCCCTTGAGCCTGCCCCTCGGTCTGTGGAGTCCCTTCAACGACGGGCTGCAACTCGATCTGGCCAAGGATCGCCTGCTCGCGGCGCTCGCCTTCTACCCGAACATGTCGCCGCAGCGGTGCAGCACCATCTCTTACATCCCGAACGGCATCCAGATTTTCCCCGGCAGCGTGCCGCTCTACAAGAACGGCGAGTTGGTCGGCGCGGTCGGCATCAGCGGCGACGGCGTGGATCAGGACGATATCATCGCCTCGGCCGGCAGCAACGGCTTCGTCGCGCCGGCCAACATCCGCACCGATCAGGTCTTCGTCCGCGGCATACGCCTGCCTTTCACCAAGTTCCCGCGCAGCCCCAACCTCTAAACGACGAACGCTAAAGCGACGAACGCCGCGGCCGACAACGAATGTCGGCCGCGGCGTTCGCTTTGTCAGTCGGGCGCGCGTTCGGGCGGTCAGGGCAAGGCGCTCACGCGCTGGCGCAGTTCGGCGAGCGCGGGGTTGTTGGGGTCGGCGGCGGCGAGTTGGTTGAGCGCGGTGTTGGCGGTCGCCTTGTCTTTGAGTTCCAGTGCGGCGGCGACGATGTTTTGCAGCGCCTTCTCGTGCTTTGGATTGACGGCGAGCGTCTTGCGGTACTCGGCGATGGCGCGCTGGTAGTCGGGCGGCGTGCGGCGGAAGAAGGTGTTGCCCAGATCGGTCTGCACGTCAACGTCGTTCGGGTTGACGACGAGCACGCGCTGGTACTCGGCGGCCGCGCCCGCGAAGTCGTTCTTGTCGTACTTCGTGTTGCCGAGCGCGGTCAGCGCGTCCACGTCCTTCGGGCGCAGGGCGACGGCGCGCTCCAGGTAGAGCTGCGCCTTGTCGTAGTCGCCGGCGCGGTAGAAGACGGCGGCCGCGTTCATCTGTAGATCGAAATCCTTGGGCTGCGCGTCGGCGGCGGCCATGGCCTGCTGCGCGTCGGCCGAGTTGGCGGCGGCGCTGGTCGGCTCTTTCGCGCCGCCGATGTCGGGATGACCGGGCGGCAGTTGGCCTGTGGTCTGGCTGGGGTCGAGCGGCGGGGCCGTGCCGTCGGCCTCGGCTTGCGCCGGGGCGTTGGCGCTGGCGGTGGTGAGCGCGCGCTGGTCTGGGATCAGCTTCGTGGCGAGGAAGAAGCCGACGCCGAAGCCGACGATCAGACCGACGAGGCAGAACAGGACGTTGCGCCCCACGTGCTCCTGGCGCGGCGCGGCCGCCTGCGCGGCGCGCGGCTGCGGGCGCGCGGGCGTCCGCCGGGTCGGGCGCGGCGCGGGCGCGGCGGCCGCCGCCTCTTCCTCGTCCAACTCCTCTTCGTCCAGCCCCGGCTCGGCTGCGGCGCTGAGTTCCTCTGCGGTCGTCGCGGGCGTGTGCTTCTTTGACATGAATCGAATGGGTTAAATGGCTGTCGCTGGTCTGGGTTTCGGCCGCCGCGCGGGCAACAGGGCGGGCGCGCCGGGCGTCCAAAGTAATGCCCGCGGCGGGTCGAGCCGCGGGCATGATAACACACGCACGGCGGCGGGCTTGAAGCGGGCGCAGGACGGTTGTGCCCGTGCCCTTGATCGGCTATCATGGCGCGCGCATAAACGGTGTGCGGCCCGCGCCCTCGGCCGCCTGAACGAGTTGCATTAGACAGCCTCCGTCAGCTTTGATCTTCAGCACTCATGTCTGCCATCGAAGAGACTAAAAGCAAGGTCGGCGTAGCCGCGCCCTCCGTGCGCGCCCCCGCGTCGCCCCTGACGCGCGTCCTGAACCTGCTCAGCTCCGTCCGCTTCGGCGTGACGCTGCTGATCATACTCGCCGCGTTCAGCATGATCGGGATGCTCATCATGCAGACGAACGTCGAAGGGTTCGAGAAGTACTACGCCGAGTCCAGCCCGGCGACGCGGCTGCTGTTCGGCACGCTCGGCTTCTACGACATCTACCACTCTTGGTACTTCAACGTCCTGCTGCTCGTCCTGTCGCTCAACATCGTGCTCGCCTCGATTGATCGCTTCCCCGGCGCGTGGCAGTACATCAAGCGGCCCAAGCTCGAAGCGCTGCCCGTCTGGCTCGACAAGCAGCCCGTGCACACGACGCTGCGGCTCGACGGCGAGAGCCGCGCGGCGGTGGCCGAACGGCTCGCCGCGGCCGCGCGCCAGGTGGGCCTCAGCGCCGTCGTCACGGAGAAGGAGAAGCGCACGACCGTCTTCATGCAGAAGGGCGCGTGGAACCGGCTCGGCGCTTACGGCGTCCACGTCGCGCTGCTGACGATCTTCACGGGCGGGTTTCTGACGACGCAGTTCGGGCGCACCGGCATGATGCAGTTGCGCCCCGGCGTGTCCGCGGCGCAGATGCGCGAGCAGGTCTTCCACCTCGCGGACGACGGCCTCGCGCCGTCGCAGGCCACCTACCAGTTGCCGTTCACCGTCGAGTGCACAGACATCCAGCAGAAGCTCATTAAGGAAGACGGCCCGATCACGGCCGACAACACGATTGACTGGCTGACCAAGATCAACATCAAGGACGGCGGGCAGACCCGCGAGGCGCTCGTCCACATGAACAACCCTGTGGACTACCGCGGCTACCGCTTCTTCCAGGCCAGCTTCACGCCCTTGGGTCAGGCGCGCACCATCACCGTGCGCGTCACGCCGGAGCAGGGCGGGGAAGCGCAGGAGGTGACGATCCCGCGCGACGGCACGGCGACGCTCGCCGACGGCACGCGCGTCGAGTTCGCCGACTTCTACCCGAACTTCAAGGTCGGCGGCGACAAGCGCGACACGGAAGAGGGCGTCTACCCGAACCCCGCGGCCGAACTGCGCGTCACGCGCGCCGACGGCACGCAGGCGAAGGCTTACGCCTTCAACCCGCAGATGGCCGACAACGCGCCGTTCGCCAAGCGCCCCGTCGCCGGCTACACCTTCCGGCTCGTCAAGTTCGAGAAAGTGCCGGAGTCGCACTTCCTCTCGATCCAGCACGACCCCGGCTCGAACGTCTTCTACCTGGGCGGCGCGCTCCTCACGCTGATGCTGCTGCTCGTCTTCTTCTTCTCGCACCGGCGCATCTGGGCCGTGGTCGAAGAACTGCCGGGCGGGCGCACGTTCGAGGTCACGACGGGCGGCAACACGAACCGCAACCTGTTCGCGCTCGAAGACACGTTTAAGAAATTCATCGCGGCCGTCACGGGCCGCCCCGTTGAGGCGGAGGAATCATGAGTGAAGTTTTGAAATCGCCGGCCGACTTCCGCGCGCCGCGCATGGACGCGGGCGCGTGGTCGCTCCGGTCGTACCTGCCGGCGGCGCTGCCGCTCTTAGGCGCGGCGCTGATGCTGCTGGCGCGCATCCAGTTCGGCGGCGCGCACTTCATAGACGACGGCGCGCTGATGATGCTCGCCCTCGCCTGTTACCTGACGGCGGCGACGTTCCACCTGCTCAACCTCTACGCGCCCTCCGGCTTGGCGCAGCGCGCGGGCTTGTGGCTCGGCAGCCTCGGCCTCTTCTTCAACCTGTCGAGCTGGCTGGTGCGCTGGGTGGCGGCGCGCGACCGCGAGATCGACATCTTCCTGCGGCAAGGGAAGAGTCTCGCGGAACTGCCGTGGTTCTTCCGCTACATCCCGTTCGCCAACCTTTATGACCTGAGTCTGGCGTTCGCGTTCGGCGCGGGGCTGACGACGATGCTGATCGCGGGCCGGCGGAACTACCGCTTCCTCGGCGCGGTCTCGCTGCCGCTCGCCGCGCTCATCCTCGTGCTCGCGCGCTTCATCGGCAACGAGTTCATCAACCTGCCGCCGGTGCTCGACTCCTACTGGCGGCCCATCCACGTCGGCATCGCGTCGCTCTCTTACGGCATCGCGCTCGTCTGCTTCGCCGCGGCGGTCATCTACCTGTTGAAAGACGGCGTGAAGCCGCAGGCGATGGCCATCTGGGCGGGCGTCTTCGTCATCGCCGTGGCCGGCACGGTCGGCGGGCGCTTCGGCACGTTCCCGGTCTTCCTGACGGGGAA
Source organism: Pyrinomonadaceae bacterium (assembly GCA_036389395.1). Classification (GTDB taxonomy): domain Bacteria; phylum Acidobacteriota; class Blastocatellia; order Pyrinomonadales; family Pyrinomonadaceae; genus QHXQ01. The sequence continues at coordinate 95,846 of DASVPY010000034.1, forward strand.
CTACGCGGCCTCGACCTTCATCCAAGGCTCGCGCATGGCGCTGCCCTTGCGCGTCAACATTCCGGGCGTCGGGCCGCTGCTGATCGCGGCGAGCCTCGCGCTCGTCGGCATGATCTACTTCTTCCTGCGCTACCTCTACCAGCGCGACGAGGGCGCGCGCGTCTGGGGCCAACGCCTGCTGCTCACGGCCTTCGCGCTGCAACTGGCGGCGGTCGTGGCGCTCGCCGTGCAGGTCAAGACGGCGTCCGCGTTAGGCCCGTGCCCGGCGGGCGGGAGTTTCACGCAGAAGTGCTACGACACGCGGCAGTACGAGGGCTTCGGCGGCTGGCTCGCGGGGCAGCGCGGCGCGACGCCGCAGCAGGTACGCGCCGCCGGCCCGACCGTCCTCGCCGCCGAGACCGAAGCCTTCCTGCAAGAGAACGGCTCGCGCCTGACCCTGAGCACCAACGCCAACCCGGTCGAGTTGTCGGCGCTCATCACCGCTTTGGCCGCGACGTTCTTCGTCATCCTGTTCAGCTACAAGACGGAGACGCTGCGCGTGGCGCTGCCGCCGGCCGAGAAGCTCGACAGTCTGATGTACAAGACGGCGAGCGTCGCCTTCGCCGGTCTCGCCATGCTGCTCATCACGGGCGCGATCTGGGCGAACGAGTCGTGGGGCCGCTACTGGGGCTGGGACTCGAAGGAGACGGGCGCGTTCGTCGCGTGGCTCACCTACGGCGGCTTCCTGCACGCGCGCATCTCGCGCGGTCTGAAGGGCCGGCGCGCCGCCTACTTCGCCGTCGTCGCCTTCCTCCTCGTGATCTTCACCTACCTCGGCGTCAGCTACCTGCTGCCGGGCTTGCACTCTTACGCGTAAAAGCCGTGACGGGTGACAGGCGACGGGTGACAAGTAAAAGCTTGTCCCTCCTGTCACCTGTCACCCGTCACCTGTCACGGCTCTTCCATGTCCAGAGACAATATCCTGTACGCGCTCGTCGGCGTGGGCTTCGGGTTGTTCTTCGGGTTTCTGTTCGTGGCGTGGGCGAACCAGCGCGCGGCGGGGCCGGAGGCGGTGCAGGCGGGCGCGGGCGCGGCGGGCGCGGCGCAGCAGTCGTCCATCACGGTCAACGATCCGGCGCAGATGCAGCGCGCCGTCGCGGACATGAGCCAGCAGGCGCGCGCCAAGCCGCAGGACTTCGACGCGCAGATGCTGGCGGGGCGCGCCAACTACCAGGCGCAGCGCTACGACGACGCGCTGGAGTTCTTCACCAAGGCCAGCCAACTGCGCCCCGACGACGTGGAGACCACGATCCAGCTCGGCAACGTCAACTACGACGCCGGGCACTTCGAGGCGGCCGAGAAGTTCTACACCGCCGCGCTCGTCAAGGAGCCGGAGAACGTCAACGTCCGCACCGACCTGGGCTTGACCTTCATGCTGCGCACGCCGCCGCAGTACGACCGCGCCATCGGCGAGTTCAACCGCTCGCTCGAACGCGACGCGCGCCACGAGCAGACGCTGCAAAACCTCGTCGTCGCCTACACGCGCAAGGGCGACAAGGCGCAGGCCCAGGCCATGCTCAAGCGGCTGGAAGCGATCAACCCGAACAACCCCTCGCTCGCGCAGTTGCGCGCCGACCTGCAATGACGCGCCCGGCTTGAACGCGGCGCGGTCGGTAAATAATCGTTGTCACGCGGGCCGGAACTGTGCTACAACGATGCCCTCCAAAGTCCTGGCAGTGCCGGCAAGCTCTTAGCATCTCTGTTCTTTCCGTCCCGATTTCGCAGTTAGCAGTGATCTCAGTTGTACTGATCCAAGTGCAGCGTTAATGATCCGCGAACGGACACACAAACCGCGCCTTTCCGGGCCCGCGCGCCTGCGGCGACTCGATCCGCGGCTCTGCGGGCTGGCGTTGTTCCTCGTCTGCTGCGCCGCGCTCGTCGGCTTCATGCGCCTGCCCGGCGGCGCGGCCGCCGCCGCGCCCGAACCGCAGCAGCGCCGCCGCACGCAGCAGCGCCGCGCCGCGCCCGCGCCGCGCGTGGACTGGACGAAATTCTCGCACGCGACCAAGGGGCACTTCGAGGACTGCGCCTCCTGCCACATCACCACCACGCGGCAGAAGATGACCTTGGAGAAGCCCGACCTGATCGCTTACCCGGATCACCCTTCGTGCACGAACTGTCACCGGCAGCAGTTCTTCCGCGGCCCGTTCCGCGGCCCCGCCCCCGCGATCTGCGCCGACTGCCACACGCAGACCAAGCCGAGTAAGAAGCTGCCGCTGTTCCCGTTCCCGAAGCCGACGCCGCCGCCCTCGCAGTTCGCCGACCTGTTCCCGCACTCCAACCACGCGAAGACGACCGCGCTGAAGCTGTTCGCGCCCGCGATGGGCAAGGACAAGGTCAAACAGCAGGACACGTGCTTCTACTGCCATAAGCTGGACAAGACCGAGGCCAAGCCGCCGGCCGACGCGCCCAAGGACGCCTTCGTCGCGCCGCCCGGCACGTTCATGACCACGCCGACGACGCACGCCAACTGCTTCCAGTGCCACTGGCAGAAGGGCGTCGAGGGCAAGGACATCGAGCCGCTCGCCAACCAGTGCGCCCAGTGCCACGACAACCTCGCGCTGGCGGCGAAAGCGGCCGCCGCGACGCCCACGCCCACGCCCGCGCCCAAGCCCGCGCCCAAACCCACGCCGACGCCCAAGCCCGCGGCCACGCCGAAGCCGGCCGCCGAGTCGGCGCACGCGAGTTTCGACTTCCGGCCCGCGAGCTTCGCGGGCGCGCCGCTCGTCTTCGTGCCCGCCGCGTCGTTGCAGATGCAGCGGGGCTTCGCGTCGGCGCGCGTCGTGCCGAAGTTCCGGCACGAGATGAACGCCGACCCGAAGCAGGACCCGCACCAGTACCGGCCCGACCGTCAGGACGACAAGGGCCAGCCGGAGAAGATCACCTGCCTGAAGTGCCACACGGCGGTCAAGGCCTCGAAGTCGCTCGCCGAGCTGCGCCAGCCCGACAACAAGGTGCAGTTGCCGACGTGCTCCTCGTCCGCCTGCCACACGGCGCTGTCGGGGACGGCGCAGTTGAAGCTCTCGCTCTACCGCGAACTGCGCGAGCGCCTCAAGGACAAGACCGACAAGCGCGAGACGCCCTTCGACTGCGCGCTCTGCCACACGCCGCCGGAGAGCACCGTCAAGACGAGCAACATCCCGTGCGATCACTTCGCGGAAATCTATAAGACGGCGACCGACCCCAACGAGAAGAAGCCGTCCGAGGCGGCGATGAAGACGCTGACCGACGTGATCAAGCTGTCGTCGCGTTGCGCCAAGAACATTCTGCCGAAGGAGTAAGAGCCAAGCGCCGTGCGCCGCCACGCCATAACAAACGCGCCCGCCCCGACCGCGCGCCGCCGCGCGCGCGCGGCCCGACGCCTCGCGCCGGTCGTCGTGCTGCTGGCGGCGCTCGCCTGCGTGTGGGGCGCGGCCCACACCCGCGCGGTCGCGCCCGCCGCGCCCGCGCCGCAGGCGCAATCGAACATAGACTTCTCGCGGTTCAAGCACGGCACGCGCGAGCACGCGGAGAAGGAGTGCGCTTTCTGCCACCAGCGCGCGGGCGACAACTCCGTCCGGCCCGCTTGGAACGGGCGCGCGTCGCTGCCCGGCCACAAGGCGTGCATCGAATGTCACCTGCCGCAGTTCACGCAGAAGGACATCCCGATGTGCAACATCTGCCACACGAACCTGGAGAACAACTCGAACCCGCCGGTCAAAGATTTTCCGGGGCTGAAGAGTTTCTACATCAAGTTCGACCACGCGCAGCACGACACCGGCGCGGCCCGCCCGAAGGCCGGCTGCGCCGACTGCCACCGCCCCACGGGCGGGCGGCGCGCCGCGGCGCTCACCATCCCCGCGCGCCTCAACGCGCACGCCCAGTGCTACACCTGCCACACGCCGAACGCGCAAGCGAACGGGCGCGACATCGCCAACTGCGGCGTCTGCCACGCGCAGGGCGGTTACGCCTACGTGCCGACGCCGGCCACCGGCGTCTCCTTCCGCGTCGGCTTCAGCCACGCCACGCACGGGCGGCGGCAGGGCTTGGACTGCGCCAACTGCCACAACCTGCGCCCCGGCGCGCGCCAGCGCTCCCAGGTCAGCCTGATCGCGCCGGCCCAGCACTTCGGCAACGCGCGCGCGCAGAACTGCGTCATGTGCCACAACGACCGCCGCGTCTTCAACGGCAAGCGCGTCTTCGGCGACAGCAACTTCGGCGACTGCGTGAAGTGCCACAAGGGCGCGACGTTCCGCATGTGACGGCGGGCGCGGGAAAAAGAAATTGACAACGGTCGGGCCGCGCGTCTATAGTGCGCCGGTGTCTCCCCGTGACACCGCCAGAGACTCGCACGCTCGCGCAAGTTTGACGCACACGTCTCTCCCGTTGACACAAACCCGCCCGGCCGCCACCGGGCCATCCCAAGGTTAAGGAAGCCCTGCTATGAAACTGTTCCTGGTTTCTGTCGCCCTACTCGGCTGCGCCGCCATCTACGTCGGCAGCCCCTCGACGGCCCCGGCGGCCGCGTCCCTGCTCGTCAAGAGCAAGGTCGAGCCGAAGGAGGTTATACTCAGCAAGGACTCGAAGGACCCGAAGGGCAAGCCCGTCCTGCTGACGCACGAAGCCCACGCGACGCTGAAGTACAGCCGCGATCAGAAGTCGGTCGTCAGTTGCGCCGAGTGCCACCACACGGATCAGCCGAAGGCGGCGCTCACCGGCGTGCTCAAGACCTCTGAGCGCGAGGTGCTGCTGACCTCGGCCAACCTGAAGGAAGCCAACGCCGCGCCGGTCAAGACCTGCCGCGAGTGCCACGCCAAGGCCGATCAGAAGCCGGCGGAGTGGCCGACCATCCCAACCGTCAAGTACCCGGACGAGGACGACGAGGTCACGCTGACCAACGACGAGGCGTACCACCGCAACTGCAACACCTGTCACGACGACGTGAAGAAGAACAACCCCGCGACCAAAGCGCCGACCACCTGCGCCGGCTGCCACAACGGCGGCGTGAAGCCCTAGCGTGCGCCGCGCGGGCCAGCGCCCGAAACCCTTGCACCGCTGACGCGACCGGACGTTGGACGTTTGGTCGCGTTAGCTTTATCATCGGGGCGCAAAATCCAAACCGCCGAAGGTCTCGAAGACGAACATGCGACAACTGTTGACCGCCTGCGCCCTCGCCGCCGCCTGCGCCGCCGCGGCCTGCAACCCCGAAGCGACCACCAACAACACGACCACTACCACCAACACGACCACCACCAGCACCGCGCCGCCCGCCGCGCAGCAGCCCGCGCAGCAGCCCGCCGCCCCGCCCATCTCGACCGCCCACGGCGGCGGCGGCGCGGCCGCCGGCCCGGCCGCCGCCAGCGAGCGCCCCACGGGCGTTGACACCGCCGCGCTCGACGAGAAGATCGAAAAGCTTGAGGCGAAGATCAAAGCGAACGGCACGGCCGCGGACAGGAAGGCGCTGGCCTCGGTCTACCTACAGCGCGCCAACGTCTACCGCGACGCCGGCAGCCCGCAACTCTACAAGTTCGCCCTCGGCGACTACCGCCGCGTCCTCAAGTACGACCCCGCCAACGCCGAGGCCAAAGACAAGATGGACGAGATCGTCAGCATCTACCAGTCCATGGGCCGCCCCGTCCCCACCAACGGCCTCGATCAGTAAAGGCGCAGGGCGAAAGGCGAAACGGCATCAGACGCACGTAAAACCGGGCGGCCAGCACATGTGCTGGCCGCCCGGTTTCTTTGACTTGCTTTTCGCCCTGCGCCCTGCGCCTTTCACCCGATCTTGATGCCGATGGCTTCGAGGAACTTGGTCGGCTTGTCGCCGCCGATCATGGCGAAGACGTAGTCGTTCTTGAGCGTGGCCTTCTCCTCCTGCGTGCGCGCGTTCATCAGCACCACCTCGTCGTCCCTGATCTCCTTGATGGCCGCGCCGAAGTAGACCTTGATGCGCCCCTCGTCGATGCAGTCGTAGACCTGAATCTTGTTGCCGAACTTCAGGTCGTTCTTCAGGTCGGAGCGGATGACGAGCGTGACCTCGTTGGTCTCGTCCGCCCCGCGGAACATGATCCGGTCGCCCTGGCGGCGCGCGACCAAGTCCACCGCGCCCTCGATGGCCGAGTTGCCCGCGCCGACCACGACGATCCGCTTGCGCTTGTAGGCGTCCGGGTCGGCCAGCTTGTACTTGACCTTGTCGTCGGTCACGCCGTCGCGCGTCACCTTCAGCTCCTCGCCCGGCACGCGCAGCTTCATGGGCGTGCCGGCCGTGCCGATGGCGAGGACGATGCGCCGCGCCTTGTAGGTCTGCGTCTCGCCCGCGCGCGCCGTCTGCATGACGAAGTAGTCGCCGTCCTCGGCCTTCTTCACCGACTTGCAACTCTCGTTCTCGTTGACGACGACGCCGTTCTCCTTCATGTTCATGAACCAGGTGTTGAGCAAGACCTCGCGCTGGTCGCCCGCGACCTTGTGGCGCGCGTCCGAGAGCGCCTGGTAGCGCTCGTCCGCGAGCTTGCCGGCGTCGATCTCGGCCTGCACGCGGTCGCCGTAGAGCTGGCGCGCCAGGTTGATCTTGTCCATCTTGGCGACCTCTTCCGGCTTGATCTTGCCCGCCGCCTCGTCCGCCAAGAGTTCCGCCACGAGGTACTTGTCCTCGGCGTCGAGTAGGGCCTCGAACTTGCGCCGCGCGCTTTCGAGCCGCGCGCGCCCGTCGGCGTCGAGCTTACCCGTCAATTCTTCTTCGAGCAGTTGCTGGTAGCGTGTGCGCGTGTCGTCGAGCGTCTTCTGCCCGGCGGCGTCAATCGTGCCGCCGCGCTCGGCGGCGAGCAGTTCCTTCATGCGCGCCTTGTCCGCGCCGTCGGCGATCTCTTCGAGCGTCTCTTCGACGTACTCTTCGAGACCGGGCAGGCGGATGCCGCCCGTCCACTCCATCGTCTCGGGTTTGAGGAAGACGTACTTGCCCTTCGGGTACTTGACGATGGTGGACATCACCGTGTCCTGCTCGACGGCGACGTACTTGAGGCCCAGCTTCTTGGCCATGACGGCGCAGGAGAGGCCGGCCGGCCCCGCGCCGACAATCGCCACGTCGTAGTCCGCCGCGGGCGGGCCGCCGTTGCCGTCCCGCGCGTGCAGCTCGTGCGCGACGTGGACGGCGACGGCCGCGCCCTCGTTGGCGGCGTTCTTGATGAGCGGCGTGCCCGACACGTCGCCGATGATGTAGACGCCGGGCACGTTCGTCTCGAACGAGGCGTTGCGCGCCGGCACTTTGCGCGGCTGAATCTTCTTCTGCGTGTTGACGACGATGCAGGCCTTCGGGTTGACCGGGCACTCGACCTGGCACGAGGTGTCCTCCATGCACTGGTCGCGCGCAATCGGCGTGGAGACGCCGTTGACGATGGCGAGTACGTCGTGCGGGCAGGCGTCCACGCAGGCGTGGCAGCCGATGCAGCGCTCGGTCACGATCACCGGGTGCGGGTAGTTCGGCCCGTCCGGGTCGTACTTCTCCAGCAACTCCTTCGACAGGTAGATGCGCTCGTCGGCCTCCGACTTCTTGCCCGTCGGCGGCTCTTCGAGCAGGCGGCGGGCGCGGGCCGCGTCGCGCAGGGCGAAGGCCACGCCGACCACGAGCAGGAACAGGCTGATGCCGGCCCAGCCGTACCAGGGTAGCCCGCCGAAATACTCTTTACCCGCGAGGTCGTCGCGCGTCAGCAGGTTCAGCGCGAGCAGCAGGACGGTCAGCGCGAGGATGATGATTAACTGCGACTTTTTCATCTTCGTCTAAGCTCGGCCGCGCGCCGCTGTCTGGGCGCGGGGCGCGTTAAGGGTGAAAAGCGCGGGCCGCTTTTGCGGGCGGCGCAAGGCCCGCCCGCGCGCCCGCGCGCCGCTATCTGAACAGGGCCGCGAGCAGCCCGGCGTCGTGCGCGGGCGCGACGCCCGCCACCTGCGGCGGCGCTTGCATGTAGAGCGCCGGGTTAAACAGTCGCTTGTCGCCGGCGTGCTGGACGTGGCACGAGTTGCAGTTCGGCCGGTCGGCGGCGATGACCTGCCGCTTCGTGACCGCGTCCACCGCGCCGTTGTGGCAGACGCCGCAGGTCGTGCGCGGCGTCTGGCGGTCGATGTTGCCGACGAACGTCGTGTGGCAGGTCGAGCAGGAGACCGAGCCGTCGGAGTTGCCCTTCAGGTTGCCGACGACGCGCAGGCGCTCGTCGTGCAGCGCGTGGAACTCGGTGTTGCGCAACTGGTTCTGCGACTGACCGGGCCAGCGCGTGATGAAGTTCTGCATCCGAAGGCGGAAGTCTTCCGCCTTCGTCGCGCGCTCCTCGGCCGTCAAGCCCTCCCACACCCACTGGCCGCCGTTAACCGGGTAGCCGAACGTGCCGCCGTGCGGCGTGTGGACGGACTTGCCGTTGTAGGTCTGCTTGTTGTTGTCGTTGTGGCAGCCGGCGCAGGTCTCGGTCGGCTCGACGCCGGGGTGGTCGAAGCTGGCGTTGACGGACTGGAGCGCGGGGCGGAACTCCGCGCCCTTGTGCTCCGTGTGGCAGTTGATGCAGTTGATGCCGGCGGCCTTGTGCTCGGCGGTCGCCGTGGCGGCGAACACCTGCGTCTGGTGGCAGTCGGCGCAAGCCTGGTTCATGCTGGCCTTGACGGCGTGGCAGGAGGTGCAGGTGTTGGCGTTCGGCTGCTTGGCGATGGCCGGCGTCATGGCCAGGGCCGTGCGCGTGTGCGGGTTCGAGACGGGCGCGGGCGAGAAGGCGTTCGTCAGCCCGAAGGCGGCGAGACCCGTCAGCACGGCGACGACCACGACCGCCCAGGTGAAGATGGCGAACGGCCACGGGCGCACCAGGTCGCGCGTGGGCGTCCAGTTGAAGCGCGCCTTGCCGAGCCGCGGCGGGGCGTGCGGGCGGAGGCCGGAGGGGCGCGTGATCTTGCCGGCCTCGCGCTTGCGCTTCTCCCAGAAGACGGCGAGCGCCGCGTCCTCGGCCTCGTCCGCCGGCTGGGCCTTGGCGGCGGCCGCCACCGCCTGCATCGAGCCGGGCGGCTCGGGCGCGCCGGGCTGGATGGTGGCGTCGCCGATGCGCACCGCCGTCTGGTAGACGACGCGCAGCGTCAAGGCCTTGCCGTCGTGCCCGACGTGGATGAAGAACGGGCCGATCTGGATGATGTCGCCGTCGGCCAGCGCCTCCTTCTCCTCGACCAGCCGGCCGTTGACCGTGGTCGAGTTCGACGGGCTGAGGTGGAAGATGTAGAAGTGGCCGTGCACCTCTTTGACGCCCGCGTGCAGGCGCGAGACGGTCGGGTGGTTCAAGACCAGCTCGCAGTCGGGGAGCCGCCCGATGGACAGCCCCTCGGTCACGAGCGTGACGGCGTCCACCGCCTGATCCTCGCGCTCGATGATGAATGTGTTTAGCTGTGCCTTCATGCTCGGTTCCGGTTCGGACAGGGGATCAGCGCACGGCGAAGAACGTGACCTGCACGATGTGGACGAACATCAGCACCAGCATCAGCGCGGTCGCGACCACGTGCGGCGCGAGCCAGAGCTTGAGCAACTGGTGCAGGTAGATGAGCGAGTCCACGCGCCGCAGCGTGACGGTCGCCTCGACCGCGTCGAGCAGGTCGCGCTGCGCCGTCGGGTCGGGCAGGCGCTCGACCTCGTCGTGCATCTCGCGCCGGGCCTCGGCTTCGAGCGCCGACAGCTCCTCGCGCCGGATGTACTGCCGCAGCAGGTAGCCGAACGAGAGGTAGCGCGGGCGCACCTTGCGCCGGATGATGTCGCGCACCTGCTCGCCGCAGCGCTGCCCGATCTCGCCCAACTGCTCGCGCAGTTCGTCGCGCCGCGCCCGCAGGTCTTCGATCAAGAGCGGCTCGCCCTCGATGCTCGTCATGATGCGCGGCACGAAGACGTAGCAGGCGATGCCGAACAGACCCGACAGGATGACCAGGTCGAACGCGATCATCAAGAGCGACGTGAGCAGCCCGCCCGTGTGCGCCCCGCCGTGCAGCAGCAGCAGGATGCCCGCGACCACGCCCAGGTAGACGTGCGCCAGCAGCCAGTAGCGCAACGCGCCCGTGCGCCGCCGGTAGACCTGCTTGCGCCCAGGGTACGCCATCACGACCGCGATGCCGCCCAGGCCGACGAAGCCGGTCAGCCAGCGCACGGTCAGCCAAGTGCCGAAGAGCCGGCCGTCCAGCCCGAAGCGTTCCATGCCGTAGATGGTCGCGGCCGTCAGCCCGATGACGAGTAGCCAGCCGACGGCGTGCCAGAGGTTGGCGGTCGGGTCGCGCTTGTGGATGTTGCGCCCGATGGCCTGCGTCTGGTTGCGGAAGACCGTGCCGAGCTTCTGCTGGACTTCGGTGAAATACTCGCGCGGGTTGACGCGCACGAGCGCGCCCGTCGGGCAGTTCTCCTGGCACGAGTAGGCGTGCGTCTTCGCGCCCGCGGGGTTGAGCGGCGTGTTGTTGCAGAGGTTACACTTGACCGCGACGTTATTGTCCACCTCCACGACGGGCGGCGGCGGCTCGGGCGGCGAGATGTCGAACCAGGCGCGCACGCGCTGGGCGAAGGTCTGCGGCTCCGGCGCGGGCGGCTTGCGCGGCACCATCGTGATGGCGTTGTAGGGGCACTGCGTGGCGCAGTCGGAGCAGCCGATGCAGGTCTTCGGGTCAATGTCGATCTGCCCGTTGCTGAAGCGCCCGATTGCGCCCGTGGGGCAGCCCGTCAGGCATTCGGGGTCTTGACAGTGCATGCAGACCGAGGGCGAGAGGACGTGCTGGAGCGAGGCCGCGCCGGGGCGCTTCGGGCGCTCGATGTGGATGCCGCGGCGCAGGAGGCGCGACTGCCCGTGCATGGTGTGGCAGGCGAGCGAGCAGTTGCCGCAGCGCACGCACAAGTCCATGTCCATGACGAGCAGGTTCGTGCCGTCCACCAAGCCGGTGGAAATCTCCTTCTCGGTGGCGGCGACGGTCTGCGGGTCGGTCGAGCGCGCGAGCGCCACGTCGTCGTCGGCGATGGAGAACTCGGGGAAGCTGCGCAGGACGGCGTCGAGCAGCTTGGGGTTGGCGCGCAGGTGCGGGACGGAGATTTCCAAGACCTCCGTGCGCGCGAGCACCGTGGCCGTGTAGGCCCAGATTTTGTCTTCCTTCAGCCCTTCGAGGCCGAGGCAGTTGCCGCCGCCGAGGAAGTCGAGCGCGACGCGCTCGTCCGCGCCGAGCGCCACGTCGCTCACGTCGCCCACCAGCTCCATGCCGCGCACGCGCCGCACCCAGCCGTTCTTGATGAAGACGAGGCGGTTGACCGCGTCGCCCTCGCGGTGCAGGACGTGGTTCTTGCCGTAGACCATGAAGCGGGCGGCGTCGCCGAGTTGCGCGATCAGGTCGTCGGCCAGGACGCCCTTGGCCGCCTGCCTGACCTCTTCGAGCGTGCGCCCGAGGCCGTGCTTGCGGTAGGTCACGTCGAGCTTCTTGCCGAAGGTGTCGAGCTTGCGCAGCAGGCGCAGGGCGGGGCGCGTGACCTCGAAGACCGTGGCCTTGCCGCCGGGCGGCACGACGACCGTGGCGTTGCGCGGCACGCCCGCCAGGATGGCCATCTCGCCGAAGCTCTGGCCGGGCGGGATCGTGCCGATCTTGTTCTCCTTGCCCGTCTCGTCCTGCACGTACACGTCGAGCTGGCCCTCGACGGTGATGAAGAAGGTGTTGCCGCCCCAGTCGCCCTGCTTGATGATCTGCTCGCCCGCGTCGTACTGGAACAGGCGCAGGTAGGGGCCGACCTTCTTGCCGTTGTAGTTGCGCCCGTAGGCGATCACCTCCAAGTCCAGCTCGAACTTGAAGTGGCCGTCGTGCTTCTCGACCAGTTCGGCGAGGATGTCCACCTGCTTGATGGCATCCAGAATAGTCTTGTGCGTCTTGATCTCGTGCGGCATAGCGTCTCAGTCGGTTGTTGAAGAGCCTTGTCGCCGGGAGCGACACCGGAACCGTGGCAGTGCTGAATAGAACGCGGTAAGCCTGACTTGAACGGGGCGCATTATAGCACCGCCCGGCGTTTTGTCAGCAAGAACTTGCAGGGGCCGCAGGAACCGGCGGAAAACTTGATTGACAGCCGCTGTGGGCGGCCGTATAAGGGCGCTTAGCGAGGGGCGCGGCCGGCGTTACCCGAAAGTCCAGGGCCGAGTCCTCACGGGGCGTCGGTTCACCTCCTTCTCTTCGGCATAGGAGACTCCATGGCGTACACCGGGCAGCCGGTTGACCACCGTCCAGGCCGGCAACATCTCTGGGCCGCTCTAATCTTGATGCTGGGCTTAACGCCCGCCCTGTTACCGTTGGTTCATTCCCGAGGGCAAAACAGAGAGGCGGCTCAGGAGGGCGACAGGGTGATCGAAAGGGTGAAACACTTTAACCCGCCGGCCGAGATCAGCCTCGTCAAGTCACGCATCGGGACTATCGAGCTAGACAAGAAGTTTTCGGCCGGCGAAGACTGGTTTGAGGGCCTGGCGGTCGGCGTCCATAACAAGTCAGAGAAGCCGATCTCCTATATCTCCCTTCATCTCTATTTCCCCCGGCCGAAAGAGCAACAGGGTATGAATGATTTGGGCTTTTCACTCCAATACGGAGTGAACCCTATCTGGGCCAGGCGGAACGGTATAGCCATGCCTGCGGCAGCGCCGATACAACCCGGAAATAAGGTTGAAATTACCTTGCCGGACAACAGGTATCGGGCCATCCAAGCTGCTCTAGTGGAAGCAGGCTATCCGGCGAGTATTAAAACCATTAAAATTTACGTCGAAATGTTGGGCTTCAGCGACGGGACGATTTGGCTCGGTAATAAAATGTTTACTCAGGATGAGAATGAGCCGGGTAGACTCATCTCGCTCGAAAAAAAAACTCTGCCCGTAACTGAAAGTTTCATGTCTAAAGTTGCGTACAAGGTAACCAGTACGGCAGCACAAAGCGATTCCAAGTGCGGTGACGTGAAAGCCAGCGATTTTATTGCTTGTAGTAACGGGTTTAATTGCTCCGTACCCACCTATACACTACACCCGCCACCCGGCGAGAATATACTCGTCAAGGAAGATCGTATCTGTATGACAGGTTACGAAGGGGAGTGCGAGCCAATTGAGCGTAAAGCCTCTGTTCGTCTCGACCCTTGTCCCACACCCACACCTTCGCCCACGCCTTCACCGACCCCTACCCCGACGCCAACGCCCACGCCGCAGACCCGCGAGGCCTGCATCGCCATCAACTGGTATTGGAACCTGACGACCGGCACCTGCTCGGAGACGCAGTGCGCCCCGCGTACCTGCTCACCTCAGACCTACTGGGACTCCGACTGGTGCCGCTGCGTCAACCTCGACTCGCCCGTCTTGGTAGACGTAAACGGCGACGGCTTCGCGCTGACCGACGCGGCGGGTGGCGTCCGCTTCGACCTCGACGCCGACGGCGCGGCCGAGCGGCTCGCGTGGCTGGCCGCCGGGGCGGACGACGCGTGGCTCGCCTTAGACCGTGACGGGAACGGCGTGATCGGCGACGGGCGGGAGTTGTTCGGCAACCACACGCCGCAGCCCGCGCCGCCCGCGGGCCAGGAGAAGAACGGCTTCCTGGCGCTGGCCGAGTACGACCAGCCGACGCAGGGCGGCAACGGCGACGGCGTGATCGACGCCCACGACGCGGTGTTCGCTTCCCTGCGGCTCTGGCGGGACGCGAACCACAACGGTCTCTCCGAACCCGGCGAGCTACGTGGGCTGGCTGATCTCGGCCTGAAGTCTATTGACCTCGATTACAAAGAGTCGAAGCGCACGGACGAGCACGGCAACCGGTTCCGCTACCGGGCGAAGGTCTGGGACGCACGCGGGGCGCAGGTCGCGCGCTGGGCCTGGGACGTGTTCCTCATCCGTGGGCAATAGCCTCAGTCCTAGTTGTTGCGGACACCGCGCGCCGGCCGGCACAGGCCGGCGCGCGGTTTCTCTTTGGCCGCAAAGTTTTGGAACCCCCGCGGGGGCGGCGCGTGCAAGCTCAACGGGCGCGCAAGGCTGCGTGTATAATCGGGCGCGGTGGGCACGGTTAGCAGGGCGGCCGGCGGTCGGGAGCGCGCCGCCGCGAGCGTCCGAGCCTGCCTCTCCTGTATGAGTGCGCTGTCTTCGATTAACGAGTTGGGGCTGCCCGTGGTGGCGCAGAGCGCGGGCGCGGTGGACGTGTCCTCAGATCACGGGCTGCTGGCGGCGGTGCGCGCGGGCGACGAGGCGGCGTTCGCCGAGCTGGTGCGCCGCTACCGCAACCAGATCACGAACTACGTCTACCGGATGACGAACGACTACGAGCTGGCGGTGGACTTGGCGCAGGAGACCTTCCTGCGCGTCTACCGCGCGGCCGACCGCTACCAGACCGGCTACGCCTTCTCGACCTACATCTACCGCATCGCCACGAACCTCGCCATCAGCGAATTGCGCCGCCGCAAGCGCCGCCGCCTCGTCTCGCTCACGGGCTTCTTCCAGGAGCGCGAGCAGGGCGGCGAGCCGGCGGAACTCGACCCCGCGGACGTGCGCCCGCTGCAAGACGCGACGCTCGTCTCGGCGGAGCGCCGCGCGGCGGTGGCGCGCGCCATCGCCAGCCTGCCGGACAAGTACCGCGCGCCGCTCGTCCTGCGCGACATAGAGGAGCGCAGCTACGACGAGATCGCCGGCATACTGGAACTCAGCGAGGGCACGGTCAAGTCGCGCATCAGCCGCGCCCGCTCGTTCCTGCGCGACAAGTTGCAGGGTTATCTGTGAGAGGTAGGAGTCAGGAGTCAGAAGCCGGAAGCCGGAATTTTATGAGGTGGTCGCAGATGTATAGCTGTCGGCAGTTCAGGGCGGAATTGGAAGAGGGGGCGCGGCGCGCGCCGGTGACGGCGCAGGCGGCGGCCCACGCCGCGGGGTGCGCCGCGTGCCGGGCGTTCGGGGCGGAGCGGCAGGCCTTGGGCCGGCTCTTGGGCGAGCTTGAGCCGGTCGGCGCGCCGGCCGATTTCGAGTTTCGCCTGCGCGCGCGCTTGGCGGCCCGCGAAGGCGCGGGCGTTAGCCCATTGGCCCGCTTCGCGCAACGCGCCCGCCTGTCGCTCGCGCCGCGCTTGCTCGCCACTGGGCTGGCCGCCTGTCTCGTCCTCGCCTGCGCCGCCGCGCTCGGCTGGCGCACGCTCCACACGTCGCCGCCTCAAAGCACCGCCAGCCACCCGGCCACCAGCGCGACGGCGAACGACCCGATCAGCGTCGCCACGACGCAGCAAGGCGCAACGGCGGCGCGGCAAGAGACAGCGTCACACGGCGGCGCGCTCGCCACGACCGACACTGCGACGACGCACGCGCCGGTCTCGGTGCGGCACGCGAGCCGAGGAGCGACCCGCGTCGCGGCATCGAGTGCCGTGGCGAAGGTTTCATCGTCGGTGCGTGAACGCGGGGTCGGGGTGGCGCGGCACACGGCGCAGCCCGTGCCGGAGAACGTGCCGGGCGTGAGCGAGGCGGCGGTGCGCGGCGCGCAGCCGTTGGTGGCGCACCTGGGCAACAGCGCGATACAGCCCGCGCCGATCCCCCTGCCCGTCGCGGCGTCGGCGAAGCCCTTGCGCGTGCTACTGCGCGACCCGCGCGGCGCGGCGCGCGAGGTGTCGCTTGAGCCGGTCTCGTTCGGCGCGCGCGACCTGCTCGCCGGGCGCACGACCGTCCAGCGCGTCAACGCTTCTTACACGCAAGGCGTTTGGTAAGTCCGCGCCGTCGCGTCTGAGGACGAACGCACAGTAGTTTGATCTGATGTTAAGGATGACGAACTCTCAGCCGGGATTTTGGCGACGCGGCGCGCGCGCCTTCGCGTGCGCCCTCGCCCTGCCGCTCTGCCTGGCGGTCTTCGCCGACGCGCGCGCACAGCAGGCGACGACGAATGCGCCCGCGACGACGAACGCGAACGCGCCGACGCCCGCCCCGCCGGTCGCGGCGCAGGCGAAGGCACAAACGCCGCCGAGTCGGGACGCGAGCCTGCACGTGATCGCGGTCGTCCACCGTCTGAGCGGCTGGCGTCTGCGCGCGCTGCTCGCGCGCCCGGACGTGCCCGCGGCCGCCGGCCAGGTGGCCGACGACTTCATCCGCGTCAACGTCGTCGCCGGGTTCGTGCTGCCCGACGGCCGCTCCGTGGTCGCGCGCCTGCCGCGCGCCGACGCCGAGTTACTCGACTTCGCCGCGCAGTTCCAGAGCGCCGTGCCCGGCGGCGATAACCTGTTGCCCGGCGTAGAGCCTTCCGCCCTGTCGCTCGTGCGCGCCGACGGCGTGGACGTGCCCGCGCGCTTCGTCGGCCTGGACGCGAGCACGGGTCTCTCTTTGCTCGAAGCCGAGCAGCCTTTGACGCCGCCCGTGCCGGCGCGCGCGCAGACCGTGCCGCCCGCGGTCGGGGCGCGCGTGCGTGTCGTCGCGCCGCTCGCCGCCGCGCCGCCCGTCGCCACCAACGCCCCGGCCAACGCGACCGCCGTCAACGACAACGAGCCGGTGGGCGAGACCGGCACGATCTACATGAACATGAGCGAGGCCGAAGGGCAGCTCACGCAGATCAAACGCTCGCCGACGGGCAAGGCGGTCGAGCTTACGCTGGTCGTGTCGCAGGCTTCTTCGGAGTGGGTGGGCGGCGTCGCGTTGGGCGAGGCGGACACGCTCGTCGGCATCGTGGCCGAGAGCGACGCGCGCGCCGCGCGGCTCGTCTCGGCGGACACTGTGCGCGCCGCGGCCGCGCGCATCTCGGCGCGGCGCGCGAGCGTCCCGCAGCCCTGGCTCGGCGCGCGCGGCGACGCGCTCGCGGGCGTCGCGCTCGACGCGCTGCTCGCGCACGGCTGGCCCGCGCCCGAAGCCCGCACGCTGCTCAGCCGCCGACAGGGCATCTTCCTGACAGACGTTGCGCCGGACACGCCCGCCGCGCGCGCGGGCCTGCGTGCCGGCGACGTGATCGCGCGCGTCAGCCGGCACGACGTGCGCGGCGTCGAAGACCTCTCGTTCCTGTTGCAAGAGTTGGGCAGCAACGCGGTCGCCGACTTCACGGTGCTGCGCGCCAACGCGCCGCCGCTCGATCTGCCGGTGCGTCTGAGCGGGGCCTTGAACCCGGCGCTTGAGACGGCGCAGGCCGAGGCGCGCGCGGCCGAGTCCGAGATGACGCTGGCGCAACGCACGGCGCAGGCCGTGGAGATGGACTTGCGCCAGTCCGAGCGCGACCTACAGCAGAGCAAGCTCGAAGTTCGGGCCTTGGAGTTGGCGTTGCGCGAGGCGGACGCGGCGGACAGGGAAGTCATGCGGTTTCGCCTGGACGCGGCGCGCACGCGCGTGCAGTCGGCGCAGACGCGCTTCGAGGCCGCGCACACGCGGCTCAAAGCTCTGACCACGCGCGCGGCGGCGACGCGCTTCCGTCTGGCCGAGGCCGAGATGCGCATCAGGGCCGCGGGCGGCGCGCACTTCAACCTGCCCATGCCGGCGCTGTTGCGCTACGGCGTCGAGGCGACGAGACTGTGGCCGCCGGCCGGCGCGAGTCAACGCCCGCCGGGCGGCGAAGGCCAACCGGGGCGCATGGGGCTGCTCGTGGTGGGCGTGCGCCCGGAGAGCGTCGCGGCGCGCGCCGGTGTGCGCGTCGGCGACATCATCGAGACCGTCAACGCCCGCCCCGCCGCCAGCCTGTGGCCCGCCGCCGGCACACAGACGGAATCCAGCCTCACGCTCGGCGTCACGCGCGACGGCCAGCGGTTGACGCTCCAACTCCGGCGCGAGCCGGACAAGTGAGTAGTTAACCTTTGCGGCCCTTTGCGGCCTTTCTCTGCGTCCTTCGCGGTTAAGTTCCTGATCTAACCGCGAAGGACGCAGAGAGGGCCGCAAAGTCGTTTTTGCCCGCCCGCCTTAATTTTTCTCCGCGCCTCTGAACGCCCGCGCCCGACTTGTGCTAAGCTAACGCCCGCTAAACCAGCACGCATTACCAAGACTTTTTCACGCAACAGCAGGCAGGGGCCGAGACTCTCATGCTGCAAGACGCCGTCGCCTATTACCACGAACTGCTCGGGGACGCCGAACTGGCCGAGTCGTCGCGCGCCCTGCTCGACGAGGGCTTGGAACGCGCCAAGCTGATCTTCGGCGGCCGCCGTCTGTCGCCCTACCTGCGCCCGCACTTCGTCACCGAGCGGGACTTCGCGCGCGTGCGCCAGGTGTGCGAGACGGTCTGGGGCGCGATCCAGAAGGTGAAGGACGCGGCGGTCGCCGACCCGGCGTTGCTCGACGAGTTGGGGCTGACCGAGGTCGAGCGCGAGTTGGTCGCCATCGATCCGGGCTACCGCGAGGTCTCGCCCACCTCAAGGCTCGACTCGTTCCTGACCGCGGACGCCTACAGCTTCGTCGAGTTGAACGGCGAAAGCCCGGCCGGCATCGCCTACGCCGACGCCGCCTACGACATCTTCCAGTCGCTGCCCGTCATGCGCCGCTTCGCCGAACGCTACCCGGTGCGCCCGCTCTACGGCCGCCGCCTGCTGCTCGACGTGCTGCTCGACGCCTACGAGGAGTTTCTGGGGCGCAAGCCCGAGCGTGTGCCGCACATCGCCATCGTAGACCTCAAAGGGCTGCCGACGCAGAAGGAGTTCGAGTTGTTCCGCGAGTTCTTCGAGCGGGAAGGCTACCCGGCGCGCGTGCTCGCGCCCGAAGAACTTGAGTTCAAAGACGGACGACTGCGCGGCGGCGACTTCGAGATCGACATCGTCTACAAGCGGCTGCTCGTCAACGAGTACCTGCCGATCATGGCCGCGCAGCCGGCGCTCCTCGACGCCTACCGCGCGCACGCCGTCTGCCTGGTCAACAGCTTCCGCTCGAAGCTGATCCACAAGAAGGCGCTCTTCGCCGTCCTGACCAGCGAGCGCCACGCGCACCTCTTCGACGCCGCCGAGCAGGCCGTCATCCGCGCGCACGTCCCCTGGACGCGCAAGGTGCGCGCGGGCCGCACGCGCCACTACGACGAGGAGATCGACCTGCTCGAATACGCCGCCGCGCGCCGCGACCGGCTCGTCCTGAAGCCCAACGACGACTACGGCGGGCACGGCATCTACATCGGCTGGAACACGGACGAGCTGGCCTGGGGCGAGGCCCTGCGCCACGCGCTGGCGAACGGCGACTATCTCTTGCAGGAGCGCGTGCAGACGGCGCGCGAGACCTTCCCCGCGCTCGCGCCCGACGGCGCGCTCGCCTTCGCCGAGCAGTTAGTCGATCTCGATCCGCTGCTGTTCAACGGCAAGGTCGGCTCCGCGTTCACGCGGCTGTCGTCTTCGGAGCTGGCCAACGTCACGGCGGGCGGCGGCATGGTGCCGACCTTCATCATCGGCGCGCCACGTTGACGCGCCTCCGCGCACCCGGCACGACGGGAGGGCACGCGACATGAGCCAAGAGCCTGAGTCAGACGAGCGCCTGGCCGCCGAGCGGCGGCAGTTCGACCGCGCGCGCCTGATCGTGGACGTGTTCTTCGACGGCACGGACGCGACCGGCGTCGCCAGCACCAAGGACATCAGCCCCGGCGGCCTCTACATGAACACGCAGGCCCACCTGCCCGAAGGCGGGCTGCTCACCCTGCGCCTGCCGTTCCCGGAGGGCGACGTGATCCTCAACGGCGAGGTGGTCTACAGCAACCCTGGGCGCGGCGTCGGCGTGCGCTTCCACGGCGTCGGCGAGAAGGATCGGGCGCTGATGGAGCGCGCGCTGGCCGGCAGCGACGGCTGACGCGCGGGATGGCGGCCGACGCCGAGCACTTGCGCTGGCGCGACCTCGCGCCGGACGTGCGCGCCGACCTGACGGGTCGCCTCGCCGGGCTGTGGGGCGCGGCGACGGACGAGGCGGCCTTCGACGCGCTGGCCGTGGACAAGCAGCAGGCGCTGCTGCTGCTCTTGCGCCGGCTGCGGCAGCACGAGTTGTGGCCGGTCGTGCGCAGGGTGACGAACGTGTACGGCGAGGGCGGCGTCGGCATGAGTTTCGACGCCTGGCCGCTGGTGGCGACGACGCTCGGCCGCAGCAAGCTGTTCACGCGCCGCTTCGCCAACCACGGCGACACGACCGCGGGCTTCTACGAGCGCGGGCGCGCGACGGGCGTACTACATTTTCTGTACGTGGACAAGCCGGGGCAGCCGCGGGCGTGGGCCGTCCACTTCGACCTCTACAGCCCCGTCCACACGCCGGCCAGCGCCCTGCGCCACCTGCGCCACGAGTTTTTCGGGCGCGCCAAGCCCGACTGGCGCGCGATTCAAGGGGCGCTCGGCGACACCGCCTGAGCCGCCCGGCCCGCGCCCGGCTTTGCGTTCGCCGCGCGCGCCGCTTATGCTCGGCAGCACTTAAGGAGCGCGGAAGGTACATCATGGATCAATACACCCTCGGCATCGAAGAGGAGTTTCAGATCATCGATCCGCAGACGCGCGAGCTGAAGTCGCACGTCTCGGAAATGCTCGAAGAGGGGCGGATGCTGCTCGGCGAGCAGGTCAAGCCGGAGATGATCCAGGCGCAGATCGAGGTCGGCACGGGCATCTGCCGCAACATCGAGGAGGCGCGCGCCGACATCACGCGGCTGCGCGCCATCGTCTCTTCGCTCGCGCGCAAGAACGGCCTCGCCATCGTCGCCGCCTCCACGCACCCGATCTCGAAGTGGACGGAGCAGCAGATTTACGACGACCCGCACTACGCCCTGCTCATCGAAGAGTTGCAGATGGTCGCGCGCTCGCTGCTCATCTTCGGCCTCCACGTCCACGTCGGCATCCCCGACCGCGAGCGCCAAATACACATCATGAACGCGGCGCGCTACTTCCTGCCGCACGTCCTCGCGCTCTCCACCTCGTCGCCTTTCTGGCTCGGCGTCAACTCGGGGCTGAAGTCCTACCGCTCCGAGGTCTTCAAGAAGTTCCCGCGCACCGACATCCCCGACCACTTCGACTCCTACGGCTCGTTCCAGCGTTACGTCGAACTGCTGCTGAAGACGAACAGCATCAGCAACCCGAAGAAGATCTGGTGGGACGTGCGCCCGCACCCCTTCT
Organism: Pyrinomonadaceae bacterium; assembly: GCA_036389395.1. Taxonomy (GTDB): domain Bacteria; phylum Acidobacteriota; class Blastocatellia; order Pyrinomonadales; family Pyrinomonadaceae; genus QHXQ01. The sequence continues at coordinate 116,889 of DASVPY010000034.1, forward strand.
TCCCGACGCTTGAGTTCCGTGTCTGCGACATCCCGACGCGCGTGGACGACACCATCGCGCTCGCCGCCCTCTTCCAGGCCATCGTCTGCAAGCTCGACCGGCTGATCGACCGCAACCTCGGCTTCCGCCTCTACCGCCGGATGCTGATTCAGGAGAACAAGTGGCGCGCGGTGCGCTACGGACTGGACGGCAAGATGATCGACTTCGGCAAGCAGACGGAAGTGCCGGTGCGCGATCTGATCCTCGAACTGTTGGAGTTCGTGGACGACGTGCTCGACGACCTCGGCTCGCGCCGCGAGGTCGAACACATCCACACGATCCTGGAGCGCGGCACGTCCGCCGACGAACAACTCCAAGTCTTCCGCGAGACGAACGACCTCAAGGCCGTGGTGGATCGCCTGATGGAGCGCACCATCGAAAACGTGCCCGCGATGTAAGAGCAACGCCAAATAAAACGGGTCGCCCGCCGCCGGGAGCGCGCGCATCCCTGCCCGCCAAGAGCGCGTGAGCGCGAACAAAAACTAGCGGCGGCACTCAACCTCAACGTTGAGTGCCGCCGCTACGTCGTTAGCGTGCTCACGCACGCTTGGCGGGCAGGGATGCCGCGCTCCCGGCGGCGGCCAGCGCGTCTTTCGTCCGGCCGGTTACTGCCGGTGCTGCAAGGCGAGCCGGAGGAAGTTCTCGAAGATGATGCGGCCGTCGCGCGACTCGTTGACGTGCTCCCAGCGGGTGGCGCGCGTGCGGTCGTAGTCCTCGAAGGATTTCTCCAAGTGGAACTGGACGGTGTAGACGAGTTGCCCGTCGGTGCGCTTGACCATCATCTGGTTGCGGCAGAAGTAGGCGGTCGCCAGCAGCTTGAAGCCTTCGGGCACGCGGTCGAGTTGCAGCCCGTGGTTCTGCCAGACGCGCAGCGTGCGCGCCTCGCGCGTGTAGTCCTGCCACAAGGCCGACTGCGGGTCTTTCACGCCCGCGAAGATCGGATCGTCCGGGTCGGTGATGCGGACGAAGCGGTACTGGTACTCGAACGGCCGGCGGCTGCGGTTCTCGTGCTGCTCCACGTTGTCGAGCGTGACGACGCGCGCGCCGAAGCCCAGGCCCGCCAACTGGTGGCCGCCGCAGATGCCGAGCACGGGCGTGCGCGTCGTGCGGACGAACGCGCCGAAGCGTTCGAGCAACGCCTCGTCGTAGAGGTCGAAGTCGCTGAGCGTGCCGCTCAGGACGATGGCGTCGGGGCGATACTCGCGGGCCGCCTCGGCCACTTCCGACAGGTGCGCGACCTCCATCTCGGGCCGGCGCACGAGCCGCTCGACGTTGTTGCGGATGTTCGCCAGGGCGAGACCCGACACGTAACGCTCGCGCCGCAGGTGCGAGTCTGTGCGCCGCCCCCACTCTCGGTACGCGACGGGCGAGAGGTCGCGCCGGTCGCGCAGGAGGTCGTCCACGATCAACACGCGCACGCGCTCGATCCGCTTCTCGATGGGTTCGTAGCGACAGTAAGGGCGCTGGTTGAAAGGGAAGGGCAACGGCTCCGGCTGGTCGGCCGGGGCGGTCGGTTTAAGCTCTAGTTCCTGCATCATCCTCTGCTGACACCCGCTCGATTTAGACGCTCAGGCGCGCCCCGGCCGTTGTTTGGTGTTCTGATTAAACTGCGGCACGGGCGCGCCGGCCCCCGCCTCTTCCATTTCGCGCCGCGCCGCCTCAAGCAGCCGCCGCCGCACGCGCGCCCGGAAGGCGGGCGTGCGCCCCGCCGCGTCGCGCTCAACCAGCAATAACATGCGCTGCCACGAAGATTCAAGCTCGTCGGCGAGCGGCGAGGTGCGCGTGATGTCGTAGGGGACGGCGACGGCCGCGACGCCCGCGCGCGCGAAGACCGCCAGGTAACGCGCCGTCGCCAGGTCGGGGCACGACAAACGGCGGCGGCCGACCTTCAACTCGACGCCCAGGAGCGTGTGCTGGACGGCGACTTCCGTCGCGCCGCCCGCCGGCAGTTGGTACGCGCGCGTGCGCAGCGGGAGGATGCGCTCGCGGTACAGGCGCGGCAGCCACGCCGCGCCGAGTTCGGTCTTGATCGCCTCGGCCAGCGCGTCTGACGCGGCGGCCGGCGCGCGCCGCACGCCTCCGGCGGCCGCGGCCGTGCCTCTCTGCCCAACAGCCATAAAGATAGCGCCCAATCTTAACCCGGCCCCTTCGGCTTGTCACTCGGCGCTGGCGCGCGGCCGTTTTTAACACAGAGTACACAGAGGAGACACAGAGGACACAGAGTCTTTACTGTGTCCTCCGTGCTAACTCTGTGGACTCTGTGTTGAACTAAGTGCCCGCTACAGGCTGCTCTAAATTGATCGGGCGCTAACGTCCACCAGCGCGCGCAGTCGTGGCGGTGGGCTGCGCGGCCCGGAAGGCGTCGAGGACGCGACCCGGAAAGAGGCCGAGGTAGAAGACGCCGACGACCGTGAGCACGAGCGTCAGCGCGATGGCGGCCGGCACGCGCGGCGCGGCCCACTGCGTCGTGCGCTCGCGGAAGAACATGACGACCACGAGCCGCAGGTAGTAGTAGGTCGAGACGGCCGTGTTCAAGACGCCCGCGACGACCAGCGCCGTGTACTTCGCGCCGTCGGGCAACGACGCCAGGTTCAGCGCCGAGCGGAAGACCAGCACCTTGCCTATGAACCCGACGGTCAGCGGCACGCCCAAGAGGCTCAGCAAAAAGAGCGTCAGCGTGAACGCCAGCACCGGCGCGCGGAAGCCGATGCCGTTGTAGTCCTCAAGCTCGGTGCGGCGGTCGCCGTTGCGCGCGATGAGCGTGACGACGGCGAACGCGCCCAGGTTCATCACTGCGTAGCCGAGCAGGTAGAAGATGACCGCGCCGACGGCGTCCGCGCGCTGCGCCGGATCGGCCGTCGCGCCCGCCGCGACGAACCCGACCAAAGCGTAGCCCGCGTGCGCGATGGACGAGTAGGCCAGCATCCGCTTCACGTTCGTCTGCACGAGCGCCGCGAGGTTGCCCACGGTCATCGTCAGGAGCGCCAGCACGTAGAGCGCGTTGACCCACGCGTCGTGGACGGGCGCGACGTTCGACGCGCCGACGACCAGCGGGAAGCCGACCAGGAACGCGCGCATGAAGGCGGCGAAGCCGGCCGCCTTCGGCCCGGCGGCCATGAAGGCGGTGACGGGCGTGGGCGCGCCCTCGTACACGTCCGGCGTCCAGACGTGGAACGGCGCGGTGGCGATCTTGAAGCCGAAGCCCACGAGCAGCATCGCCGCGCCCGCGTAGAGCAGCGCCGGGTAGGCCGTGCCCGTCTCGACGCGGCGCGCGAGTTCCGTCAGGTTGGTCGTGCCGGCGGTGAACGCGCCGCCGCCCGCCAGCGCCGAGCCGCCGTAGACGAGCGCGATGCCGTAGAGCAGGAACGCGGACGAGAACGAGCCGAGGATGAAATACTTCATTGACGACTCGTTCGAGCGCAGGTCTGTGCGGCGGAAGCCGGCCATGACGTAGGTCGAGATCGAGAGCAGCTCCAGCCCGAGGAAGAGGATGACGAGATCGCCGCCCGCCGCCATCAGCATCATGCCGACGGTGGCGAACAGCAGCAGCGCGTGGAACTCGCCCGCCGGCAGGTGCTCCCACTCGACCCACAGCATCGAGAGCAGCACGGTGAGCGCCGCGACCACGATGAAGACCAGGGTGAACGCGAGCCGCATCGGGTCGAGCACGATCATGCCGTTGTAAGCGGACAGGTTCTGGCCCGGCAGGTCGCGCCAGAGCCAGACGGTCGCGGCGGCCGCGCCGACGAGACCGGCGAGCGACAGCCCGCCCGTCAGCCAAGGCCGATCCTCGCGGTGCGTCAGCGCGTCCACGAGCATGACGAGCACGCCCACGACCGAGACGACGATCTCCGGCAGCAGGAGCGTCAGGCTCACGTCGGGCGCGGGCGGCGGCAGCGTTTGCAGTGCGAGCAAGTAGTTCATCGGTTTGGTGCGCCGGCGGGCGCGCGTTCCGCGGTCGGGGCGGCGAGCAGCGCGTCGAGCCGGGCGCGGATCACTCTCTTGTATTCAATCGGATCGGCCGCCATCCCCGTGTGCTTGGGCGCGGCGAACGCGCCGCGGCGGTCGAAGAAGACGACCAGCGGCAGGCGCACGCGCTGGCTGAACTGGGCGAAGACGGCGAAGTCGGGGTCGCGCAGGACGGGCAGCGTCAGGTTGTGCGCGCGGGCGTAGGCGCGCACGCGGTCGTCCGACGCCTGCTGCCGCGTGTCCACGCTGACCCAGAGGAAGCGCACGGGCTTTTGCGCGTACTCCACTTTCAACTCTTCGAGCGCCGTCAACTCCCACTCGCACGGCTTGCACCACGTCGCGCCGAAGGAGACGAGCACCACCGCCCCCCGCATCTCCGCCACGTCGTACCGCTTGCCGTCCACGCCCTTCAGCTTCAGCGTCACGGGCGCGTCCGTCTGCGCCGCGGCCCCCACGGCACAAGCGAGCAGCAGCGCGCCGCCGCACAGCCAACGCGCCGCGCCCCGCATCACAAGTCTAAAATCACAACTGAACGTCATTCAGCTAACAGCCAACTGCTAACAGCTAACAGCTATCTCTCCGCGATTGTGCCGCCCTGCGGCACGACGCGGGCGCGCACGTCGTTGACGCTCGCCGCCGAGCGGCTCAGGAACGGCCGCGGGTACGCGCCCATGTAGAGCATCAGGAACAGGAGCGGCAAGAGCAGCCCCAGTTCGCGCCAGCTCAGGTCGCTCAGGCGGCTGTTCTTCTCGTTCGTCACGCGCCCGAACAGCACGCGCTGCAACATCCACAGCATGTAAACGGCCGCCCAGATGACGCCCGTGCCCGCCAGCATCGTCACCACGTACGGGCGTGCCGTCGCCGCCGAAGTCCAAGTGCCCAGCATGATCAGGAACTCGCCCACGAAACCGTTCAAGAGCGGCAAGCCCACCGACGACAGCGACGCGATCACGAAGACGGTGGCGAACCAGGGCATCGGCTGCGCGAGACCGCCGAACTCGGAGATGTAGCGCGTGTGCCGCCGCTCGTAGATCATGCCGACGATCAGAAACAGCGCGCCCGTCGAGACGCCGTGGTTGAGCATCTGGTAGAGCGCCCCCTGCATCCCCTGCTCGGTGAACGAGAACAGCCCCAGCACGACGAACCCCATGTGGCTCACGGACGAGTAGGCGACGAGCCGCTTCACGTCCGGCTGCACCATCGCCACGAGCGCGCCGTAGATGATGCCGATGACGGCGAGCACGACGAACACGGTCGCCGCCTGCCGCGCCATTTCGGGGAAGAGCGCGATGTTGAACCGCAGCAGCCCGTAAGTGCCCATCTTCAGCAGCACGCCCGCGAGGATGACAGAGCCGGCCGTCGGCGCTTCCGTGTGCGCGTCCGGCAGCCAGGTGTGGACGGGCCACATCGGCACTTTGATGGCGAAGGCGAAGGCGAAGGCCAAAAACAGCCAGAACTGCGTGCGCGTCGCGTGCCCCATCGCGTCCACGAGCGAGAGCCTGTGGTCGCGCAGCGCGCCGAGCAGCGCCACGTAGTCGAACGTGCCCACGCCGCCGTTCGCCCCGGCGTAGAGGAAGTAGAGCGCGATGATGCCGGCGAGCATGAGCAGCGAGCCGAGCGCCGTGTAGATGAAGAACTTGACCGCCGCGTAGACCCGCCGCTCGCCGCCCCAGACGCCGATCAGGAAGTACATCGGCACGAGCGACGCCTCGAAGAAGAGGTAGAACAGCAGCAGGTCGAGCGAGACGAAGACGCCGATCATCGCGCCTTCCAGCAGCAGGATGAACGCGTAGAACGCGAGCGCGCGCCGCTCGACCGCGTGCCAGCTCGACACGATGGAGATGGGCACGAGCAGAGTCGTCAGCAGCACGAGCCACAGGCTGATGCCGTCCACGCCGAGGTGGTAGTTCGCGCCGATGGCCCCGATCCAGGAGACGTTCTGCTCGAAGCGGAACGCGCCGCTCGCGCTGTCGCCCCTGAGCAGCAGCAGCGAGAGCAGGAAGTCGGCGACGGAGAAGCCGAGCGCGATCCACTTGTAGTGCGACTCGGCCTTGCGGTACGGCGCGTAGGCGTGCAGCGCGACGGCGACAGCGCCGACGACGGGCAGCAGGATCAGGGCGGTTAAGAGGTAGCGCTCCATAAGCTTTAGCGTGTCAGGTGGCGGCCGAAGTCGAAGACGAACCAGCCGATGACGGCGAGCGCGCCGAGCAGGATGATGGCGGCGTAGCTGCGCACGAAGCCGAACTGCACGCGCCGCACCACGTCGCCCACCTCGCGCGTGCCGCGCCCCAGCCCGTTCACCAGCCCGTCAATCACGCCCACGTCGAAGAACTTCCACAGGCCCTCGCGCGACCCCTGCTTGATCGGGTTGATGATCGCCGCGTCGTACACTTCGTCCACGTAATACTTCTGCTCCAACAGCCGCGGCAGCGCGCGCAGGGGCTTGCGCCGGAACAGCGCGACGCCGAGCAGGATGCCGGCGACGCCTATCGCCAGCGAGATGGCGGTGAACAGACGCTCCCGCCCGACCTCTTCGGCCGTCGGGACGCGCTCGGCCGCGTGCTCGCCGCCCGCCGCGCCCTCGCCGACCGAGAGCGGGGCCGCGCCGTCCGTCGGCTGCGGCGCGCGCGACAACAGTTGCGGCGACTCGGCCGCGTGCTCGCCGGCCGCGCCCGCCGCTTCGTGTGCCGCGCCCGCGCCGGTCGCTTCGTGCGCCGCGCCGCCGTGTTCGGGCGCGTGGGCCACGACCGGCTCAAGCGTGTGCTCGAAGTAGTTGGGCACAGCGCCGCCGCTCAAGGCGTAAGGGATGCCGACGAGTCCGCCGACGACCGAGAGCACCGCGAGCACGATGAGCGGCACGGTCATGTTCCACGGCGACTCGTGCGGCTCGACGGGGCCGTGGTGCGCGCCGTGCGCGTCCGCCTCGTCTTGGTGCGCCGCCGCGTGCTCGTCGTGCGCGCCCGCCTGTTCGTGCGCGCCGCCGTGCCCTTCGTCGTGCGAGCCGACGGCCGCGGAGGCCTGCTGCGCGTCGTGCGGCGCGTGCCCCTTGTCGTAAGCCGCGGCGTGCGCGTCGTCGGCCTGCCCGCCCGCGTGCGCCTCGCGGAAGCGCTCGCCGCCGGTGAAGGTCATCACCATGAGCCGCGTCATGTAGACGGCGGTCAGCAGCGCCGTGACCGCGCCGACGAACCAGAGCGCCTGTCCCGCGCCCCGCGGGATGGCGGCGGCCGTCGTGCTCCAAGTGCGCCAGAGGATTTCGTCCTTCGAGAAGAAGCCGGCGAAGGGCACGATGCCGCAGATGGCGAGCCAGCCCGCGGCCATCGTCGCCGCCGTGACGGGCATGTACTTGCGCAGCCCGCCCATGCGGCGCATGTCCTGCTCGTGGTGCATCCCGTGGATGACCGAGCCGGAGCCGAGGAACAAGAGCGCCTTGAAGAAGGCGTGCGTCATCACATGGAAGATGGCCGCGATGAACGCGCCGACGCCGCACGCGAGGAACATGTAGCCGAGCTGCGAGACGGTCGAATAGGCCAGGACTTTCTTGATGTCGTTCTGCGCGAGGCCGATAGTCGCGGCGAAGAGCGCGGTGGCCGCGCCGATGAGGGCGACGATGAACATGACCGTCGGCGCGTGCGTGTAGATGGCCGAGCAGCGCACGACCATGTAGACGCCCGCCGTGACCATCGTGGCCGCGTGGATGAGCGCCGAGACCGGCGTCGGCCCGGCCATCGCGTCCGGCAGCCAGACGTAGAGCGGTATCTGCGCCGACTTGCCCGTCGCGCCGATGAACAGGAGCAGCGCCGCCGAGGTGACGCCGCCCGCGAACAGCGCGCGCCAGCCGAACGGCTCGACCGCCATCCCGGCGACCGTCCGCAGCGCGCTCGCCACGTCCGCGCCGCCCGTCACGGCCGCCGACTTGTCGAAGAAACTGATCGTGCCGGTCAGCGCGAAGACCAGCATGATGCCGAGGACGACGCCCCAGTCGCCCACGCGGTTGGCGACGAACGCCTTCTTCGCGGCGTCGCCCGCCTCCTTGCGGTCTATGTAGTAGCCGATGAGCAGGTACGAGCAGAGGCCGACGCCCTCCCAGCCGACGAACATCAGGAGCAGGTTGTCCGCCAGCACCAGCGTCAGCATCATGAACATGAACAGGTTCAGGTAGGCGAAGAAGCGGTAGTAGCTCCGGTCGCCGTGCATGTAGCCGGTGGCGAAGACGTGGATCAGGAAGCCGACGAACGTGATGAAGCAGGCGTAGACGCCTGAGAGCCTGTCCATCGCGAAGCCGTAGTCGGCGCGGAACGAGCCGACCTGCATCCACGTCCACAGGTGGCTGAAGACGGGCGCGGCCGCCGTGTTCGTGATCGCCGCGCCGCCGCTCTGCGCGAACGCGATCCAGAACGCGATGACCGCCGAGACGGCGACCGACCCGCACGCGACCACGCCGATCAGCCGCTCGTCGCGCACGCGCCGGCCGACGAGCCAACACAGGGCCGCCCCGGCCAGGGGCGCGAAGACGACCGCGGAGAGCCAGTGGTTAGTCATAGAGATTTATTCATTGACTCATCGGTTCATTGATTCATTTAGTCATTTGCTCATTGAACCCATGAACCGATGAACCGATGAACCAACGGATCAATTTCACAGTTTCAACAGGCTCGCGTCGTCCACGTCGAGCGACTCGCGGTTGCGGAAGACGGCGAGGATGATGCCTAAGCCCACCGCCGCCTCGGCCGCGGCCACCGTCATGACGATGAAGACGAACAGTTGCCCCGACGCGTCGCGGAAGTAGCTGGAGAAGGCCACGAGCGTCAGGTTCACCGAGTTCAGCATCAGCTCGATGCACATGAACATGGCGATGGCGTTGCGCTTCACGATCACGCCCGCGACGCCGATGGTGAACAGCACGGCCGACAAGGCCAGATACCACTTCAGCGGAATCATCGCTCGCTCGCTCCTTACTCTTTCTGCTGCGGCGTGCCGCCGAGGCCCAGCGCGTGCGCCGCCTCGGCGCTCGTCCCCGCCTTGACCTCGGCCGCGTCGGCCGCGCGCCCCGGCGCGACGGCGTGCAGCGGCCAGACCGCCGCGCCCGGCACGTCCAACTCGCCCGGCCGCACCGCCGTGCGCCGCGCCAGCGTCATCGCGCCCACGATGGCCATCAGGATCAGGATCGAAGTGATCTCGAACGGCAGCAGGTAGGTCGTGAACAGCCCCGTGCCGATGGACACGGTCTGGCCGACCGCGGGCCCGCCGGGCGCGGCCGCGGGCGGGTCGCCGACGAAGAAGAAGACGAACGCGGCCTCGGCGAAGAGCACCGCCGCCAGGAGCGCCGCCGCCGGCACGAGGTAGCGCAGGCGCGCGGGCCGGCGCACCTCCTCCTCGACGTTCAGGAGCATGATGACGAACACGACCAGCACCATGATCGCGCCCGCGTATACGATGATCTGCACGACGGCGATGAACGGCGCGGCCAGCGTCAGGTACAAGCCCGCCAGCGCGACGAAGACGCCGATCAGCGAGATCGCGCTGTAGAGCGGGTTGCGTTGCGTCACCATGGCCACGGCGCAGCCGATGGCCAGCCCGGCCAGCAGGAAGAAGATGACGAAGGGCGTGATCCCGACTAACGTCTCAATCATAGCGTGCCCGTTTGCGGCCCGCGCGGCGTTCGTCCACTCACCCGAAGAAGAAGACGACCGTGGCCGTCACGATCAGGTTCAGGAGCGCGGCCGGCAGCAGGAACTTCCAGCCGAAGTTCATCAACTGGTCGAAGCGGAAGCGCGGCAGCGTCCCGCGCAGCCAGATGTAGAGGAACAGGAAGAACGAGACTTTGAGCAGGAAGTAGACGACGCCGAGGACGGGGAACGTCGCCACGCCCGGCCCCTGCCAGCCGCCGAAGAACATCGTCGTCGCCAGCATCGAGACCGTGAACATGTTGACGTACTCGGCCATGAAGAAGAGCGCGAACTTCAGCGCGCTGTACTCCGTGTGGAAGCCGGCGACCAACTCGGTCTCCGCTTCGGGCAGGTCGAACGGCACGCGGTTCGTCTCGGCGATGGCCGAGATCAGGTAGATGACGAAGCCGAAGATTTGCGGGAAGGGCAGGCGGAAGATGTTCCAGTGCAAGCCGAACCAGCCGCCCTGCTGCTCGACGATGCTATAGAGGTCGAGCGTGCTCGACAGCAGCACGACGCCCACGAGGCTCAGGCCCAGCGCCAGCTCGTAAGAGATCAACTGCGCCGCCGAGCGCAGGCCGCCCATCAGGCTGTACTTGTTGTTCGACGACCAGCCGGCGAGCGCGATGCCGTAGACGCCGACCGACGTGATCGCCAGCACGTAGAGCAGCGCCACGTCGAAGCGCGTCACGACGAGCGGGATCGTGATGCGCGTGCCCGGAATGTGGAGGTCAGGCCCGAACGGGTAGACGATGAGCGGCATGAGCGCGCACACGATGGCGAGGAACGGCGCGAGCATGTAGATGAAGCGCGTGGACTTGTCGGGGACGATCTCCTCTTTGAAGATGAACTTCAGCAGGTCGGCGAACGGCTGGAACAGCCCGCCGGGGCCGACGCGGTTCGGCCCCAGCCGCCCCTGGATGAAGCCGAGCACGCGCCGCTCCGCCAGCACCGTGTACGCCACGATCATCAGCACGCCGACGAACGCCACGTTGATGCCGATCAACTGGAACAGCCCCCGCGTCACCTCCGGGCCGAGCGTGTTGTTGAGCCAGTCCATAACAGTCAAGGGATGAGGGCGGAGGGATGAGGGATGAAATGAAAACCATTCACCCCGTCTTTATTCATCCCTCATCCCTCATCCCTCATCCCTCCTTTAGTCTCCCGCGATGGTGGCGCGCCGCAGTTCGGGATCGACCGAGAGTTGGTAGAGCGGCGACACGAGCACGGTCGGGGGCTTCGGGTTGCCCGCGTAGAGCAAGGGGAACTGCGGCGTCTTGCCCGTGAGCGTGCCGGGCTTGAACAGTTCGTGCCCGACCTTCGGCGTCTCGGTCGCGCGCCGGCCCGGCGCGCCCAAGGCTTGCACGCGTTGTCGTACTTCCGTTAGTTGCGCCGACGTGTCCACCGCGCCGGCCTGTGCGTGCTTGGCCTGCACGGGCCGGCTCTCGTCTTTCAAGAGCGGGTAGCGCAGGCCGGCGTAGGCGGGCACGCGCTCGGTCAACTCGCGGAAGACGGCGCTCGCGGACATCTGGAAGCCGAAGTCCGCGTTGAGCGCGGCGGCGAGCGCGGCCGTGATCATCCAGTCGGGGCGCGCCTGGTGGACGGGCGGGATGGACTGACGCACGCGCTGCACCAGCCCGTCGTTGTTCGTGTAAGTCCCGTCCACTTCGGCGAACGAGGCGGCGGGGAAGACCACGTCCGCCAGCGCCGTCGTGTCGGTGTGGAATAGCTCCTGGACGACGACGAGATCGAGCGCGCGGAGCGCGTCCTCGCGCCCGGCGAGTTGCGCGGGCAGGAAGCTGCCCGCGACGTAGAGCGCGCGCAAACCCTGGCCGGCGCGGTCGAGCAGTTGCGCGACGCTCAGCCGGTCGTTCATCAAGCCTACGTCGTGGACGCCGACGCTGTTGTTGTAGAGCGGCAGGGGGTGGAGCAGGAAGCGGCGGCCTTCGCGCGCGCCCAGGGCGTGCGGCAGTTGCGCGAGCAAGACTTGCGCCGCCGCGCTCAACTCGCCGCCGAACATCAGGACGACATCGCCCTGCGTCTCTTCGACGACGCGGCGCACGTCCGCCAGCACGCGCGCCTCGACGCCGAGCTTGCCCGCAGCAAGGTCGTCGTCGGCCGCGCCCGCGAGCGCGAGCACGACGGCGTCTTCCGCGCCCGCGTTGATCTGGACGAAGTGGGCCGCCTGCTCCTTCAGACGGATCGGCACGCTGTTGAAGATGACGAGCCGCGCGCCGCCGTTCCTGACCGCCTGCCTGATCTGCTTGCCCGTCAAGGGCTGCAACTCTTCCGGCTCGCCGCCGACGAGGATGATCGTCTTCGCGTAACGGATGTCGCGGTGCGTGGCCAGGCCAGCGCCGAGGTTGGCGAAGAAGGGCGCGAGCGAGAAGGCGTCCGTGGCTGTGAACTGCTCCGTGCCGATGCACTCGCGCGCGAACTTCAGCAGCGCGTAGTTGGCCTCGTTCGTCAGGCGCGGGCTACCGACGACGCCGAACGCGTCCGCGCCGTGCGCCTCGCCGATGGCGCGCATCTTCTCGGCCGTGTAGTTGATGGCCTCGTCCCACGTCGCGGGCACGAGCCGGCCGCCCTTCTTGTAGCGGATGAGCGGCGTCTTGAGCCGGTCTTCGTGGTTGACGAACGGGTGCGCGAAGCGCCCCTTGATGCAGAGGAACTCGCCGTTGATGCCGTCCACGTAGCGGTCGCGCGCGACCGCGCGCATGACCTCGCCCGCGCGCGCGCCGAGCGAGAGCTGGCAGCCGTCCGAGCAGAACGTGCAGGTCGTGATCGTCTGCGACAACTCCCAGGGGCGCGCCTGGTGGCGGTAGGTCGCGTCCAAGAGCGTGCCCGTGGGACAGACCTCGATGCAGTTGCCGCACTCGGAGCAGTTGAGCCAGCCGTCGTAAGTGCCGATGACGGTGTGCGCGCCGCGCCCGCCCGCCTCGATGGCGTCCTCGCCCATCCACTCGTCGCAGACGCGCGTGCAGCGCTTGCAGAGGATGCAACGCTGCGGGTCGTTGGCGACGATGGGCGAGAGGAATTTCTCGGGGTGGTAGTTCTTCTTCTCGCGGAAACGCTCTTCGAGGCCGCCCCAGTCGAAGACCATCTCCTGCAACTCGCACTCGCCGCCGCGGTCGCAGACCGGGCAGTCGAGCGGGTGGTTCGCCAACAGGAACTCGACCATCGCGCGCTGCGCCTTCTCGATCTCCTCACTCGCCGTGGTGACGATCATGCCGTCGGTGCAGGTGATCGTGCAGGAGGTTTGCAGCTTCGGCATCTTCTCGATGCGCACGAGGCACATGCGACAAGACGCCTGCAAGGCGAGGTCGGAGTAGTAGCAGAAGGACGGCACGGCGTGCCCGTGCTCGCGGCACACGTCAATCAGCCGCGCGCCCTTCTCCGCCTCGTAGGTGTTGCCGTTAATCGTGACTTTGACTAGTTCGGCCATGACGAAATCTGTTCAGACGGTGGCCAGCGAATGCTCGTCCGCCGCGTGCTGCCCGACGCGGTTGGCGACGGGCTGTAGGTGGCGGCGGAAGTCTTCGGGGAACTTCTTGATGGCCGACTGGATCGGCCAGGAGGCGGCGTCGCCCAGGGGGCAGAACGACTTGCCCTCGATGTTGTCGCAGATGTCTAAGAGCAGTTGCGCGTCCTCGGGCCGGCCCTCGCCCGCGGCGATGCGCTTGAAGACCTTGACGAGCCAGTCCGTGCCCTCGCGGCAGGGCGTGCACCAGCCGCACGACTCGTGCTTGTAGAACTCGGTCAGGTTCTTCGTGGACTCGAACACGTCCACCGTGTCGTCCATCACGATGAAGCCGCCGGAGCCGACCATCGAGCCGGCGACGACCAGGCCCTCGTAGTCCATCCGCACGTCTTTGCCCTCGATGTCGGTCGCGGGCATGATGTAGACGCTGGAGCCGCCGGGGATGACCGCCTTGAGCTTGCGCCCGTTGGCGATGCCCTGGCAGTCCTGCATGATGAACTTCTCCATGTCGTCGTAGCCCATCGGCAACTCGTAGACGCCGGGGCGGTTGACGTGGCCCGAGACCGACCAGAGCTTCGTGCCGCCGCTCTTCTCCGTGCCGAGTTGCCGCCAGGCGTCGCCGCCCATCTTGATGATGTCGGGCACGGCCGTTAAGGTCTCGACGTTGTTGACGACCGTCGGCGCGGCGTAGAGACCGGAGACGGCGGGGAAGGGCGGCTTCATGCGCGGGTGGCCGCGCAGGCCTTCGAGCGAACTGAGGAGCGCCGTCTCCTCGCCGCAGATGTACGCGCCCGCGCCCGTGTGCGTGTAGACCTCGCACGAGAAGTCCGTGCCCATGATCTTGTCGCCGACGAGACCGGCCTTGCGCGCCTCGGCGATGGCGTCGTCCATGATGTTGATGAGGTAGCGGTACTCGCCGCGCGTGTAGATGTAGGTCGCCTTCGAGTCGAGCGCGTAGGCGGCGATGAGCATGCCCTCGATGAGCATGTGCGGGTCGCGCTCCATCAGGTAGCGATCCTTGAACGTGCCCGGCTCGGACTCGTCCGCGTTGCAGACGACGTAGCGCGGGTGCGAGTCCCGCGTCTCGTTCGGCTTGAGCCGCGGCACGAAGCTCCACTTCATGCCCGTGGGGAAGCCCGCGCCGCCGCGCCCGCGCAGGGCGGATTTCTTCACCTCGTCAATGACCGCCGCGGGCGTCATGCCGTCGAGCACCCGCTTCAAGGCCTCGTAGCCGCCGTTGCGGCGGTACACGTCGAGCGTGTGCGAGCGTTCCAGGTGGACGCGCCGCAGTTGCAGCGGCTCACAGCCGATTGCGCCGATGAACATAAGTCTCTTCCGACTCGAAGCTGTTTCCGTCCGCCACCGGCCGCCCTAACGCGCGACCGTGTAGAGGACTTTCATGTACAACGTACACTGCACCGACGGCTCCATCCCGGCCGGGTTCAGCACCGCGTCGAACGCGCTCCTGTCCAGCGGCTCAAGGTAAGACGTGCGGCTCTTGCGCTCGCGGATGACCCGCGCGCCCGAGTTGTAGGGCACGTCCACCGCGCCCGACTCGAACGCCGTGTAGGTCTGGTACAACTCGGCCGGGTAGTGCGTGTCGTAGGTCTCCTGCAACAGCACGCTGCGCTTGATGACCATGCCCAGCACCCGCGTGTAGTTCTCTTCCTTCTGCTTGACCGCGCCGACCGCCGCCTCGAACAGACGCTGGCGGACGGCGCGCATGTCGTTGACGACGTAATCTACTTTGATCAGATCGAAGATGCCGACCCGCGCCGCGGCCGTGGTCAGCTTTTCCAGCAGGGCGCGCTCCTTGTAGCGCAGGGCGACGGTCTTCTTCGTCTCGAAGCCGACCAGCTTCTCGCGGATCGTGTTGTCGGCGTCCGGGCTGAAGGTGTAGATGCGGTTCTGCGTGATGAAATCCACGAAGGTGTCGCCGCGGGCGACGCCCAGCCCCGCGGCGGCGTCGAGCAACTGCCCGATCTGGGCGTTGACCTTCTGGTTGCTCTCCACGGCGGTCGGCGCTTCCTGGGCCACGCCGAAGACGGCGACGAACTCGTCCGGCGCGGCGTTGAGCAGGACGTAGGCGTCTATGACGAGGTCGCCGTTCGCGTAGGTGACGCCGACGTTGGGCGGCGTCCGGCGCGCGTTGTTCTGGTTGTAGCTGCGGTTGCCGCTCTCCTGGGCGGCGGCGCGCGCCGCGCACAGCCCGCAGATCAGCAATATGAGAAAGGTTTTTCGCACGCCCGGTTCTCTGACAGGCCGCTACCGCACCTTGACCTGGAACTGATACTCGTCGCGCTCGCACTGGTCGAGCAGCGCGTCCACCTTCTCCGGCGTCAGGTTCTCGTGGAAGTCGAAGCCGAGTTGCAGCATCGGCGCGGTGCCGCACGAGCCGAGGCACTCGACCTCGGAGAGCGTGAACCGGCCGTCCTCGGTCGTCTCGCCCGGCTTGATGCCGAGCCGCTGCGCGCATTGTTCCGTGACGCGGCCCGCGCCCATGATCTTGCACGAGAGCGTGCGGCAGACCTGGATGTGGTACTTGCCGACCGGCTTCGTGTAGAGCATCGAGTAGAAGGTGGCGGTCTCCCACACGTCCGTGATGCGGACGCCGAGCCGGTCGGCCAGATAAGCGACGCCCGGCTTGTCGAGCCAGCCGCGCTCGCGCTGCACGATGAACATGAGCGGGATGATGGCCGAGCGCCGCCGCTCCGGCGGGTACTTCGCCAGATGCCCGTCAATCTCCGCCTCGACCGCGGGCGAGAAGCGCGCGATCTCTTCGGGCACCTTCGCCTCCTGCGGCAGCGGGTTGTTCGGCGTGAATTGATCGTTCATAAGAGCAGAAGTCAGGAGTCAGAAGTCAGGAGTCAGAAGAAGGAATCGGAAGTCGGAAGCCGATAAGGTCTTTATTCCGGCTTCCAGCTTCTGACTCCTGACTTCTGACTGCTTCACCGATCTATTTCCCCCAACACGATGTCAATCGAGCCGATGATGGCGACCACGTCGGCGATCATCTCGCCCTCGGCCATGTGCGGCAGCGCCGAGAGGTTGACGAAGCTCGGCCCGCGCACGTGGACGCGCGCGGGTTTGGGCCCGCCGTCGGATTTGACGTAGACGCCCAGTTCGCCCTTCGAGCCTTCGATGGCGTGGTAGACCTCGCCGGCCGGCACGTTGAAGCCCTCGGCCACGATCAGGAAGTGGTGGATGAGCGCGTCCATGTGCGTCTTCATCGCCTCGCGGTCGGGCAAGACGACCTTCGGCGCGTCGGCCTTGACGGGGCCGGGCTTCAACCGCTCCAACGCCTGCCGGATGATCTTGTGCGACTCGCGCAGCTCGCGCATCCGCACCATGTAGCGCGACCACACGTCGCAGCCCGTCTCGACGGGAATCTCGAAGTCGTAAGTCTCGTAACCCGAATAGGGGTTCGCGCGGCGTATGTCCACGGCGACGCCGCTGCCGCGCAGGGAGGGGCCGGTCAAGCCCCAGTCAATCGCGTCCTCGGCGCTGATGAGGCCGACGCCGCGCGTGCGGTTCTGGAAAATCCGGTTGCCGCTGAGCAAGGTGTGGAAGTCTTCGAGGCCGGCGGTGAAGTCGTCCAAGAACTGGCGGCAGCGGCGCTCGAAGCCGGCGGGCAAGTCCATCATCAGCCCGCCGATGCGGAAGTAGGACGGCGTCATGCGCTCGCCCGACGCGGCTTCGATGAGGTTCAGAATCTTCTCGCGCTCGCGGAAGCAGTAGAAGAAGACGGTCATCGCGCCGATGTCAAGCGCGTGCGTCCCCAACCAGACCATGTGCGAGCCGATGCGCTGCAACTCGCACATCAGCACGCGGATCACCTGCGCCCGTTCGGGAATCTCCAGGCCCAGCAGCTTCTCGACCGCCATGCAGTAGCCGAGGTTGTTGCCGAGCGGGTTGAGGTAGTCCATCCGGTCGGTGATGACGATCCCTTGCTGGTACTTCTTGTACTCGAACAGCTTCTCCATGCCCGTGTGGAGGTAGCCGATGTCGGGCACGCACTTGACGATCATCTCGCCGTCGAGCACCAACTCCAGCCGCAGGACGCCGTGCGTCGAAGGGTGCTGCGGCCCGAACGAGATCGTCATCTGCGTGTCCAGCGGACGATCAATCACCTCGAACTGCGGCGGCAGGGTAGTAGCCATAAGTTCAACGTTCAAGGTTTAAAGTTCAACGTTCAAGGCGGGCCTAACTTTGAACCTTGAACGTTGAACTTTGAACTCAGGTCAAGCTGTACGGCTCGAAGCCGCGCAGCGGGAAGTCTTTGCGCAGCGCGTGCCCCTGCCAGTCGTCGGGCAGGAGGATGCGGCGCAGGTCTGGGTGACCGTCGAAGACGACGCCGAACATGTCGAAGGTCTCGCGCTCGTGCCAGTTGGCCGTGCGCCAGACGCCGGTCACGGTCGGGACGCGCGCGTCGTCCTCGTTGAGCAAGACCTTCAGGCGCAGCCGGTGAAACTTCGTCGTCGAGAACAGGTGGTAGTTGACCTCGAAGCGCGGCTCCTCCTCGGGGCCGCGATCCGCGCCGCACAGATCGGCCAGCATCGTGAACTCGCAGCCCGACGTCGTCTTCAAATACTGGCAGACGGCGGCGACGTGCGCGCGCGGCACGACGAGCGTCAACTCGCCGAAGGCGCGTATCTCTTCCGTCACCCACTCGGCGTGCGCCGCCCGCAACGCCTCGACCAGCGGCACGAGCGCCGGGTACTCAAGCGGCCGGCCCGTCGCCTCCGCCGCCAGACTCGCTTCGCGTTCGAGGTCGGTAGACATAAGGAAACAGAAGTCAGAAGCCAGGAGTCAGAAGCCAGAAATTAGAGAGCGAAAACCAGAAGTCCGCAAAGCATCATCAGCCCGTCGCCGTGTGTTTTCTTCTGGCTGCTGGCTTCTGACTCCTGACTCCTGTCTCACGATGACCGCCGCCGCTCGTGGCGGGACGGGATGGTGTAGGGGCGCGAGTTTGCGCCCTGCACGGGGCGGTCGGCCGCCGCCTCGTTGGTGGCGGAGACGCCGCTGCCGGGCAGCGTGCCCGGCGGCACGGCCTCGCGCGCCTCGTCGCGGCGCACGTCCTTGCGGTCGCGCAGCGATTCTTTCTTGATCTTCTCCTGCAACATCAGGATCGCGTGGATCAGCATCTCGGGGCGCGGCGGGCAGCGCGGGATGTACACGTCCACGGGCACGATCTTGTCCACGCCCTGCACGATGGCGTAGTTGTCGAAGACGCCGCCCGACGTGGCGCACGCGCCCATCGAGATGACCCACTTCGGCTCCGGCATCTGATCGTAGATGCGCCGCAAGACGGGGGCCATCTTGCGCGAGACGCGGCCCGAGACGATCATCACGTCGGCCTGGCGCGGGCTGGCGCGGAAGACCTCCGCGCCGAAGCGCGCCAGGTCGTGCCGCGAGTCCGTCACCGCCATCATCTCGATGGCGCAGCAGGCGAGACCGAACGTCGCCGGCCACAAGCTCGACTTGCGCGCCCAGTTGACGAGCGAGTCGAGCTGCGTCGTCAGGATTTCGGGCAGCGCCTCGGCCAGTGTGGTTTCGAGACCCATAAGAAAAACTCCTCCGGCGGGTCAGGCCGCTTGTTTCACTTCGGGCACGCGCCCCTCGACGAGCGCCAGCGCGCGCGCCTCCGCCTCGGCCTCGCGCCGCGCCCGCTCGCCCCAGTCGAACAGCCCCTTCTTCCAGACGTAGACGTAGCCGACCAGCAGCAGCGCGATGAACAACATCATCTCGACGAAGATAATCGTGCGCAGGCCCTGACCGGCCGCCGCCAGCGGGCGGAAGACGACCGCCCACGGCATCAGGAAGATCAGCTCGATGTCGAACAGGATGAAGATCATCGCGATCAAGTAGAACTTGACCGAGAAGCGTTCGCGCGCCGACCCGACCGGGTCTTTGCCGCACTCGTAAGGCATCAGCTTGGTGCGCGTGGGCTTGTGCTGGCCGACGAGTTGCGACAGCAGGATGTTGCCACCGGCGAAGCCCGCCGCGACGCCGAACATCAGCACGATGGGCAGGTAATCCAACAGGGCGAAGTTGCGCACGCCGGCCTCCCCTCAGCCGAATGCTGTCGGCAGACCCTGCTCGGGGGCCGGCCTAGAGTTTGGGAATCATGGTACAAGCGCATGGTAGCGCATGGTCTGAAGGGCGTCAAGCAACCTTTGTGCGCGGCGCAAAAGGCTCTCCGGCAAGGAGATTGACCCTCCGCGGCCGCGCGTGCTACTGTTCTCCCGCGACCCTGCGGCCGCTCTTGTGGCCCGCGCCGCACGAGGGCCGCGCGCACCGATCAAGGGGTACTCGCCTGAGCTTGCCGTGATTACCGGGTTCAACACAGACATCGAGCACAGTGGCACGGTCTACCACGTCCAGACGGAGGACAAGGGGCTGGACGCGCCCGTCATCCTGTCGCTCATCTACGTGGGCGGCGCGATCATCGCTAGCAAGCGCACGCCTTACGACGACTTGGTCGCCGCCGGCTTCAAGCCGCAGGTGCTCGCTGAACGACTGCAACGTCAGCACAAACTGATCTGCGCCGCCATCAGCGCCGGCCGCATCGAAGACCTCAAGAAGATGCAGCCGCCCGCGCCGCCCGCCGCCGCGCCGCCAAAGTCGCAGCCTGCGTCGCCCGCGCCCAAGTCTCCGCCCAAGTCCGCGCCCGTCGCCGCGCCCGTCGCCGCGCCCGTCAACACGCCCGCGCCGGTTACGCCGCCGCCGCCCGTCGTGCCTGCGGCCGCGGCCGGCGCTCAGTTGAGCGGCGCGACGGCGGCCGGGGCGTCGGACGCCAACGGCGCGGGCGAGAAGCGCGCGGGGCGCGTCGTGCCGCCCGTGCTGCCGGCGGTCGAGGCGGAAGTCGTCCACGTGGAAGCCGAGCAGGCGTTGCACCTGTCGCTTTTGGAAGAGCGCGATTTCCGCGCGGGCGAGGTGGTGACGATCCGCGTGCGCGTGGCGCGCGGGCCCGAAGAGGATCGCGTGGGCGTGGCGAACGCCGACGTGACCGTGAAGATTCTCGGCACGGAGTTCCGCCCGCTCATCCTGCGCAGCAAGACCGACCGCGACGGCGTGGCCAACGTGCACGCGTGGCTGCCGCGCTTCACCGCGGGGCGCGCGGCCGTGCTCATCCGCGCCGCCGCCGACGACTGCGTGGCCGAGCTGCGCCGCGTCATCCACCACTGAAGGGAAGAGAAGAGACGGTCGTGCGCGTCCAGGTGAACGGCGAACAGCAGGAGGTGCGCGACGGGCTGACGCTGGGCGAGTTGCTCGCGCAGTTGCGGCTCGCGCCCGAACGCCTCGCGGTCGAGCGCAACCGCGAGGTCGTGCGCCGCGCCCGCTGGGCCGAGACCGTGCTGGCCGACGGCGACCAGATCGAGATCGTCCACTTCGTCGGCGGCGGGTGACGGCCGCCGGGTAACCGCCCGCGTCTGTTCTGGCCGCGCCGCCTTTGTGCTAAGCTGCCTGAAGTCAGGTCGGCGTCTCACCCGCGCTTGCGGCCCCACACGAATTCAGAAACCCGCCTCGGGCGGCGTGCGTAATTAGTGATTGACTGACGCCGAACATCGCCGCGCAACAGCTTCTCGCGGGCGCGTCGCGATAGCCGGCGCAAGTTGGGCGCGAACCTTGATCGCCACATTCATCGTCATCTTCATTCTGCTCGCCGCCACCGCCGCAGCCTTCGCCTACCGCCGGCAGCAACAGCTCTTAGCCGCACGCCGGCAGCACGAGCTGCGCGAACACCGCCCGCCCCGCAGCCTCTTCGCCGACACGCAACTGGCGCTCGACGAGAGCGCGCGCGCGCGCCCCGAGCAGCCGACCGGCGGCTACATGGAGCAGCGCGCCGCCTTGATGAGCCGCGTGGCGGCCGACGACCTGACGGCGCTCGACGACGCGCACCGCGCGGGCGACGCCGCGCTCTACCGCGTCGTCCTGAACGGGCTGGTCGAGCGCGCCGCCAAGAGCGACGAGCGTCTGAACGCCCTGGCCGCGCACCTGAAGGCGGGCGACGGCTTGCGCGGCAGCGTCGAACTGGCCGAGGCTTACGGCGCGTTCTGGCACGGCACGCCCGACCGCACGACGACCGCCACGATGCTGCACCTGGCGGCGCTCGCCGACGACGCCGACACGTACCGCAAGGCCGCCGAGATCGCGTGCCTGTTCTGGCAGGGCGGGCAGCTCGACGGCTTCTCCGGCGCGGAGCTGCGCGAGCTGATCGACAGCCAGTACTGGCTCATCTCGTCGGACGCGCGCCGCACCGGCGCGGGCTTCGTCTTGAAGCAGAAACTGAACGAACTGCGCGCCGCCCTGGCCGACGGGGCCGGCGCGGCGGCCGCGCCCGGCGACGCGAGCGCGCCCGAACCCGACCGCACTTAACTTTGAAGCGGCCACGGGCCGAGTCGGGCGCGCCCGTCTAGCGCGCGCCCGCCGCCCGCCCGCGTGAACGGACAGATGCTTCTGTCGGAAGTCGAGAGAGGAAACCCATGAACATCGATCCTGTTTCGCTTGTGCTGCTGCTTGTCTTAATCGGCACACCTTTGATCGCGTTGCTCGTCATCCTGAGCAAAGTGCTGGTGAACGTCGGCGCGCGCGAGATCGCGATCAAAGAGCGACGCTACGTCGGCGCGAAGATGCCGCCCGGTCGCGTCGTCGCCACCGAGGGCGAGGTCGGCATCCAGGCCGACGTACTCAAGCCGGGTCTGCACTTCATCAAGTACCCGTTCGAGCGCGTCGTGCGCAAAGTGCCGCTCATCGAGATCGGCTCGGACGAGATGGGCATCATCGAGGCGGTGGACGGCGAGCCGATGCAGCCCGGCAGCATCTTCGCGCCCGACCGCGCCGAGAACGCGCACAACAACTTCCAAGACCCCATCGCGTTCATCAAGCGCGGCGGCGTCAAGGGCATCCAACTGCGCACGCTCCCGCCGGGCTTGTGGCCGATCCACCCGTACCTGTTCCGCGTCTCCGTCTCGAAGGCGACGACGATCCCGCAGGGCAAGGTCGGCGTCATCACGGCGGCCGACGGCGCGCCGCTCAGCGCCGGTCGCCTCCTGGGCAAAGCCATTGAGGGGCACGTCAACTTCCAGAACGCCGAGCGCTTCATCAGTCAGGGCGGGCAAAAGGGGCCGCAGGTGGACATCCTGACGCCGGGCACGTACCGCATCCTGACCAACTCCTTGAGCATCGAGGACGCGAACGTCGTCAAGCCCGGCCTCTTCACGGTGCGCCTGTTCGACGCGACCATGATCAGCGAGAACGGGATCGGCCTCGTCGAAGCACTCGACGGTGCGCCGCTCGATCCGCGCGACTACGTGGCCACGCCGGTCGAGGGGCACGACAACTTTCAGGACGGGCACGAGTTCATCGGGCGCGGCGGGCAGCGCGGGCCGCAGAAGGACATACTGCTGCCGGGCACTTACTACATCAACCCGCTGCTCTTCAAAGTCATCCCCGAAACGGCGAAGGAAGTGAAGCCGGGCGAGGTCGCGGTCGTCGTCTCGAACGTCGGCAAAGACCCCGGCGACGACATCCGCCGCGAGATGGCGCGCAAGGTGCGCCAGCGCATGGAGCGCGAAGAACAGGAGCAGGCGGAGCAGTCGGCCGCACGGCTCGACAAGATCGAAGACAACAAGACGGTGGACGAGATCAAAGCCGAATTGATGACGGGCGATCCGGCCGACCGCCGGCTGGACGAAGGCGCGCACGAGGCTTACGTCGTGCCCGAAGGCTACCGCGGCATACAGGAGACCGTCGTCGGCCCCGGCCGCTACTACGTGAACACGCTGGCGATCACGCCGATCATCATCCCGACGACGAACCAGACCGTCGAATGGACGGCGGGCGAAGTGGTCAACACCTTCAACCCGTTCGAGGTCATCTCGAAAGACGGCTTCACGATGCAACTCGAAGTGCGCGTCGTGTTCCGCGTCAAGCCGGAGGACGCGCCCTTCATGGTCGCCAAGATCGGCGGCATTGATCGGCTCATCCAGAACGTGATGCACCCGCTGATCGACTCGATCTTCCGCAACCAGGCGTCGGAGTCTTCGGCGATGGCGTACCTGCAAAACCGGCACGAGGAGCAGGAGCGCGCCGAAGCGCGTGTGCGCGCGCACCTGTTGAAGTATCACGTTGATGTGGTCAACGTGCTCATCTGCCACATCCACCTGCCGGAAGAGTTGATGAAGACGCAGACCGAGAAGATTCTCGCCGAGCAGCGGCAGAACATGTACAACGCGCAACGCGAGGCGGAAGAGAAGCGCATCCAGCTTGAGAAGATCAGCGCGCAGGCCGACAACCAGAAAGACCTGATGGCGGCGACGGTCGGCGTCGAAATCTCGGCCAAGCGCGCCGAGCAGCGCCGCGCCGAGGGCGAGGGCGAGGCGCACTACATCCGCGCGACCGGCACGGCCGAAGCGGAGAAGGTGCGTTTGATGGGCGAGGCGCAGGGCGTCGCCTACAAGGAGCAGGTCAACGCGCTCGGGCCGCAAGGCGTCGCGTTGGTCGAGACCTTGAAGGTGATCGGCGAGAAGGGCGTCCGCATCACACCGGACGTGATGGCGTCGGGCGGCACGGGCGACGGCGCGGGCAGCCTCGGCACGCTCCTCCTGCTGAACCTCTTCCGCGACCGGCTCAACATCCCGGCCGAGAACGGCTCGAAGGCCACGGTCAAGAGCTAAGCGCCGCGCGAAAGCGGACGGGGGCGGCGGCCGGTCGCGCGACCGGCCGCCGCTTTTGTCGTTGCCCGTGGTTGTATCTTCACGCCTGACCGCATTGCGCCCTCCGTAACACCTGCACGCACGGAACGGGGCCGGCGCGACCAGATTAAAGATAAATTTCAAACCTCGTCGCCGCGATTATTTAGCACCACGCGATCTGTCAGTGGGGCGTAGGCGGGGCAATTTTTTCGGGCGGTGAGAGTTGCGGGTAATCAGCCGGCTGATAGCAAATTATTGCCAACAGGCACGGGCGCAGGTGGAGGCTTGAGGTGCTCACTTATGATGCAGGCAATTAAGCAAATTGATAGTTGACAGCTTCTTTATAAGTGCGTATTAAAGGGGCATCAAGGCAAACCCGTAGCCAAGCCTCCGCGCCATGCGGTCTGGCGTTCGACAACTTCTTAAGTGAGACTCGACCGATGCTTCAAACTAGCCCCCGCGCTTTCACTCTCTCCGGGCTGCTCGCTCTGCTCACTGCCGGCGTCGGCCTTTCAGTAACAACGCCAGTTGTGCGCGCTCAGAATGATGAGGTCGTTGCGACGGTAAACGGCCGGGCGCTCACGCGGCAGGAAGTGGACGCATCCATCGTCTCGCAACTGTTGCCCTTACAGCAGCAGATCTACGCCCTCCGAAAAGCGGCCCTGGACAATCTGATCCTGACGGTGCTGCTCGAAGAAGAGGCCAGGAAGAGAGGCGTCCCGGTCGAAGAGTTGCGGCGGCAGTTGACCGCGGGCAAAGTCGAAGTCTCACCCAGCGAGGTCGAGAAAGAATATCTCGATAACATCGCGGTCTTCGGGGCCATGAGTCCTGAGGAGGCGAAGGAAAGAATCCGGCTGGCCTTCGAGAGTAACGCACGGATGCAACTCTATCGGGAGGCGCTCGCAAAGCTGAAAGAGGGGGCCAGGGTGGAGCTTAAGTTGGAGGAACCCAGGCTACCGCCGCTCGCTAAAGACGACGCCGCGCCTTCGCGGGGCGTTAAAGCAGCGGCCGTCACCATCATCGAGTTTTCGGATTTCCAGTGCCCCTTCTGTCGGGACTCCCAGGGCGTTATCCGGCAGGTCTTACAAGCTTATCAAAACGACATCCGACTCGTCTTCAGGCATCTGCCGCTAGCCACGCACCCGGAGGCGTTCTCGGCCGCCCAGGCGGCAGTGTGCGCCGGAGAGCAAGGTCTCTTCTGGCCGTATCACGACGCGCTGTTCGCCGCCGAAACCCTCTCCCCTGACACTTTCAGCCAGATCGCGGCTGACGTGGGGCTGAACCTGCCCGCGTTCAAAACTTGCCTTAACTCCGAGGCCTCGCGCATGGCGGTCTTGAAAGATGTCCGCGAAGCCAAGCGCCTCGGTATCACGGGCACGCCGGCCTTCATCATCAACGACCGCCTTGTGCGCGGCGCGCAGAGCTTCGCGGAGTTCAAAGCCATCATCGAGCAGGAATTAAAGTCGGCGCGCGCGGGCCCGCGCGCGCCATGACCCCAACTGCCGGACGACAAGGAGCACACACATGAAAAGCCAATTCCCCCTTCTGGTGATCGCGGTGCTTCTGAGCCAGAGCTGTGTTAGCTCGACCCGAGGCCAAGGTCTTGCCCCCGATCCGTCTGCGCCGAAAGCCGGCGCGGCGGGCAACAAAAGCGGCGGCGCGATGAGCCGCGAGGAGCACTTGGTCAGGGCGGCTTACGAGAAGCTCATGATGCTCAACAGGGCCGCCGGCCTGCCGCGCGGCGGCCCCGTCAACGGAGGTGCGGACGAGGAGCAGTTCCTGCGGTTCGAGCTGCGCAACTTCCGCGTCGGCCCCGTCGAGGAAATCCGGAACGTCCGGGCCGGCGAGATTCAGACCGCCTACCCGTCCGACGTTATTCTCATCGAACGCACCGTCACCACCTTGAACAAAGGGCCCGAGTACGTGTCATACCCGGCGCAATGGACGACCGGCCAATTCGCTTCGATATATGATCGGCACTGGACTGTCGGGGACTTGATGGGCTTCGAGCCGGCCCTGTACTACGACATCGGTGCATACGCGCGCTACGACGTCACCGTGTCCTTCCAGGGGCGGACGCTCGCGTACCGGGCGCTGGCCCTTTTTCACAACCCCTACAGGTCGGACGAAGAGCTTAAGCCGTCTTTCTGGGACAGCGTCGTCGGGACGGGCGGGGCCTTGACGCAAGTCTGGTATGAACAGCGCCCGCCGGTGGGGCCGGAGGCCGATCCTTTGCGCAGGGGCGGCTCGTCAAACGGTAAAGACTCAGACCCGCCGGCCCCGTCTACCAACCCAGGCGCGGCGGGGCCGGTGCGGATGTTACCGGCGCGGTGGATCGTGCGGCCCGCGCCCGCCCTGAAACGGAGCTTGGAAGTGGGCGGCTACACCTCGGAGAGCTACTCGGAGACCAACACGCCAGGCCCCATCGTCCGGGTTACCGTTCAAGACACGACCGAGCACATCAGTGGCGCGCACGGCGAGCGCGTAGGATTTCAAGGCACGTGCTCGTCACTACCGAACAACCTACAGGGCTGCCAGGTTGACATCACCGACACTTACGACTTCGAGACCGGCGAGACGACCAACCTGATCTATACACACGTGCTGCGCAAAGCGGTCAAGGCGGAGAGCGCCACGGGCCCGCGCGGGACGGAGATTTCCTGCGACACGGGGCGCGGCGTGGCCGTCCGGAACTGTCTTGACCCCGGATGCATCTACAGCGCCTCGCTGTCCGGTTCTGGCGCGAGTATGCAGATGACGGGCGGCGACGTGTGGAACGGCCAGTTGGTGCATAAGCACTCCTGTAAGATTCCAGCGCCGAGGACGCAGGCCGAGTGTGACGCCACGGGCTGGTACTGGAACTACACGGCCGGCACCTGCGCGGCCACGCAGTGCGCCCCGCGCGCCTGCTCAACACAGACCTACTGGGACTACTTCTACTGCCGCTGCGTCATTGACTCGCCCGTCCTCGTGGACGTAAACGGCGACGGCTTCCGCCTGACGGACGCCGCGGGCGGTGTCAACTTCGACTTCGACGGCGACGGGACTAGCGAGCGCTTGCCGTGGACGGCGGCCGCGACGGACGACGCCTGGCTTGCCCTCGACCGCGATGGCAACGGGCTGATCGACAGCGGGCAGGAACTGTTTGGCAACAGCACCCCGCAGCCGGGGCCAGCCGCGGGGCAGGAGAAGAACGGCTTCTTGGCCTTGGCTGAGTTCGACAAGGCGGCGCAGGGCGGCAACGGCGACGGCGTCATAGACAGCCGGGACGCCATCTTCGCGCGCCTGCGGCTCTGGCGCGATACTAACCACGACGGCATCTCGGAGCCTGACGAGTTACACTCCCTCCCAGCCCTCGGCATCGCTGCCCTTGATCTCGACTATAAAGAGTCGAAGCGCACCGATCAGTACGGCAATCAGTTTCGCTACCGGGCGAAGGTGAAGGACGTACACGGCGCGCAGGTCGGGCGCTGGGCCTGGGACGTGTTCCTCAGTTCTGGTCAGTAAGACGGTCAGACTTGAACGGCGGCAGAGAAGGCGCACGGGGTGGGCGGTTGCGCGCAACCGCCCCGCGCGCCTTACGCCGCCCGCGCGTAGAAAACCGAGACCCCGCGTTTTTCCTCTGGACTAGCCCGCGCGTTCTTGATTAAACTTCCCCGCCGAGACCGAGTCGGTGCCCCTACCGTCCCTTCGCCCGCTATACACAAGGACGCGCCTCGATGATTTTCATACGTCACCCCCGCAGCCTGCTACTGCTCGCCCTGTCCTTCGCAGCCGCGCTCCTCTTACTCGCGCCGGGCCGCCCGCGGAAAGCGACAGGCGGCCTCGCCGCCGCCGCCGCGCCGCCGCTTAACGCGCCCGCGCCACCTGCTTCCGCCGCCCTGAACCAAACGCGGCAGGAGCACCGGCCGGGCGTAAAAAGCGCGTCGAATGACACGACGGCCGAAGTCGGCGCCGCGCCCCGGCGCGAAGACGCGCGCGCGCGGGTGGCGCGGCTCCGCGGCGCTGTGCCGGCCGCGCTGGCGCGCGCCGAGCGCCTGCCCGAAAGGGCCGCCGCCGCCAGCCCGCTCGCGCTCACCGTCGTGCTCAACCGCACAGACCAGCAAGGCTTCGAGGCGTTCCTGCGCGACGTGCAGAACCCGCAGTCGCCTGCGTACCGTCGCTACCTCAGCCCGCGCGAGCAAGCCGACCGCTTCGGGCCTAGCCCGCAGGCTTACCGCGAGGTGAGCGCGTGGCTGCGGAGTAAGGGATTCAGCTTCTCGGAAGGTTCCGCGAACCGGCTCACGTTGACGGTGCGCGGGACGCGCAAGCGCGCGGAGGAGGCGTTCGGGATACAGATAGCCGATTACCGGAGCGGCGACAGAACCTTCTACGCCAACGACCGCGACCCGGCGCTGCCCGCCGAACTCGCGCCGCACGTCCAGGCGGTCATCGGCCTCTCGAACCTCGCGCGGCCCGCTTCGAGCATCCAGAAAGAAGTAAAGATGGACGTTTGCTTCTTAGTCTCGCGCTTCGCAGAGAACTGGGACCCAGACTACAAGCAATGTCTTGCGACCCATAATAACTCTGCAATGGCTTGTGAGGGCGTCCTCCACCGCGCCCGGGGGAATCTGTACGCCAACTGCATCAAAGACCCGCCCAAGAAGGGCAACGGCGCAGGTAACGGGCCGAGCGGCAGCGGTGCGAGCGGCAGCGGCGGAGCTTTGGCGGGCTTGTCTCTCACGCCGAGGTCATCGCAGCCCTACGAACCGCAGGCTGCAACGGCTGCCCGTTGGGTTGACGTGGACGGCGCGGGACAGAAGATCGGTCTGCTTGAGTTCGACACCTTCAACCTCAGCGACATGCGCGACTACTTCGACCTCATCGGCAGTCCGCCTGAGCGCATCAATCAACTGACGCAGGTTCACGTCAACGGCGGCGCGCAGTTGGGGGCGGAAGAGGCCGAAGTCCTGATGGACATCGTCGCGGTCATGACCAACGCGCCGGGCGCGCAGGTAGCCGTCTACGACGCCCCGTTCAGCGGCATCCGCACCAGCTTCCAGACGCTCTTCAACCGCATGATCGGCGACGGCGTCACGGTCATCTCCAACAGTTGGGTCTACTGCGAAGACCAGGCGACGCTCGCCGACGCGCAGAGCCTCGACTCCGTGCTGGCGAGCGCCGCGGCCGCCGGCATCACCGTGCTCAACTCGACGGGCGACCTCGGCAGCGCCTGCGTCAACGGCAGCGCCAACACCGCCAGCCTCCCCGCCAGCGCCCCGCACGCGACGGCCGTCGGCGGCACGTCGCTCGATGTCGGCCCGGCCCTCACCTACGACGCCGAGTCTTTCTGGAACGGCTTGAGCCAGACGCCGCCCACCGGCGCGGGCGGCTTCGGCGTCAGCCGCTTCTTCACGCGCCCCGCCTACCAGAACGGATTCACCAGTTCGCCCACGCGCTCCGTCCCCGACGTGTCGCTCAACGCCGACCCCGCGAAGGGCATAGACATCTGCTGGGCGAACGGCGGCGGCTGCCCGACGGGCGGGCTTTACGGCGGGACGAGCCTGGCCGCGCCGCTCTGGGCCGCCTACGTCGCCCTGCTCAACCAGGCGCAGGGGCAGAACCTCGGCGAGTTGAACCCGCGGCTCTACCCGCTCGGCGCAACGGCCGCCTTCCACACGCCGGCCAGCATGGGCACAGACTTCCAGCACGTCGGCCTCGGCTCGCCCAACCTGAACCTGATCCACCGCGCGCTGGCGGGCAAGGCTGTGGGGCCGATCAGCCCTTCGGTCTCCGAAGTCACCGCCGCGCCGAATGGCGGCGTCGCCGACGGCAACTCCGAAGCCTTCGTCGTCGTGCGCCTGCGCGATGCGGACGGCAACAGCGTCAGCGGCAAGACCGTCACGCTCGCCGCCAGCGCGGGCGCGCACGCCACCGTCGCGCCCGCGAGCGGCGTCTCGAACGTCGCCAACGGCGCGGTCGTCTTCTCGATCAAGGATACCGTGCCGGAGATCGTGACCTTCACGGCCACGGACGCGACCGACGGCGTCGCCTTGCAGCCGCAGGCGCGCGTCGCCTTCATCGAGCGCCCGGCCGCGGCCGGCGGCATCACGGCCGCCCCCGCGACCGTCAGCGCGAACGGCGCGGACACCGTGACCATCACGGTGACGCTACAGGACGCGAACGGCAACCCGTCGCCGAACAAGCAGGTCATCCTCTCGCAGGGCAACGGCAGCTCGATCATTTCGGGCACGACCGCGACCACCGACGCGACGGGCAAGGTGTCGTTCACGGCCGTCTCGGTCAGGGCCGAGACCGTGACCTACACCGCTGTGGACGCGACGGACGGCAACCTGCCCGTGCCGGGCAGCGCCACGGTCAGCTTCGTCAACGCCTCCGGCTTCTGCGCGAGTTTCGGGCGCTACGGGATCGGCCAGCCCGCGCCCGGCTTCGCCGTCTCGACCTTCGCCAGCAGCTTCCCCAACGACTGCTTCACCAACATCGGCCCCATCGGCCTCGCCTTCGACGCGAACGGCACGCTCCTGGTCGGCGACGCGCAGAACAACAACCTCTACGCCTTCGGCCAGCAGGGCGGCGTCGCCGGCCCCGCGACGCTGGTCGGCACAGTCCCGGCGCAGTTCGGCCTCTCGCTCGCGGGGCTGGCGTTCACGCGAGATGGCCGCCTCTACGCGGTGCTCGCCAACGGCAACAACCTGGTGGAGCTGAACCCCACGACGGCCGCGGTCGTCCGCACCGTCGCTCACTTCAGCGGCGGCAGCCGCTTCGCGCTCGCGGTCGATCCGGTGAGCGGCGACCTCTTCGTCTCCGGCTTCGACGGCATCATCCGCGTCTCCAACTTCGCCGCGGGGCCAGGCACGATCACGCCCTACACGAGCGGCGACTTCGACGGCATCGCCTTCGCCACCGACGGCACGCTCTACGCCGCGGCCGAACTCCAGGGCGGCATCCACCGCATCGCCGGCACCAACGCGCCCCAGCCCGGCGCGGCGACCCTCATCGCCATCCTGCCCGGCAACCCCGACGGCATCGCCTTCGAGCCGAACCCCGCGCACCCGGCCAAACCCTTCCTCTACGTGAACCGCAACGACGGCACCATCACGCGCATCGACACGAGCGCCCTGCCCGACACGCCCGTCACCCCCTGCGCCGCGGGCTGCACGGACATCTACACCAGCGGCTCGCGCGGCGACTTCGTCACGGTCGGCCCGACGGGCTGCCTCTACGCGACGCAGAGCGAGCGCGTCATCCGGCTGACGAACGCCGACGGGACGTGCAGTCTCACACCTGCGGACGTTGTCCCGCGCCTCGCGCTCACGCCGGAGAACGTGCAGCCGTCGCCCGCGCAAGGGACGACCGTCACCTTCACGGCGCAACTCAAGAACGTCGCCGACCCGGCGAACGTCCCCGTCACGCTGTTAGTCGGCGGGGCCAACCCGGCGCCGCTCCTCGCCCGGACGGACGCCCAAGGGCGCGCCACGTTCACCTACACAGGCCAAGCCGTGGGCACGGATCAGGCGGTCGCCACCGTCGAGTTGGACAGCACGCCGATCTTCTCGAACGAGTCGAAGGTCACTTGGACGCCGGGCAGACACCGCACCTTCGTGACGCTGAACCTGAGTCCGGCGGGCGGCGTGCCCGACCGGCCGCTCGCGCTCGCCGCCACGCTCGTTGACACCTCGACCGAGCCGGCCACCGCCGTCAGCGGCGTCTCGCTCACGTTCACGCTCGCCGGCCAGACCTGCTCCGCCACGACCGACGCCGCGGGCACGGCGCGCTGCTCGCTCACGCCCAACGCCGCGGCCGGCGCCTACACGCTCGCCGTCGCCTTCGCGGGTACGAGCGCGCTCGTGCCCGCCGCCGACAGCAAGCGCGTGACACTCATAGACGCGCCGCTGCCCACCGTCCAGTTCGGCAGCGCCGCCGCGCAGGTCGGCGAAGGGGCCGGGCGCGTCACCCTGACGGTCACGCGCGCGGGCGACACGACGGCGGCCGTCTCGGTGGACTATCGGACGGCCGACACGGACACGTTCACCGTCGGCTGCTTCGACACGACGAACAACCACGGCGGGGCTTACGCGCGCTGCGACTTCGCCACCGTGGTCGGCACGCTCTCGTTCGCCGAGGGCGAGACTAGCAAGACCGTCACCGTGCCGGTCATTGACGACGGGTACGCCGAGGGGCCGGAGACCTTCCAACTGGTGCTCTCGAACCCCACGGGCGCGACCCTGGGCACGCCTGAGGCCGCGACCGTCACCATCGCCGATAACGACCCGCCGGGCGGCGCGCCGAACCCCATCTTCGTGAGCGACTTCTTCGTCCGCCAGCACTACCTCGACTTCCTGAGCCGCGAGCCGGAGCCGGAGGGCTTGGCCGCCTGGCTGCGGGTCTTGAACGGCTGCCCCAACGTGAATAACACCAACCCGCCGCCCGACCCTTCGGCCGGCTGCGACCGGCTGACGGTCTCGGCCGCGTTCTTCGGCTCGCAGGAGTTTCAACTCAAGGGCTTCTACGTCTTCCGCTTCTACAAGCTGGCTTACAACCGTTTGCCCGAGTACCTTGAGATCATCCCCGACATGAGCTTCGTCGCGGGCGCGACCGCCGAGGAGGTCTTCGCGCGCAAGGCGCAGTTGGCCGTGCTGTTCACGCAGCGGCCGGAGTTCCAGGCGGCTTACGGCGGGCTGCCGAACTCTGATTACGTGCAGGCCTTAATGGGGCGCGCCGGGCTGACGCAGGTGACGACGCCCGACCCGGCCAACCCGGACGGCGCGACTAAGGTAACGCTGACCAGCGTTGAGCTGACGAACAGACTTAACAGCAACACGCTCACGCGCGCGCAGGTCTTCCGCGCGATAGCCGACAGCGATCAGGTGGGCGCGGCCGAGTTCAACAACGCCTTCGTCGCCATGCAGTACTACGGCTACCTGCGCCGCAAGCCGGAGCCGACGGGCTTCAACGCGTGGCTTCAGGTCTTGCGGTCGGGCGACATCCGCACGATGGTCAACGGCTTCCTAAACTCGGCCGAGTACCGGCTCCGCTTCGGGCGCACCAGCCAGTGACCACACGCCCGGTATGAAACTGCCCGGCGCGCCCAGGCGCGGCCGTCACTTTCGGCGCGCGGCCCATTTGCTTATCGGCCGCCGCGTTGTAAAGTTGTGACGTAACGCGGACTCGATGAACGCCATGTCAACAGTCACACAAGCCGCCGCAGACGGCCTCTTGATCGCGGGGCGCGAGTTCCGCTCGCGCCTGATCATCGGGACGGGGAAGTACCGCAGCCACGACGAGATGAAGGCGGCGCACAGGGCGTCGGGCGCGGAGATGGTCACGGTCGCCGTCCGCCGCGTGCCGCTCGACCGCGGCCGCGAGTCGTTCCTCGACCACCTCGACCCGGCGCTCGCGCTGCTGCCCAACACCGCCGGCTGCTACACGGCCGAGGACGCCGTCCGCACCGCCCGCCTCGCCCGCGAGGCGCTTCAGACCGACTGGATCAAGCTCGAAGTCATCGGCGACCAGACGACGCTGTTCCCCGACAACGAGCAGACCTTGGAGGCCGCGCGCACGCTCGTCCGCGAGGGCTTCGTCGTGCTGCCGTACTTCAGCGACGATCTCATCGTCGCCAAGAAACTGCTCGCCGCCGGCTGCCCGGCCGTCATGCCGCTGGCCGCGCCCATCGGCTCGGGCCTCGGCGTGCAGAACCCGGCCAACCTCGCCATCATGCGCGAGCAGTTGCCCGACGCCATCATCATCGTGGACGCGGGCGTCGGCACGGCCAGCGACGCCGCCATCGCCATGGAACTAGGCGCGGACGCCATCCTGATGAACACCGCCATCGCCGAGGCCCGCGACCCCGCCCGCATGGCCACCGCCATGCGCCTCGCCATCGAAGCCGGCCGCCACGCCTACCTCGCCGGCCGCATGCCCAAACGCCTCTACGCGAGCGCGTCGAGTCCGTTGGGCGGGGTGATCAAGTAGGTCGCATTAAGTTTTCCAGACGCGCGTTGAATGCTGGGTTGGTTGAATTCACCACAGAGACAAGAGGACACAGAGGGGCACGGAGTCAAAGCACTTTACGACGGAGTCCTTTTTTCAATACCTCAACATTGAAGTTGATGAGCAGCCCAACGCGCCACCCGCCGAGCCGTAGATACGTCAGCAGTTGCGCCTCGTGAATGGGGGCAAGCGCCTCGACGGCTTTAACTTCGACAACCACCGACCCCGCGACAAGCAGATCGAGCCGATAACCGCAGTCCAGTCTGAGTCCCTTGTAGGTAAGTGGCAGGGGCCGCTCCCGCTGATATGGAATGTGGCGCACGGTCAGTTCCCGACACAAGCAGCCGCTGTAGGCTGATTCCAGCAACCCAGGCCCGAGCGACCGATGCACCTCAATCGCCGCGCCGACAACCACTCCCGTAACCTTATCAACCTCCTGCACCGCTCAAGCCTCCGGGCCACCTCTGTGCCCTCTGGGTCTTCGGTGGTGAACTGCCGAACAACCCGGCCAACACAGCTAAGGGTTTGCCCCGCGCGGCGTGACGCTGGCTGTCGCGCCGTTGCGTTTGAAGTCCGCCATGTTGTTGTCGGTGTCGGCGGCGTTCGGACTACGAATAAGATCGTTGGTCGTACCGCTGGTGAAGAGGAGCAGAGACCCTTCGCCGTAGGCGTTGAAGGGCGGGGCGGGGGCGGCCGTGCCGCCCTGGTAGGTGAGGCCGTCGAGCTTCACGCCGCCTAGTTCGAGTTTGAGACCGCCCGTCGTGTTGTTGAGGTCGAGGCCTTGGGCCTGGGCGTCGAAGTCGGCGGCGACGCCGAAGGTGGCGGGGCCGTTGACGACGAGGAAGTAGGCGTGCGGCTGGACGAGCGTGGTCAGGCTGCCGGGCGCGCCGGGGAGCGTGACGGCGGCGGGCGCGTTGGCGGAACCCGACGGGCGGAAGGTGATGACGAGACCGCTGATGTCGAGCGTCTGCGCGGTCGGGTTGTACAGTTCGACGAAGTCGGCGCGCGGCTGCGTCGCGGAGGTGGCGAACGAGACGAGCGCCTCGTTGATGATGAGCTGACCCGCGGCGGGCGCGGGCGGCGGCGGGCCGACGTTGAGCGTCGCCGGGGCACTCGTGACGGCGTGGGGGCCGGCGGTGGCTTGCGCCGTCAGTCGGGCCGTGCCGGCCATCAGCCCGCGCACGACGGCGGCGGCGCTGCCGTCGGCGTCTGCGACGACCGTCACGACTGTGGCCGTCGCCGGATCGTCAATGATGAAAGTGTAGCTCGCGGCGGTGAACGGCTGATCGAACTGGTCGAAGGCGCGCGCGGTGAAGGTCTGCGTCTGGCCCGTGTTGACGGTGGCGTTGGCGGGCGTCAGTTCGGCGCGCGTGAGGACGGGCGGGGGCGGGTTGACTGTGAGCAGGGCGGTCGCCTGTTGCCCGCCGGCTCGTGCGCGCACGGTCGTCGAGCCGGCGGCGCGCGTCTGCGCCTCCGTGGTCGCGCCCGCGGTCGGCGCGAGTGTCGCTTTGGTCTCGTCGTTCACGTCCCAACTGAATGAGACGTTCGGCACTTCGACCTCCGCGCCGCCCGCGTTGGCGAAGGCGCGGGCGGTGAAGGTCTGGCGCGCGCCGATGTCGAGTTGTGCGGTTGCCGGTGCGACCTCGATGCGCGTGAGGGCGGGCGCGTTGAAGGGCGTGCCGTCGGCGCGCGTGCCGGGCGAGAAGGCGCGCGCGGCCGCTTGCGGCGCGGCGGTGTGCGCGACGAAGCTGCCGCCCGGTGTGCCCGTGCCGGCGTCGGGCGCGCGCGTGAGCGACTGATCGGCGGGCGCGGGCGGTGCGCCGGGCGCGCCGCTGCCGTAGCTCTGGACGGCAATGACCGTGTCGCCGCCGCTCGGCGGCAGGCGGACGATGACGGTGTCGCCGCCGTCGTTGAGGCTCAACGCGCCGGCCGTGAAGATGCGCGCGCCGCCCAGCGCGGGGTCGTGTGCGGGCGGCGCGCCGCCGCCGAAGATGACGACGCCGCGCCCAGAGTCGAGCGTCGTGTTCGGCGGGAAGGTGAAACGCACGGCGGTCGCGTCCGCCAAAGTGATGCCGGACAGATCGAGCGGCGCGTCGGAGTTGTTGACGAGTTCGACGAACTCGTCGTCGCCTGAACTGCGCACGCCGTCGCGGTTCGCGTCGCCTTCGACGTTGGCCGTGGCGGCGTCGTCCGGCGGCACGTCGGCCAGAATCTCGTTGACGACGAGCGGCACGCGGACGACGAGCGTGGCGCGCCCGGAGACTGTGCCGCCCGCGCCGTCCGGGGCGGTGGCGAAGATGTCGGCCGCGCCGACGCCCGTAG
This sequence comes from Pyrinomonadaceae bacterium, assembly GCA_036389395.1. Taxonomy (GTDB): domain Bacteria; phylum Acidobacteriota; class Blastocatellia; order Pyrinomonadales; family Pyrinomonadaceae; genus QHXQ01. The sequence continues at coordinate 153,053 of DASVPY010000034.1, forward strand.
CGCGCGCCAAGCCGTCGGCGTTGACGGACGCCACCTGCGCTGCGCCGGTCGTCCAGTTGAATGCGACGCCGGGGACGGGCTGGTCGTGCTCGTCGAAGGCCGCGGCGGTGAGTTGTTGCGCCTGGCCGCGGTTGAGCGTCAACGCGCCGGGGCTGACGACGACGCGGCGCACGACGGGCGGCGGGCGCACGACCGTCAGCGTGGCGGCGGTGCTCGTGACGACGGTCGCGCCCTGAGTGGCCGCGGCCGTGATTTGCGTCGTGCCTGCGCCCGCGCCGGTCATGGTGGCGACGGCGCGGCCCGCTTCGGCGTCGGTCGTCACGGCGGTGATCGTCGCTACGTTTGTGTCGCCCGCGTCGAAGCTGAAGCCGACGCCGGAGAGCGGGCGGTCGAACTGGTCGAAGGCCTGGGCGGTGAACTGCGCGGTCTGCCCTGTGTTGACGGTGGCGGCGGTCGGCGCGAGCGTGACGCGCGTCAGACGGCCGGCGCGCGGCGCGAAGAACGCGCCGTCGAGTTTCGTGCCGGGCGAGAAGCGGCGCGCGGCCGCGCCGGGCGCGAGCGTGTGGCGCGTGAACGCGCCCGTCACGTCGGGCGCGCGCGTGATGGACTGGTTGACGGCGTCGCCGCCGAAGTCGTCGGCCGGCGTCCCGTAGGCGAACTGCGCGGCGGGGCGGCCCGCCGCGTCGCGCAGGCTGATCAAGAGACCGCTGTTCGTGAGCGCCAGCGCGCCGGTCGAAGCGGCGGAGACTTGTGCGCCGCCGAACGCGGGGTGGTCGGGCGCGAACGCGCCGCCGCCGAAGACGACGACGGCGTCGCCCGCGGCGAGCGTCGTGCCCGCGGCGAAGGTGTGGCGCGTCGCCTCGGCGGGGCCGGCGAGCGGGCGCGTGCGGAGCGTCCAGCCGGAGAGGTCGAGCGGCGCGGCAGTCGTGTTGACCAACTCGATAAATTCGTCGTCCGTGCCGCTGCGGACACCGTCCGCGTTCGCGTCGCCGGCCGCGCCGTCGGGTGGGTCTGCGAGCACTTCGTTGAAGACGACGGCGGGCGCGCTGACCGTGAGCGCGAGGCTGCCGCTCACGCCCTGCGCCGACGCGCTGACGTTCGTCATGCCTTGCGTCAAAGTGTTGACCAGGCCGGCTTGGTTGATCGTGGCAACTGTCGGCGCGCTCGTCCCCCACGTGAACGCGACGCCGTTCAACTCGCGCCCGCGTTGATCGAAGGCGCGTGCGTTGAACTGTTGCTCGACGCCGACGGGCAGCGTCAACTCGCTACCTACGGGCGGCGTCAAGCCACTCGGCGTAACCTCGATGCGCGTCAGGACGGGCGGCGGCTCCTGCACGGTCACGAGTGCGGGCGCGGAGCGCACGCCGCGCGCCTCGACCGTGACGGCGCAAGTGCCTACGGTGTGCGCGCGTGCGAGTCCGTGTGCGTCTACGGAGGCGACCGCAGCGTCGCTCGTCTGCCAGCGGAAGATAACGCCGGTTAGTTCTTGTCCGTCCGCGCCGAAGGCGTGCGCCTCGAACTGCTGCTGCGCGCCGACTTCGAGCAGTGCGGACGCGGGTGCGAGCGTGATGAGCGCGACGGGCGCGGTCGGGCTGAAGGGCGTGCCGTCCAGTCGTGTGCCCGGCGAGAAGGCGCGCGCCGCGCCGCCGGTCGCTTGCCGGTGCGGCGTGAAGTCGCCGGTCACGTCGGGCGCGCGCGTGAGCGATTGATCGCGGTCGCCGGGCAGACCCGACGCACCGCCGTAGGTCAACTGTTCGATGTCTGCGCCGGAGGCGTCCGCGAGCGTGACGGTGCTGCCGCCGTTCGTGAGCGACAGCCCGCCGGTGGAAGCCGTGAAGACCTGCGCGCCGCCGAAGGCCGCGTCGCGCGGGTCGAAGGTCGCGGCGGTCGCGCCGCCGAAGACGACGAGGGCCGTGCCGGGCGCGAGCAGTGTGCCGGCGGCGAACGTGTGCCTGACCGTGTCCGCGCCGTCGCCCGCGCGCACGAGCAGCCGATAGCCGCCGAGGGCGATGTCGTGAGTCGAGGCGTTGACTAGTTCGATGAACTCGTCCTGCGCGGCGCTGCGTGTGCCGTCGCGGTTGGCGTCGCCCGCAATGCCGTCGGGCGGATCGGCGAGGACTTCATTAATGATGAGCGTGAGCGGGTAGACCTCTAACTGCGCTTCGGCGGTCAACGCGCCTGCGGTCGCACGGATGACGGTCGTGCCGACGCTTAAGGCGTGTGCCGTGCCGTCTGAGTCAACGCGCACTACATCAGGCGCGGTCGAAATGAACGTGACGGGGGCGTCTTCGATGACGCCGCCGGCTTCGTCGAAGACTGTGGCGACGAGCCGAAGCGTGCGGCCCGTGCCGAGGCGCGCGGTCGCGGGCGCGAGCGTGAGGCGGAAGGGCTGGCGCGCGCCGCCGATGTGGATCGTGGTCGGGTTGCTCGCGCGCCCGTCGGCGCGCACGACGAGCGGCACGAGGCCCGCGCCGCCGAGCGCGCGCTCAAGCCTGACGTGTATCTCGTCCAGACCGTGCAAGCCCGGCGAGGGCGTGACGGTCTCGACCGCCTGCGCCCGGCCGTTGATCTCGACGCTCACGCTCGCGGCGTGGCGCACGCCCGTGGCGAAGACCGTGAGCCGGCGCGCGTTGTTCTGTTCGTCAACAGGATCAAAAGGAGTGCGCAGGAAGGTCGTCGCTTCGAGCGCGACGGCCGCGCCCGTGCCGTCGCCCGCTTCGGTGAAGACGCCGGGCGCTGCGGGCGCGACCGTGAACGTGCCGCGCGTCTCGTAGCCGTCGTGGTTGCGCACGGAGAAGAGGGCCGGGCCGGCTTCGGTCTCCGGCGGCACGACGAAGTTGATCTGCGTGGGCGAGACGTAGAGCAGTTCCGCCGCGCGCCCGTTGACGTTGAGCGCGACGTTGGCGAAGGCGCGCGGGAGCGAGCCATCGGCGAGCGGGTGCGTCTGCGCGTTGACGAGTGAGAGGTTGCGCCCCGTGGCGACGGCGATCTGATCGGGCGCGACGAGTTTGTCCGCCGCAGGCTCGCGGCCGAAAGTCGCGCCGTGCTTGATCTGCAAGTCGGTGGCGAAGGGCGTGCGCGGTTCGAGCGCGGCGACGTAAAGCTCGGAGTTGTTGGCGAGGTCTGCGTCGGCGACCGGGCCGGAGAGGACACGGGGGAAGTTGAAGGCGACGAGCGCGCCGTCGTCGGAGAGCGAAGAGACGACTTCGGCCGTGGCGGCGGCGGGCGCGTCGGTGACGCGCGTGAAGCGGTTCGCCGGCAGGTCGTAGACGTAGAGTTCGACGCTCGCGTCGCCGTTGCCGCCCGAGACGTTGCGGCGCGTGGCGAAGGCGACGCGCGCGCCGTCGCCGCTGATGGTCGGGGCGAGCGTTACGTCGGTGGCGCGCGCGCCGAGCGTCGTCAACTGGCGCACGACGCCCGCGCGCGCGTCGTAGAGAAAGACCTGGCTCGCGTTCGTCGTCGGCTCGGCCGCGTAGACGACGCGCGTGCCGTCGTCGCTGACACAGCGTCCGGGCGCGAGCGCGAGCTTGCGCGCGGCCTGCGCGAGCGGCATGGCGCGGCCCGTCGTCAGATCGTGGAGCATGAGATCGCGGCTCAGGCTCGGGTCGGACGCGTCCGCGCGGCGGTCGAGCACGTAAGCGACGTGCGTGCCGTCGCCGCTGAGCTTGGCGCTGTGCGCGCCGACGATGTTGCGCGTGTCCGTGAGTTGCGTGAAGGCGCGGCGCGCGTCGTCGTAGAGGAAGACTTCGGAGTTCGCGTCGGCGTTCGCGCCGGTGAGGTCGCGGTTCGAGGCGAAGGCGAAGAGGCGGCCGTCGTCGGAGATGGACGGGGCGAAGTTGCCTTGCTGGACGCGTAAAGTGGCGTCGGCGGGTGTGGTGTCGGTGAGTTGGCGCAGCGCGCCCTGGGCGTGGAGGAAGATTTCGGAGTTGCCGTCGGCGTTGCCGCCGAGCGGGTCTTCGGTGCTGGCGAAGGCGACGCGCGCGCCGTCCTGCGAGACGGCGGCGGCGGGCGCGCGCGTGCGCGCGAGTTGGGCGAACGCGGGCGGCTCTGGGACGAGTTCGACGCGCAGGGCGTGGAAGCCGACAGCGCCGCTGCCTGTTAGGTCGGCGGTTGATTCAAAGACGACGCGGCGGCCGTCGCCGCTGAGCGTGGGGTTCAGGTTGAGCGCCTGTTCGGGCGTCTCCGTAAGGCGGCGCAGCGCGCCGTTCTGCGTGCGCGCGCGCCGGGCGGCGAGGCAGACCGCGAGCGTCACGCAGCATAGACAGATGAGCAGCCTTATCTGAGGGCGCACAGACCTTTGCTCCGTTGGCCGCGCGCCTCGGCGGGCGCGCGTTGGGAAGATTGAAAACGGTCGAGTGAAACGGTAGTGGTTCAGTTTGAGCTTGAGTGGCGACGTGTGGTCGGGTTAACACAGAGGGCACAGAGGAGGCACAGAGGACACAGTAAGAACTCTGTGTCCTCTGTGTTAAATCGCCCCTCGCCACATGAACAAGCTCAGACTGAACCGCGCCCGACGAGACGAGACGAACCGCGTCCGCCGGCTACGTGCTTGATCTCTTGCGGCCTTGATGAGCGTTGACGTGACGACGTTCGGAGCCGACAGAGCGCAGGCTTCGAGTGAGTGCAGGCGACGGCACGCGCGCTTGAAGTGCGCGCATTCTACACGTTCGCGCCGAGAACGCAAGCAGAATTTTCCGCGCCGCCGTGCAAGATAATTTCAACGAGCTGTTAGCGGCCGGCGCGGTTGAAAATCTTCTTTCGGGCGCACGGAAATTTGTTATAGTGTGCGCGCACGCTTCCCCCCGTGCGGCCGCCTTTCCCCTCATGGCAGACGGAGACCGCGTGAGCGATCTTAAACTCAGTTTCAGCTAATCTCCCCAGCCAGCCTGCGTCTTCTGTTTATGCCCGAGATCGAGACCGCGCGCCTGCGCCTGCGCCCGTTCGTCGCCGCCGACCTGGACGACCTCGCGCGGCTGTGCGCCGACCCGGAGGTGATGCGCTACATCGGCCTCGAAGCCGGGCGGACGCTGACGCGCGCCGAGACGCAGTACGTGCTCGACACGATCATCACGTTCTGGCGCACGCACGGCTACGGCCGCTGGGCCGTCCTGCTCAAGACGACGGGGCGGCTGATCGGGTTGTGCGGGCTGCGCCAGCTCGACGGCGAGCCGGAGTTGATGTACGCGTTCGAGCAGGCGTCCTGGGGGCAAGGGCTGGCGGCCGAGGCGGCGCGCGCGAGCCTGCGCTACGGCTTCGAGGAGGTGGGTCTCGAACGCATCGTCGCCGTCACGCGCCACGCCAACGCGGCCTCGCAGCGCGTGCTCGTCAAGATCGGGATGCGCTACGAGGGTGAGGCGCGCCCCTACGGCGTCGAGACGCTCGGCTACGCCCTCACGCGCGCCGAGTTCGCGCCTGACGACTCTTCCTATCTGCTCAGACGTGATTGAGCACGCCCGCCACTCATCAGCAGCGCACGCAGCGCACATAGCAAGCTGACGAACAACCATCTTGACGCACGCGCGGCGCGAGCCCATACTGCGCCTGACTCACAGGTATAAGCTAGTGGCCCACACATAAGGAGCACACCCGATGAACTCGCAAAGCACGCCCGCCATGACACGACGGAAGCCCGCCCTCAGGCCGCTCGTCTGGTTAGCCACATTCTTGGTTGTCTGTGCCTGCGGCATCATAGTCGGCACGGCCCAAGGGCCGCCGCCGGGTGAGCGGGAGTTTGAAGACAAGATACCGGCGCACTTGCCGATCAAGGTGAAAGTGAAGAACATTGAGAAGGTGAAAGACCTGAAGAATGAACACTGGGGGCGTGACTTGGAGATCGAGGTGCGCAACACCGGGACTAAACCGATCTACTATTTGCGCCTGAGCCTTTATTTCGTAGACGTGAAGCCTGATTCGGCGGGCTTCTATGGCTGGCCGCTTAGATATGGCAGGCCGGAGTTGGTAGATATAAACAATAGGGCTAGACCGGAGGACATACCAATTCAGCCGGGAGAGACGTACCTCTTCAAAGTCCCCGCCGGCATGATTACAGGGTGGGAAAAATACAGGGCCAATCGTAACTTACCCCACCCTAAGAAAGTAGGACTGCAATTCGAGGTTCTGAACTACGGAGACGGCACAGGATTCTCCGGCACCGGCGGTGAGCCGATGCCGAATTAACAAACCCTCGCTGTTATAATCAAATCACAGACAGTACGGTACCAAAAGTCAAGCAGAACCTTTCATGGGAACGACCACCCGAAATACAGTCTGAGTTCTGGTCTTTCTTGCCGGCAAGGTTTGTGCCGGCAAATTTTTATCCACCAAGAACCCTTAAAGCCCCAAGGGCCGTGCCGGCTCAGTCCGTTCTATGCTGTCCAGGGCCGACTTGCTTCAACCTCAAGGTGACTCTGGGCGGCAACTGTTTCTGCGAAGATGAACTCGGCGAGCCGGCTGTTGAAGTAGTATCAGCAGCCTGTACTGATCCACAAGGTCGGTGCGGACTTCAAGGGGTTATACAATTCATATGCGTGGATGGGCAGCATACTTGTACGACCTACTTTCGCGAATCATGTCCGACGCCCTCGCCCTCGCCCTCGCCGACGCCAACGCCGACCGCGACGCCCACGCCCTGCCCGACGCTCGATCCGCGCACCGCCCCGAACGATGGCTGTACGCCTGCGGGGCCCGAATGTAACCAATTCTGGGCCTGCCCGCCGTGCGACGCCGGGCAGACGGAGGTGGACTATCAGACCTACCGCCCCCCCGACGACGGCTGCCCCGACGGCACTTACAACAGCTACCTTTACAACAGGCGGTACTGCTGCGTGCCTTATAGCACGGCGTCGCCCCCGCCGACCTACGACACGTGCGTGTCGGTCAACTGGTACTGGAACTTCACCACCGGCACGTGCTCCCAGACGCAGTGCGCCCCGCGCAAGTGCTCCGCGCAGACCTACTGGGACTCCGACTACTGCCGCTGCGTCAACACCGAGTCGCCCGTGCTCGTGGACGTGAACGGCGACGGCTTCCGCCTGACGGACGCGGCGGGCGGCGTCGCCTTCGACCTCGACGCCGACGGCACGCCGGAGCGGCTCGCGTGGACGGCCCCGCGCGCGGACGACGCGTGGCTGGCCTTAGACCGCGACGGGGACGGCCGGATCGCCGACGGGCGAGAACTGTTCGGCAACCACACGCCGCAGGGCACGCCGCCACAGGGGAAACAGCCGAACGGCTTCTCGGCGCTGGCGGAGTACGACGAGCCGGCGCGGGGCGGCGATGGCGATGGGATAATTGACAGCCGTGATGCCGTCTTCGCCTCTTTGCGGCTCTGGCAGGACGCCGACCACGACGGCGTGTCGGAGGCGGGCGAGTTGCGCCCGCTGCCGGCGTTGGGCGTCACGGCCATCGGACTGGATTACAAGGAGGCGCGGCGGCGGGATCAGTACGGCAACCGGTTCCGCTACCGGGCCAAGGTCGGCGACGCGCGCGGCGCGCAGGTCGGGCGCTGGGCTTGGGACGTGTTCCTCGTGGGTGGGCAGTAGCTCCCGGTTAAAGTCGCGAGCGCGTAACCGCCCGGCGCTGTTCGGAGCGCCGGGCGGTTACGCTGCGGGTGGCGTGCGGCGCGTGGCACACTTAACTGCCGCCGACGCTGGCGGTCTGTCGGTCTGCGAACTCAGGCAGCGCGGCGAACACGTCGAGGGCGTAGCGGACGTTGTTGAAGGGCGCGGAGACCTGCACGCCTTGGATCACGTCGCGCACGGCGACGAGCGCCTCGCGCGCGATGCTCAAGCCTTCCTCGCGCCCGAACTCCTTGCCCTTGTCCGAGGCGCGGCGCATCCGCTCCATGATCTCCGGCGTGACGCGCACGCCCGGCACTTCGTTGTGCAGAAACTCGGCGTTGCGGTAGGAGACGAGCGGCCAGATGCCGGCGACGACCGGGATGCGGACGTGCTCGATGCGCCGCAGGAAGGCGTGCAACTGTTCGAGGTCGAAGACCGGCTGCGTGATGGCGAACTCCGCGCCGGCCTCGACCTTGTACTCGAACCGCTTCAACTCTTCGTCCAAATTGAGCGCGCCGGGGTTGACGCCGACGCCGATGCAGAACTCGGTCGGGCAGCCGATGGGGTTGTTGCCCAGGTCGAGACCGTGGTTGAGCTTGTTGACCATGTTGGTCAGCCCGATGGAGTCTATGTCGAAGACGGCCGTGGCGTCCGGGTACGGCCCCATCTTCGGCGGGTCGCCGGTGATGAGCAGCAGGTTATGCAGGCCGAGCGCGGCCGCGCCGAGCAGGTCGCTCATCATGCCGAGCAGGTTGCGGTCGCGGCAGCAGTAGTGCAAGACGGTCTCAAGCCCGATCTCGCGTTCGACCAGCAGCGCGGTCGCCATGGCGCTCATGCGCGTCTGCGCGCGCGGGCCGTCGGGGATGTTGACGGCGTTGACGCCGGCCTCTTTCAAGAGCCGTATGCTGTCGAGCGTCTTGTCCGGCTCGCAGCCTTTGGGCGGCAGCACCTCGACGGTCGTGACGAACTCGCCGCGCGCGAGCATGCGGCTCCAGTTCGAGCGCGCATCGGGCGGCACGACCTGCACGTCGGCGGGCGTCAGTTCGACGACGCGCGCCGGCTTGAGGCCCTTGAAGGCGGCGGGCTGGCGGCGCGGCGAGACGGCGCGCACGGCGTCGGCCATCAACTTGATGTGCGCGGGCGTCGTGCCGCAGCAGCCGCCGATCAGCTTGACGCCGGCCTGTATGAGCCGCTTCGCGTACTTCGCCATGTACTCCGGCGAGCACATGTAGAACTGGCGGCCCTGCACGTCGCGCGGCAGCCCGGCGTTGGGCTGCGCCGACAGGCGGCGGCTCGTGATGGCGCGCATCCGCTCGACGGCGGCGAGCGCGCCCGCCGGGCCGACGCCGCAGTTGACGCCGATCACGTCCGCGCCCCACTCGTCCAAACGCGCCGTGAAGACTTCGGGCGTCGTGCCGTAGGAGGTGTTGCCGTCGGTGTGGATCGCCATCTGCGCGACGACCGGCAGGTCGCACAACTCGCGCACGGCGCGCAGCGCCTGCCTGATCTCCGAAATGTCCGAGAAGGTTTCTAAGACGAACAGGTCAACGCCGCCTTCCAGGAGCGCCGCCGCCTGCGCCTTGAACATCTCCTTGGCCTCGTCGTAGGAGGTCGGGCCGTAAGGCTCTATGCGCAGGCCGAGCGGGCCGATGGCGCCGGCGACGTAGGCGCGCGCGCCGGCCGCCTCGCGCGCGAGCCGCGCCGCCGAGACGTTTAACTCGTGCAGCGCGCCGTCGAGACCGTACTGTTGCAGGTTGTGCGCCGTCGCGCCGAACGTGTTGGTCTCCAACACCTCCGCGCCCGCGCGCACGTACTCCTCGTGCACCTCGCGCACGAGGTCTGGGTTCGTCAGGTTCAACTCGTCGTAAGAGCGGTTGATGTAGACGCCCTTGCTGTAGAGCATCGTGCCCATCGCGCCGTCGAAGACGACGAGCTGATCGCTGGCCAAGAGTTCGCGGAGGTTGTCCATAAAAGCAGAAGTCAGTAGTCAGGAGCCAGAAGCCAGAAGGCTGAACACGGAAGCCCGGAGGAAGAAATCGGAAGTGGGCAGAAGCGAAACCGCTCGTTGCCGGCTTCTGGCTCCTGACTTCTGACTCCTGGCTTCTATAAAAAAAGCCCGCGCTAAACAACGCGGGACTTCCGGGCGGGCGAAGTTGACGGGCCTGTAAAGCGCCGAGCTGTTTAGCTGTTTATTTTACGTGGCCGCAAGTCGCCTTAACTCACCACGTTTTTCATGCGCGCTTATAAGCCGGCGGGCGCGGCCGTGTCAAGCGGCGCGCGCCCGCCGGGTTTGGGTTTGGTGTGCGCTCGGCCCGCCGGGAGGGCTTCGGCGCTGGCCGGTGCTGCCGCCGCTCTCAGGTGAGCGGCGGCAGCGGCCGCCGGCCTTACGGGCAGTTCGCGTCGGTGTTGCAGAAGACAATCGCGCCCGCGCCGGGGGCGCTGCATATCCCACCGGCGTCGTCGTCCGCTAAGATCACGTGGAAGATGCGGATGTTGGTGCTGTTGCCCGTCGTCTGGTTCGAGAGGCCGCAACCGGCCGAGTTCGAGATGACGGTGTTGGAGATGACGCCACCGCTCACCTGGCGGAACTCGATGCCGTGGCCCCCGGTCGGCGTGTTGTTGACGGCCGGGTTGACGCGGAAGCCGGTGCCGTTAATCCGCGTGTTGTTGACGGTCAGGCGCGCGACGCTCGTGGCGAGCAGCCCGAGGTCGCGGTTGTTGTCTATGTTGCAGTTGTCGATGTTGACGCGCGAGACGCCGTCGGCCTCGACGCCGATGGCGAAGTTCCTGATCGTCAGGTTGCGCAGCGTCGTGATGCGCCCGGCCGGGGTCTCGACCCTAATGCCGACGCCGTTCTGCCGCGTGTTGTTGCCGCCCGCCGGATCGCCCGACAGGACGGCGTCGATGTTGGCGGCCACGCCGGCCGCGGCCTCGATCTGCACGTTGCCGGGGTTCGGGAACAGCGGCGCGTTGTTCAGGATCGTGATCTGCTCGGGGTAGCGCCCCGAGGCGACGATGATGACGCGCCCGTTCAGGCCCGCCGTGGTGGCGTTGATGGTCGCGCCGAGATCGACGTTGCCGAGCGCGGCGTTGATCGTGCCGAAGATGCGGTCGGAGCCGTCGGTGTCTTCGGCCGTGCCGATGCGGCCGTCGCCGTCGTAGTCGCCGCAGGTGCCGGCGACTGTGACCAGCGTCGTGCCGGGCACGGGGCTGTCGCAGTTGCCCTCGACGAAGACGGGGTGGTTGGCGGAGACGTTCCCGCCGGTGAACAGCGTGAGGCAGAGCGCGACGGTCGCCAGTGCGCCCGTCAGCCACAGCCTGCGATGCCTCTTGAGGCAAGTGGACGGATTCATAAGCTTACAAACTCCTTTCACGTGGACAAGACCTTGTTTGCTGAGTCGGGTTGTAGAGCTTCTCAGTATGGCGCATTCTAAATCATAATCGGCGCGCGGGGAATAATTTTTTTGCAAGCGCCGGACAGGCGGGCTTGCTGACAAACTGTCAAAGACTTCACAACTACCGGGAAGGCGGTGCGCTCCGGTGTCGGGCGACACGGGGCGCGGTTAATAGCGGCGGCGGCCGCGCCCCGGCGCGCTGAGCCGCTTGACAGCCGCCGGCCGGTTCTGGCCGAATGCGCGCGGTTGCTCACCGACATCTCTCCTACACGTTCGACGCGCGGGGCCGGCCGGCGGCACGCAACTTTGGACTGAAACGGAGCCGAAAAGACTGTGCGATTCAAAACCCTGTGGCCGACACTCGCCCTCCTCGTCGCCGCGCTGGCCGCGCCCGCGCGCGCGCAAGACAAGCTGCTGACGGTTGACGAAATCTACGGCGTCGCGCCGGCCCGCGTGGACTTCAGCGGCACGCCCGCCAGCCCGCGCTGGCTCAAGGACGGCACTGCCTACCTGCAAACCAACCCGCCCACGTCCGCCCGCCCGCGTATCGAGCGGGTCAACGCGCTGACGGGCGAGACCGCGCCGTTCTTCGACGCGGCGCGCATGGAGGCGGCGTTCGCCGCGCTGCCCGGCGTCGGCGCGGACGCGGCGCGCCGGCTCGCGCGCCAGGGCAGTTACCTGTTGAACGCCGCGCAGACCGCCGTCCTCATCAACCACGACAACGACCTCTATTACTACGAGCTGGGCGGCGCGACCGCGCGGCGGCTGACGAATGACCGTGCCGAAGAAGTCGGCGAGACGTTCAGCCCCGACGGGCGCGCGGTCGCCTTCGTGCGCGGCAATAACCTCTACACGCTCGCGCTCGACGGCGGCGCGGAGCGGCGGCTGACGACGGACGGCGGGCCGAAAATCCTCAACGGCCGGCTCGACTGGATTTACCAGGAGGAACTCTACGGGCGCGGCAACTTCGAGGCCTACTGGTGGAGTCCCGACTCGACGCGCCTCGCCTTCCTGCGCCTCGACGAGACGCCCGTGCCGGACTTCGTCGTCGTCGATCACATCCCCGTCAACCAGGAGGTCGAGACGACGCCCTACCCGAAGGCGGGCGACCCGAACCCGCTCGTGCGCCTCGGCGTCGTCGCCGCGCAGGGCGGGGAGGTGCGCTGGGTGGACACGGCGAAGTACGAGCCGGCCGACCTGCTCATCGTCCGCGTCGCTTGGACGCCGGACGGCGGGCGCGTCGCTTATCAAGCGCAGAACCGCGAGCAGACGTTCCTCGATCTGAATTTCGCCGACCCGGCCACGGGCCAGTCCGCCAACGTCCTGCACGAGACCTCGCGCGCGTGGGTCGAGGTGACGGACGACAACCCGCGCTGGCTCAAGGACGGCTCGTTCCTCTGGCTCAGCGACCGCGCCGGCTTCAAGCACGTCTATCATTACGCGCCCGACGGCAAGTTGCTTCATCAGGTGACGGACGGGCGCTGGGACGTGCGCACGGTCGAGGCGGTGGACGAGGCCAAGGGCTTCGTCTACTTCGTCGGCGCGGAGCACAGCCCCATCGCCAACCAACTCTACCGCGTCAAGCTCGACGGCACGGGTCTCACGCGCCTGACGCAAGCCGAAGGCAGCCACCGCATCAGCTTCAACCCGCAGGCGACGCACTTCGTGGACTGGTGGAGCGACGTGCGCACGCCCACGCAGGTGCGGCTCTACAACGCCGACGGCACGCTCGCCCGCGTGCTCGACGAGAACAAGGTCGCGGCGCTCGCGCAGTACAAGCTCGGTCAGACGGAGTTCGTGCAGGTCAAGACGCGCGACGGCTTCACGCTCGAAGCGATGATGATCAAGCCGCCGGACTTCGACCCGGCCAAGAAGTACCCGGTCTTCCAGTTCACCTACTCAGGCCCGCAAGCGCAGCAGGTGCGCAACGGCTGGGGCGCGCAGACCTACATGTGGCATCAGATGCTCGCGCAGAAGGGCTACATCATCTGGGTCCTGGACAACCGCACCGCCTCGAACAAAGGCGTCGAGACGGCCTGGCCGCTCTACCAGAACTTCGGCGAGCTGGAACTGCGCGATCTGGAAGACGGCCTGAGTTGGCTCAAGAGTCAACCTTACGTGGACGCGACGCGGATCGGCTTGTGGGGTTGGAGCTACGGCGGCTTCATGACCACCTACGCGCTGACCCACAGCCAGTCTTACAAGCTCGGCATCGCGGGCGGCAGCGTCACGGACTGGCGGCTGTATGATTCGATCTACACGGAGCGCTATATGCGCACGCCGCAGCACAACCCGGAAGGGTACAAGCGGAGCGCGCCGCTCGCCGCCGCTAAAGACCTGCACGGCAAGCTGCTGCTCATCCACGGCGCGATAGACGACAACGTCCACATGCAGAACACAATCCAGTTCGCCTACGAGCTACAGAAGGCCGGCAAGCCGTTCCAACTGATGCTCTACCCGAAGTCGCGCCACGGCGTCACCGACCCGCTCCTCGTCAAACACATGCGCCAGATGATGACCGACTTCGTCTTGCAAAATCTATAAAGGAAACGCGCACGTCGCCGCCGGGAGCGCGGGCATCCTTGCCCGCGCTCCCGGCGGCGACGTGCTCCAAGACGTTACTTGCCGGCCGGCGGGACGCGGCGCGTGAAGTCGCGCAGCGCGTCGAGCACCAGCGGCGGGAGGCCGAACGACGGCCCGCTCGCGCCGACCGCGGGCAGGCCGATGTGTAGGGTGACTGTGCTCGCGCGCGCGAGCCGCGCAAGCGTCTGCGGCGTGACGAACGCGCCGAGCGATTCGAGGCAGGTACGCCCCGCCGGTGCTTCTTCGTCGCGCGCCACCCACCAGACGCCTTCCTCCTGCCCCGTCACCGGCCGGAAGGGCAGGAACAGCGGCCGGCCGTCAAGCTGCAAGCGCAGCCCCGTGTCCGACCTGAGCTGACAGGTCTGCGAGCGTGTGTAGAGCAGCAGCGCGACGAAGCGGGGCGGCGTGCCCGGCCGCCCTTCGTAAGAGAAATTCGCGGCGAGGTTGGCCACCGTCCGCACGCCGGCGAACCCGTTAAGCTGCAACGGCTCCAACGCCACGGTCGTCGTCGGCACGCCGTCCTCGTTGTTCGATTGATTGACGAGAATCGTCCACGCGAGCCTGGGCGGGTTGACGGGGGGCGGGATGGGGCGGCGGCGTCGTTGGGCGACGCCCGCGGGCGCGCACGCCAAGAGCAGCGCGGCCGAGAGCAGGAGAGTTTTAGTCGGATTCATGGGCCGGTGTTTCGCTCCGTCGCAACCGGGATAAGGTTCGAGCTTAGCCCGCCCGTGCTCGTCACACAGCCTCCGCGCCGGCATTCTAACAAAGCCGCGCCGCCGGGCGCGAAGTTTTTAACGGAGTCGCTGGCAGCGCGGGCAGAAGTAGGTGGAGCGTTTGGCCTGGACGATGCGGCGGATGGGCGTGGCGCAGCGGCCGCACGGCTCGCCCGCGCGGTCGTAGACGTGCCAGCGCCCTTGGTAGCCGCCGTCGTAGTAGCTGCCGTCTATGTCTTCCGGGTTGACGTTCATCGTCGAGCCGTGCGCGAGCGACTCGCCGAGCACGGCAAGGATCGCGGCGTGCAGGCGCGCGAGCCGGCGCGCGTTGAGCGTGGCGGCGACCGCGCGCGGGTGCAGCCCGGCGCGGAACATGACCTCCGCGGCGTAGATGTTGCCGAGGCCCGTCACCTTCGTCTGATCGAGCAACACCTCCTTCAGCGTCCGGCGCGTGCGCGCGAAGACGCCGCGCAGGTACGCGGGCGTGAACTCGGCCGACAGCGGCTCCGGCGCGAGCACGCGCAACGCGCGGACGTGCGGCAACTCGGCCGCCGTCACGACGCGCATCCGCCCGAACCGCCGCTGGTCGTTGAAGACGAGCCGGCGTTCGTCGTCCAGATAGAAAACCGCGTGCGTGTGCTTGGGCGCGACGGCGTCGGGCGGCAGCAGCAGGAAGCGGCCCGTCATGCGCAGGTGCGTCAGCAGACACAGCCCGCCCGCGAACGCGAACACGACGAGCTTGCCGCGCCGCCCCACGCCGTCCACCTGCTGCCCGCGCAACGCGCGCGCGAACGCACGCGGCGTCGTCTCCGGCGCGATGTCCGGTTGCAACAGCCGCGCCGCCACGATGCGCCGCCCCGCGACCAGCCGATCCAGCGACCGCGCGACGAGTTCGACTTCTGGTAGTTCTGGCATAAGGAAAGATGTCAGATGTTAGATGTTAGATGTTAGTGTAAGCCCAAAGTCTAAAGTCCAACGTCCAAGGTCAGCCGCGCGTTGGACATTAGACGTTGGGCTTTGGACGCTGACTGACATCTAACATCTAACATCTGACATCTTCTATCAGTTTGCTGCCGGCGTCTAAGAGCTTGTCGCGCTTCTCGACCGAAGTTGCTTCGCAGTAGACGCGCAAGACCGGCTCTGTGCCGGACTGGCGGAAGAGGAGCCACGACTCGTCGGCGAAGAGGAGCTTCGTGCCGTCGAGCGTCTCCACACCTGCGACCGCGTAGTCGGCGACGCGCGCGGGCGGGGCGGCGGCGAGTTGGGCGACGAGGCTCTGGCCGCGGGCGACTTCTGTGTGCAGGTCGCGGCGGTCGTAGTAGAAAGCGCCGAACTCGCGGTGCAGTTCTTTGACTAACTCCGAGGGCGGGCGGCCGGCGGCGACGACGGCTTCGAGCAGGAGGAGCGAGTTGAGCAGCCCGTCGCGTTCGGGGATGTGGCCGCGGACGCCGATGCCGCCCGACTCTTCCGCGCCGATGAGGATGTCTGCGCGCAGCATCAGGTCGGCGACGTACTTGAAGCCGATGGGCGTCTCGTGCAGCGGCAGGTTGTGCGCCGCGGCGATGCGTTTGGTCAGGACGGACTGCGAGAAGGTGCGCACCACGCCGCCCGCCAGCCCGCGCCGCCGCGCCAGGTGCAGCAGGACGAGCGGCACGACCTCGTGCATCGTCATGGTCTGACCCAACTCGTTGACCGCGCCGAGGCGGTCGGCGTCGCCGTCGGTGGCGAGACCGACGAGCGCGCCGCGTTCCTTGACACGAGTTTTGAGCGGCGCGAGGTTGCGATCAATCGGCTCCGGGTTGACGCCGCCGAACAGCGCGTCGCGCTCGGCGCGGATCGTCTCGCACGCGAGCGCGCCGCCCGTCAGAAAACTCTCGACCCAGCGCCCGCCCGCGCCGTGCATCGGATCGACAACGACGGTCGCGCGCGCCGCCCGCAGCCGCGCCACGTCAACGTAAGCCGCGACGTGCCGGCGGTAGCTCTCGACCGACACGTCCAGACCGCCGCGCGCGTCCGATGGCAGGGGCGCGCGGCGCGGCGGCGTCGCGTCAACTAATGATTCGACGGCGGCGGTTGTCTCCGGCGTCGCGCTCCCGCCCCAGGGCGCTTTGATCTTGAAGCCGTTGAACTCGGCCGGGTTGTGCGAAGCCGTGATGACGACGCCGCCCGCCGCCGCGCGTTCGCGCACCGCCCAAGAGACGACCGGCGTCGGCACGTCGGTCTCGAACAAGCGCACCGCGAGACCGTTGCCCGCGAGCACCTCGCACGCGCGCGCCGCGAACTGCGCCGAGAGGAAACGGCGGTCGTACCCGACGACGACCTCCGGCGCTGTAGTTGACAATGTTGCTGCTGAAGACGCGTCGGTCTGCGTGGCGGCGGTCGGCGGCGCGGCCTGCTGTTGCGTCAGGTGCGCGGCGTAGGCCTGCGCGACGCGTTCGAGGTTGGCGAAGGTGAACTCGTCGGCGATGACGGCCCGCCAGCCGTCCGTGCCGAAGCGTATGGGCGCGGGCCGCTTCATTGGCTCGGCCCGGCCTTGGTGTAGTCGGTCAGAGAGGTCTTGTCGCCGAGCACCGCGCCGGGGCCGATCTGGACGGCGCGGCCGACGTGGCAGCCGCGCCCGATGATCACGCCGTCGAGCTGCGCGTCGGCGTAGACGCGCGTGTGCGCCCAGACGACCGCGTTCTCGATGCGCGCGCGCTCGTCCACGTAGCAGCCCTGACCCAAGACCGAGTTGACGATCTGCGCGCCCGGCTTGACGATGCAGCCGTCGGCGATCATCGAGCGGTCGTCCACCTCGGCCGAGGTGGCGAGGTCGAAGTCGCCGCGCCGCTCGACGAGGCGGACGTTCCCGACCCTGTCCGCGAGCAGGTCGTGGTGGACTTGCAGGTAGCGCGCGGGCGTGCCGATGTCGATCCAGTAGGTCTGGTCGGGGACGTGCGCGTAGAACGGCTCGCCGCGCTTGAGCAGGTCGGGGAACAGCCCGTACTCGAACGAGTAGTTCTCGCCTTCGGGCACGAGATCAAGCAGGCGCGGCTCAAGGACGTAAGTGCCGGCGTTGATCGTGTTGACGGAGCACTCTTCGGGCTTGGGCTTCTCAAGGAAGCGGCGCACGCGCCCGTCCTCTTCGGTCTCGACCAGCCCGTAGGCGAGCGGGTTCTCGACGGGCGCGAGCACGATGGTCGCCGCCGCCTGGCGCGCCTCGTGCTCGCGCAGCACGGCGCTCAGATCGAGGTCGGTCAGGATGTCGCCGTTGAAGACGACCGTGCGCTCGCGCAGCAGTTGTTCGGCGAACTTGTACGCGCCGGCCGTGCCCATCGGCTGCGGCTCGGTCGTGTACCTGATCTTGACGCCGTACTCCGAGCCGTCGCCCAAGAGTTGCTCGATCTTGAACGGCTGGTAGGAGAGCGAGAGCGTGATGTTGGTGATGCCGGCGCGGCGCAGCGTGTCGAGCTGGTAGAGCAGGAACGGGCGGTTGCAGATCGGCACGACCGGCTTGGGCGTGTAGACCGTCAGCGGGCGCAGGCGCGTGCCCTTGCCCCCGGCAAGAATCAGTGCTTGCATGACGAGACAGAAACCGTGCTTGGTGTTCGGAGCTTTGCGCTCAACCCGCGCGCACGCGAGTCTAGCACTCGCGCACCGCGCTTTCAACGCAGCCCGCGCCGAAGCCCTTGCTTGACACCCCTTGGTGCGAACGTATAATCGAAAGAACAGTGACAAGTGACGAGTGACGAGTGACAAGTTAAAGCTCGTCTTCTGCTTGTCACACGGCACTCGTCACTGTTCTTCGAGGTGCAATCATGCCTGATACGAGAGAGGCGGTCATCGTCAGCGCGGTCAGGACGCCGACGGGGAAGTTTTTGGGCGCGCTGAAGAGTCTGACGGCGACCGAGTTGGGCGCGCTGGTCGTGCGCGAGAGCGTGCGGCGCGCGGGCGTCGCGCCGGAGGACGTGGACGAGGTCATCATGGGCTGCGTCATCCAGGCGGGGCTGGGGCAGAACCCGGCGCGGCAGGCGGCGCTGAAGGGCGGCATCCCGTTCGGCGTCTCGGCGGTGACGATCAACAAGGTCTGCGGCTCGGGCCTCAAGGCGGTGATGCTGGCGGCGCAGGGCGTGCAGTTGGGCGACACGGAGATCGTCGTCGCTGGCGGCATGGAGTCCATGTCGAACGCGCCGTACCTGCTGACCGGCGCGCGCGAAGGCTACCGCATGGGCAACGGCACGATGGTGGACGCGTTGATCCACGACGGCCTCTGGTGCGCTTTCGAGAACTACCACATGGGCCACACCGGCGAGGTCGTGGCCGAACGCTACGGCGTGACCCGCCAGGAGCAGGACGAGTACGCGCTGAACTCGCACCGCAAGGCGGCGGCGGCGATCAAAGAAGGCCGGTTCAAAGACGAAATCCTGCCCGTCGAGATACCGCAGAAGAAGGGCGCGGCCCTCGTCGTTGACACGGACGAGCCGGTGCGCGCCGACACGACCATCGAGGCGCTCGCGAAACTCAAGCCGGCGTTCAAGGAGGGCGGCACGGTGACGGCGGGCAACGCGCCGGGCGTCAACGACGGCGCGTCGGCCCTGGTCGTCACGTCTCTGGAGCGCGCGCGCGCTCTCGGCGTCGAGCCGCTGGCGCGCATCGTGGCGCAGGCCACTTCGGGCATCCAGCCGGAGCTGGTCATGATGGCCCCGGTCGAGGCGATCAGGAAGGTGCTGAAAAAGGCCGGGTGGTCTCTGAGCGAGGTCGATCTGATCGAGCTGAACGAGGCGTTCTCGGTGCAGGCGATTGCGATCACGCGCGAGCTTAAACTCGACCCGCAGAAGGTAAACGTGAACGGCGGCGCGGTCGCGCTGGGGCACGCCATCGGGCAGTCGGGCGCGCGCGTGCTGACGACGATGCTCTACGAGATGCGCCGCCGCAACGTGCGCCGCGGTCTCGCCGCGCTCTGCCTCGGCGGCGGCAACGCGGTCGCGCTCGCGGTCGAGCGGTAAGCGGGATGATTAACACGAAGACGCGAAGGCGGCAGGGCGCTGAATGAAATGCCGTTAGCTGTTCTCTTTGAGTCTTGGTGTCTTAGTGTTTAAGTTTTTTTCGGAGACGTGAAGCGTGGCTGAAGTGATCGGCGTCATCGGCGCGGGCACGATGGGCAACGGCATCGCGCAGGTGTGCGCGCGCGCCGGCTACCAAGTCGTCTTGCGCGACGTGGCGGAAGAGTTCTTGGCGCGCGGGCTGCGGGCCATTGATCGCAGCCTGCAACGCGACGTGGACAAGGCGCGGCTCGGCGAAGACGAGAAGCGCGCCGTCGTCGCGCGCATACAGGCGACGACCGACCTCGGCGCGCTCGCCGACGCGCAGTTCGTCGTCGAAGCCGCGCCGGAGAACGAAGCAATCAAGACCGAAATCTTCCGCGCGCTTGACGAGTTGACCGGCGCGGGCGCGATCCTCGCGTCGAACACTTCGTCCATCTCGATCACGAAGCTGGGCGCGGCCACGCGCCGCCCCGACCGCGTCATCGGGATGCACTTCATGAACCCCGTGCCCGTCATGAAGCTGGTCGAGGTCATCCGCGGTCTGGCCACGTCCGACGAGACCTACGCGCGCACGCGCGAGTTGTGCGACCGGCTCGGCAAGACGGCGTTGGAGTGCAACGACTCGCCGGGCTTCGTCTCGAACCGCGTCCTGATGCCCATGATCAACGAGGCGGTCTTCGCGCTCCACGAGGGCGTGGCCACGCCCGAGGCGATTGACGGCATCATGAAACTCGGCATGAACCACCCGATGGGCCCGCTCACGCTCGCCGACTTCATCGGCCTCGACGTGTGTCTCGCCATCCTCAACGTCCTGCACGCGGAGTTGGGCGACCCGAAGTACCGCCCCTGCCCGCTGCTCAAGAAGTACGTCGCCGCCGGCTGGCTCGGCCGCAAGACCGGCCGCGGGTTTTACGAATACGGGGACGGATGAAGAGAAGGGAGGAGTCAGGAGTCGGAACCCGGAAGCCAGAATGGAAAAGCTGGCCTCTCGTCTTCCTGTCTTCCGGTTCATCCTTCCGGCTTCTGACTCCTGACTCCTGACTCATGCTTTATGAAAAACTATCAGCAAGTCCACTGTCAGCGTTGCCGGGCGGCGAACCCGCTGGGCGAGGAGTTGTGCGGCCAGTGCGGGACGCGTCTGATGCTGGTGGTCGAGCCGGCGAGCCTGCGCTTCGAGGAGGACGCGCTGGCGACGGGGCAGGCCGAGGGCGTCGTGGCCGAGCGCCTGTCGCTGATGGAGAACAACCTCACGCGCGTCCTCGGCCACCTTGAGCGCAGCACCGACCTGCTCACCAAGCAGGCGCAGATCGTCACCAAGGAGCACACGCTGCTCGAAGCCCTGATCGAGTTGTTGAGTGAGGCGGGCGTGATCGACGTGCGCGAACTGGTGCGCCGCTGGGAGGCGAACGCGACGCGCTCGGCCGAAGACGAGCGGCAGAAGAAGCTGCGCGCCGACGTGTGCGAGACCATCGTGCGCGCCTACAGCGGGCGCGAGGCGCAGCAGTTCGCGCAACTCGTCAAAGAAGGCTTCGCCGCCTTCAACGAGCGGCAGATTGACGAGGGCTGGCGACTCTTGGAGCGCGCGGCGGCGCTCGCCCCGCGCAACGCCCCGCTCAACGAGCTGCTCGCGCGGCAGTTCTTTCAAGAGGGCAAGCTGACGCTCGCGCGCAGCTACATGGAGCGCGCCTACGCCGCCGCGCCGCAGAACGCCGGCTCGTGCCTGATGCTCGCCGTCGCGTACGGCGAAGAGGGCGACGCCGCGGGCGCGCTGGCGCTGCTCGACGCGACCGAGCGGCTGGGCGGCGCGTCGCCGTTCGCCGTCAACTACGTGCGCGGGCGGCTGCACGCACACGCCGGCCGCTGGCGCGACGCACTCGCCGCCTTCAAGCGCGCGCTGGCCGCGCGCGCCGCGCCCGAAACGCACTACGCCGTCGCGCTCGCCGCCTACCTGCTCAAACACCTCAAGCTGGCCGACGCGCACTTACACAAGGCGCTCGCGCTCGACGCCAAGTACGCCGCCGCGCTGAACCTGCTCGGTCTCGTCCGCCGCAAGTCGGGCGACGCCGCGGGCGCGCGCAACGCCTTCGCGCAGGCCCGCGCCTTGGCCGGTGGCAAAAAAGATGCCGCGCCGACCAAAACCGCGGCCCAAGCGAAAGCCGCGACTCAGGCGAAGGACGCGGCGCAAGGCAAGGGCGGCGCAGGCCGCGCGCCACGCTACAGCGACGAACTGCTGCTGCAAACGTTCTTCGGCGGCGACCCGGCCCAGCGCCGCCGCCTGCTGACCGGCGGCGATGAACGGCTCGTCGCCCTGCTCTTTACGGAAGCCTGAATCGCTCAAGCCTCCGTGCGTCCTCTGTGGCCTCTGTGCCTCTGTGGTGAATCTGGTCACAGCGGCGTTCACCACCGAGACACAGAAGGTAGCACGGAGGCTTGCGCGATTTAAGCCGTTGCGGAAAGTTTCGGCCGCGCGTTGACAGGCGCGGGTGGCCCGCTATAATTGCCCTTTTGCGCGCGGCCGCGCAAAAACGGCGGGCCGCGCCTGTGGGGTACTCGGCAATGCAGATCGACATCGAGCCGCTGCCCGAAACGGGCCGGCCCTTCGCGCACACTTACGCCCCGGCCGAGCTATCGCTCGAAGACGAGCGCGCGCGCCTGCGCGGCGACGTGCGGGTCGCCGGGCACGCCCGCCGCAAGGGGCGGCGCGTCCAGGTCGCCGGCACGGTCGAGACCGAGGTCGAGGTCAACTGCGACCGCTGTCTCGCGCCCGTCAACGTCCCCCTGCGCGCCGAGTTCGACGTGAGCTATGAACCGGCCGAAGCCGCCGAGGCGGACGAGCACGCCGAGTTGCACGACGAAGACCTGGCGGCCTCCGTCTACGAGGGCGACCGACTCGACGTGGACGAACTGGTGCGCGAACAAATCATGCTGGCGCTGCCGGCGCGCAGCCTCTGCCGCGAAGCGTGCCGCGGCTTGTGCCCGACCTGCGGGCAGGACTTGAACGCGCAGGCCTGCGCCTGTGAACAGAAAGAGATCGATCCCCGCTGGGCCGGTCTCGCAGCGATCAAAAGCAGTGACGAGTGACGAGTGACGAGTGACGAGTTAAAAACTTTGTCTTGCTCGTCACCCGTCACTCGTCACTCGTCACTGTTTTATTGCTTGTCACTTATCACTCGTCACTGTATTTAAGGAGCTATCATGCCGAATCCGAAACGTCGTCATTCAAAAGCGCGCACGGGCAAGCGCCGGGCGCACGACGCGCTGCGCGCGCCGCAGACCACGCCCTGCCCGAACTGCCAGGAGCCGCGCCTGCCGCACCGCGTCTGCCCGAAGTGCGGGCACTACAAGGGGCGCGAGGTCGTGCGCGTCGAGCAGGAAGCGTAAGAAAGACAGTTTTCAATTTTCAGCCTTCGCCATCAACTGAAAACTGAAAACTGTCCGGCGAGATGAAGACCGAGCCAACACTGACGGGCAAGGTCGTCGTGGACGCGATGGGCAGCGACCACGCGCCGCACCCTGAGATTGACGGGGCGCTGGCGGCGGCGCGCGACTTCGGCGTCGGCGTCGTGCTCGTCGGCCAGCCCGAACGGGTCGAGCCGGAGTTGCGCCGCTGCGGCTGGCGGCGGCAGGGCGACCGCGGCGTCGAGCTGGTCGAAGCGGCCGAAGTGATCGGCATGGACGAGCCGGTCGCCGCGGCCGTGCGGCGCAAGCGCAAAAGCTCTCTGCGCGTCGGCGCGCGGCTCGTCGCCGAAGGGCTGGCGGACGGCTTCGTCTCGGCGGGCAACACCGGCGCGGCGATGGCGACCGCGAAGATGGTTCTTGGGATGCTGCCCGGCGTGGATCGCCCCGCGCTCGCCGCGCTCGTCCCGACCAAGGCGCACAAGCCCGTGCTGCTGCTCGACGTGGGCGCGAACTCGGACTGCAAGCCGCACCACATGGCGCAGTTCGCCGTCATGGGCGACGCCTACGCCCGCGCCGTGCTCGGCGTCGCGCGCCCCAGCGTCGGCTTGATGTCCATCGGCGAGGAGGAGGCGAAGGGCAGCGCCTTGACGAAGGAAGCGTTCCCGCTTTTGCGCGAGCTGGCGAGTCTGAACTTCGTCGGCAACGTCGAGGGGCGCGACGTGTTCACGGGCCAGGTGGACGTGATCATCACGGACGGGTTCACGGGTAACGTCATGCTGAAACTGTCCGAGGGCTTGCAGGACGCGGTCGTCTCGATGATCCGGCGCGAGCTGTCGGCGTCGGCGATTACGAAAGCGGGCGCGGTGCTGGCGCGGCCCGCGTTCCAGCGTCTGAAGAAGAAGCTGGACTATTCGGAGTACGGCGGCGCGCCGCTCCTCGGCGTGCAGCGCATCGTCGTGGTCGGGCACGGCAGCTCGAACGCGCGCGCGATCCGCAACGCCGTCCGCATCGTCAAAGAGTTCTCCGAGCGCGGCGCGGGCGCGCGCATCCAGCGCGGCGTCGCCGAGACGCACGCGCGTGAGCAGGAACTGTTAGAGATCAGAGGTTAGAGAGCAGAGGTCAGATGTTAGATGTTAGATGTTAGTCGGAATCGAGCGGGCCGGGTTTCGCGGTAGGTTCTATTAACTAACATCTGACATCTAACATCTGACCTCTGCAACCGGAGGTTGCTTATGGCGAACGTGAACGCCGGCATCTTGGGCACGGGGCGGGCGTACCCCGAGGGCGTGTTGACCAACGCCGATCTGGAGCGGATGGTGGACACCTCCGACGAGTGGATCAGGACGCGCACCGGCATCCGCGAGCGCCACCGCGCGGCCGAGGGCGAGTACACTTCGATGTTCGCCGTCCGCGCCGGCCGCCAGGCCATCGAGCGCGCCAAGATCGATCCGAGCGAGATCGACCTGCTCGTCTGCGCCACCGTCACGCCCGATCAAGTCCTGCCCTCGACCGGCTGCATCGTCCAGACCGAACTCGGCGCGCACAAGGCGGCCGCCTTCGATCTGGCCGCCGCCTGCTCCGGCTTCCTCTACGGGCTGACGGTCGCCAACGCGATGATCAAGACGGGGCAGGCGCGCTACGCCCTGGTCGTCGGCGCGGAACTGCTCACGCGCTACGTGGACTACACCGACCGCTCGACCTGCGTCATCTTCGGCGACGGCGCGGGCGCGGCCGTGCTCGGCCCGGTCGAAGGCGAGCGCGGCATCCTCGCCACGCGCATCCGCTCGGACGGGCGCTACACCGATCAGCTCTTCGCGCCCGGCGGCGGCACGCGCATGGGGCTGACGCCCGAATCCTTCGCCGCGGGCGCGCACTACTACAAGATGCGCGGCAACGAACTGTTCAAGGTCGCCGTCCGCTCCATGGCCGACGTGTCGCGCGAAGTCCTGGAGGCGACCGGCTACGCGGCCGACGACGTGCGCCTCTTCATCCCGCACCAGGCGAACCAGCGCATCACGGACGCCGTGGCCAACAACCTGAAGGTGGACGCGGGCCGCGTCTACTCCAACATCGAGATGCACGGCAACACCTCGTCCGCCTCGATCCCCATCGCCCTCGACGAGTGCGTCGAGCAGGGGCGCATGCAGCCGGACGATCTCGTCCTCTTGGCCTCCTTCGGCGGCGGCGTCACGTGGGGCGCGGTGTTGATGCGTTGGTAAGACGTTATTGGTTAGTTGTTAACTGTTAGTTGTTATTGGTCGCGCCGACGTAGCGCGCGGCGTTGACCAGAAGAACAATTAACAACTAACCACTAACAATTAACCAATAATCAATAACCAAACGATGCTCGCTTACATCTTTCCGGGGCAAGGTTCGCAGGCGGTCGGCATGGGGCGCGACCTGGCGGAGCGTTACCCGGCGGCGCGCGCCGTCTTCGCGGAGGCGGACGAGGCGCTCGGCTTCGCGCTCTCGCGGCTCTGCTTCGAGGGGCCGGCCGAAGAGTTGCAACTGACCGAGAACACGCAGCCCGCCATCCTGACCACTTCGGTCGCGGCCCTGCGCGCGGCCGAAGCGGAAAGCTACCCCGCGCCCGCCTTCGTCGCCGGGCACAGCCTCGGCGAATACTCCGCGCTCGTGGCGGCGGGCGCGCTCCCGTTCGCCGCGGCGGTGCGGACGGTGCGCGCGCGCGGGCGCTACATGCAAGAAGCCGTGCCGGTCGGCGTCGGCGCGATGGCGGCGGTCGTCGGCGCGGAGGAGGAGACGGTGGCGCAGGCCTGCGCCGAGGCCGCGCAGGGCGAGGTGTGCAGCCCCGCGAACATCAACTCGCCGAAACAGATCGTCATCGCGGGGCACGCCGGGGCGATTGAGCGCGCCGTCGAGTGGCTGAAGGCGCGCGGCGTGCGCAAGGTCTTGAAGCTGAACGTGAGCGCGCCGTTCCACTGCGCGCTGATGCGCCCGGCGCAGGAGCGCCTGGCGGCCGATCTCGCGCGACTCGAATTCAAAGACCTGCGCGTGCCGCTCGTAACGAACGCGGACGCGGCGGTCGTCCGCGACGGCGCAGCGGCGCGCGACGCGCTCGTCCGCCAAGTCTCCGCGCCGGTGCGCTGGCGCGAGTCGGTCGCGCTCCTGGCCGAGACGCACGGCGTCGAGACGTTCGTCGAACTCGGCCCCGGCAAAGTGCTCGCGGGGTTAGTCCGGCAGACCGCGGCCGAGGCGCGCTGCCTGAACGTGGAAGACGCGGCGAGTTTGGCGGCGACGCGGGCGGCGCTCGGCTGAGCGCGCCGCGGCCGGTGGCAATTCGGGCGCGGGCGTGGTTTAATGCCGCGCATAACGACAGCGAGCGAAAGTTTTCCTACTCTCAGGCGACAGAGGAGCAGAACAGCCATGCCCGATCAACAGGAGATCGAGAACAAGGTCAAGCAGATCATCGTGGACGAACTCGGCGTGGACGAGAACGAGGTCACGCCCAACGCGCGCTTCATTGACGACCTCGGCGCGGACTCGCTCGACACGGTCGAACTGGTCATGCGCTTCGAGGAGGAGTTCAACATCGAAATCCCGGACGAGGACGCCGAGAAGATTCAGAGCGTGCGCGACGCCTACAGCTACATCGAGCAGCACATGAACAAGTAGGGGCGGCGCGGAGGCCCGCCCGCGCGCGGGCGCGGCGCGAGGCCCGCGGCGGCGCGCGCCTGCCGGGGCGGCGCTCGCGGTCGGCGGGCGCGCGCGGGCGCGTCGGCGCGCGTGGTGCGAACATGGTTACAGATTCCCACGGTCAGGAGCGGTACATCTTGAAACGTCGCGTCGTCGTCACGGGGCTGGGTTTGATCACGCCCTGCGGCTTGAGCGTCGAGGCCACCTGGGGCGCGCTGATGGCGGGGCGCAGCGGCGTGGACTACATCCGCAAGTTCGACACCGAGAAGTTCTCCGTCAAGATCGGGGCCGAGGTCAAGGACTTCGATCCGCTGCAATACGTCGAGAAGAAGGAGGCCCGCAAGATGGGGGCCTTCATTCATTTCGCCATCGCCGCCGCCGACGAGGCGCTCGCCGACAGCGGCCTCAGCGTGACCGAGGAGAACGACGAGCGCGTCGGCACTTACATCAGCAGCGGCATCGGCGACTTCTGGGCCATCGAGCGCGAGCACGAGAAGCTCCTAAAGGACGGCCCCAGCCGCGTCTCGCCCTTCTTCATCCCGTCGGCCATCGTGAATTTGGCCGCCGGGCAGGTCTCGATCCGCACGGGCGCGAAGGGGCCGAACTCGGCCACCGCCACCGCCTGCTCGGCGGGCGCGCACGCCATCGGCGACAGCTTGAAGATCATCCAGCGCGGCGACGCCGACGTGATGATCTGCGGCGGCGCGGAGTCGGCCATCACGCCGATGTCGGTCGCCGGCTTCGCCGCCATGCGCGCGCTCTCGACGCGCAACGACGACCCCGTCCACGCCTCGCGCCCCTTCGAGCGCGACCGCGACGGCTTCGTCATCGGCGAGGGCGCGGGCATTCTGATCCTCGAAGAGTTGGAGACGGCGCGGGCGCGCGGCGCGCGCATCTACGCCGAGTTGGTCGGCTACGGCATGACGGCCGACGCCTTCCACATCACCATGCCGGACGAGACCGCCTCGGGCGCGCGCCGCGTCATGCAGATGGCGATGCGCGACGCGGGCGTCGCGCCGGAGCAGGTCGCTTACGTCAACGCGCACGGCACGTCCACGCCTTACAACGACAAGTTCGAGACCTACGCGATCAAGCAGACCTTCGGCGAGCACGCCTACAAGCTCGCCGTCAGTTCGACCAAGTCCATGACGGGTCACCTGCTCGGCGCGGCCGGCGGCATCGAGGCCGTCTTCTCCGTGCTCGCCGTCCACCGCAACATGCTGCCGCCGACGATCAACTACGTGAACCCCGACCCGGACTGCGACCTCGACTACGTGCCCAACGAGCCGCGCGAGGCGCGCATCCAGTACGCCCTCTCCAACAGCTTCGGCTTCGGCGGCACGAACGCCGCGCTGCTGTTCAAGCGGTACGAGGAATGAAAGCAGGGGCCAGGAGTCAGGAGCCAGAAGCCAGAATGAAAAGCCGGTCTTCCTTCTTCTGGCTTGTGGCTCCTGACTCCTGGCTTCTAACACCAACGGATAACCTTCGATGAAGATCATTGTTCTCATGAAGCAGGTCGCGAACAAGGACGCGATCCTGCGCATCAACAAGGACGCGACGTGGATCGAGGAGGGCGATCTCTCCTACGAGGTGAACGAGTCGGACGGGTACGCCTTGGAGGAGGCGCTGCGGCTGAAGGAGAAGCACGGCGGCGAGGTCGTCGTCTGCTCGATGGGCCCGCAGCGCGTCAAGACGGTCATCAAGGACGCGCTGGCGCGCGGCGCGGATCGCGCCATCCACGTCGCGGGCGACGGGCTGACGCGGCTCGCGCCGCTGCCGGCCGCGCGCGCGCTCGCCGAAGCCATCCGCGGCGAGCAGCCCGATCTCGTCATGACCGGCTTGCAGTCGGACGACAACGGCTACGGGCAGACGGGCGTGATCGTGGCCGAGTTGCTGGGCCTGCCGCACGCGACCATCGTCATCGAGGTGGACGCTTCGGGCGAGCAGTTGCGCGTCAAGCGCGAGTTGGAGAGCGGCTGGTATCAGTGGTACGAGATGCCGCGCCCGGCGCTGCTGACGATCCAGTCGGGCATCAGCCAGATTCGCTACGCCACGCTCAAGGGCATCATGGCGGCCAAGAAGAAAGAGATCAGAGAGGTCGCGCCCGCCAACGCGGACGCCGCACCCGACCAGCGCGTCGCCAAAATCTACTTCCCGCAGAAGACCAAGCAGACCCAGTTCCTCGGCGACGGCGACGCCAAGGCCGGCGCGGCCCAACTCGCGGAGAAGCTGCGCTCGGAGGCGCGAATATTTTAAGAAGCTGTTAGCGATTAGCTGTTAGCTTTTGCTTGATGACAGGCGGACACGTCTTAGCCTGTCCAAGCTTGAGCGGCACGCAACAGCTAACGGCTAACAGCTAGCAGCTAATCATGCCAAACGGAATCTTAGTTTTCGCGGAACACCGCGGCGGGACGTTCGGGAAGACGACGTTCGAGGCGGTCGCGGCCGGGCAGCAGTTGGGCGCGGCACTGGGGCAGCCGGTCTCGGCGGTCGTCGTCGGCGCGGACGCCGGGCCGGCGCAGGAGATCGCGCCTTACAAACTCGACAAGGTTGTCTCGGTCGAGCACGCGGCGCTGGCCGACTACACGCCGGACGGCTACGCCGACGCGCTCGAGCAGGCGATCAAGCAACTCAATCCGCAGTTCGTCGTCATGCCGCACACTTATCTCGTGCGCGACTGCGCGCCGAAGCTGGCGGCCCGCTTCGGGCGCGACGTGATCAGCGACTGCGTGCGCGCCTCCGTCGCCGACGGCGCAGTCACGTTCGCGCGCCGCATCTTCCTCGGCAAGCTCGACGCCGACGTTGTGCCGGCGGGCGAGCCGCTGGTCTTCGCCACGTTCCAGTCGGGCGCTTACCGCGCGGAGCAGGCGGAGCGCGGCGCGAATGCCGCGGCGGTCGAGTCGCTGCCGGTCGAGGTCGGCGCGGTGCGGATGCGGCCCGAGCCGCCGTTCCAGGAGGTGAAGCAGGCGGTTGACTTGACGAAGGCGGACGTGATCGTCGCGGTCGGGCGCGGCATCAAGAGCCAGGAGAACCTGGCGCTGGTGCAACAACTCGCCGACGCGCTCGGCGCGGAGTTGGCCGCCTCGCGCCCGATCTGCGACGCGGGCTGGCTGCCGATTGACCGGCAGATCGGCTCGTCTGGACAGACCGTCGCGCCGAAGCTCTACGTCGCGCTCGGCATCTCCGGCGCGATCCAACACCTCGTCGGCATGAAGAACGCGGGCACGATTGTCGCCGTCAACAAAGACCCGGAAGCGCCCATCTTCGACATCGCCGACTACGGCATCGTCGGCGACTTGTTCGAGGTCGTCCCCGTCCTAACTGAAGAGATCAAGAAGCTGAAGGGCTGAAGCCGACGCACGCGGGCGGACGGCAAAAGGCGGCGCGGGCCTCGCGCCGCCTTTTGCGTTTTCGTCGCCGCGTTAGTCAGTCGTCTGCGGCGCGCGCGTGTTTGAATACCACGCGCGCCGACCCGCGGTCATTCGGCCGCCGGCACTTCCTTGCCTTCGCGCAGCAGTTTCAGATCGCGCAGCACGTCGTCGGGCTTCCACTCGTTGCCGCGGTAAATCTTGACGAGCCGGCCGTCGGGGCCGACGAGCGCGGTGCGCAGCGAGTGGACGATCTGCGTGCCGTCCTGCGTGTAGGTCAGCCCGCAGAACTGCGCGAGCCGCTTGATCTCTTCGGGTCGGCCCGTCGCCAACTCCCACTGCTCGAACCGCTCGCCCTGGTACGCCTCCGTGTGCGCCGCGCCGTAGCTGCGCAGCACCTTGGGCGTGTCGTAGTCCGGATCGAGCGTCACGCTCAGCAGGTGCGCGTAAGCGCCCAAGTCAGGCTCGGCGGCCAGTGCGCGCGCGAGCGCCGCGAAGTTCGTGCTCATGCGCGTGCAGAACTCCGGCAGCGGGCAGCGCGTGTAGATGAACGTGACGAGCAAGGCCCGACCGTGGTACTGGCGCAGGCTGACGGGGCGTCCGTCCTGATTGGTCAGCGTGAAGTCGGGGAAGGGCGCGCCGGGCTGCGGCTCGGCGGCCGCGGCCGGCTCAGCGGCCCCGCCCGCGGGGCCGGCCGTCTGCGTGATGATCGGCTCTTCGAGCCAGGAGCGTTCGCCGTCAACGACGAGCGTCGCCTGGATGCGGTCGCCGCGCTGCATCACGTCGTAGGCCGACGGCTCGCGCAGCGTGAACGGCATCGTCATGCCTTCCATCAGTCCGGGCACGGCCTCGTGCTGTATAACGACCTGCTGCTGCCCCTTGTCGAAGGAGACGATTGTGCCTTTCAACTCGTAGCGCCGCCCCGCCGACTCGCGCGCCGCGGGGGCGCAGGCGCACGCCGGCAAGAGCAGCAAGCAGAGGCCGAGAAAGATAACGTGTCGGGTGCTGTGTCGCATGGGTTAAAGCGGGAGCCGCCGCACAGCTTACTCCGCGGGCCGGCGCGCCCACAAATCCCGAACGGGAAATATTGCGTTCCGACCGAACATGAGGTTAGGATGCTGAGGTTTGCGCAAGGCAGTAACGCTGTCTCCCCGGCGAAACAGGTACGCGAAACCTGACCCGCGGGCGGCTCACCGAGTTAACAACTTGGCCGAATCTCGCTGGCACGAACTTTCATGAACTTAGCAACTTCGTTGCTCCAACGGCTGGACGAACCGCGGCTCAGTCCGACAGAGAAAGCGCGGCTGCGCTGTGCGCTGGCTAAGGCGCTCGCGGACGCGGGCAACTACGAGGCGGCGAGCCACGGGCTGGGGGCGTACTGGGCGGGCGTCGGCGTGCGGCCGGTGCTGTCGGGGCTGGACGAAGATACGCAGGCCGAACTGTTGCTGCGCGTCGGCGCGCTGAGCGGTTGGCTGGGCAGCGCGCGGCAGTTGGCCGGCGCGCAGGAGGCGGCGAAAGACCTGCTCAGCGAGAGCATTGCGCGCTTCGAGGCGCTGGGCGCGGCCAGCAAGGCCGCCGAAGCGCAGATCGAGATCGCCTGGTGCTATCTGCGCGAAGGCGCGCACGACGAGGCGCGTCTGCTCCTGCGTCTGGCGCTCGAACGACTGGGGCCGGCCGACTGCGAGTTGCGCGCCATCGCGCTCGTCCGCTGGGCTTCAATCGAGCGCGCCGCCGACCGTGTACACGACGCGCTGGCGCGTCTGTTCGAGGCCGAGCCGCTGGCGCTGGCCAGCGACAACGACGCGCTCAAGGGCAAGTTTCACAGCGCGCTGGCGACCATCCTGGCCGCGCTCGGCGACGCCGAAGGCCGGCCCGATTACATAGACCGCGCGCTCATCGAATACGCCGCCGCGAGCTTCCATTTCGAGCAGTCCGGGCACGCGCGCTACTGCGCCCGCGTCGAAAACAACCTCGGCTTCCTGTTCTATCGGCTCGCGCGCTTTGCCGAAGCGCACGAGCACCTGCGCCGCGCGCGCAGTCTGTTCGTCAGCGTGAAAGAGCCGGGCAGCACGGCGCAGGTGGACGAGACTATCGCCCGCGCCCTGCTGGCCGAGGGGCGCACGGCCGAAGCCGAGCGGCGCGCCGCCCAGGCCGTGCGGGCGCTCTCGGCCGGCGACGAGCAGGCTCCCTTGGCCGAGGCTCTGACCACGCACGGCATCGCGCTGGCGCGTCTGCGCCGCCTGCCGGAAGCCCGCGCCGCCTTCGAGCGCGCGCAGGTGACGGCCGAGCGCGCGGGCGACGAAGAGGGCGCGGGCCGCGCCGTCCTGTCGCTGCTCGAAGAGTTGGGCGCGGCGCTCACGCCGCCAGAGCGGCGCGCGCTCTACCGGCAGGCCGACCGCCTGCTCGCGCGGGCGCAGCACGCCGAGACGCTCGCGCGCCTGCGCGCCTGCGCCCGCGGGTTGCTCGACGAAGACGAAGCGCCGCCGGCCGACGTGGCCGCGCCCGTCTTCGTCCACGCCGCCGCGCAGACGGCCGAACTCTTGCGCGAGGCGCGGCTCGTCGCGCAGGCGGACGGGGCCGTGCTGCTCTCGGGCGAGACGGGGACGGGCAAAGAGGTCTTGGCCCGACTGCTGCACGGGTGGAGCGGCCGGCGCGGGCCGTTCGTCGCGGTCAACTGCGCGGCGTTGTGCGCCACGCTGTTCGAGTCGCAACTGTTCGGCCACCGCAAGGGCAGCTTCACCGACGCGACCGATGACTACGCGGGCGCGGCCCGCGCGGCCGCGGGCGGCACGCTGTTCCTAGACGAGATCGGCGAGCTGGACTTGGCGAACCAGGCCAAGCTGCTCCGCCTGATCGAGCAGGGCGAGGTCTACGCGGTCGGCAGCGCGATGCCGGAGCGCGTCAACGTCCGCATCGTCGCCGCGACCAACCACGATCTGGTGCGGCAGATCGAGCGCGGGCGTTTCCGCCCCGATCTGTTCTACCGCCTCGCCGGCTTCCACCTGCTGCTCAGCCCCCTGCGCGAGCGGCCCGACGACATCCCTGCGCTCGCGCGCCACTTCATCGAAGAGGCCGCGCGGCTGCACGCCAAGCGCATCGTCTTCCCGCCGGAGACGGTCGAGGCCATGCGCGCCCTGCCGCTCGCGGGCAACGTGCGCGAACTGCGCGCGCTCGTCGAGCGCACCTACATCACCGCGCCCGACGGGGCCGTCATCGCGCCGACGGCGGTCGAGACCGTGGCGCTGCGCGGCACGCAGAAGGCCGGCTTCGCCGAACAGTGGGCCGGCTGCTCGCTCGAAGAGGAGATGCGCGCCTACGAGGGGCGCTTGATCCGGCTCGCCCTGGACACGGCGCAGGGCAGCGTGACCGGCGCGGCGCGGCTGTTGCAGATCACGCATCAGGGCCTCGCCTACATCCTGGGCGGCCGCCAGAAGGCGCTGCTTGCGAAACGCAGGCCGCCACGCCAGCGCCGCGCCCGCCTCATGCCGCGATGACTGGTTAAACCGCCCGCCCAGCCACAGTGTTGGCTTTGCCCACAAAGTCCCGCCCAAAGACTACTTTGTAGTCAACTGCTCACTTTATGGTCAACTTTATGGTCAAGGTGTGCGCGGTGGGCGGGCAATGGTTATAGGCGTTTCGGCTTACCACCTACCATTAAAAGTAATGGGTCATGACTAGATAACGACCTGCGAGTAGGCGTTAAACTGAGTCATGGCAGTCAGTTCTAAGCAATTTGTTCGCGCACGAATTTCTCGTGCTAAATTTCGCCAGCTCCTCAAGCTCTTTGCGCTTGATTTAACTGCC
>DASVPY010000035.1:0-6939 GCA_036389395.1 Pyrinomonadaceae bacterium
TGCGGGGTCGCCAGCCGCGGACGCCGAAGGAGTTGAACGCGGCGTTGGGTGACGCGCTCAAAGCCGTGACGCTTGATGACATTGATGGCTGGTTCAGGCATTGCGGCTATTAGTCTCAATGCAAGTGCAAAGCGCTATAAATTCGCTCCGTTAAGAATTGCTTGCCTTAGGTCTGCGTTCTCGAGATTTACTCCTATCAGAGAATGTCTTATTAAGGCCGCGTTAATTAAGTCTGGTGTCACCGTAGGATTTCTTCTTCGCCACTTATTCCAAGCCTCTGTTCCTTGCTTCAATATCTCAAGATGTTCAGGATTAGCCATCGTAACTAGCTCCGGCAACGACTGAAAGGATTGCTACTTCTTAATGCTCTTCTCCTCCGCCTTCGTCGCACGCTTTAAGGAGTCTTAACCATGATCTCCATATAGCGGGTGGCTAGGATGTTATTATACTCCCGAATTTCAGCCACACATTTATGCAACTGATGACGCTGTTAACACCGAGCGCACCATAATGAGCAAACAAAAACAAGCGACCAGCAAAGGTTGGCTCAGAACGAGCAGTCGCCTTGTGCCTGCTCTTTGTCTGCTGCTTTCTGCCTGCTGCCTGCTGCCTGCTGCCTACTGTCCGTCTCGTGCTCAGGTGCGGGCGCATACGGACGAGGGGGCGGTCGCGTTAGGTTTAGTTATTCGGCGGTTGCAGACGACGGGGAGTGTGTTGCATACGGGGGCGCACCCGGATGATGAGGACTCGGCGTTGATTGCGCGGCTGGCGCGGGGCGACGGGGCGCGGGTGGCTTATCTGTCGCTGAACCGGGGCGAGGGCGGGCAGAACCGGACGGGGCCGGAGTTGTTCGACGCGTTGGGCGTCATCCGCACGGAGGAGTTGTTGCAGGCGCGCAGGCTCGACGGCGGCGAGCAGTTCTTCGCGCGCGCGTTCGACTTCGGCTTCACGAAGACGCGCGCCGAGGCCGCGCAGCGTTGGCACGAGAGAGAGTTGCTCGCCGACATGGTGCGCGTCATCCGCGCGTACCGCCCGCTCGTCGTCGTCTCGCGCTGGACGGGCACGCCCGCCGACGACCACGGGCAGCACCAGTACGCCGGCTACCTCACGCCGCTCGCGGTCAGCGCCGCCGCCGACCCCGAGCAGTTCCCCGAACAACTCGCCGCCGACCTCAACCCGTGGACGGTGCGCAAGTTCTACGTCAGCGTGTTAAGTGAGGGGAACGACAAGGCGGAGAAGGGCGCGCCCGTCGTCGAGATCAACACGGGGCAGTTCGATCCGCTGCTGGGGCGCAGCTACTTCGAGCTGGCGATGGAGGGGCGCAGCCAGCACAAGTCGCAGGGCGAGGGCGCGCTTGAGCTGCGCGGCGCGCGCACGTCGCGCCTGCGGCTCGTCGCGCGCGCGCCCGACAAGCTCCAACACGATCCGCACGAGCGTTCCGTCTTCGACGGTCTCGACACGACCGTCCGCGGCATCGCGCGGCTCACGCAGTTGCGCTCCGACGAACTAAACAACGAACTCGCCGACATCGAGCGCGACGCCGCGCTCGCCGCCGAACACTTCAACGCGCTCGACCCGCGCACAGTCCTCTCCGCACTCAACGCCGGTCTCGCGCACACGCGCCAGGCGCGCGCTCGCATCAACCAACTCGCGGGCCAAGAGGACGAGCGCCGCGAGGCCGACTTCCTGCTCGCGCAGAAGGAGCGCGAGTTCACCGAAGCTTTGCGGCTCGCCACCGGCGCGCGCGTGGACGCGCTCGCCGACGCCGAGACGGTCGTCGCGGGCGACACCTTCAACGTCGCCGTCCGCGCCTTCGTGCCCGAAGAGTTGCGCGGGCGCGTCGGCGCTTTGAGTCTGCGCGCGCCCGCGGGCTGGCGCGTCGAAGAGACGAGCGCGCCCGATCCGAAGACCGACGCGAGCCGCGCCGCCGCGCTCGGCACGGGGCGCGAGACGCCGCAACGCGTCGCCTACTTCCGCGTGACCGTGCCGGCGGACGCGCCGCCCACGCAGCCCTACTGGCTCGCGCGCCCGCGCCAAGGCGACATGTACGAGTGGACATCAGACGACCCGCAGACGCTCCCCTTCGCGCCCCCGCTGCTCACGGGCGAGGCGACGATAGACGCGGGCGCTTCATTCAACATCACGCGCCCGGTCGAGTACCGCGTGCTCGACGCCGTGCGCGGCGAGGTGCGCCGCGACGTAAACGTCGTGCCGCCCGTAACGGTGCAGCTTGATCCGGCCCTTGTCATCGTGCCGGCGGGCGCGCGCGCACGCACGCAGACGTTGACGGTGGGCGTGACGAATAACGTGCCGCGCAGCCGCAAGTCATCCACGTACCCCGACACGCCGGCCGTGTTAGCCAGGGCGGACGTGCGCGCGCCCGCGGGTTGGCGCGTCGCCCAGCCGGCCGAAGCGTTCGCGCTGCGCGATGCGGGCGCGCGCAGCACACGGCGCGTGAGCTTCGCCGTGCCGCCCGCGCTCAAGCAGGGCACGTACCGACTCGCCGTCGAAGTCAACGCCAAAGACGCGGAAGGTCTGCTGCCGGCGCAGACGGACGGCAGCAGCCAACACACGATCAGCTACCCGCACGTCCAGACGCACCGCTTCTACACCCCGGCGGAGACCACCGTGCGCGTCTTCGATCTGAAGGTCGCGCCGGTGCGCGTCGCTTACGTCATGGGCAGCGGCGACGAAGTGCCGCAGGCGATTGAGCGGATGGGGTTGAAGGTGACGCTGCTCAGCGAGCAGGACTTGGCGACGGGCGATCTCGCGCGCTTCGACACCATCGTCATCGGCGTGCGCGCGTCGCAGGCGCGGCCCGATTTCGTCGCCAACCGCGAGCGGCTCTTGGAGTTCGTGCGCCGGGGCGGCGCGCTCATCGTGCAGTACCAGCGCCCCGACTACGCGCGCCAGAACCTGCCGCCGTTCCCCGCCGCGCAGGAAGTGCCGCCGCCCGCCGGGCAGCCGGGCGGCCCCACAATCGCGCGCGTCGTGGACGAGACCGCGCCGGTCACGGTCTTGCAGCCCGACCACCCCGCGTTCAACTTCCCGAACAAGATCACAGAGGCCGACTGGCGCGGCTGGGTGCAGGAGCGCAACCTCTACAACTTCACGACCTTTGATGCGCGCTACACGCCGCTGCTCGAAGCGCACGACGCGGGCGAGCCGGCCAACACGGGCGGCGAAGTCTACGCACGCATCGGGCGCGGGCACTACGTCTACACGTCTTACGCGTGGTTCCGCCAACTGCCCGCGGGCGTCCCCGGCGCGTACCGCCTGTTTGCAAATTTGCTGAGCCTGCCGAAAGCCCCGGCGCGTTAGCAGCCGGCGGGGCGTGTAGCGGGAGAAAAGATCAACACAGAGGGCACAGAGGTCACACAGAGAGCACAGGTTTTCTCTGTGTCCTCTGTGCCCTCTGTGTTGAACCGGCCACACAGCGGCTCTCAACCTCACAACGAACCGCGCACGGGCTTAAAAATCCGTTGGTCAGGCCGCGACGGGCGGTGTTATGCTGTCGGCGTCTCCTCGAACATTCGCTTCGTCTCCCGGCCAAAACTTGGAGCGGTTATGTTGAGCAGCTTTCGCCGACCGCGGCGCGTGGTCATCACGGGGCTGGGGTGTGTGACGCCGCTGGGCGTCGGGCGCGCGGCCTTCTGGCGCGGCTTGCAGGCGGGCGCGAGCGGCGTGCGCCGCATCGAGAGTTTCGACGTGACGAATGCGACCGTCCAGATCGCCGCCGAGGCGCGCGGCTTCGACTGGGAGGCGCAGCTCAACCCCAAGGATCGCCGCCACGTCGCGCGCACCGTCCCGCTCGCGCTCGCCGCGGCGCGCGAGGCTCTGACGGACGCGCGCCTCGACCCGACGGACTTCGACCTCGCCGAGCGCCGCGCGACCGGCGTCCTCATCGGCACGGGCGGCGGCGGCCTCGCCTTCACGGAGCAGCAGTACCGCCACTACTTCACGGGCACGGCGACCAAGGCGAGCGTCTACACGATCCCGTCTTCGACGCACGGCGGGCTGTCGTCGGAACTCTCGATGGCGTTCGGGCTGCGCGGCCTCTCGCACGTCATCTCGACGGGCTGCACGTCTTCCACCGACGCGGTCGGCTACGCCGCCGAGCACATCGCGCTGGGGCGGCAGGAGGCGATGCTCGCGGGCGGCTCGGACGCGCCCGTCGCGCCCGGTATCCTCGCCGGCTTCGAGTTGATGACGGTGCTGACGGACGCTTGGAACGACGAGCCGGAGCGCGCCTCGCGCCCGTTCGCGCGCGACCGCTCCGGCATGGTCTTGGGCGAAGGCGCTTGGGTCTTCGTGCTCGAAGAGTACGAGCGCGCGCGTCGCCGCGGCGCGCCCGTCTACGCGGAGATCACGGGCTACGGCGCGACGTGCGACGCCTACCACCGCGTCCGCCTCGCGGACGACGGCGCGGAGCCGGCCCGCGCCATGCAGTTCGCGCTCGCCGACGCCGGGCGCACGCCCGCGGACGTTGACTACGTCAACCTCCACGGCACGTCCACCGTCCTGAATGATCGCATCGAGACGCGCGCCCTCAAGCGCGCGCTCGGCGCGCGCGCCTACCAGGTTCCGATGTCCGCGACCAAGTCGCAGATCGGCCACCCGCAAGGCGCGTCCGGCGCGGCCGGTCTCGCCGCCGCGCTCTGCGCCATGACGACCAACGTCGTCCCGCCCACCATCAACCTCGACGAGCCAGACCCCGAATGCGACCTCGACTACGTGCCCAACACGGCGCGCGAGCACAGCGTCCGCGTCGCCCTCTGCAACTGCATCGGCTTCGGCTCGAAGAACAGCGCGCTCGTCGTTGAAAAAGTTTAAGGTTCAAAGTTCAACGTTCAAGGTTGGTGGAGCGTTGAACCTTGAACCTTGAACCTTGAACTTGAACTCATGTTCCGCCAACGCAGTTACGAACTCGAACATCTGGACAAGGGCGACTACACGCCCGAAGAGTACGAAGGCTGTCTGGTCGAACTGCGGCGGGTGAACGAGTGGCTGGGCGACGCGCGGGCGTTGAGGCGTTCATTGCTTGCGGAAATCGAGCGGGCGGATGTGCGCGCGTTCTCGGTGCTGGACGTGGGCGCGGGGTCGGGCGAGTTGTTGCGCGTGCTGGCCGCCGGGGCGCGTGATGCGGGGCGGCGCGCGCGGCTCGTCGGGTTGGAGTTGAACGAGCGCGCGGCGCGGGCCATCCGCGCGGAGTCGCGCGCCTACGCCGAGATCGCGGCGGTGCGCGGCGACGCGTTCCGCCTGCCGTTCGCCGCCCGCTCGTTCGACTACGTGCTGTGCTCGCTCTTCACGCACCACTTCCGGGACGAAGGCGTCGTCGCCGTCCTGCGCGAGTTCGCACGCGTCGCGCGCCGCCGCGTCTTCGTCATAGACCTGCACCGGCACGCCGTCGCTTACTATTTCTACACCACCATCGGGCGGCTGTTCCTACACAACCGGCTCGTGCGCGAAGACGGCGCGCTCTCGATCAGACGCAGCTTCAAGCCCGCCGAGTTGCGCCGTCTGGCCGAGCAGGCCGGCTGGAAAGACATCGAGGTGCGGCGGCACTTCCCGTACCGGCTGGTGTTGAGCGGTGAGGCTTGAGCGTTGATCGTCGTGACGGATGGTTGAGCGGTGAGCGTTTCGACGAACGAGTACGACGTGATCGTGGTCGGCGGCGGGCCGGCGGGCGCGGCGTTGGCCATCCGGCTGGCGGCGGCGGGCGCGCGCGTGCTCGTCGCGGAGCAGAAGCGTTTCCCGCGCGCGAAGCTGTGCGGCGAGTTCATCTCGCCCGAATGCCGCGCGCACTTCGCCGCGCTCGGCGTCCTCGACGCGATCACGGCGGCCGGCGGCGCGCGCGTCGTCACGACCGACTTCTACACGCACGGCGGGCGCAAGGTCTCCGTACCGAGCGCTTGGTTCGGGCCGCGCGGCGACGGCGCGCAAACGGACGCGGGCGGCGCGGCGCTCGGCTTGAGTCGCGCGGAGATGGACGCGCGGCTGCTGGCGCGCGCGCGCGCGTTGGGCGTGACGGTGTGGGAGGAGACGACCGCGTGCGGTCTCGTGTACGAGGCGGGGCGCGTGTGCGGCGTCGAGTTGCTGCGCGGGCGCGAGCGCGTGGCGGTGCGCGCCGCCGTGACGGCGGACGCGACGGGCCGCACGCGCGCGCTCGCGCGCCGCGTCGAGCGCGCGCGGGTGTTAGATGATGACGACGCGGGCGGCCGTGCGGAGTTGAACGGCCACACGCGGCAGCGCGCGCGTCTGGTCGCGTTCAAGGCGCACTTAGCAAATGTAGAACTGGCCGAGGGGGCGTGCGAGATTTACTTTTATCGGGGCGGCTACGGGGGCTTGAGCCGTGTGGAAGGCGGGCTGAGCAACCTGTGCTTCATCGCGGCGGCGCGGGACGTGCGCGCGCTGGGGGGCGACGCGGAGCGCGTCATGCGCGAGGTCGTGATGACGAACCGGCGCGCGGCCAAGGTGCTCGCCGGTGGGCGCGTCCGCTCCGAGTGGCTCGCGGTCGCGTTGGAGAGTTTCGGGCGCTGGCCGCTCGTGCCGTGCGCGGGGCTGCTGACGGTGGGCGACGCCGCCGCCTTCATCGATCCGTTCACGGGCAGCGGCATGTTAATGGCTTTGGAGAGCGGCGCGCTCGCCGCCCAAGTGATCGCGCCCGCGCTGCCCGCCTTGCGCGCCGGTCATGACTTCGCCGCGCTCGCCGCCGATTACCGCGCCCGCTATCGCGCCCGCTTCGACGCACGCCTGCGCGTCTGCTCAGTGCTGCGCCGCGCCGCCTTCGCTCCGGCCATCGTCACCACCACCGCCGCGCTCGCGCTCAACACGAGTGCAAGCTTACGGCGCGCACTGGCCCGCGCGACACGACAATCTGCATAGTGAAGTCAGTACCGCCTGCGGTAGCGGGCGGGTCAGACAAGGGATGAAGGATGA
>DASVPY010000036.1:0-29405 GCA_036389395.1 Pyrinomonadaceae bacterium
GGCTACGACCGC
This sequence comes from Pyrinomonadaceae bacterium, assembly GCA_036389395.1. Taxonomy (GTDB): domain Bacteria; phylum Acidobacteriota; class Blastocatellia; order Pyrinomonadales; family Pyrinomonadaceae; genus QHXQ01. Next base: position 13 of record DASVPY010000036.1, read on the forward strand.
TCGCACGAGCAGCCATCGATCACCACCTTTCTCTTCGGCGACGCGCTAGACCGCCGCTGGCGCAGCATCTTCGGGTGAGTCACGCGCATTTGCCTTATACTGCCCCGCGTGCATGACCCCGTCGCCAGCGCCGCGCAGATCACACCGGAGTGGTTGACGGAGACGCTCCGGCGCAACGGCTCTTTAACGCGCGGTCGGGCGACGGGCGTGGTCGTGCAGGCCACGCACACGCACCCCGTCTCCGTCGTCTCACACCTAGCGGTGACGTATGCGCCGGGCACGTCACGGGACGCGCCGACGCAGTTATTCCTGAAAGTCTCGAATCCAGACTTTGAGCCGGCCGCGCCGCGCGAGAGGCCGCCGGAAGAGATCGAGTTTTACCACGACGTGGCCCCACGCATGCCCGCCGCGCCGTTGCCGCGTTGCTACGATGCCGCCTTCTCGCGCACGACGGGGCGCGCGCATCTCCTGCTCGAAGATTTATCCGCAACGCATTATCACCCGCCGCGCCCGCTTGCGGACATGCTCGCCGAGTGCGAGTTGGCGACGGACTGTCTCGCGCAAGTCCACGCCTTCTGGTGGGAACATGCGGAACTAGGGCGCGGCGTCGGGCGTTTGCTGAGCGCGGCGGAAGTTGACGAGTTGGCGAGCCGCGCGGCTGCGAACTTCACTCGCTTCGTGACTGCGCACGGCGCGCGGCTCTCGACAGATGAGCGCAGGCTCTTTGCACAAGTCATCGCCACGTTCCCGCGCCCGTGGGTGCGCCTGACCAGCGCAAAGGGGTTGACGGTTACGCACGGCGACGCGCATCAGTGGAATTTTCTGTTCCCGCGTCAGCCAAACAACGGTCGGGTCTATCTTATTGATTGGCAGTTGTGGCACGTACACATCGGGCCGCGCGATCTGGCTTACATGCTGATCCTGTGGTGCGCGCCGGAGCGCCGCGCGCAGATGGAACAAACGCTCCTGCGGCGTTATCATCAAGCTCTGCTGGCGGGCGGCGTGCGTGGTTATAGTTGGGACGACTGCTGGAAAGATTATCGCTGGTCGGCCGTCAGAACTATCTTCATCCCGCTCTGGCACTGGGCGAAGGGTCGCCCCGAAACTTTGTGGGGGCCGCAATTGGACAGGTCGCTACGCGCGTTCGCGGAGTTGCGCTGTAGCGAGCTACTGGAAAGCTGAACCGACAACATGACAGCCACACGCGACGAACAGACAGACAGATCAACCGAACTCTTCGCCCGCGCCGTCGAGCTACTGCCCGGCGGCGTCAACTCGCCCGTGCGCGCCTTTCGCGGCGTCGGCGGCACGCCGCGTTTTATCAAGAGCGCGCAGGGCGCAAGGATGACCGACGTGGACGGGCGCACCTACATTGATTACGTCGGCTCGTGGGGGCCGATGATCCTCGGCCACGCCGACCCGGAAGTGATCGCGGCCCTGCACGACGCCCTCGCGCGCGGCACAAGCTACGGTGCGCCGACTGAATTAGAGATCGAGATCGCGGAAGAGATCGTCGCCGCCGTGCCGTCAATCGAGATGGTGCGGATGGTCAACAGCGGGACTGAGGCGACCATGTCCGCCATCCGCCTCGCACGTGGCGCGACGGGCCGGACGAAACTCGTTAAGTTCGAGGGCTGCTATCACGGCCACGGCGACAGTCTGTTGGTGAAGGCCGGCTCAGGCGTGGCCACGTTGGGGCTGCCCGACAGTCCCGGCGTCACCGCCGCCGTCGCCGAGAACACGATCACCGCGCCGTTCAACGACGAGGCCGCGCTTGCCCAAGTCTTCGACCAGCACACGGACATCGCCGCCGTCATCATCGAGCCGGTCGTCGGCAACATGGGCTGCGTGCCGCCAGCGGACGGCTACCTGCAAGCCGTGCGCGAGCTGTGTACGCGCCACGGCGCGCTGCTCATCTTCGACGAGGTGATGACCGGCTTCCGCGTCGCGCGAGGCGGCGCGCAAGCGCTCTACAACGTGACGCCCGACATCACGACGCTCGGCAAGATCATCGGCGGCGGCCTCCCCGTCGGCGCGTACGGCGGCAGCCGCGACCTGATGAACCACGTCGCGCCCGCCGGCCCCATCTACCAGGCCGGCACGCTCTCCGGCAACCCGCTCGCCATGACGGCCGGTCTCGCCACCCTGCGCCGGCTGCGTGATGCGTCGGTCTACGAACAACTCGAACGCGCGGGCGCGCGCCTGACGGCGGGCCTCGCGGCGGCGGCCGAAAGCGCGGGCGTTAAGACCGTGACCAACCGCGTCGGCTCGATGTTCACGAGCTTCTTCACGGACGCGCCCGTGACCGACTGGCCGTCGGCGAACCGGAGCGACCGCGCGCGCTACGGGCGCTTCTTCCACGCCATGCTCGCGGAGGGCGTCTACCTCGCGCCCTCGCAGTTCGAGGCCGCCTTCGTCAGTCTCGCGCACACGGACGAGTTGTTGGAGCGCACCGTCGCCGCCGCGCGCGCCGCCTTCGCGCGACTCGGCGAGCACTGAGCGACGGCGCGCGCCTTGTGCCACTAGCGAAAGAGGCATACTCCGCGTCGCGGCCCACGGGGCCGCCCCGTTAGCATCGGGCCAGACTCGGAGGTGGAGCATGAGTAACAGGCTGTTCAGGGCGTTCACGTTTCTCTTCATCTGCGCGGGGCTGCTGGCGGCGGGCGCGGGTGTGTGCGCGCTCCTCGTCTACGGCGGCGCGCGGCTGCCTTCGGCCACCGTGCTGCTCGACGCGGCGGCGGGCGTCGTCTGCCTGCTCTGGCTGCTGCTGCTTTTGCGCGTGCCGTGGGACTTGTTCTTCGAGGCGGGCGACGTGCTCTTCGAGATGCAGCGCGCGCGCGAGCGGCAGATGGAGGTCAGACCGGATCGGCTGCTCTACGTGCGTCGCCTGCGCCGGCGCACGGGGCTGCTGGCGGTGGGCGCGCACCTCGCCTCCGCGGGCGTCGTCGCGCTCGTCACCTACTGGGCGCGCGGGCAGGTCGGCTACTACTTCGCCGTCTTCTACGTCGTCGCCACCTTCTTCCGCCCCGCCGCGCGCGCCTACCACTTCCTCCTGGCCAAGCTGCGCGAGCTGCGCGCCGAGGTCACCTACCCGCGCGAAGACGTGCTGAAGCTGCGCGCCGATCTGGCGCAGGCGGTCGCGGACGTGCGCGCGCTCGAAGAGCGTTCGGAACGGCTCGACGCGCGCCTCGGCGCGACGGAAGAGACGGACGGGCGACTCCGCGCCGAACTCGCGGACGTGCGCGCCGCCCTCGAACGCAGCGAGCGCTCTTTCCAGACGCGCCTGCACACGCTCAGCGAAGAGGTCGAGCGCTCGCTCGTCAAGGCCTTCGACAACCAGAACATCGTCCATGGCCTGACCGCCTTCGCCCGGCTGATCAAACAGGCGTGATAAACAGCATGGTATTAGTAAGGGCCAAAGTTTACATTGAAACGACCATCGTCAGTTACCTGACTGCTCGACCTAGTAGAGACTTGATCGTTGCGGCCCACCAGCAGTTGACTCAGGAGTGGTGGGAACATCGGCGCGGGAACTTCGAGTTATATGCGTCCCCGTTGGTCGTGCAGGAATCCGGTGCCGGTGACACTCTCATGGCACAGATGCGCCTTGAAGTGCTGAACACGCTGCCGCTGCTCGACGTGAATGCGGAGGCTGGTGCTTTAGCTCGCAGACTTGTGGCGGAGGGCCCGATACCGGTGAAGGCCGCGGTGGACGCCTTACACATCGCCGTTGCGACGGTTCACGGTATGGATTATTTGCTGACGTGGAACTGCAAGCACATCGCCAACGCCGAAATGCAAACGGCGGTGGCCGCAACTTGCCGCGCGGCTGGTTATGAGCCGCCGGTTATTTGTACGCCGGAGGAACTCTTGGGGGCATAGCTATGTGGGCGGATCAAATAGTCGAAGAGACGCGAAAGGTGCGCGAAGCTTACGCCGCGAAGTTTAACTACGATCTTGAAGCTATCTGTCGAGATTTGCAGGAACAGGCGCGGCACAGCAACCGCAAGCTCGTGTCGCTGCCGCCGAAGAAACCGGAGCCGCTGCCGCGGGCCAAAGCGTCTTGAATCGTTTATACGCGACTGCAAACCCGCGCTGTCCGGCAGGTGCGGGCTTGCCTTTCAGCCGATAATTTAGGTACTTATTTCCTTGTCGCTCGGTGGGCGACTTTCGGTATTAGCTTTGAACATTGACGCGTCGCACAGGTGCGATAACTTCTGTGCGGGCGAGGGGCGCGTTTAACTATCGCTATGATCGAGTACGATCCGCACCATTGGCTGCAACACCTGTTCGACATCAAGGGGTCGGTCGTGCGCCAGATCATGTGGCGCGTGCTGCTGGTGGTCGCCTGGTCGGCGCTGATCGTCAGCTTCCATCATTTCGTGCGCCCGGTGGGCGTGGGGACGACGATGCACACGCTGATCGGCGTCGCGCTGGGGCTGCTGTTAGTGATCCGCACGAACGCCTCTTACGAGCGGTTCTGGGAGGGGCGCAAGCTGTGGGGCGGCATCGTCAACGAGTCGCGCAACCTCGCGCGCTCCGCGGCCGCCTACCTGCACCGCCAGCCCGCGCTCCTGCGCCCCGTCATCCTGTGGGCCACGGCGTTCCCTTACGCCGCCATGCACGCGCTGCGCGGCGCGGCCGGTTTGGGGCCGCCCGCCACGCGCCTGCCCGCGCGCGAGGTGGCCGACGCGGTGACGGCGCGCCACGTGCCGACGGCCGTCGCGCTGCGCATCAGCACGCTGTTGGCGCAGGCGCGCGCCGCCGGGCACATCTCCGACAACGAGCTGGTGGCGATTGACGGGAACGTCAAGGAGTTGTTGGACTACGTCGGCGGGTGCGAGCGGATCACGAAGACGCCGCTGCCGTTCGCCTACGTCGTCCACCTGCGGCGCGCGCTCATCATCTACTGCATCACGCTGCCCTTCGCACTCGCGGACGTGCGCGGCTGGGCCGCCATCCTCGACACGCTGCTCATCGCCTACATCCTCTTCGGCATCGACGAGATCGGCGTCGAGATCGAAAACCCCTTCGGCACGGACGACAACGATCTGCCGCTCGAACAGATCTGCGCGACCATCGAAAGCAACCTGCTGGGCCTCGTCGCCGACGAGCCGGCCGCCTTCGCCAAAAGCAGCGGCGCGTGATAGAGGCACGCCGCAGCCGGGAGCGCGGGCCTCCCTGCCCGCCATGAGCGCGCCAGCGCGAACAAAGGGAACGGCGGCATTCAACGTTAAGATTGAGTGCCGCCGCAAACTTTTAAGCGTGCTGAAGCACGCTTTGGCGGGCAGGGAGGCCCGCGCTCCCGGCATAAGCGGCCGCGATCATGGGCGCGCGTTGAGAGGCAACTCGACGTGGAAGCTCGTGCCCGCGCCGGGGGCGCTGTCGGCCGTGATGCGCCCGCCGTGCTGCTCGACGATCTTCTTGACGATGGCGAGGCCGAGACCCGTGCCTCGCTTCTTGGTCGTGAAGAACGGCTCGAAGAGGCGCGCGCGCGTGCGCGCGTCCATGCCCGGCCCCTGATCCGTGATGGTGACGCGCGCCGCGGGGCCTGCGGTTGAGAGTGTGGCTGGCTCGCCGTCCGCGGCGACGGCCGGGCGCAGCGTGACGCGCTCGGTCGTGACGCGTATGGGCGCGTCTTCGGGGCTGGCGTCCGTCGCGTTGGCGAGCAGGTTGACGAAGACCTGCCGGAGTTGATCCGCGTCGAGCAGCCCCGCCAGCGACTCTTCGGTGTAGTGCCTCTCGACCGGCGTGCGCTTCTCGCGCAGGCGGTCGGCCACCAACTCAAGACTCGCGTCCAAGACCTCGTGTACGTTCGTCTCGGCGAGCGTCAGCTCGCGCTCGCGCGAAAACTCCGTCACGTCCACGGTCAACTTGTTCAGGTGCGCGATGCCGCGCTCGACGAGGTCAATGGTGTTGTGCGCTTCGGGGTTGCCGGTCATGTCGCGGAGCATGGCGACGCCGAGGCGTATGCTGCCCAGGGGGTTCTTAATCTCGTGCGCGACCTGCGCCGCCGCCTGGCCCACGGCGGCGAGCGCGGTTTTGCGTCGCAACTCCGACTCGGCCTCGGCCGCCTCGGTCACGTCCACGAGCGTCAGGATTTGGCCCGGCTCGCCTTCGAGCGTGAGCGGCGCGGAATAAACGTCGTAGGCGCGCGCGCCGTCGCGGGCGTCGCGTGGGGCGGCGTCGCCGTTGCCGGCGGCCTCTTCGTTGTGCGCGGCGAGTTGCCAGCGGCCGTGGTAGGTGGCTTCGGCGACGGGCGCGGCGGTGGCGGCGGCGAGCAGGCGCGCAGACTCCGCGCCGGTCGTGTCATCGTGGACGGACGCGCCGACGGCGGCGTGCGGGAAGAGGCGGAAGAAGGCGCGGTTGGCGCTGCGCACGCGCGCCTGCGCGTCGAGCGCGGCCACGGCGCTGACCATGCCTTCGAGCATCTGCGAGCTGAAGGCGCGCTCGCGCCGCGCTTCGACGAGGCTCGCGCGCAACTGCCGGAAGCGGCGTTGCAACTCCCAGACGGCGAGCACCGCGATGACGACCGCGAGCGCGGCCGCGGCGAACGTCAGACGCCCGATGCGCTCGGCCGCCTCGCTCTCCAAGACCAGCCGCTGCCGCGCCAGGTCTTCCTGTTCGCGGAGCGATTGCTCGATGAACTGATCGAGTTGGGCCGTCAGGTCGCGGTAGCGCGGGAAGCCTTCGAGGTTGTAGCCGCGCACGTCCTCGGTCGTCGTCAGGTAGCGTTCGAGCGCCTGCTGGAAGCCGCGCCCCTGCGGCTCGCGCGCGAGCGGCAGGCGGGTGAAGTTGGTGGCGGCGTTGCGGACGGCCGTGCGCGCCTGGCCCAAGCGCGCGGCGAAGGGGTTGACGATGTCGCCCTGGTCGCGGCGCTGCAACTGCTCCTGGCGCGTGTTGGCCTCGGCGTTGAGTTCGATCAGGCTGTTGCGCAGTTGCAGCAGGGCGCGCGTCTTCGCCGCCTGGGTCTGCCCGCTCGCCTGCACCTGCGTGCTGACCGCCGCCAACTCACTCTGGCTGCGCCAGCCCAAGGCGACGACCAACCCGACGAGCAGCACGAAACTGATAACCAGCACAGGCAGCAGCGGCTCGAACTCGCGCCCGCGCCGCGCGCCCGCGCCCGGCGCGCCCGGCCCCTGCGCCCCCGCCGCTTCCTCCGTATGCAGGCGGCTGTACACCACCTGCCCATGCGCCTTGCGTCTCTTGGCCATAAAAAGTTAGAAGCCAGTAGTCGGGAGTCAGGAGTCAGAAGTAGTTAGCCGGCCGGCTCGACGCTGGTCGCCATTCCGGCTTCCGGCTTCTGACTCCTGACTACTGACTTCTCACTCCTCACTTCCCTTTCACGTCCATCCAGTTCGCGCCGACGCCGACCTCGACTTCGAGCGGCACGTCGAGCGCGACCGCGGTCTCCATCTCGCGCTTGAGGATGGCGGCGGCGCGCTCCGCCTCCTTCTTCGGCGCTTCGAGTAACAGTTCATCGTGTACTTGCATGACCATCCGTGCTGCGAGACCTTCACGCCGCAACGCCTCGTCAACTTTGAGCATCGCCAGCTTCACAATATCACTCGCGGTTGACTGGATCGGCATGTTGATGGCTTCGCGCTCGGCGCGGGCGCGGATGTTGGCGTTGCGGTCGTTGATGGTCGGGAGCGGGCGGATGCGGCCGTAGATGGAGCGCATGTAGCCTTTCTCGCGGGCCTCTTCGGGGACGCGATCCATGTAGGCGCGGACGCCCGTGTAGGTCTTGTAGTAGTCTTCGATGACCTGCTTGGCCTCCTTGCGCGAGATGCCGACGCGGTTCGACAGCCCGAACGGCTCGACGGCGTAGGCGATGGCGAAGTTGACGATCTTGGCGAAGCGGCGCTTCTCCTGTAGCTCGGCCTTGGTGCGCGCGCCGAAGACGAGTTGCGCCGTGCGCGTGTGGATGTCTTCGCCGTGCTGGAAGGCTTCGAGCATGACGGGGTCGCGCGTGATGTGCGCGAGCAGGCGCAGTTCGAGTTGCGAGTAGTCGGCCGCGACGAAGACGTGTCCCTTGTCGGGCACGAACGCGCGGCGGATGCGGCGGCCCAGTTCGGTGCGGATCGGGATGTTTTGTAAGTTTGGATTAGAGCTTGAAAGCCGCCCCGTCGCGGTCACGGTCTGGTTGAGTTCGCTGTGGATGCGGCCGTCGGGGCCGACGAGCGCGGGCAGCGCGTCGGTGTAGGTCGCCTTGAGCTTGTCCAGCTCGCGGAACTCGATGAGGAGGCGCGGCAGCTCGTAGTGCTGCGCCAACTCTTCGAGCACGGCGCGGTTCGTGGAGACCTGGCCCGTGGCGGTCTTGCGGCCCGTGCTGATGTTCAATTCCTCTAAAACTTCGCCGACCTGCTTGGGCGAGTTGATCTTGAACTCGCGCCCGGCCTCTTTGTAAATCTGCGCGGTCAGCTTCTCAAGCTCCGCGCCGAAGAACTGCGACAACTCGGCGAGCGCCGCCGTGTCCACGCGCAGGCCCGCGCGCTCCATGCGGTAGAGCAGCGGCGCGAGCGGCAACTCCATCTCTTTGTAGATCGTTTCGAGACCCTGTTCGAGTATGCGCCCGTGCAATACGTCCGCAACCTGCGCGGTCAGGTCGGCGGTCTCGACGGCGCGCCACTCTTGTTCCGTCCAACCCTCGCGCGCCTCCGTCCAGCCGTCGGCGACGCTGGCCTCGCGCGCCAGATCGGCCAGGTCGTACTTGCTGCGGATCGGGTCGAGCAGGTAGGCGGCGAGCAGCGTGTCGTCGGCGACGCCTTCGAGTTCGATGCCGAGCGGGGCGAGCAGCGCGGTCGCGCGCTTGAGGTCGTGGACGGACTTCTCGATCAGGCCGTTGCCGAGCACGTCGCGCAAGAGCGCGACGGCCGCGTCCGCCCCGCCCTCGAAGTCCGCGAGGTCTACGAAGGCAGACGTGTTCGCGGCCGACGAGATGGCGATGCCGGTCGCGCGCGCGTCGTCGTGCACGGAGGTCTGCTGCCCCGCGCCGGCCAGGCTCGCATCGGCGACGGCGAACGCCCAGTGCTCCGTGTCCCAGAGCTTGCGCACGAGCGGCTCAAGCTCGGCGGCGGTGCGTACGCGCTGGTAGCGGCGCTCGGCCGTGGGGCCGAGGTCGGCGCTGCCGGCGGCGTCGGCGAACTCGCGCGTGAGCAGTTGGAACTCAAGCTCGCGGAAGAGTTGGTAAGCGGCGGCGCGGTCGGGCGGGCGCGCGCGGAGTTGATCGAGGTCGAGCGTGATGTTCACGTCCGTCTTGATCGTCGCCAGCTCGCGCGACTGGCGGATCAGGTCGGCGTTGGCGCGCAAACTTTCGCGGTAGGTCTTGTGCTTGACCTCTTCCCAGCGGGCGAGCGCGTTCTCGATTGAGCCGAACTGCTTGACGAGCTGCACCGCGCCCTTCGCGCCGATGCCGGGCGCGCCGGGGATGTTGTCCACCGCGTCGCCCATCAGCCCCAACAGGTCTACGATCTGCGCGGGCGGCACGCCGAACTTCTGCTCGACCCACGCCTCGTCGCACCACTCGACCGGCGGCACGGGTTCCTTGCGCTTCACGTTCTGCGAGTTCTGCCGCATGCAGATGATGAGGGGATCGCTGACGAGCTGCGTCATGTCCTTGTCGTTCGAGACGATGACGGCTTGCAGGCCGCGCGCGGCGGCCTGCACGGCGAGCGTGCCGATCACGTCGTCGGCCTCGTAGCCGGGCACGTTCAGCACGGGCAGGTTGAAGACCTCGCAGACGCGGACGATGTAAGGGATTTGCGAGGCCAGATCGTCGGGCATCTCCGTGCGGTGCGCCTTGTAGCCGGCGTCCATCTCGTGGCGGAACGTGGGCACGCCGGACTCGAAGACGGCGGCGATGTAGTGCGGCTGCTCGTCGGCGAGGAGCTTGCGCAGCATGTTGGTGAAGACGAAGACGGCCTGCGTCACCTGCCCGCTGCTGTTGCGCAACGGCTCCACGCGCCCGCCCATCGGCGCGAAGAACGCGCGGAAGATGTGCGACATCGAGTCGATCAGGTAGACCCGTTCGGGCGGCGTCTGCGCGGCGGCTTTTTTGTCCGGCATTGTGTAGCCGATGATATGTAAAGGCAGTGACGGGTGACAAGTGACGAGTGACGAGCAAAGACAAGTTCTTTAACACAGAGGGCACAGAGTAAGCACAGAGGCCACAGTAAGGAACTCTGTGTCCTCTGTGTCCCCTCTGTGCCCTCTGTGTTGATCTGAGCGTGCGCTAGAGTCAACCGCAGATTATCCCGGTGCGCGGCCTAGAACTCGAACTTGACGGCGAGTTGCACCTGGCGCGGGTCGCCGACGCCCTGGCGCAGGAAGCCGTCGAAGTTGAAGAGACCGGGCGTGACGAGCGGGTTGACGTTGTTCGCGTTGTTGAAGGTATTGAACATCTCGATGATGGGACTCAGGCGCGCGCGCTCGCCGAAGCGGAACGGGCGCTGCAAGCGCCAGTCGAAGGTGAAGAACTCGTTGTTCTTGCGCAGCGTGTTGCGGTTCGTGGCGGTGCGGAGGGTGGGCGTGATCGGCTGCGCGCTGCGCGCCTGCACGCGCGCGTTGCCCTCGAAGCCCCACGGCAGCCGCGCGTTGGTGTAGAAGTTGAAGCGGTGGCGGATGTCGCGGTCGGCGAGCGCGTAGTCGAGTTGCAGGTTGTTGAGGTCGAACGAGCGGTCGGTGAACGGGTCGCGCTCGTTCGAGTCGTCGTCCATGTCTTTGGAGAGGACGTAGTTGGCCTCGAACTGGTAGCCGCGGCTGAAACGCTTGCGCACGCCCGCCGTGAACCCGCGGTACAGCGACTTGCCCAGCGCGCTCGTCACCTGCACCTCGCCTAAGAACGGGCTGAAGAAGTTGTTGCGGTTCACGTTCAAGAACCGCGTCAGGTGGACGCCCTTGGCGTGCGTGAAGTCGAAGTAGACCGAGAAGTCGTCCGAGACCGCCTGCTCGAAGGCGACGTTGGTCGTGTAGATGCGCGGGTTGGCGTAGTCGCGGCTGAAGACGCGCACGCCCGTGAAGCACGGGAACGGGTTGGTGACGCCGCCCGCCGTGCAGGGCTGGACGGTCGAGGGCGGCGTGACGACGCCGGGCCACACGGGGCCGGGCACGCCCGACGCGATGATCGGCGTGTTCAGAAAGATCGTCTGCTGCTGCACGCCGTTGGTCGTGATCGAGCCGACCTGCGAGAGCATGTTCTGGCGCGCGTAGTAGATGCCGTAAGACGCGCGCAAGACCGAGCGCTGGTTGCTGGCGATGTCCCAAGCGAGGCCGACGCGCGGCTGGAACTCTTTCTTCGCGCTGGGCAGCGTGCCGTCGGACGGGAAGCGCGGGTCGCGCAGGAAGATGCCGTAGGCGGTGCGCTCAGGCGGCACGACCGGCTCTGGGAAGATTTGCGCCTCCCAGCGCAGGCCGTAGTTGAGCGTCAGATTCGGCCGCGCCTTCCAGGAGTCCTGCACGAAGAGCGCGAAGTCTTCATTCTTAACGTCGGAGAAGCCGGCGGCGTCGGTCGCGGGGCCGGTCAAGCCAGCGCCTTGCAGGTAGAGCAGGAGCGGGCCGCCCGTGGCGGTCGTGCCGGCGGGACAGGGCGTGGGCGCGGTCACGTAAGAGACGACGAAGGTGCTGGTGGCGCAGCCGACGGTCGCGGGGCCGAAGCCGCCCGCGGCGGCGGGCGAGGCGTAGCGCAGGAAGCCCGCGACCGAGTCGAAGATGTAGCGCCCGGTGAAGAAGCCGCGGAAGACCTGCGAGTTGACGCTGTGCATCCACTCGCCGCCGAGCTTGACGGTGTGCGTGCCCGTGATGATCGAGAAGTTGTCGCGGAACTGCGTGCGCCAGAACGTCTCGTCAATGCCGGGCTGGAGGAAGAACGGGTTGCCGAAGCGGAACGTGGTGTCGAAGCCCATGGCCGTGTCGGCCGGGATGTTCGAGGGCGTGGCCGAGCGCGGGCGCACCTCGCGCCCGTAGGTGAAGTGGAACTCGTTGACCTTGGTCGGCGAGACCGTCGAGAACAGGTTCAGGTTGAAGGCGTTGATCTTCGACGGCCCTTCCGTGCCGTTGGCGGACGTGCCGTAGGTGGCCACGTCGAAGGTCTGGTTCTCGTTGCGCGAGTAGTCGAAGTTGTGCGAGAGCGTGAGCTTGTTGCTGTCGGTCAGGTTCCAATCAATCTTGCCGAGGATGGCGGAGTTGCGGATCGGGCGCTTGACGGGCAGCCCCTCGTTCTGGTTGCGCGTGGCGCTGATGAAGGTCAAGAGCGCGCGCCGCTGGCAGTCCGTGTTCGAGTTGATGAGCGCCTCGTTGGCCTGCACGGTCGGGTTCTGCACGGGGCACGGCGTCGGCCCGACCTGCTCGCTCAGGTTCGCGCGCGTCAGGTTCTCGAAAATCTGCTCGAAGGCGACGAAGTAGAAGAGCTTGTTCCGCTTGACGGGGCCGCCGATGTTGCCGCCGAACTGCTCGCGGTGGAAGTCTTGCAGCGGGCGGCCGTCCGAAGTGTTCGCCGTCAGGGCTTCGAGCCGCTGGAAGTGGAAGAGGCTGCCGTGCACTTCGTTCGTGCCCGACTTGGTGACGACGTTGACGACGCCGCCCGCCGTGCGCCCGAACTCCGCGCTCGCGCCCGAGGCGACGACCTGAAACTCCTGCACGGCGTCGAGCGGGATGTCTATGGCGGCGCGCTGCCCGCCGGCCTGCTCGCCGAAGAAGCCGTTGTTGTAGTCGCCGCCGTCGAGGCTGATGTTGTTGAAGACGCCGCGCTGCCCCGAGAAGTTGATCTCGTCGCCGTCCGGCCCCTGCGTCACACTCACGCCCGGCGTCAGCGTCAACAGGTCTTCAAACTTGCGCCCGACGACCGGCAGGTTGGCGACCGAACGCTCGTTGAGCGTCGTGCTCGCTTCCGTTTTGGCCGTATCAATGACGGGCACGGCCGCGGCCGAGACGGTGACGCGCTCTTCGAGTTGCGAGACCTTCATCGAGAGGTTGAGCGTGACGGCCTGGCCGACCGTGACGGGGAACGCCTCCTGCACGATGGTGGCGAAGCCGGACTTCGCGGCGGTCAGCGTGTAGCGGCCGGGCGGGAGTTGCAGGAAGACGAAGCGGCCGCTGTCGTTGGTGACGAACGTCTGCGCGGCGTTCGTGTCTAAGTTCTTGACCTCGACGTTCGCGCCGGGCACGACCGCGCCGGCCTCGTCCGTGATCGTGCCCTGCACGACGCCGGTCGTGATCTGCGCCTGCGCGCGCGCCGCGGGCGCGCCGAAGCCGTAAGCCAGGAGCAGGCAGAACGAGAGGCCGGCGGCCCGAGCGGCGGCCCGTGCGTAGGGGATGCGGTGCATGGTTTTCTCCTGTCGCGGAAGCTATGAACAGTGCGCTACAGACTGCCCCTTTAGACCTTGAAAGAAGAGTGCGCGAGCGTGCGAGGGAGCGGAGCAATTTTCAATCTGGCGGCTCATGCTAATGAAACACGCGCCGCACTGTCAACACGAACTTGCGCGCGGTAGTGATTCAGTTTGAGTTGAGAGCCGGCGCGCGGCCGGCGTAACACAGAGGGCACAGAGGAAACACAGAGGACACAGAGAGTCTTTACCGTGTCCTCTGTGCTAACTCTGTGTCCTCTGTGTTAACCCGCCCGCGCCACCCGCTCAACCTCAAACTAAATCACTGTGGCCGCCGCGCCGCAGCGGGCGCGCGGGCGCGTGGCCGCCGCGCCACAAAGGCCCGCACTGTCAACGCCCGCCCGCGCGCGTAAACTATAGCGCCCGCTTCAACGCCCGCCCGCCGCGCGCGCCTGGCACACACGTTGCACGTACTTTCGGTGCTCTACGACCGCGCGACCTGCGCCCCCCGCAGGTCTCCCGAAAGGATCGCGCCCACACTTGATCAGACAGACCACACTGGCCAGCGCCGCCCGCATGAGCGGGCTGGGCCTGCACACGGGCGTCGCCGTCGAGGTGCGGCTGCGCCCCGCGCCGCCCGACACCGGCTACGTCTTCGTCCGCACAGACCTCGACAACTTCGAGCTGCCCGCGACGGTCGAGCGCGTCGCCCATTCGAGCTACGCGACGACCTTGATGCACACGGGCGTCACGCTCGCCACCGTCGAGCACCTGCTCGCGGCCCTGCGCGGCGGCGGCGTGGACAACGCCTACATCGAAGTGGACAACCTCGAAGTGCCGATCATGGACGGCTCGGCCGAGCCGTTCACGGAGTTGATCGAGCGCGCGGGGTTGGTCGAGCAGCCGGCGGCGCGGCGGGCGTTGCGCGTGCGCAAGCGCGTGGCCGTGGCCGAAGGCGCGCGGCGCATGAGTGTCGAGCCGCACGGCGGCTACGAGATCGACTGCCTGATCGACTTCGCGCACCCGCTCATCGGCACGCAGCGCCTGCGCTTCGACGCGCTCGACCCCGTCGCCTTCGCGCGCGACATCGCGCCGGCCCGCACCTTCGGCTTCACGGCCGAGATCGAGGCGCTCAGGCGCGCGAACCTGATCCGCGGCGGCTCCATCGGGAACGCCATCGTGCTCACGCCCGACGGGATGCTCAACGACGCCCCCTTGCGCACGCGCGACGAGTTCGTGCGCCACAAAATCCTCGACATCGTCGGCGACCTCGCGCTCTTGGGGATGCCACTCCTCGGTCTCGTCCGCGCCGAGCGCAGCGGCCACCTCTTCCACGCCATGTTGATGACAAAACTGCTGCGCGACGACTCCGCCTGGGAAGTCGTGGACATACCCGTCGCGGCGGCCGTGCCGGCCTGAACCGGCTGACGGCTCACGCCTACTCTTCGCGGCTGAACTCGGCGATGACTTCGATGAGGCCGACGATGTTGCGGTTGAGCAGGTAGAGTTCGCCGGCCGGAATCCACAGCTCGGCGTGCTCGCGCCCGCCGACGACGCGCGTCTTGTACTTGCTCAAGAACTGCGAGCGCACGCGGAAGCGCGTCACGTAGCCGCGCCCGTCCGCGCTGTGCCTCGTGTTCCAGTCGCGCGCGATCTGCGTGGCGTAGGATTCGTTGAAGACCGGGTAGAAGGTCGGCTGGTCGGGCAGGCGCGGCGGGAACTCGCGGAAGCCGCTCTTGCGGATCAGCGTCAACTCCGTCGTGCCCACGGGCCGGTACAGCGTCGTCTCCGGCAGGTCGCGCCGCACGATTAACTCGTCCGCCATCGCCCTTCAGTCCTCCGCCACGAACTCGTAGAGGATGCGCACGCGCAGCTCGCCGGGCGCGACCTCGTGGCGCACCGCGCGCGCGCGCAGACGCAGCGCGCCGCCGCCCGCGAGCTTGGCGAGCGACAGGCGCAGGGAGAGTTGTTCGGCGCGGAGGATTTCCACGGGGTTGACGCGCGCGTCTAAGGCGTCCTGCACGAGACCCGTGATGCCGTTGTTGAGCATCGCAGGCACTTTGCTGAGGTGGACTTCGCGCACGACGACGCGCGCGACGAGCGCCTGCTTCGCCTGATCGAACGACAGGTTGAAGGTCGTGTCGGCCCAGCCCTGGAACTTGAGGCAGCCGACGAGCGGCGCGCTGTACGTGCCGCGGAACGCGATGGGCGCGTTGATCTGTCCGTCCATGAAACGCACGCCCGTGCGCCCGCCCGCCTGCTCGCGTTCGAGCGTGATCTCGCTGGCGCAGCCGCCGCGCCCCTCGCCGCCGCCCGGCAGCGTGAAGGTCGGCGGCTGCGGGCGCGCGAGCAGCGCTTCGAGCAGCGCGTTGAAGAGACGCTCCGGCAGCACCAACGCGACCTCGCCCGCGGGGATCGGCTTCGCCTCCGGCGCGCGCGCCGCTTGCGCCCGCGGCGCGAACGGCGCGGCGACGAGGACGACTAAAAAAAAGCGCGCGCAAACATAGCGCGCGATCCGGCCTCTTGTTCTCATCACAGGCTCACATCGGCAGTGGGGCGGTTTAAGTTGTGGGTCATGGCAGGCCGTTTACCACCGAGACACAGAGGGCACGGAGGAAGCACGGAGGCCGGAATGGCATTCGAGCCTCCGTGCCGTCTCTGTGCCCTCTGTGTCTCGGCGGTGAATTCACGTCGTCCCGCCACTCAAGCCCAACCCGTACCAGCCCCCTCACAGCCCGTTGCGCACGATGTCGTGGAGGCGCACCAGCCCGACGCACGCGCCGCGCTCGTCCACGACCGGCAGGACGGAGATTTGCGACGGCCGCTCCTCCATCGCGCGCAGGGCGGCGTAGGCGAGCGTGTCGGGCGTGGTCGTGACGGGCGTGCGCGTCATGACGGCGGCGGCGTCGAGGCGTGCCAGGTCGGCGAGCGCGCCGCGTTCGAGCGTGCGCCGCAGGTCGCCGTCCGTGATGATGCCGGCGAGCGCGCCGCCCGCGTCCACGACGTTGACCGCGCCGAGGCCGCCGCGACTGATCGCGCGCACGACATCCAGGAGCGGCGCGTCGGGCGCGACCGTCGGGTTCTGCGCCGCGCCGTGCATCACGTCGCTGACGCGCAGCGTCAAGCGCCGGCCCAACTGCCCCGCCGGGTGGTTCAGGGCGAACGCTTCGGGCGTCAGCTCCTTGCACTGCATCAGCGCGATGGCGAGCGCGTCGCCGAGGGCGAGCGCGACGGTCGTGCTCGTCGTCGGCGCGAGGCCGAGCGGGCAGGCCTCGCGCTCGACCGAGGCGTCGAGCACGACGGCGGAGCGCGCGGCGAGCGTCGAACGCAGGTTACCGGTGAGCGCGACGACGGGCACGCGGCGGTGCTTGAGGTACGGCAGCATGGCGAGGATTTCGTCGGTCTCGCCGCTGTAGCTGACGACGACGACCACGTCGTCCGCACTCACGATGCCGAGGCCGCCGTGCAGCGCGTCGGACGGGTGCAGGTAGACGGCGGTCGTGCCCGTGCTCGTCAAAGTGGCCGCGATCTTCTGCGCGACGTTGCCCGACTTGCCGACGCCGACCAGGACGATCTTGCCGCCACACTCGCGCAGCAACGCGAGCGCTCGCTCGACCGCCGCCGGGTCGAGCCGCGCGGCCGCGCGCGCCACCGCCTCGGCTTCGAGCCGCAGACAGTCCGCAACCTGTTTGAACAGCGTGCTCTGCGTCATTCGTCTCTCGCGCGGCGCACCGCGCGAAGGTCGGAGCATACGACGAAGCCGCGCGCCGGAACAAGCCGACAGGCAGTTAGTTGTTAGTTGTTAGTTGTTAACTGTTAATTGTTAATCGTGCTAGCGCCGTCGCCGCGCGGCGATAGGTGAGTTTGAACGACTAACCAAGCACAACTAACAACTAACAGTTAACAACTAACAGCTATCTATTCCACGAGATGATCCGCGGGGTCGTAAGCCGGGCCGCAGACGAGGAGGAGGACGAGCGGCTCGGGGCCGGTGTTGGCGAGCGTGTGCGTCGCGCCGCGGGGGATGAAGACGGCGTCGCCCGCGCCGACGGCGCGCTCTTCGTCGCCAACGGTCATGCGCCCGCGGCCGCTGAGGATGTAGTAGACCTCTTCGGTCGCCGCGTGGTGATGCCGGCCAACGGCCGCGCCCGGCGGCAAGACCTCTTCCGCGAGACTGCACAACTCGATCTCGGCCGTGGTGCGATCCACGAGCGGGCGTATCTCCGACCCGTGCGGCGTGCGTATGACGGCGGCGTGCTGGCGGTTGACAATAAGCATAGTCTCGGCCTCGGTCGCTCCTTAGTCAGTCGGCGCGTTTTAACTGCTCAGGCGGAGTTCTGGCGGTAGGCGGCAATCGGGCGTGGCGCGTCGCGGAGCTAAGAAATCAATGCGCCTGGCAAGAATCGAACTTGCGGCCTCCTGTTCCGGAGACAGGCGCTCTATCCACTGAGCTACAGGCGCGTGCGGAGGATTCTCGCATAAAACCTGTGCGCGCGCAAAATCGGCCTGAGTCGGCACGCTAGCCTCAGCCTGCGGCACTGTGCTTGCCACGATGGCGGTGATACGGCCTCTGTGCGTTCGATTAGCGTGCAGGGGCGCGGCATTAACGAACGACAGGGGAGGAACGTTATGGACGCATTCACGCTGTTGAAGACCGACCACGAAGAGGCCGCGCAGATGTTCCAGCAGCTCGAAGCCACGGAGGCGAAGGACGAGGCGCTGCGCACGCAGCTCTTCGGGCAGTTGCAGCAGGCGCTTGAGGTACACACGCAGATCGAGGAGGACATCTTCTACCCGGCGCTCAAGCAGGAGGCCGAGACGCGCGAGATCGTGCTGCACGCCTACCACGAGCACGACGAGATCAAAGACCTGCTCGAACAGACGGCCGCCACGCCCGTGACCGACGAAGATTGGAGCGACATGCTGGCCGAGTTGAAGGAGGCGGTCGAGCACCACGTCGAAGAGGAAGAGGGCGAGATGTTCGACGAGGCGCGCGACGTGCTCAGCGAGCAACAGCTCAACGACCTCGGCACGCGTATGCAGCAGGAGAAGCAGCGCCTGCAAACGCAGAAGGCCGCCTCGGCCGGCTGAAGTTAAAAGACTTTGCGCTCCTTTGCGGCCCTCTTTGCGCTCTTTGCGGTTAAATCTTCCGAACTTAACCGCAAAGAGCGCAAAGAGGGCCGCAAAGAGTGTTAACCCTGCGCACCCGTTTGTGGCTCGGCCGACACGCCTGTTACAGTATCCCTTAAACATGACAGCGCAGAGGTGCGGAGGTTTAATGCACAGATCGAGACTGCTCAGCCTCGGGCTGAGTTTCCTGCTTTTGACCGCCTGCGGGCCGGCCACGCTCGGCACGCGCGCGCAGACGGCACACGCCACGGCGGCCCCGCTGCCGTCCAAGGAACTGAAGGCGGCCGAGCGCATCACGGCCGTGCGTCTGAGTGAACGGCTACACTTCGTCGCTTCGGACGAGATGCAGGGGCGCGACACGCCCTCGCCCGGTCTCGACGCCACCGCCCACTACATCGCCGACAACCTGAAGAAGTGGGGCGTCAAGCCCGCGGGCGACGACGGCACATACTTCCAGCGCATCGCCCTGCGCCGCACCAAGGTGGACGCCGCGCAGACGACCGCCGAACTCTCGGGCCGCCGGCTCGAACTCGGCCGCGACTTTCTGCCGCTCAACGAGTCGGGCGCGGCCGAAGGCGCGCTCGTCTACGCGGGCGCGGGCTGGGTCGTCAAGGCGAAGAACATCAACCCCTACGAAGGGCTGGACGTGCGCGACCGCATTGTGATCGTCCACCAAGGCCGCCCCGCCAACATCGTCCCGGCCGATCTCACCGGGCGCGCGGGCGAAGACTGGGCGAACCCCGCCACCTACGCGCAGCAGCACGGCGCGCGCGGACTCGTCTACGTGCCCGCCGCGCGCGACCTGCCGCGCTGGTGGGCGACGCGCCAGCGCAACCTTGAGCGCGGCACGTTCGCGCTCGACACCCCAGAGCCGCAAACGCCACAAGCCCAAACGTCAACAGCGCAAACGCCGCAGCCACAGACGCCGCAGCCGCGCACCGACGCGCAGACGCAGGCCGGCCTCCCGGCCGTCTACGCCTCTGCGGCGCTGCTCGCGGCGCTCTTCGCGGACGAGCCGCAGATGAGCGCCGACCAACTGCGCCAGGTGCAGGCGGGCACGGCCGCCGCCCCCTTCGCGCTCGACCCGAACAAGCGGCTGCGCTTCAACGTGCAGGTGACGACCGAGCAGACGTTCACGCAGAACGTCGTCGGCCGGCTCGAAGGCAAGGACAAGACGCTCCGCCAAGAGTACGTCGCGCTCGGCGCGCACTACGATCACGTCGGTCTGTGCACACCCGTGGGCGCGGACAACATCTGCAACGGCGCGGACGACGACGGCTCCGGCACGGTCGCCGTGCTCACCATCGCCGAAGCCTTCGCGCGCAGCCGCCCCGCCCGCTCGCTCCTCTTCGTCTGGCACTGCGGCGAGGAGAAGGGCTTGTGGGGGTCGCGCTACTTCACAGAGCACCCGACCGTGCCGCTCAGGCAGGTCGTCGCGCAACTCAACATAGACATGATCGGGCGGAGCCGACCGCCGGGCGACGACAAGCTGGCGAACCGCGAGTTGACCGGCCCCGACGAGATTTACGTCATCGGCTCGCAGATGATGAGCACGGAGTTGGGCGCGCTGAGCGAGCGCGTCAACAGCGCGTATTTGAATCTCGCGTTCAACTACAAGTACGACGACCCGCGCGACCCGAACCGCTTCTTCTTCCGCTCCGACCACTACAACTACGCGCAGAAGGGCGTGCCCATCATCTTCTACTTCGACGGCGTCCACGAGGACTACCACCGGGCCACGGACTCGCCCGACAAGATCGACTACGACAAGATGCAGAAGGTCGCCCGCACCGTCTTCCTCACCGCCGCGGAGCTCGCCAACGCCCCCGCGCGCCCCGTCGTGGACAAGAAACTCCCGACCGAGTTGACCGAACGATGAGCCGTCACGGCGGCGCGCGCTGGCCGAAATTTCGCGCGCGCCGCCATCTGCTCGCGACCCGCCACCTCGCAGCTTGACACACAATTTTCGCCCCGCTACATTGCTTGCAACCCGCAAACGGGCCGTTAGCTCAGGTGGTAGAGCAGCTGACTCTCAAGATGGGAGCCTCACCCGGAAACGGGTGAGTGAACAGGCGTCAAAATCGGGGAACCCTTCCGCTCCGGGCGATGGCAATCCCGAGCCAAGCCCCGCCAACGCGGGGAAGGCGTAGAGACTAGACGGCGTCCACCTAAATCCCGCATGCGGGACACGGTGAAGGGATAGTCCAGACCACGAACCCGACAGGGGCGGCGAAAGCCGAAGTGGCAGGTAATCAGCGGGTCGGAGGTTCGAGCCCTCCACGGCCCATCAACAACCCGAAGGTTTTCCCAACCAACCTCCCTCTCACGTGGGCGTCAGACGACGCCCATTTTTCATGTAAATCGAGAGGGGCAGCCTACGGGCGGGCCGCGAAGGAACGCAAAGGGAGTTAAGGGCGCGAGGGTTTTGCGACGGGCTGTCGTCGGTCTATTGGTTGGTGACGCGGAAGTAGTAGCGGCCGGCGGGTTCGGAGCGGCCGGCGGCGTCTGTGCCGGCGAGGCGGAGTTGGTAGTCGGCGGGCGGGAGCAGGCGGGCGGGCACTTGGAAGAGGACGACGGGGCGACCTTCGAGGTTGGCCGGTTTGAGGTCGGCGGCAGTGTGGAGCGTGCGCCCTTCGGGCGTCTGTAGCTCGGCGCGGTAGGTCGTGTAGTCGGCGCTCGGCAGTTCCAGGCGTAGCTCGGCGGTCTCGGCGTCGGGCGGGAGCGCGAGTTGTGCGCCGGGGCCGGCGGCGCGCGTCAGACCCGGCGTGAGGAAGACCGCGACCGTGCGGCCCGGCGCGTGCGGGCGGAGCGAGACCCAGGTGATGCCGGCGAGTAGGAACAGCACGGCGGCCACGGAGGCGAAGGCGAGTCCGGGGTTGTAACGGCGGAAGAAGGCGCGCAGAGACCAGTCGCGGCGGACGGGCGCGGGGCTGAAGCCACGGTCGGTGGACGGGTCTGCGGCGGCGTTCGCGTCCTCGCTGATCACGGCGGCGGGCACGGACTCGGCGGGCGTTGTGGCCTCGTCGGTGGCGGCCTCGTCGGGGGCGTGCGTGGCGACGTAGCGGTGCAGGGCGCTGGCGAACTGCACTTTGTGGCGGCGTTCGGCGGTGCGGAGGAAATGCGTGTTGAAGCTCTCGGTCTCGGCGGGTGAGAGCGTGCGGGCGAGGTATTCGTCGATCAGTTCCTCTTCGGCCAACAGCAGTTCTTCCAGAAAGGCGGCGTCGGTCAGCAGTCGCTCCTCGACGGGCGGGCGCGCCGCCTCGGGCAGAGTGCCCAGCAGGTAGCGCCTGAGCGTCTGAGCTGTGTCCGCGTCTGAACTCATTACGGCGGTGGCTTCCCCCTTCTTAGCCCCTTACCTAGTGTCTATGACTCGAACCGCGCACCTATTTCACTACGAGATAATCACGCCCGTTTCATCCCGATTTTACCCGGAAACGACCGCGCCGGTCTCACTCCGAGACGACTTCGCCGGGGTCTGCGCCCGCGAGGCAGTCTTCCACGCAGCGTTGCAGCTTGGTGCGGATGCGGTGCGCGCGGATGCGCAGGGCGTTGAGCGCGATGCCGAGCTGCGCGGCGAGCCGCTTGCGCTCCTCGATCTTGCGCCGCTTCTCCTCGTGGTAGTAGCGCAGGACGAGGTCGCGGCTGCGCGCCGGCAGACGCCCGATGCAACGCTCCAGGCAGGCGTAGAGCGGCTCCTCCGAGACCACCGGCAGCGCCGCGACCTGCACGGGCGACGACGCGCCGGGTCTGCGTCGCACGTATTCCAGATGCACTTTATTCGCAACGCCGTAGAAGTAGAGGGCGCGGTCGCTGTCGCCGTAAGCGGGGCCGATCTCGGGCAGGCGCTTGACGACGCGGTTGATCGTCTCGTCGGCGAGGTCTTCCGGCTCGTGGCAGCCGCGGCAGGTGAAGATTTTGATGAGCCGGCGGCGGATTGCTTCGTAACGCTCGCCGGCCTGGTCGCGGTCGGGCGCGAGCCAAGCGAGCAGGGCGTCGAAGTCCGGCTGGCTCAGGTTCCAGTCTTTGTGCATGGGGGCGTGCGCGTGTGGGCGGAGCCGGGTTGCGCTTTATTTGCACCCTAGCGCGCTCCCTTCAGCGCGCCGGTCTTGCGCCGCCTCCGCCGGGCGAAGTAGAACGCTGCGCATGATAACGCAGCCGCCGCGCCGCCCCAAGTTACAACCCGCCCCGCCTGCGCTTTATTTTCAACGCGCCGCCAGTCGCCGCGCCCCGCGTACTCGCCCTGGATGACGAACCCGGCCCAGTAATAAGGCGCGCGCCAGCGCCGCTGCTGCCACAGGGCCAACTGCGCCGCGCGCAGGGCGGCGGCCGGCGGCAAGCCCTTTTGAAAGAGCGCCGCGTAGAAGTGGCGCATCAACTCGGCCGTCGCCTCGTCGTCCACCTTCCACAGAGAGGCGACCACCCCGGCCGCGCCCGCGTACATGAAGCCGCGCGTCAGCCCCAGCAGCCCCTCGCCGCGCACCTCTTTGCCGAGACCAGTCTGGCACGCCGAGAGCACGACGAGATCGACCGGCAGACGCAGGTTGTAGATGTCGTGCAGACGCAGGAAGCCGTCCTGCGGTCGCCCTTCGCGGTCAACCAAAGAGAGGACGACGCCAGACAACTCCGGGTGCTCGTTGTTGAGCAGCCCGTGCGTGGCGAAGTGTACGACGCGGTACTGCGCCAACTCGCCGCTCGTCGCCGTCGCGCGGCTAGCGGCGAAGTCGGTCGCCGCTAAGGTCGCGTCCGCGGGCGCGACCGAGACGATGGCCGCGGCCTCTTCGCGCGAGGCGACGAGCCGCGGCAGGCGTTCGCCCGTAAAGCCCGCGTCCCTGAGTGCCGGCGGCCACGCCGACGCCGGCTCGGCCGCCGCGACGGGCCGCACCGTGCCCGGCGCGCGCGCGCGCCCGTCGTCCGCGTCGAAGACCGGGTCGGCCAACACCGCGACCGCGCGCGGCGCGGGCGCGCGCCCCGCCGTCTCGTCGAGCAGCAAGGCCAGCGCCGACGCCGAAGGCTCGTTCACGATCTCGTGGCGCAAAAACAGCGGCGCGGCTTCGCTCTCGGTCTGCGCGCTTGCGCCGACGACGAGGGCTTGAAACGGGACGTACTGAAGCGCGCCGTCGGCGACGACGAGGAGGCGCTTGTCGCCGAGGCGTGCGGCGGCTTTGCCGAGTAGCATGTCGCCCAGCGCGGCCGAGGCGGCCGGCAACTCGGCCGCGGCGCGGTCGGTGCGTGCGCGCCACTCGGCGACCGGCTCGCCCGCGCGCCGCTCGTCGGCGGTCAACAGTTCGTAGAAGCGGCGCGCGGCCGTTTCGATCTCCGCGCGCGGCGGCAGCTCGTAGCTCGCCAGTTCCGTCCGGCTCACGACCCAGAGGTAGCTGCGCTCGTCGCCGAGTGCGTACTCCAACAAGAGTGCGTCGTCGCCGGCCAGGATGCGCGTCTGTATCTCTGTGAGCGCGAGCGGGCGCGGCTGCGTGAGCGCGGCGTAGTGCGGGCTGGCGGCGCGGATTTGCGCTTCGACCGCGTCGTACTCGTCCGTCAGCGCGCCGATCTCGCGCGCGATGTCGGCGGCCTCTTCGCTCGTGTGCGCGCCGCCGAGCAGTTGCATCTGGCGCGCGGCCTTGGCGTTGAGTTCCTGGCGGAGTGCGCGCTCGCGTTCGAGCAGGGCCGGCTCGATCCCTTGGCGTATGTCTGCGCGCGCTTCGTTCAGGGTTTCGAGCAGCGTGCGCGCGCGCGCCTGTTCGCTGACGGCGAGGGCGCTCGCCGCGTGCCCCTGTCCCGGCTGCTCCGCGTCGAGCCGCATCAGCACGTCTATGTAGAGGTCGTAGAACTGCCGCACGGTGGCGAAGTAGGCGGTGCGCAGGTTGCGGCTGAACACGTCCGTGCGCAGCGACTCGACGAGTTCGAGCGCGGCGGCGATCTGCTTGCGCGCCGCCGCGTTGTGCCCGAGGTCGCGCTCGACGCGCGCCGTGTTGTAGAGCGTGACGGACTCGGAGAAGCGGTCGCCGATGGCGCGCGCCAGCGGCAGTGCGCGCGCGAAGCACGCGAGCGCGTCGGGCGCGCGCCCTTGGGCGGCGTAGACGCGCCCGATGTGATTGAGCGCGTTGGCGGCGCTGCGCGGGTTGTCGCCCGTGCGGCTGAGCGCGAGCGACTTCTGGTAGTAACTTAAGGCCGACTGCGGCTGATCGAGACGTTCGAGCAGCGCGCCCGTCTCCCTGAGCAGAGACGCTTCGAGGCGCGCGTTGCCGATCTCTCGCGCGCGGCTGAGGCCCGCCTCGTAGTGTTCGAGCGCCGACGGCTCCGCGCCCATCGCGCCGTAGACTTGGCCCGCGGCGAGGTGCAGGGCCGCTTCGCCCCAGCGGTCGGGCAGCGCCTCGTAGAGCGCGAGCGCGCGTTTGTCGTAGTCGAGCGCCTGCTCGAAGTTGCCCAACTCGAAGTGGACGTAGCCGAGGCCGCTGTAGAGTTGCGCCTTGAGGTCGTCGTCGGGCGGCAGACGTTCGGCGAGCGCGAGGGCCTGGTTGTAGTAGTCGAGCGCCTCCTGCTTGCCGCCGGTCATGGAGTCGAGGTGGCCGAGGGCGACGAGCGTGAGGGCTTGGCCGCGGTAGGCCGCGCCGGTCTGGTAGAGCGCGAGCGCGCGCTGGTAGGCGGTGAGCGCCTGGCGCGGCTCGCCCAAGATCGCGTAGACGTAGCCGAGCCGCAGTTGGCTTTGCGCCTGCCCCGCGTCGTCGCGCAACTCCGTCCAGAGCCGCAGCGCCGCCTGTTGATCGGCGAGCGCGCGGCGCAACTCGCCCATTTGATAAAGCGCGTAGCCGTTGTTACTGAGCGCCTGAGCGGCGACGCGCCGGTCGTCGCCCGCGAGCGCGCGCGCGCGGGCGCAGGCGGCGAGCGCGGCCTTGTAGTCGCCCAAGTCGGCTTGCAGGTAGCAGAGGTCGTTGTGGAGTCGGGCGGCTTCCGAGCCGGCGTGGCCGGCGCGCGCGAGCGCCTCGCGGAAATACTGTAAGGCGTCGTCGCGGCGGCCCGCCGCCTGCGCGAGCGCGCCCAGTTGCCGGAGCGTCGCCGCCTCCTGGCGCGCGTCGCGCAGCTCGCGCCAGAGGCGCAAAGCCTCTTCGTACTTCGCCCGCGCCGCCTCGTCCGCACCGGCGCTGAGTTCAGTGCGCAGACGCTCCGCCTCGCGCGCGGCCGCCTCGGCCGCCGCGCGCGCGTCGGCGGGCTGCGGCTCGTTCGCGCCGGCCGCGTGCGCGACGAACGGCAGAACGAGGGCGACGCGCCGACGCGCGGGCGCGGGCGCGCAGACGCCGTAGACGAGCAGGGCGAGCGCCGCCCCGATTAACAAACGACGGCGCGGATGGCTGAGCCTGACTTGCACGAGACCTAACAGCCTTGCACGAAACCTTAACGGACTTGCGCGAAACCTGAGCCGACCTGCGCGCGACTTTGACGGACGCGCGCGAGCCGTTGACCGCGCCGGGGTTGGTGCTCGCCCCCCCGGCGCGGCCGGCGGCCCGACTCAGGACACGCTCTGGGACGCGTAGGCGTCCTCTTCCATCAGCTTGTTGCGTTTCCCCACGTTGATGTCGCAGGGGGCCTCCTTGGTGTCTACCGCCAGCCAACGGCGCGGCGGGTTGCGCATACTGTGCACGATACCGCTGGGGCCGTGCCCTTCGGGCGGGGCCTTGCGCCCGAAGGGCGGCCTGTCGGTCTCGATCTCGCGCACGACTTGGGGCAGATCGCCGTCGGGCTGCGCGCCCCGCGCCGGGCGGCGCGTCGTGTTCAGGTACGTGAGCAGGAAGTCGTACCAGCCGGTCTCCTGCGCGAACTCCAAGTCCTTGTACCCGCGGAAGAGCACAGACCACGGGAAGAAGATCGACAGCCCGCGCGAGTACTGCGAATCAATGCCGCAGAAGCACGCGCTGACGACCATCTCTTGGACGGCCTGCTCCACGCCGTCGAGCGCCGCGCGCAGTTTCGCGTTGCCGGGCAGGTAGGCGGCCAGTTGCTCGCAGAAGTCGCAGAGGTCTACGAACAGCTCGCCGTTGTAGGACTGCGCCGTCCAGTGCGCGATGACGATGGCGCGCTGCGCCTCGTTGAGCGGCGCGGACTGCTCGCCGAGGAGTTTGCCGAGCACTTCGGCCAGCCCCTTGACGGCCGCGGCCACGCCCGGCGCGGCCGCCGTGCGCAGCGCCGCCTGATCGACCGACAGCCCGCCGATCACCGCGTTCTCCAGGTAGAAGTTGATGTAATTGCTGACGACCATGCGCGCCACGTCCTCCGGCTCGATGCCGCCGCCCTTGCCGTGCCGGATCTGGTCGCGCAGCTCGTTGATGACGTGCCGGTAGGGCCAGCCGGGGTTCGGCACGAACCCCTGGGAGCCGACGACCAACTCGGCGTAGCCGCGCAGCTCGTGGCAGATTTCGGCCATCGTCATCAGGCACGCGTCGAAGCCCAGGATGTCGAGCTTCATTTTAAGCCCGTCGCGCACCTGCCTGAGCACTTCGAGCAGTT
The DNA here is from genome assembly GCA_036389395.1 of Pyrinomonadaceae bacterium. GTDB lineage: Bacteria > Acidobacteriota > Blastocatellia > Pyrinomonadales > Pyrinomonadaceae > QHXQ01. The sequence goes on from DASVPY010000036.1 coordinate 26,964, forward strand.
CGGCGAACTTCATCGAGCCGGGCGGGTTCTCGTCTTTGAGCAGGAAGCCGTCCTCGATCCCGGCGGCGTGCCCCGCGAGCACGAGCATGTAGCGCTTGGCCGGCAGGTTGTCTTTCGTCCAACTGATGAAGTCGAAGAGCGTGGCCGGGTCGGCCGTGTCGGTCTCGCCGTCGTCGGGCGGCGACGCGCCGTTGCCGTTGGCCGCGCCGGGCCGCTTCGGGTCGAGCGCCGGCTGGAACTTGCGCTTGCCCGGCGGCAGCCTGCCGTCTTCGAGGCGCTTGATGGTGTCGAAGCGCAGCACGCCGGCCTCCACCTCCTTGCCTTTGCCCGGCTTCACGGCGCGCTTCGCCTCGCGCTCCAGCGCGGCGACGAGCGGGGCCTTCTTCTTCTTCCCCAGGTTGAGCACCATGCGGCGCGTCTCTACGCGCTGGTCGCTGGGGTCAATCTGCGCGACGACGTGGATGTCGTCGTCGGTCTGGATGCCGCGCATCTGCGTCAGGGCGCGGATGCTGTCGTCGGCGAGGTTGTTGTCCCCCGCCATGTAGATCATGATCGTCCACTCGGCCTCGTGCGACGCGGCGGCCGCCGCCGCCGTCTTGTAGCCGTTCGTCCCGTTCTTTGCCTTCGCCATTGTCTTCACCTCGCGCGTTGAGCTGGTGTCTGGAGTTGCACTAGGCCCCGCTGCGTGTTGCCGAGTTTGAGGGTTGCGGCGCGCGTCGGCCGGCTGGGCGGCACGCCCGCGCGGGGCAGACGCGGGCGGGCCGAACCTCAGGCTCTCACAGGTATATGTCGGCGACCGCTGACCCGTTTCGCGCCGCCGTCGGGGGCGACGTGTGCCGAACCTTTGTGCGGGCTGGGACGTGGCGGCGGGGCGCGACCGTGTGCGCGGCGGGCGGCCGTCTTGGCACGTGCCCGAACGTCGGAGCTTAAAACTGGCGGGCCGGCAAAGGAGTGCGCGGCACACTCGCTGAAGCGCCCGCAGACTAACGCCGCGCGGCGCGCTTGTCAACGAAAATCGCGGCCGCCGCGGGCGGCACGGCGGTTGCCACGCCGCCCCCTTAGTCGCGCAACACTTCCCCCGTTTCTTCGACAAAAGGTGACGGACATGATCAATTCGAGACGCTTCCGTGCGCTCCTCTTTGTACTATTTGCGTGCAGCCTCTGTTACGCGCAGCAACAGCCGGCACAGCCGGCGGCCGCCGCACCGGCCGCCGCCGACGCCAGCACGGACGCCGCCCGCGCGCACTTCGACGAACTGCGGGCGCGCGGCAGCGAGGCGCTCTACAACCTCGACTACGAGGAGGCGCGGCGCATCTTCACAGAGATGCAGCGCGACTACCCGGAAAGCCCGGCGGGGCCGCAGTCGCTCGCCTCAAGCCTGTGGTTGCAGACCTTGAACGAGTCGCGCCGCTTGCAGTCGGCGCTCTACAACAGCAAGTCTTTCTACGCGAAGTCCGAGGACAAGGTCGCGCCGAAGACTATCGAGCAGTTCAAGGCTTACACGCGCGAGGCGAAGGCGCGGGCCGAGGCGCGGCTCAAGCAAGACCCGAACGACATTGACGCGCTCTACGCGCTCGGCCAGATCACCGGCCTACAGGCGGCGTTCGCCGGCGCGGTCGAGCGCCGCTTCATGGCCGCGCTGCGTAACGGCATGGACAGCGTGGACTATCACCGCAAGGTGCTGAAACTCGACCCGAACTTCCACGACGCCGAGATCACCATCGGCCTCTACGAGTACGTCCTCGGCTCGCTCTCCTTCCCCGTCCGGCTGATGCTGAAGGTCGGCGGCATGAGCGGCTCGAAGAAGAAGGGGCTGGCGCGCCTCGAAGGCGTCGTCGCCAACGGCACGCGCGCCAACGACGACGCGCGCGTCCTGCTCATCACGCTCTACAAGCGCGAGAAGCGTTACCCGGACGCGCTCCGCTACGCGCGCGAGTTGGCCGAGAAATACCGCCGCAACTACCTCTTCAAGCTCGAAGTCGCGGACGCGCTCATCGCGCAGTCGGTCGTGGATCGCAAGGCGGGGCAAGACACGACGGCGGCCGAGGCCGAGGCCTTCGGCATCTTCGACACGATGCTGCACGAGACCGCGGGGCGCGCGCTCACGTCCGCCGCGCTCGATCTAATTCACTACCGCTACGGCGAGGCGCTCTTCGCCGTCGGGCAGTTCGAGCGCGCGTCGCAGCAGTTCCTCGCGGCGACCAAGGCGCGCGACGCCGCGCCCGGTCTGATCTCGATGGCGTACCTGCGCGCCGGTCAGTCGCTCGACCTGACGGGCAAGCGCACCGAGGCCGTCAGCGCCTACAACGCGGTGCTCAGCCGCCCCGACGTGTTCGACATGTACAGCGAAGCCCAGCGCGGTCTCCACGCGCCTTACGTCAACAAGACTCGTTGAGCAGGCGAACGACTCAACAACAAACATAAAAGTGGCGCGCTCTCGAT
>DASVPY010000037.1:0-22644 GCA_036389395.1 Pyrinomonadaceae bacterium
TGCGGGGTCGCCAGCCGCGGACGCCGAAGGAGTTGAACGCGGCGTTGGGTGACGCGCTCAAAGCCGTGACGCTTGATGACATTGATGGCTGGTTCAGGCATTGCGGCTATTAGTCTCAATGCAAGTGCAAAGCGCTATAAAAGTAATATTCGGGTTCCTCGAAAGAATGTTCGGGAACTCGGAAGTCGTGCCGCCGCCGGGAGATGGTCGCGCGCGGGTCGGTCGGCATCTGCTATCATCGCGCCCATGCGCTTCGCCAAGCTCCACGGCTACGGCAACGACTACATCGTCTGCACCGCGGCGGAGTTCGCCGCCGCGGCGGCGTCAGACGAGGCGGCGTTCGTGCGGCGCGTCTGCGACCGGCACTACGGCGCGGGCGCGGACGGCGTGGCGACGGTCGAGCCTTTAACCGACGCCGCGGCCGCTTCGCCTGCGACCGGCGGCGCGACCGCTTTGCCTTCTTCGTCCTCTTCAACTGCGACCGACGGCGCGGCCGATTTTCGTCTGCGCATATTCAACCCGGACGGCTCCGAGGCCGCCATGTCGGGTAACGGCTCGCGCGCGGCCGCGGCCTTCCTGCACCACGAGGGCTTATGGGCGCGCGCCGCGTTGCGCTTCGCCACGCGCGCGGGCGTCAAGCTGTACCGACTGATCGAGGCGGACGGGCGCGGGCGTTACCGCTTCGCCGCGGAGATCGGCCGCCCGCGCTTCGAGCCGGCGAACATCCCGCTACAGTTGGACGAAGAGTTGCCGCGCGTCGTCAACTACCCGCTCGACCTCGGCGACGGCGAGCGCGTCAGCGTTACGGCGCTTGAGATGTGCAACCCGAACTGCTGCGTGCTGGTGGCGGACTTCGAGGCGGTGGACTGGCGGCGCTGGGGGCGCATCATCGAGTCGCACCCGCGCTTCCCCGCGCGCACCAACGTCGAGTTCATCCGCGCGGTTGACCGCACGCAGATCGAGGCGCGCGTCTGGGAGCGCGGCGTGGGCGAGACGTTGTCGTCGGGCACGGGCGCGTGCGCCGCGGCCGTCGCCGCGTGCGTGAACGACCTGACCGACCGGCGCGTCGCCGTGCAGATGCCCGGCGGCCGGCTCGAAGTCGAGTGGCGCGCCGACGGCGAAGTCGTCTTAACGGGCGCGGCCCAAGTCGTCTACCGCGGCGAGTGGCTGCAAGCGTGAATTAGTTTTTACTGCGTCCTCTGTGTGCCCTCTGTGCCCTCTGTGTTGAAATTACCGCACCGAAGATTCAACACAGAGGACACAGAGTTCGCACAGAGGACACAGAGAGTCGGAATCAACGATGAGTCATCCAACCCGCTTACGCCGCGAGACACGCCTGCTCGTCGGCCTCGCCCTCGTCCTCTCGCTCGTCGCGCCGGTGCGGGCGCAGCGCGCGCGCCCCGCCGACCTCGAAGCCGTCCGCCGCTACATCAAGCAGGGCTGGCACACCTTGCAGCGCGGCCCCGCACAGTTGGCCGCCGCCGCCGTCGATCCCAAACTCGCCGCCACGCACACAGGCCCCTGGCCCGTCTACGTCGCTTCTGACGAAGACCTCGCATCGGTCGAGCGCGCCCTGCGCGCCGCACTGCCGCCCGCGGACTTCGCCAGGATCGAGTTGCGCCGGCTGCCCGCCGACACGACCAACTTAAACGCGCACGGACTGCTCTACCTGCCGCGCCCCTACGTCGTCCCCGGCGGGCGCTTCAACGAGATGTACGGCTGGGACAGTTACTTCATACAGGTCGGCCTCGTGCGCGACGGCGAGACGCAACTCGCGCGCGACATGGTCGAAAACTTCCTCTACGAGATCGAGCACTACGGCAAAATCCTCAACGCCAACCGCACCTACTACCTCACGCGCTCGCAGCCGCCCTTCCTCACGCAGATGATCTTGAACGTCTACCGCCAGACTCACGACCGCGCCTGGCTCGCGCGCACCGTCCCGGCGGTCGAGCGCTACTACGCCTTCTGGACGACCGCGCCGCACCTCACGCCCGAGACCGGCCTCGCACGTTACTACGACACAGGTGTCGGCCCCGCGCCCGAAGTCGTCGCCGACGAGCGCGACGCGCAGGGGCGCACGCACTACGACCGCGTGCGCGAGTTCTACCGCACGCACGAAGTCCCCGACTACGACGCGCGCGTCTACTACGACCGCGCGCGCGACGAGCTGACCGAGGCGTTCTACACGGGCGACCGCTCGATGCGCGAGTCCGGCTTCGACCCGTCGAACCGCTTCGGCCCCTTCAGCGCCGACATCGCCAACTACAACCCGGTCTGCCTCAACTCGCTGCTCTACCTCATGGAGCAGGACGCGGCCACGATCACGCGCGAACTGGGCCGGCGGCGCGACGCGCGGCGCTGGGCCGCGCGCGCCGCCCGCCGCCGCGCCCTCGTCAACCGCCTCATGTGGGACGAAGCGGACGGGCTGTACTTCGATTACAACTTCCGCACGCGCGCCGTGCGCCGCTACCACTTCGTGACCACGTTCTACCCGCTCTGGGTGGGCCTGGCGACGCCGCGGCAGGCGGCGCGCGTGGCGGCGAACCTGTGGCGCTTCGAGTGTCCGGGCGGGTTGCAGACGAGCGACAACGCGAGCGGCAGCCAGTGGGACGCGCCTTACGGCTGGGCCCCGATGCAGTTCGTCGCCGCCGAAGGCCTGCGCCGCTACGGCTACGCGCGTGAGGCTGACCGCGTGAGTCTCAACTTCCTCTCGCTCGTGCTCAAAGACTTCCTCGCGCACAACGTCATCGTGGAGAAGTACGACGTGGCGCGGCGCACGTCCGACTTAGGCGCGGGGATCAAGTTCGGCTACGCCGCCAACCAGATCGGCTTCGGCTGGACGAACGCCGCCTTCGTCGAACTGCTCGCCCGCCTCCCGCCCGCGCGCCGCCCCGACGTGCTCCGCCTCGGCGGCGTCGGCGTCGCGCCTCAGTAAGACTTGCGGTTGCTTGTAGCGGACGATCAGTTCAACACAGAGGGCACAGAGTCTCTTAACTGTGCCCTCTGTGTTACCTCTGTGTCCTCTGTGTTAACCCGGCCGCACGTAACACTCAACCGCCGCCGTCCACGACGCCAACATCGTTTACCCCGCCCCCATTTTTGCGCCCGCCGGCCGCTGGACTTCATTCGCAAAGCCGTGCTAGGCTCAGGGTCGAAAACAAGCGAACGATCCGCAACAGATCATGTTCGCTTGTTTTTGCTTTTAAGCCTCTTCCGGACACAAGGCGCACAAAGGACGCAGAGTCCCCACTCCGGCTAGTTATCGGTTGCCTCCTGCTAGCCGGAGGTCGGGTCGGCCCCTCGCAAGGTTGCAACGACTCGCGCGCCGCCGGACGAGAATCTTCGGCACAGGAGACCCGAATTGAATGGCTAAATCCCTCTTCGGCGGCAGCGCCGCTTTGACGGGCGCGCTGCTGCTGGGTTCTTTGTTCTTTCAATCGTACCCGTCAGCGACAGCAGCCCTCGGACAGAACAAGCAGGACAACCGAATAGCGACTCAGACGGCGGGCGCGAGCCTGCCCGCGGCGGAGCAGTTGGCACTCGCCGCCGAGATCGAAGTCCCGGCCGCGCCCGTGCGCGTCGTCGCGGACGAAGACCCGCCGCCGCCAGCGACGGGCGTTGCGGTCGCGGCGCAACTATTCACGGCCACGGCCTACTCCCTGCCCGGCCGCACGGCGAGCGGGCGCGCGGTCGCGCGCGGGCTGATCGCGGCCGACGCGCGCCTGTTCCCGATGGGTACGCGCGTGCGGCTCGAAGCCGGGCCGTACACGGGCGAGTACGTCGTGGCGGATCGCGGCGGCGCGGTGCGCGGGCGCAAGATAGACATCTGGATGCCCTCGCCGCACGAAGCCAGGCGCTTCGGCCGCCGCCCCGTCAAGCTCACGATCATGAGCTACCCGGCACGGGCGGCCGCGCGCACAGCGACCCGCTAACAGTAAGGACGCGCCGCCGGTCGGCGCGAGACGTTAACACCAACCAAAGGCAACCGAAACGAGCGGGCGCGGTCAGAGTTGACCGCGCCCGCTCGTTTTTTACCGCGTTAGTTTTCTACCGACCGCTTACGGCTTGCGCTTCGGCTGCGGGCCGCGCTGCTGCGTGCCCGTGCCGCTCTTGGCGTAGTAGCCCTGGCGGTAGGTCAGGCGCAGGTTGTCTTTGCGCAGCTCCGGGTTCGTGACCTCGATCTTGATCTGGCGGAACGTGCCGTCGTGCGCCTTGTTCGTCGGCGCGTAGGCGAGCAGGTACTGCGAGCGCAGTTCCTCCTGAATCTGCGCGAACGCGGTGCGCAGGTCGGTCTCGTTCTTCGGGAAGAAGGCGCGCCCGCCCGTGCGCTCGGAGATTTTGCGCAGCGTCGCTTCCTCGACGCCGTAGAGGTACGAGTCGCCGATGCCGACCGAGTAGATGACGGCGTCGTTCTTGAGCGCGGCGTCAATCGCCTCGTCGCGCTTCATGCGGCTCGACGTGTCCGCACCGTCCGTGATGAGGATGATGGCGCGGCGCGTCTTCTCCGGCGTCTCCGCGAAGATTTCGTCGCTCGTGGCGACGATGGCGTCCCAGATGGCGGTCGAGCCGGCCAACTGCTGGTTCGTGCCCGAGATGGGCGGCGTGCCGACGAGCACGCCGCCGCCGACGTAGCCCGAAGGCGGCACGAACTCGACGCGATCAATCGCGCGCCGGATGCGCTGCACGTTCCCCGTCATGCCCTGTTCGAGCGTGGAGTCGCCGGTGAAGGAGACGACGGCGACCTCGTCCTTCGCCGGGCGGATGACCTGATCGACGAACTCGCGCGCGGCGTTCTTCTCGTCGGGCAGCGTGCGCTCCTGCGACGCGCTGGTGTCAATGAGGATGGCGAGCGAGAGCGGCCGGTCGGTCTCGCGCTGGAAGGTGAAGACGGACTGCGGCACGCCGTCCTCGGAGACGCGCAGGTCTTCCTGGCGCAGCGTCGTGATGAACCGCTTGTTCTTGTCCACGGCCGTGAAGACGACGGTGGTCAGGTCTGTGTTGACGCGCTCGATCTCGTCTTCGGGCGGCAGCGTCACGTCGTCGTCGGCCGGCTTCGTCGCGGGCTTGCCCGCGCCGGGCTTCTGCGCCGGCGGCGGCTGCTGCGCCCGCGCGCCGACACGGCCCAACCCGCCGCCCGCCAGCGCGACGAGCAGCAAGAGCGCTAGCCAGCGCCCGCACGAAGATCGTTTAAAGCTAAACTTCAAAGTATCAACCTGAACCTTTCACCAGCCCCGCACGGTGGCGACGTGGCGGGGATACCAACGTCGCCCCCAACACGCATCCCCCAACAATCCGCAATCACTTCACCGTGTCGTCGGTCGCCGTGTAGCCCTTGCGCGTGCGCACCTCAAGCCCCTTGCGGCTGCGGTCGGCGAGCTTGACCTCGATCTGCCGGGTGCTGCCGTCGAAGGGGCGCGTCGGCTTGTAGGTCAGCAGGTACTGCGAGCGCAGCTCGCGCGCCACCTGCGTGAACGAACGCTCCAGCGCCAGCCGGTCGCCCGTGAAGAACGCGCGCCCGCCCGTCTCCGCGCACAGACGCTCCAACTCCTTGTCGCCCGAATCCTTCACCTGCCCCGCCTCGACGCCCGGCACGACGCTCGAAAAACCGGCCTTGGTCGAGATGGCGAAGATGACGGTCTCGGTGCGCTGCGCGATGTCTATGGCGTCCTTGAGGCGCGCGCGGCTGTAGGTGTCGTCGCCGTCGGTGATGACGACGATGACGCGCTTGCCCGTGACGCCGCGCAGCTTCTGATCGCAGAACTCCCAGACCGCGTCGTAGAGCGACGTTTGCCGGCCCGGCTTCTTGACCGAGTCCACGGCCGTGTCGAGCAGGTCGAGCTTGTCCGTGAAGTCCTGCACGAGCCGCACGTCGTCGTCGAACGTGCCGAAGGCGACCTTGTCTTTGCGCAGGCGCACGACCGTGTAGATAAAGTCCTTCGCCGCCTCCTGCTCGAAGCGCATCTTGCCCGCGGTCGAGGACGACGTGTCCATCAGCACGGCGACGTAGATGGGCAGCGAGGTCTGTTCGTCGAAGAAGCCCTCGATCTTCTGCAACTGCTTGTCCTCGTAGACGAGGAAGTCGTCCATCGTCAACCCCGAAATGGGCTGGCGCTTGCCGTCGAGGACGGTGACGGGCAGGCGCACGATGCGCGTGGTGACGCGCTCGGTCGCGCCGGTGTCTTGCGGCACGTCGGGCGTGGGGCTAGGTTGCGGGCGGCGCTGGGCGTGCGCCGACGCGCCGGCCGCGCAGGCCAGCACCAGCAGAAACAGCGTGCGGACGAAAGCTTTCATAACTTCGGGAAGCGTGTGCCGGCAGGCTCGACAGGTCGGGGAAACTTGGCCGCCTTCCTGCGCCATTGCCGTGCGGTTCGATGCCTCGGGGCCGAACCCTCGTTGCCCTCGCGGGCGTGGTCAGCGCGCCCACAGTATAGCAACACAAGGGGCGCGCGGTTAACCCGCGGCGCGCGCTTCGAGCGCGGCCAGGAACTCGGCCAACGCCGCGGGCAGCGGCGCGTTGAAGCTCAGCCACTCGCCCGTCCGCGGGTGATGAAAGCCGAGCCGCGCGGCGTGGAGGAACTGGCGGCCGAGTTTTTGGACGGCGGCGCGCAACGCCCCGTCGCCGACGGTCTGATCGCGCCCGCCGCCGTAGACCGCGTCGCCCACGACCGGGTGCTTGAGCCACGCGAGGTGGACTCTGATCTGGTGCGTGCGCCCCGTCTTGATCTCCACGTCGAGCAGCGTGCAGCGCACGAAGCGGCGGCGCACGCGGTAGAGCGTGAGCGCGGGCCGGCCCCCACGCACCACGGCCATGCGCGTGCGGTGGCGCGGGTCGCGCGCGAGCGGCTCCTCTATGCGCCCCTTCTCCTCGCGCACCTGCCCGTGCACCAGCGCGACGTAAGACTTGAAGACCGTCCGCGCCCGAAACTGCTCCGACAGGTGTTCGTGCGCCGCCTCCGTCTTCGCCACCACGAGCAGCCCCGACGTGTCCCGGTCGAGCCGGTGCACGATGCCGGGCCGGATCGATTGCGGATTGCGGATTGCGGATTGCGGATTAAGCGGAGCGGATGAATGCGCAGCAGCTTCTTCTTCATCAATCCGCAATCCGCAATCCGCAATCCGCAATCTGTGGGCGAGGGCGTTGGCGAGCGTGCCGGAGTGGACGCCGGCCGCGGGGTGGACGACCATGCCGGCGGGTTTGTTGACGACGATGACGGCGTCGTCTTCGTAGACGATGTCGAGCGGGATGTCTTCGGGTCGGAAGTCGGCGGCGGGCGGGGCGGGCGCTTCCAGTTCGATCTGTTCGCCGCCGCGCAGCTTGTAAGAAGGCTTGGCGGCGCGCCCGTCCACGAGCACGTCGCCGTCGGCGACCGCCTGCTTGAGCCGTGTGCGGCTGACGTGGGGCACGCGCGCCGCGAGGTACGCGTCGAGGCGCGCGCCCGCTTCCTCCGGCGCGACGTTGAAGCTCAGCGTCGCCGCCTCCGGCTCAACGTCGAGCGCCGGCCCAACGTCGGCCGCCGGCCCGGCGTCGAACGACGACTCGGCATCGAACGTCGTCTCGTCGGCCGCGGCTTCGGTCTCGTCGGTCATCCCGTTCAGGCGCGCGCGCCGTGGGTGGCGGGCGCGGGCGGCTCGTCGAGTTTGAGGCCGCCGCGCGCCGCGCGCCGCCAGCGGACGACGAGCAGCGCGAGGCTCAGCGCGCCGACGACGAGCGCGATCAGTTGCGAGGTCGAAAGCCCGACGCGCGTGGTCAGGCCCAGCACGTCGCCGCGCGGGTCTGCGCGGACGAACTCGACGAGGAAGCGCATGACGGCGTAGAGCACGGCGTAGGTGAGGATGACCTGCCCGCGGAAACGCTTGCGCCGGTGCAGCCACAGCAGGAAGAGGAAGAAGAAGAAGGCGGCGAACGACTCGTAGAGCTGCGTCGGGTGCAGGTGCACGCCCACGGGCACGCCCGTGATCTCGTGCGCGCGCTCGGTGAAGGCGACGCCCCAAGGCAGCGAGGTCGGCTTGCCCCAGCAGCACCCGGCGGCGAAGCAGCCTTGACGACCGACCGCCTGCCCCAGCGCAATCGCGGGCGCGCAGGCGTCGGCCGTCTGCCACCACGGCAGCTTGTAGCGGCGCACCAGGACGTAGGCGGTCGCCACCGCCGCGATGAAGCCGCCGTAGAAGACGCCGCCCGAACGCAGGAAGTCGAGCGACAACAGGTTCAAAGGGTTCGCGCGGTACTCCGGCTCGACGACGAGCAGCAGCACCTTCGAGCCGACGATGGCGGCCAGCAAGAGCCACAGGCCCAAGTCGTAGATGCGCTCGCGCGGCAGCCCGTCGCGCGCGCCGAGCCGCGCCGCCACGACTAAGGCCAGCAGGAACGCCGTCGCCAGCAGCACGCCGTAGGTGTTGACGGGGAAGTTGCCGATGCGGAACAGTTCTGGGTACATCTATCTCTCGTGCCGTTTAGTTGGCGGCGCGGCCCGCGCGGTTGTCCGCGGCGCGCGCGGCGCTTACTTGTCCGGCGGGATGAACTGGTTTGCGCCGCTCACTTCGTCGATCTTCTCTTCCAGTTCGCGCACCGCGTCGGGCGTGCCGAAGTAGTCGTAGACGCGCTTCTTGCGCCCGCCGATGCGTATGGTCGTCAGCGCGCCCGGCAGGTCGTTCGCCACTTCGTAGGAGCCGTCCGGGTAGACTTTGCGCGTGTACTCGTCCTTGAGCGCGAAGAAGTCGATCTTATAGAACGCGGCGACCAGCTCGCGCACCCGCGCGACCGGAACGCGGTAGCGCCGCTCGCCCGTGACCGTGACGTATTTGCGCCCCTTGAACTTTACCGTCCCGTCGCCGCGCACCTCGACCTCGTAGACCGGGCACGGGCCGAAACATTCCGACCGGCTGAGTTTGATGACCACGCCCGCCAGGTCTTTCTCCGACACGTCCGCCGGCAACCCCTCGGGCCGCTGCGCGCCGCCGCACGTGCCCGCCGCCAGCAGCACTAAGACCAGACCGCGCGCCGCGGCGTGCAGGTAAAACTTCATAACCGCGAAACCCCTAATGTTCGTTGCCCACCTGTAGCTGCTGCCGCCGCGCGCGCCGCCCTTCCATGAAGAGGTCGAGCGCTAGCAGGACTGCGCCGGCGCAGATGGCGGCGTCGGCGACGTTGAAGGTCGGCCAGTGGTACGACCCGGCGTGCAGCAGGATGAAGTCCACGACGCGGCCCAAGCGGATGCGATCCGCGAGGTTGCCGGTGATGCCGGCGAGCAGCAGCGCGCACGCGCCGAGCACGCGGTCGTCCGTGCGCCGCGTGCGGAACAGGTAGAGGAAGACGGCGACGGCCGCCGCGCCCGCCAAGAGCGACAACAGCCAGCGCGTGAAGTCGCCGCCGCCCTGCAACTGCCCGAAGGCGATGCCGGGGTTCTCGGCGTAGGTCAGATCGAGGAGGCCCGGCACGACCGTCACGTCGCGCCCGAAGCGGAGCGCGTGCACGGCCCAAGCCTTCGTCGTCTGATCGGCGAGGAACAACGCGAACGCGGCGAGCAGGTAGCCCGCGCGCCAGCCGTAGCCTTGCGCCCGCGCCATCATCACGCCCCCCCTTCCGCCTCGATCTCCGCGAGCGCCACGACGCACCGCTCGCAGGCCGTCGGGTAGCGGTTGAACGCGCCGACCTGCGTGGAGTAGTTCCAGCAGCGTTCGCACTTCTGGCCGTCGGCGCGCGCCACCGTCACGCGCACGGCGGGCGCGTTCTCGTCCCCGGTCTTGACGACGCCGATCTGCGAGACGATGAAGACGTAGCGCAACTCTTCGCCGTAGTCGGCGAGCAGGCTGTAGACCGGATCGCGGGCGATGATCTCGACGCGCGCGTCGAGGCCGCTGCCGATCAGCTTCGCCACGCGCGCCTCTTCGAGCGCGCGCAAGACCTCGTCGCGCACGGCGAACAACTCGGCCCAGCGCGCGCGCAAGTCCGCGTCGCGCGCGCCGACGATGACGGGGAAGTCGGCGAGGTGGACTGAAGCGACGCGCCCGACCGCCGCGTCGCCCGCGCCCGCGACGATGGGCGGCAGGTTCTCCCAAATCTCGTCGGCGGTGAAGACGAGGATGGGCGCGAGCAGGCGCGCGAGCGCGTCGGCGATCTCGTAGAGCACGGTCTGCGCGGCGCGGCGCGCGTGTGCCTTGGGCGCGCTCGTGTAGAGCCGATCCTTGATGATGTCGAAGTAGCGCGCCGAGAGCGTGACGGTGCAGAACTGGTAGAGCGTGTGGTAGACGGTGTGGAACTCGTAATCGCGGTAAGCCGCGAGCGCGCGCTCGACCACGGCGTCCAGTTCCGCGAGCGCCCAGCGGTCTATCTCCGGAAGCTCGGCGCGCGCCACGTAGTCGCGCTGCGGGTCGAAGCCCGCGAGGTTGCCCAGGGCGAAGCGGGCCGTGTTGCGCAGCTTGCGGTAGCCGTCGCCGACGCGCGCGAGGATTTCGGCCGAGGCGCGCACGTCCTCCGTGTAGTCGGTCGAGGCCGCCCACAGGCGCAGTATCTCCGCGCCCGATTCCTTGAGCACCTCGTCGGGCGCGACGGCGTTGCCCGCAGATTTGTGCATCGCCTTGCCCTGCCCGTCCACCACCCAGCCGTGCGTGAGCACGGCTCGGTAGGGCGCGCGCTCGTGCGCGGCCAAGCCCACCATGAGCGAAGAGTTGAACCAGCCGCGGTACTGGTCGCCGCCTTCGAGGTACATGTCGGCGGGCCAGCGCAACTCCGTGTAGTGTTCGAGCACGGCGACCGAGGACGCGCCGCTGTCGAACCACACGTCAAGTATGTCCGTCTCCTTCGTGAAGTCCGTTCCCTGGCACTGGGAGCACGTGAAGCCTTCGGGCAAGAGGTCTTTGGCCTCGCGCGCGTACCAGGCGTCGGCCGACTCCTGCTCGAAGATGTTGGCGACGTGCTCGATGACCGACGGCTCGGCCACCGGCGACTGGCAGGCGGCACAGTAGAAGACGGGGATGGGCACGCCCCAGACGCGCTGGCGCGAGACGCACCAGTCGGGGCGCGCGCGCAGCATGTTGCGCATACGCTCCTCGCCCCACGCGGGCAGCCAGCGGACGCGCGCGACCTCGTCGAGCGCGAGCGCGCGCAAAGAAGCCGGCGCGGCCGCTTCGTTCTCCGTGTAGTTCGCGCGGTCGCGCCCGTCCTCGTCCACCTCGACGGCCGCTTCGAGCGGGCGCGCGTCGAGCGAGATGAACCACTGCGGCGTGGCGCGGAAGATGACCGGGTTCTTGCAGCGCCAGCAGTGCGGGTAGCGGTGGCCGTAAGACTCGCTGAACAGCAGCACGCCGCGCTCCGTCATGAACTCGACGATCTTCGGGTTCGCCTCGAACACGTTGAGACCGGCGAAGTGTTCGACCTCGGCGACGAAGCGCCCGGCGTTGTCCACGGGGCAGTAGATGTCCAGCCCGTACTGTTTGCCGATCACAAAGTCGTCGTGCCCGTGCCCCGGCGCGGTATGCACCAGCCCCGTGCCCGCCTTGCCCGTCGCCTCACGCGCGCGCGCCTCGCTCACGTCGAGTTCCGTCTCCGCGTCCGCCTCGCCGCCGAGCGTGACGTGCTCGCCGACCATCAGCAGCGACGGCCGATCCAGCCACGCGTGACGCGCTTCCAAACGGTCGAGGCGTGAGCCGGGAAACCGCGCGACGACGTTCGGCGCGGCGAGGCCGCACTTCTGCGCGACCACGTCCACCAGTTCGGCCGCGACGACGTAAACCTCGTCGCCCGCTTCGACCGCGGCGTACTCGAAGTTGGGGTTGACGGCGATGCCGAGGTTCGCGGGGAGCGTCCAGGGCGTGGTCGTCCAGATGAGGAAGAAGATTTGGCGCGGGTCGTCTTCGCTGCCCAAGACTTCGCGCTTGAACGCCTTGCCGTCAACCGTCGCTTCGGACAGAGGGAACTTGACGTAGACGGACGGGCTGGTGTGCTCGCGGTACTCGACCTCGGCTTCGGCGAGCGCGGTCTGATCGTGGATGCACCAGTAGACGGGGCGCGCGCCCTTGTAGACGTAGCCGCGCGCGACGAAGCGGCCGAAGAGCCGCGCCGTCTCCGCCTCGTACTGGTTCGACATCGTCAGGTACGGGTGCTCCCACAGGCCCGTGATGCCGAGCCGCTTGAAGTCGCGCGTCTGTCGTTTGAGTGCGTCGGCCGCGTGCTCGCGGCAGATGCGGCGGAAGGCGACGACCGGCAGCTCCGCACGCTTCTTGCCCTTCTTGTCGAGCGTGCGCTCGACGTGCTGCTCGATGGGCAGCCCGTGGCAGTCGTAGCCGGGCACGTAAGGCGCGTCGTAGCCCATCATCGTGCGCGACTTGACGACGAAATCTTTCAACAGCTTGTTGAGCGCCGTGCCGAGGTGGATGTCCGCGTTGGCGTAAGGCGGCCCGTCGTGCAGGATGAAGCGCTCCGCGCCGGCCCGGCGCTCGCGGATCAACTGGTAGAGGTCGATCTCGGCCCAGCGTTGCAGGCGGGCCGGCTCGGACTGGCCCAGGTTGGCCTTCTGCGCGAAGTTGGTCTTCGGCAGGTTGACGGTCTTCTTCAACTCCAGCGGCGTTTCGGTGCTCATAGACAAAGGCTCGGTCGGTCTCGACGCTCGGACAGTCGCCCTGACTTCAAGCGCGCCCGCACGGAGACGACCGGCGGGCGCGGGCGGAAAAAGCAATAGTAGCAGCAGACGCGGCGGCGCACCAAAGTAGCCGCGCCGCCCTATCGAAGTTGCCATGTCGCCTCGCGGCCGACAGAAAGACCCGGCGCGGGCGGCTCGCTTGCGGGCCGCCTCGCGCCGGGTCAGCTTGGTCGAACGTCTGCGGACGTTACGGCTTGACGCCGGTGCGGCCCTTGTTCGGGCTAATCGAATCAATCGCGCCGGCGGGCGCGGCCGCCCCTTGCAAGGCGTCCGCGCACGGCTGCTGCCACGCGCCGGGCCACAGGTTCGCCAGCGAACAGGTGAGCGCCGTCGCGGGCATGACCACGGCCGGGAGGAAGTCGAAGCGCATGTCGCGCGAGTTGTAGAGGTGGCCGCCGTCCACGTTGTAGAGGCTGGTCATGCGGACGCTCATCATGCCCTGCCCCGCGAGCGTGTCGTGGTAGACGGCGTTCTCGCTGCCGCACTGGAGCGCGTTGACCGTGCAGCCGTACACGTCCCAGCGGAAGATGAAGGGCGCGCGGAACGTCACGCGCGGCTGGCTGCGGCCCGCCGGCATGTAGATGGGCATACTCATCAGGCGCATCGTGCCGACGTAGTAGAGGCGCGCGTAGGCGACGCCGTTGACTTTGGCCGGGCCGCTGACGAAGCCGCTGAAGACGCGCGGCGGCGCGCCGACGGCGAACGCGCTGCCCGGCGGGCACAGGAAACAACTCGGATCAGCGCCGTCTTCGATGCCGCCGCTCAACATCAGCTTGCCGCTGTAGAGTTGGAACGTGCCGCCGGAAAAGTTGCTCATCGAGATCACGCCGGAGGTGACGGGCGTGTCGGCGCGGGCCGTGGCCGCGGCGAGGGCCGTGAGGGCCAGGGTTGCCGCCAGCAGTCTGAGCAACGGTCTCATGGTAACTCCTTTCGGCCTGCGCGGGGCCGGTCGGGGCGCGTGCGTTAGGGCGCGATATTAACAGCAGACGCGGCGGCGTAACAAGACCCGCGCGGCGACCTCTAGCGCAGGATCAGATAACACAGAGGACACAGAGTAGGCACAGAGGGCACAGTAAGAACTCTCTGTGGCCTCTGTGTTACCTCTGTGCCCTCTGTGTTAACCCGGCCGCGCGCCCCACTCAACCACCGACTCTGCGGCGGCGCGCGCCGAGGTACGCGCCGACGAGACCCGCGCCGAGCAGCGTCAGCGTCGCCGGCTCAGGCACGGCCGCGGGGCTGAACTGGAACTGGTAGGTGCGCAGCGAGTAGCCGCCCGCCACCTGCACGAAGGTCAGCGACAAGAGGCCCTGCCCCGTCAGCGTGTCGTTGAAGACGGGCACGAACGTGCCGCTGCTCTGGTCGAAGCCCAGGATTTGGATCGTGCCGCCCAGCGTGAACGGCGTGCTGACCGTGACGGTCGAGAGCGTCAGGTCGGGCACGATCACGTCGGCGGCCGAGAAGTTCAGCGTGCCGAAGACGAGGATGGGCGAGTACGTGCCCGCGCCGGGGATGGTGGCCGCCCCGAAAGCCGGGAAGGTGGTCAGCGACAGCGTGCCGTTGGCGAGGTTGACGACCGTGCCGGGCGCGCACGGGCCGTCGGTGCAGGCCGCGGGCGTCGCGTGGTTCCCGCCGTCCGGCTCGTTGAGCCGCAGGGCGAAGCCGCCCGTGCCTGTGATGTCGCCCGTCTCGGTGCGGAACGCGCCGCGCACGTACGTGGTGCTGATCGAGCCGCCGGTGACGACCACCGGGTCGGCGTGCGCCGCCGCCGGCAGCAGGCAGAGGACGGTGACCACGGCCGGCAGGAGCAAGCTAAGGCGAGGGCGCATGATGAATCTCCTATTGCTACCGCGGGTGGAATCTCATAGGGGGTGCGGCCGTTAGAAATGAGAAATCAGGAGCGGCTTCCAGATTCGGGGCGGCGGCGGCGGGATTTAATCCGGCACGCCCGACTTCGCGCCGGGCGACCGAAGGCGGGGGCGGCCCTTGCGCGCTCAGCCGATGAACATCTCTTCTTCGCTGTAGGTCTGGTCGAGTTGCTTGGGGCGCGGCGCGGTCAGCACCTCAAGCCCGCGGCGGAAGCCGGCCATGATCGCCGCCAGCTCGCGCGCCGGCTCGATGAGTTTGGTGTGGATGAACAGGGTCGTGGCGGAGAACTGCCGCTCGGCGCGCGCGATGGTCTGACCGACGCTCTCGACGCGGTCGCGCACGTTCGTGGCCGTGTAGCCGACGATCTGCTTCAGTTCGCGCACCTCGTCCTTGATGAGCGCGGCCGACTCGGAGAAGTGCTGCGTGGCGGTCGAGAGGTGATCCGAGATGGTCGTGACCTGCTCGGCGACGCCGCGCCCCTCGGCGGCGATCTGGTTGACGCGCGCCGAGAGCGCCGTGACCTGCGCCAGCAGCGGCTCGGCGCGCTCTTCGAGCCGGCGGACGGTGCGCGCCACGCGCGCCACCACGACCGCGATGCCGACCATCGCCGCCGCCACGACGACGAACGCCGCCGCCACGATCACCAGCACCCAGAAGGCCGGGTCGCGCGTGCTCATCTGTAACGCCAGTAGAAGCATTGCGGATTGCGGATTGCGGGTTGCGGATTGCGGATTGCGGATTAGGGAAGGAATGGAGAGTGTTAGTGCTTAGCTCTTCAATCCGCAATCCGCAATCCGCAATCTAAAATCGTCAAGATTGGCCCGCGTCCTTGATCTCTTCGTAGTAGGTGGGGGCCTGTTCGAGTATGCCGGCGGCCTCGGTGCGGCGCTTCTCTTCGGCGTAGGCGCGCTTGCCGGCCTCGATGGCGGCTTGCAGGGTCTCGCCGCGGCGCAGGGCCGCTTCGCGCGCGCCCGTGGCCAGTTCGGTCGCCCGGTCGGAGGCCGTGTTGTAGAGTTCGGTCGCGCGTTCGCGCGTCGTCTCGTAATACTCGGTCGCGCGCTCGCGCGCCTGATCGACGCCCTTGCGCGTGGCGTCGGCGATGTCGGCGCGCAGCTCGCGCCCGGACTTGGGCGCGAACAGGAGCGCGGCGGCCGCGCCGAGCAGCCCGCCGAGCAGCAGGAAGGCCACGCGCGCGCCCGCGTCGCCGTCGTCGCGGCGTGCCGGCAAAGGTCTCTCGTGCGTCATCACGACCTCGCTTTCCAGCCGCGCGGACTGGTGACCGCGCGGCCCGTCAGTGGTCACAAAATTTCGCCTCAAAGCCGGCCGGCACTATAGCACAAAGCGCGCGCGCCGGGGCAAGAGGCGCGGCGTCGCGGCGACGGAAGATCGACGCCACACTTTAACGGAAGATCGGCGGCACGCTTTACGGGCCGGCGCGGGCGTTTACTCGGCGGCGTCCTTTTGGTAGGCGAGCAGCTTGCGGTAGAGGGTCTTGCGGCCGATGCCGAGGGCGCGGGCGGCGCGCGTCTTGTCGCCGCCCGTGTAGGCGAGCGTGGCCTCGATGGCGCGGCGCTCGATCTCTTCGAGCGGGGCGGGCACGGCGAGTTCGAGCTTGATGGCGGGTTCGTCGCGGCCGGCGCGGGCGCGCGCGGTGCGCGTGCGGGCGCGTTCCGCGAGCGCGGCGCGGGCGATGGTTTCGGGCAAATCCTCCAACTCGATCTGGCGGCCGGCGGCGATGATGACGGCGCGCTCGATGGCGTTCTCCAGCTCGCGCACGTTGCCGGGCCAGTCGTAGCCGACGAGCGCGTCCAGAGCCTCGCGCGAGATGCCGGCGACGAAGCGGCCCGTGCGCTGCTTGTAGTGTTCGAGGAAGTGGATGACGAGCGGGTGGATGTCGCCCGCGCGCTCGCGCAGGGGCGGCAGCGTGACGGGGAAGACCGAGAGCCGGTAGAAGAGATCGCGGCGGAACGTCCCTTGCTCGACCGCGCGCTCCAAGTCCACGTTCGACGCGGCGATGACGCGCACGTCCACCTTCAAAACTTCGTTGCCGCCCACGCGCGTGAACTCGCCGTCTTGCAGGACGCGCAAGAGCCGCACCTGCGCCGACAGACTCATCTCGCCGATCTCGTCTAAGAAAAGCGTGCCGCCGTCCGCCTCTTCAAACTTGCCGCGGCGGCGCGCGCGCGCGTCGGTGAACGCGCCGCGCTCGTGGCCGAACAGTTCGGACTCCAACAGCGTCTCAGGGATCGCGCCGCAGTTGAGCTTGATGTAGGTGCGTTCGCGGCGCTGCGAGTTGTAGTGGATGAGGTTGGCGAGCAGTTCCTTGCCCGTGCCGGACTCCCCTTGGACGAGCACGGAGGTCTGCGTGTCGGCGACCGTGCGCGCCAACTCGACGGCGCGGCGGATGGCGGGCGTCTGCCCAATGATGCGCTCCTCGGCGTGCCGCTCGTGCAGCACCGAGCGCAGGCGCAGGACTTCGGTCGAGAGCTGATCGCGTTCGAGCGCCGTGCCGATCTGATCGGCGATGCCTTCGACGAGCGCCGTCTCGTGCTCGTCGAAGCCGGCGCGTTCCTCGCTCCACACGAGGCCGAGCAACCCGAACGCCTGCCCGCCCACGCGGACGGGTGTGACGACCGCGGCGTGCCCGCCCAGAATTTCGTTGAACATCGCGCGAAAGGGTTGCGGCAGATCGGCGTCGAGCAGCGGTAACGTCTTCGGCGCTTGGAACAGTTCGATCACGGCCGGGAACTGTGCGACGGAGATCGACTGCCCGTGCGCCTCGATGAGACCGCGCACGCCCGCGGTCGCGGCGCGCGGCGCGGCTTTGAAGGCGGCGAGGTTTATCGTCTGCCCGCCGGGCGCGAGCACGCCCAGGGCACAGTAGTCCGCGCCGACCAGGGTGAGCGCGCGTTCGAGCACGAAGGACGTGACCTCGCCGAAGTCCGAGCGCGCGTTCAGGGCGTTGGCGATGTCGAGCAAGGCCTGCGTGCGGTGCGCCTCGCGCTGCTGGTTCGTGTAGAGGCGCGCGTACTGGTAGCCGACCGCGATCTGGCCCGCGATGGATTGCAGGAACGAGACCTCTTCGTCGAGCCACTTGCGCGGCGCGCGGACGGTGTGCAGGCCGACGAGGCCGAGCACGTCGCCGCCGAGGACGACGGGCACGACGAGGAGCGAGCGCGTGTTGAGGCTCGCGGGCAGCAGGTGCAGCTTGGGGTCGAGGCCGGGCGCGCCGGTGTCGTCCACGCGGATGGGCTGCGTGAGGTCGAAGCGGCCGAGCAGTTGGCGCGCGTCCACGGGGATGGTCGTGCCGAGGCTCGACGGCACGTCGAGCGCGGCGCGCCACTCGTGGCTGATGCGCAGCTCGCCCGTGCCGGCCAGTTGGATCACGTCGCAGCGATCCACGCCCATCATCCGGCCCAGCTCGCTGACGACGGCTTGCAGGAACTTGTCGAGATCGATCTGCGACTGGAGCGTGGGCGCGAGGCGGTTGATGATGGCCTCGCGCGCCTCGTACATCCGGCTCTTGCGTTCGAGCGAGAGCGTCTGCGCGGTCGTGTTGGGCGTGGGCTGCACGGACAAGTGGCGTTCACTGCTCCTTCGGCGAAACTCCGTAGCGCGTGAGAGAGCGGGCGGTCGGGCCGAACCCGGAAACGCGCTGGCCTTGCGAGGGGACTTCAACCGCGGCGCAGATGATAGCGAAGCGGCCGGCGGAAAGACAAGGAGCAGTGGTCGGTGGTCAGTAGGAAGGCGGTTCAAAAGTTCAAGGTTCAACGTTCAAGGTTCAGCACGCAGCCGACCTTCAACGTTGAACCTTGAACTTTGAACGCTGAATTCTTAACTGACCACCGACCACCGACCACCGACCACTGCCTCAGTTCACGCGCGCGAGTTCCGCGGCGGGGACGTTCGTGAGGCGGAACTGGGCGAGCGCCTGTTCGGGCGTGAGCAGCGGGTGGTAGGTCTGGCCGTAGCGCGCGATGATGTTGCGCACGTAGCCCTGGGTCTCGGAGTAGGGCGGCACGCCGTCGTACTTGGCCACCGCGCCTTCGCCCGCGTTGTAGCCGGCGAGCGCGAGCGCCACGTCGCCGTCGAACCGATCCAAGAGCCAGCGCAGGTACTTCGCGCCGGCCGTGACGTTGGCCTTCGGGTCGTAGACGTTCGTGCAGCCGAAGCGCGCGGCCGTCGAAGGGATCATCTGCATGAGGCCTTGCGCGCCCGCGCCGGACTTGGCGTTGTTCTTGTAGCGCGACTCCTGCCAGATGACCGCGTGCAGCAGGCGCGGATCGACGCCGAACTGCTGACCGGCGTGCAGGATGATCAGATCGAGCTGGCGGTCGCCCGAAGTGGGTACGTCCGCCGGGATGTAGTTGGGGTCAAAGACGGCGACCGCCGCGGGGGCTGCTTCAACGCCGGGCGCGGAGGCGCGCGTCGTAAAGTTGGTGAAGCTGGCGAAAACGGTCAGACCGAAGACGAAGAAAAAAGCCAGTTTGAAAGAGCGAAACAGGGGAACGGGACGGGGAAAATGCATTCAGTTCTTTCTCCATGTGAGCTAGGCCTCGCGGGACCTGCGTTGTTGTTTACACGCACGCGGCGCAAAGGTCTTGGGGGCTACGCATGGAAACGATCACTGGTCAAAGAGCAGCAAATCGAAACCGGGTATGAGATGGATGAATTGCAATGTCGGTTGCACCGATTGCAACGAAAATATCAGACTAAATTATTGTACTGTTTGGCTTTAATCCACCCCGCTAAGCTGACTTATAACTAAGTTTAGACGCCCCTGCGCGCGCCGCAAGCGGCTTCGTCGCTCAATCTGCGCGGCTTTCGTCTCGAACCGCTGCAATAATTTTGTCACCGAAAACGAAAAAAATTTTCGCCCGCCGAGTAGTGTTACAGTCACATTGCAGGCAGACTGCATCAAAGGGACGCACGGTTGCGGAGCGTTGTTTTCGGTTCGTATAATCAGGGCGGTAAACGCCCTTGGCGCGAACACAATCCTAATAGTCTGAGTTGAACGTATGCCGATATACGAATACACCTGTCGGAAGTGCAAGGCGCACGTCGAGATCATACAGAAGATGACGGACAAGCCGCTCACGCGCTGCCGCAAGTGCGGCGGCCGGCTCGAAAAGGAGTGGTCAACGTCCGGCATCCAGTTCAAAGGCGCGGGCTGGTACGTGACCGACTACGCGGGCCGCAAGACGGACGCGAAAGAGGCGCAGGGCGAGGCGAAGACCGAGGCGAAAGCCGAAGCCAAGACCGAACCGAAGGCCGACGCGAAAGCCGAGTCGAAGGCCGACGGTAAGTCCGAGAACAAGCCCGAAGGCAAGGCGCGCGGCGCGGCGCAGAAGACGGCGCGCAACGCGACGACGAGCGGCGACTAAGCAACTGTAACGACATGCGCCCACGGCTGCGACTGCTCTGTGTCCCGTGTCTGCTGCTCTGCGCGTGCGCGCTGGCCCTGAGCCAGGCGGGGCGCAGACCCGTCCCCGCCGCCGAGCGCACGACAACCCTCAACGTCACCGCCGCGCGCGCCGACGGCTCCGACGCGCCCGTCAGCGCCAAAGAGGTCTCGCTCTACGACGACGGCGTCGAGCAGACCATCCAGAGCTTCAAACCTGATCCCGGCCCCGCACGCATCATCCTGCTCGTGGACAACTCGCGCTCGCTGCGCACAGACGTGCCGAAGCTGGCGCAGGTGGCGCGCGAGTTCATCTACGAAATCTTCGAGGGCGATCAACTACTCATCGTCGGCTACGACGAGCAGGCCGAGATCGTCACGGACTGGACGGACAACCCCAAGCAGGTCGAGGCCTCGCTCAACATGCTGCGCAAGCACGGTGAGCCGCACCTGTTCGACGCCATCACGGCCGTCATCGCCGAGGCGCTCCGCCCGCTCACGGGCGGCAACCGCAAGCGCGCCATCGTGCTCATCGGCGACGGCCTGGATCGCGGCAGCCGCACGAAGTTCAGAGACGCGCTCGCCGAGTTGCAGCGCGAGGACATCGCCGTCTACGCCTTGCAACTGCCCGACCGCACGGGCGGCGCGTTCCGCCGCGACCAACCGAAGCCGCCCCAAGTCGTGCAACAACTGGCGGAGGCGACGGGCGGGCGCGTGCTGCCCTTAGACGAACCGCGCGCCGCCGCCCGCGCCATCTGCGACGAGCTGCGCCGCAACCGCTACCAACTCGCCTACAGCCCGACCTCCTTCTCCTCCTTCGACGCCCGCCGCCTCCTCGTCACCGGCAACCCCGGCATCAACTTCCGCGCCAAGACCGCCCAGCCGCCGAAGTAACCGGCCGTGTAATTGCATGAAGACGCGCATCGTGAGGATCGGAAACTCCTGGGGCGTCCGCATCCCCAAGCCGCTGCTGGAGCGCAGCGGGCTGACAGATGAGGTCGAGATCGAGGCGCAAGCCGATCAACTCGTCATCCGCCCCGCGCGCCGCCCGCGCGAGGGCTGGGCTGAGGCTTTCCGCGCGATGGCCGAGCGCGGCGACGACGCGCTCATAGAGGACACAGAGTTCTGATCTGTGTCCTCTGTGTTAACTGTGTGTACTCTGTGTGAGACCGGCGGCACGTGACCCACAACCGCCAGCCACTCTAGCTCTTATTCTGCCGCGAGTAGAAGTAGAGCATGGCGGCCATGATGACGAGGAGGAGGAGTTCGAGGAAGAGGAAGAAGCGGAGGCTGAAGCGGCCCGAGTCGTCGAAGGCGTCGCGGTAGAGGACGAGCGAGCCGAGGACGAAGCCGGTGGCGGCCCAGATGATCTGGCGCTTCGTGTCCCACATGAGTTGAATCCGTAACGCGCCGCCGCTAACAGGCGAATGCTTCAGGCGCGCAGTTTGTGCAGACGCTCGGCGGCCCTGAGCAGCGTCTCGTCTTGCTTGCAGAAGCAGAAGCGGACTTGCCGAGCGCCGAGCCGCGGGTCGCTGTAAAAGCTTGAGCCAGGCACGCAGGCGACGCCGACCTCCCGGATCAAATGCCGCGTGAACGCCACGTCGTCCGCGAAGCCGAACGCGGCGATGTCGGTCATGACGTAGTACGCGCCGTCGGGACGGAAGATTTGGAAGCCGGCGCGTTCGAGTTCTGGCACGAGTAGGTCGCGGCGGTGCTCGTAGTCGGCGCGCAGTTTCTCATAGTACGACGGCGGCAGGCGCAGGGCGTGCGCGCCCGCGGCTTGCAGCGGCGCGGCCGCGCCGACCGTGAGGAAGTCGTGCACCTTGCGGATCGCGCCGGTGATCGCGGGCGGCGCGATGCAGTAGCCGACGCGCCAGCCCGTCACCGAATAGGTCTTCGACATGGAGTTGACGACGACAGTTCTTTCGCGCATCCCTTCGAGCTGGGCCATGGAGATGTGCTCGATATTCAAGCCCTCTTCTTCCGCCGGGTAGAGGATGTGCTCGTAGATTTCATCCGTGAAGCAGAGCGCGTCGTACTCCTTGCAGAGCGCGGCTATGAACTCCATCTCGTCGCGCGTGAAGACCTTCCCCGTCGGGTTGTTCGGATTACAGACGATGATGGCTTTGGTTCGCTCGCTGAAGGCCGCGCGCAGCTCTTCACGGTCAAAGCTCCAGCCCGGCGCGCGTAGCGGGACGTAGCGCGGGCGGGCGTCCGACAGGATCGCGTCGGGCGCGTAGTTCTCATAGAAAGGCTCGAAGAGAATCACCTCTTCGCCCGGATCGACGGTCGCCATCATGGCCGCGATCATGCCCTCGGTCGAGCCGCAAGTGACCGTAAGCTCCGTCTCCGGGTCATCGTCCAGGCCCAGATACCACTTGATCTTGCGCGCGATGGCGTGGCGGAAATCGCGCGCGCCCCAGGTGATCGCGTACTGATTGATGTCGTCGGCGATGGCCTGCTGGGCGACGCGCTTGATGTCTTCGGGCGCGGCGAAATCCGGGAAGCCCTGCGAGAGATTGACGGCCCCGTGCTTGAGGGCTTCGCGCGTCATCTCTCGTATCACGGACTCTGTGAAAAGGCTCGCTTTGCGCGAGACGTAGTTGGACGGCCGCTCGGCTGTTGATGTCATAAGCTTAGGGCTCTCAAGGTAATTTAGCGCGTGGCTACGCGCGGGAACGCCACTCGGCAGAATAGCCCCGATGCTCTCACAGAGTCGGCGAGCGTGGCAACCGCCCG
>DASVPY010000038.1:0-11106 GCA_036389395.1 Pyrinomonadaceae bacterium
CCGAACCTGAGCCGGTACTCGGTCGAGTTCATGAAGCCGTTGACCATGGTGCGGAAGTCGCCGGGGTGGCTGGTCAGGTAGTTGACCCAGTTGTTGAACCCGCCCGTGTCGGGCGCGCGCCGCAGGAACCCGTAGTACTGCGCGGCGACGAACGCGTTGACCGCCTCGCGCTGCTGGCTGACTTCGTCCGACTGCACGACGGCCCGCAAGACCTGTGCGCGCGTCAGCGTGCCGCCCGCGAGGCGGCTCGTCAACTCCGTGCTCGTCAGTGTGACCTTCGCCGTCCCGTCCGGCTGCGCCGGGTCGGGGCAAGTGATCTGCGTCAGTTGGTAGCGTCCCAGCAGCGCCGCGACGTAAGCCGCGTTCGCGAGCGCACCGTACTGGCCGGCGAACTCCTGACGCTGGGTGAAGGCGGTCGCGAAGCTGGCGCGCTTGGCGAACGTCTCGGCGGGCGTCGCGCCGGTCAGCGAGCGCAGGTCTTGCGCGAACTCGGCGTAGGTCGGCAGGCGGTTGAAGGCCGCCCGGTAGAAGACGATCAGGTAGACGCCCTTGTCCTTGAACTCCGGCGAGCCGAAGAACGACCCCGACACGATCAGGCGGTCGCAGCCGGCCGAGGGCGAGTTCGGGTCGGTGTTGTTGATGTTGTCGGGGGAGCCGCCCGCCAAGGTCAGGCAGCGCGTGAGCACGCCCGTCCAAGGCTCGCCCTGCTCCGGCTCGCGCGCGAGGAAGTCGAGGTAGTGCTGGCGCACGAAGAACGGGATCGTGCGGGCCGTGTTGGCCGGGTTCGGCTCGAAGACCGGGTTCGGCTGCCCCGCCTGGTCGTTGTCCTTGATCGTCAAGGTCGCCGCGCCGACGGCGGAACTCAGCCCGCACCCCGACGGGTTGAGCAGGATGACGCGGACGGTCTCGTCGCCCTCGACGAAGCTGTCGTCAATGACGGGGATGACCAGAGTCTTCTGCGTCTCGCCAGGCGCGAAGCTCAGGGTGTCCACGCTCGTCGCGTAGTCGCAGCGGGCGTAGGACGCGCCGTGGTTGTTGACCTGATCGAAGCAGCCCACTTCGGCCGGATCGTCCACGGTCGTGTAGGTGACCGTGGCCGGGCCGTTCACGCCGCCCGAGCGCGTCACCGTCAAGGTCGCCGCGCTGGCGTTCTCCATCACGGTGAAGGCGGCGGAGGCGAACGCCACGGTGCTCGTCATGATGTTCAGGTTGTCGAAGATGGCCGTGCCGCCGCCGGTGGTCGGCTCGGCCGTGCCCGCCGTCAACTCGACCGCGAGCGCCGACACGTTCTTCTCCAGGCTCTTGCGGAAGCGCTCGGTGAACGCACTGTTGTCCGGGCTGGTCTCGAACAGGATGGCGTTGACCGGCGCGTCGTGGCGGAAGCGCCAGAAGCGGTGCGCCACCGGGTCGTAAGGGATGACCGCCTGCGTGACGACGCCGCCGATCCGCACCTGGAAGACCAGCACCAGCGTCGAGATGTCGAGCGGGCCCCAGCCACCGGCACTCAATGCCGCGCGCACTTCGGGCGGGGCCGCGCCGAGCGTGGTCACGACGAAGCGGTAGTTGTTCTGGCTGTCGCTGCCGAGGCCGAAGATGGTCTGGCCCGTGGAGGTCGTCGTCTGCACCGTTTCGACCACGGCCGTGCCGCTGGTGAAATCGAACGGGCGGACTGAGACGTAGCCGTTGAAGTGCTCGCCCGTCGCGTTCGGCAGGGGCGTGATCTCCAGATGCCCGGCGCGCTGGACGACGGGGACGAGCGGGTCAACCGCGTCCGGGTCTTGCGAGAGCGTGCCCAGGTTCCACTTTTCGGGGTCGCGCGCGGGGGTGTTGAAGTTGTCGCTCAGGGGCGGCGTCGGCGTGGGCACGGCCGCCGGCACGGTGGCGAAGTTGGCCGTCTGCGGCCCGCCCAGGTTGGGGAAGTCGGCGCGGGGCGGCGTGAACAGGTAGTAGGGGCTGGTGGCCGTCACAGAGTACGTGCCCCCGGCGGCGACCGTCACGGCGTAGTTGCCGCCGGCGTCGGTCGTGGTCACGACGGTGCGCGTGCCCGAGACCGTGATGGTCACGCCGGCCAGGCCCGCGCCCGTCGCCGTGTCCGTGACGCGCCCGGAGATGACGTAGACCAGCGTGGCGACGAAATCGGCCCGCTGGTTCACGAGCGCGTTGTTGAACGTCCGCGCCGGCAGATCGAACTGGTAGTTGGTGCGGGCCGGCGTGACCGTGTAGTTGCCGCCGGGCGCGAGGCCGGCGAACGTGTAGTTGCCGTTGGCGTCCGTCGTGGTCGTGCCGCCGGCGCTGCCCGAGAGCGTCACGGTGACGCCGCCGAGACCGGCGGCCGGGATGTCGTCGGTCACGACGCGCCCGCTGACGCTCACGGTCAGGGCGGCGGAGCTGAAGTTGGCGGTGCGCGTGCCGAGCAGGTTGTTGGCGGTCTGCTGCGCGGGGCTGAAGGTGCGCCCCGCGAGCGTGGGCGTGACCGTGTAGTTGCCGTTGCGCTGGATGCCGCGGAAGGCGTAGAAGCCGTTGGCGTCGGTGATGGTCGTGCCGCCCTGCGTGCCCGCCAAAGTGACCGTCGCGCCGCTCACCCCGACCCCGTTCGTGTCGCTGATGCGCCCGCTGATGTTCGCCGGTTGCAAGCTCAGATCGGGCCGCCACGCGGCCCCGCCCGCGCCCGTCGTGATCAGTGTCAGGCCAGTGCCGTCGGCGTTAATGGCATAGATAGGGTTGCCGCCGCCGGCAGGGCCAAAGTCCAAGACACCATTAAACGCGATCCTTGAGCCGTTGGGCGACCAGGTCGGGCTGTCGGCGTCGGCCAGGAACGGCGTGAGATTAGTGACCCCTGTGCCGTCGGCGTTCATCACATAGAGGTTCCGGGTGAAGGTGCCCGGTATCTCCTTGACGAAGGCGATCTTCGTGCCGTCGGGCGACCAGGCCGGCTCGGACTCGTCGTCGGGGTTGTTGGTGAGCGGCGTCTGCGCGCTGCCGTCGGCGTTCATGACCCAGATGTCGCCGTCCGAATCGCTGCAATCGCCAGCGACGGTACCACGCGCGAAGGTGAGTCGCGTGCCGTCGGGGGCCCAGGATGGGAAGGCAGCCGGGAACGCGCCGCCGGTTAACTGGGTGCGGTTCGTGCCGTCGGCGTTGATCGCGTAGATTTGGCTCAACACCAGCTCGTCGGCCCCGCTGCATTCCAGATTGCCGTTCTCGAAAGCGATGCGGCCGCCGTCCGGCGACCATGCCGGATCGCCATCTTCGACAAACCTGTTGGGGTTGGTCGAGTTGTTGGTGAGTCGCACGAGGCCCGTGCCGTCGGCATTGATGGTGTAAATGTCGTCTTTCACAAAGCCGCTCGGATCAGGCAAGCTATCGCGGTCGCTAACGAAGACGAGTTTCGTGCCATCAGGCGACCAACCAACCTCAGCGCCGTCGTTCGTAACGTTCACCGCGCCCGTGCCGTTGGCGTTGGCGATGAAGATTCCACCGATGTTCGTCGCTTGATCAAACGCATCGTAAGCGATCTGGCCCGTGAGGCCGGCGGCGGCCGTGGCCGTGAAGTTGAGCGTCGTCGGCCCGACCAGGTTGGAGAGCGTTGGGTTGTACGGGCTGAAGGTCAGGGCCTGCTTGACCGGGATGATGGTGGTGGGCAGGTCGGCCTGCACGTTGGTGATGGTGTAGTTGCCGCTGGCGTCGGTGAAGATGCCGTTGATGCCGGTGAGCCGGAAAGAGGAGGGCTTGGGGAAAATGCCCACGCCGCTCACGCCGACGTTGTTCGTATCGGCCACGCGCCCCGTCACGTTGAAGAACTGGGCCGAGCTGGTCGTGAAGTTGACGGAGAACTGATCGGCGCTCAGGTTGGTCAGCGTCCGGTTGACGGGCGTGAAGGTGTAGCCGGGGCGCGACGGCGTGACCGTGTAGTTGCCGTTCGGCAGACCGTTGGGGAAGAAGTAGCTCCCGTCCACGTTCGTGATCGCCGTGGCCGAGGCCGCGCCGCTGAGCGTGACGGTCACGCCGCCGACGCCGAAGTTGTTGCCCACAGACGTGATGCTCCCCTGAATCTGGTAGAGCGGCGTGCCGGTGAAGTCGGCCGTCTGATCGGCGTTGAGACCCGTGAAGTTGCGCAGCGGCGGGCTGAAGCTGAAGTTCCCGGCCCCGCAGCCACAGGGCTGAACCGTGTAGTCGCCGGGCGGCAGGCTGATCAGCTCGTAATAGCCCGTGCTGTCGGTGATGGACTCGTTGAGGAAGCGGCCGTTGGCGTCATACACCTCAACCTCGGCCCCGACGATGGGCGCGGCGGTGTTCGTCAGCAGGTGGCCGGTGATGCTGTAGGAGGGCGAGCTGGTACTCACCTTAGCGACGAACGTGCCCGTCGTGCCGGCGGACGGGGCGCTGCCGTTGATGAAGTCGAACGCCGGGAAGGTAGTCCGGTCGGAGGTGATGCCGACGACGTAGGCGTTGCCGAAGGCGTCCACGGCGACGGCGTTGAGCAACTGCAAGCCGAAGGGCGAGAGGGCCTCGCTGCCCGCGCCGCCGAGGTAGCTGGAATAGCTCAGGCTCGCGCCGGAGGGGTTGAACTTCGTGACGAACATGTCGCTGGCACCGACCGTGCCGGGGTTGCCGATCTTCGTCTGGAACGAGCCGGCGGTGACGGGTAAGTTGAGCGAGCCGGTGCGCCCCGCGACGTAGATGTTGCCGGCCGGGTCGAGCGCGATGCCCTGCCCCTCTTCGGTGCGCCCGCCGCCGAAGTAGGTGGCGAAGGCGGGCGTATAGTTGGGCGCGTTGAGCTTGACGAGGAAGGCGTCGGCCGAGCCGCCGAGGGCGGACTGGAACGCGCCGGCCGTGACGGGGAAATTGGCCGAGGCCGTGCGCCCGGTGATGTAAGCGTTGCCG
Organism: Pyrinomonadaceae bacterium; assembly: GCA_036389395.1. Lineage (GTDB taxonomy): Bacteria > Acidobacteriota > Blastocatellia > Pyrinomonadales > Pyrinomonadaceae > QHXQ01. The sequence goes on from DASVPY010000038.1 coordinate 4,885, forward strand.
AAGTTGTCCACCGTCACGCCGAGGGCCGTGTCGGTGCGCGCGCCGCCGATGTAGCTGGAAAAGAGCAGCGTCGGGTTGCCGGGCGCGATCTTCACCATGAAGGCTTCGGTGTCGCCGTTCGTGCCGGCGTAGACGATGGCCGGGTTGGTGGGGTCAATGGCGAGCGCGGTCACGCTGCTGTTCGAGGTGTTGAAGCCCGTGGTCTGCGCCGCCCAGTTCGCGCCGCCGTCCGTGCTCTTGAGCGTGGCCGTGACGGGGAACACGCCGGTCGCGAGGGATGGGTTGTTCGCGCCGGCGTAGACGACGCCGGGCGTGACCGGATCGACCGCGAGCGCGACGACGTTCGCCAGCCGGCCCACGTTGTCCGTGTGCGGCAGGAGCAGGTTGTTGGTGGCCGCCGCCCAACTCGTGCCGCCGTTGGTCGTCTTGTAGACGCCCGCGCCGCCGCCGACGTAGAGCGTCGCGGGGCTGAGCGGATCGATGGCCAGCGAGACGTAGGTGCTGACGTTGGGCAACCCCGTGACGACCTGCGCCCAGTTCGCGCCGCTGTTCGTGCTCTTGAAGACGCGCGAACTGCTGAGGCAGTAGAGGGTCGCCGAGTTGGTCGGATCTATCACCACCGCGCGCATACTGAAGGTGGTGATGCCCGTATTGATCGCCGCCCAACTGCCGCCCCCGTTGGTGCTCTTGTACATGCCGGCGGCGGTCGCGGCGTAGACGGTCGCCGTCGCGTTGCGGTCAACGGCGAGACCGCGGACGGAGAACGGGATGCCGCTCACGTCCGTCAGGCCCGTGTTCACGGGCGTCCAGTTCGTGCCGCCGTTGGTCGTCTTGAAGACGCCGTAGGGCGAGCCGGCGTAGACGACGTTGACGTTGGTCGGATCGACCGCCAGGGCCGCCACGTTGCCGCCGGAGAGCTGGCCCGTCGGCGTCCAGTTCGCGCCTGCGTCGGTGCTCTTCGAGACGCCGCCGAACGTGCCCGCGTAAACGACGGTCGGGCTGTTCGGCGCGACGGCCACGGCGTTGACGAAGCCGGTGGTGAGGCCGTTGCGACGGAGCGTCCAGGCGGTGCCGCCGTTCGTGGTCTTGAAGAGGCCGCGGTCGGTGCCGCTCGGCGGCTGGAGCGAGCTGGGCGCGTCGAGCGAGCTGGTCTGCCCGACCATGTAGATGTTGCCCGCGCTGTCCACGGCCACGTTCAGCCCGTAGTCCTGGCCGCCGCCGGCGATGTAGGTGGCGTAGAGCAGCGCGGAGCCGGTCGGGTTGAACTCGGCGACGAAGGCGTCCGCGCCGCCGCGGTTGGTCGCCAGCACCGCGCCCGGCGTCGTGGGCAGGTCGGTGGACTCGGTGATGCCGGCCACGTAGGCGTTGCCCGCCGCGTCCACCGTGATGCCGTCGCCCTCCTCGTAGTTGAGACCGCCGAAGAAGGTGGAGTAGACCAGCCCGCTGCCCGCCGGGTTCAGCTTCGTGACGAAGGCGTCGTAGCCGATGGGCAGCGTGGTCTTGAACGCGCCCGCGGTCGTCGGGAAGCCGGGCCTGGCGTAGCCGGTGACGTAGGCGCTGCCCGCAGCGTCGAGCGCGAGGCCGTAGGCGTCGTCGTCGCCGGGGCCGCCGAGGAAGGTGGCATAGAGGACGTTGTTGCCCGCCTGGTTGAGCTTGGTCACGAACACGTCCTGCCCGCCCGCGCCCGCGATCTGGAAGGCCCCGCTTGAGGCGGGCAGAGCGCTGCCCGCGTCAAGCGCGCCGGCGACGTAGGCGAAGCCGGAGGGATCGACCGCGATGGCGAAGCCGCGCCCGTTCGCGTTGACGAACGACAGGTAGCTCAGGACGGGGTCAATGACGAGCGGCTTGCTGCGGTCGTACTTGCCGAGCTGGAAGCCGACGCGCCCGTCGCCTTTCAGCACGTAGCGCCCGTTGATCTGCTTCCGCGACCCGTCCTCGCGCGGCTGGTAGACGAAGGGCTTGAGCTGGCGCAGGTCGCCGCCCGCGGTCTTCAGCACCAGCCCGCCGTCGCCGGCCAGCTTGACCGCCTGCGCGCCGTCGTAGTTGAGACCGATGACGTTCGGGTCTGCGCCCGGCGCGACGACGAAGTCGTACTCCAACTGCTGCTGGTTGCCGTAATAGACCAAGTCCACGCCGGGGTAGACCTGCTCGTAGCGCACCTGACCGTAGGTGGGGATGCCTGTGCGCCAGTTGTTCGGGTCGCCGCCGAAGAGGTAGTTGACCTTGCCGGGCAGTTCGGCGTCGCCGCGGACGGCCGCCGGGCGGGCGGTCGTGCCGAGCAGTTGCATCCGCAGCACCGTGGCCGGTCGGGCGCTGGCGGCCGCGGCTCGCTCGCGCGCCGCCCGGTGGCGCTCAAGGTTGGAGAGCGGCGCGGCGCTCGCGTCAGGCTCGCGCCCGTCGCCGCCCGCGTCAGCGCCGTCGCCGGGCGCGAGCACGAGCACCGCTTCGCCGGGCGTGAGGAAGACGTTATAGCCGGGGCCGCGCGCGATGAAGTTCACCTGCGGGTCTGTCTGGCCGCGGTTGGCCTCGAAGCTCAGGGGCAGTTGCCCGTAGGCGGTGCGGGCGCGCGCTTCCGCGGCCGTGTCGGCCGCCTTCGTCCGGGCGGCGGGCGCTTTCGCGGCGGTGGCGGAAGCGACCGTTCGGCGGGCCCAACTGACACCGACGAGGGCGAGGGCCAGTAAGAGACAGAAGGCAAGGACGGAACGAAGACGGGGGCCGAGGAAACGCGGCATTGGGGGCTACTCCTTGTTCGCGCAGCGGGGGCAGACCGACTCTCACGACCGGGGATAAGAGCCGGTGGGGACGCGGCGTCTGCACCTGTGGGCGCGCGCCGGCGGACAACTCAGAGCACTCAAGTAAAGCCGCCGGCCAGAGCCGGGGCGGCACGACCCTTGTTAAGTGTGGTTTAGTACGCGCTCGCCGAAGACCGGTGCTTGCACCGGGCACGAGGAGGATAAACCGACTGGCTTGAGAAATACGTCCGGGGTAGATTAGTGCGGCTCGCTAGTCCACTCGCTTGAATGAGAACCGGAAAGGCACGAACTACAACCGACTAAGCGAATTCGCACCTTAAAGCAATCTTCGATTTCATGTCAAGCACCGGCGGCTTAGGAAACTAACTTACAGCGCGGCCCGCTTTGCGGCCCGGCCGAAAGCGGCGGCGCGCATAACATACATGCCTGCCCGCCGAGAAATGTTTCGTCCCGGCGCGCGCATTCACGATTGTGGGCGGCGGCGTTGCGTCGCGCCGCGAAATTAATTCTTGACAACGCTTCGCCGCGTAAGGTATTTGAGTGCGCCACATCTCAACCGAGCGGTCTACTTGTCCGCGTCCGTAACCCGCTCTCGGGCCGCCTCCGCACTTAGCAATCAGGGCATGAAAGCGCGCCAGCACGAAGCCCCCCGCAGTCAGCCGCTCAGGTGGCTGTCAGGTTTAGACCGCCCCGGCGGCGTGCGCCTCCTGCTGCTCCTCGTCTTCGGCGCGAGCCTCTTCGTCCGGTGCTACGGCTTGGCCGCGCAAGGGCTGGAATGCGAAGAACTCTATACGCTCCCGGCCGCGACCGGCCATCAGTACGTCTACCTGCACGCGGAGCCGGGCGGCCCCGCGCCGCCCGTGCCCCTGCGCCTGCACGAGTACAAGCAGCTTTTGCGGCCGGAGGCCGGCCACGGGTTCGGGCAGGTGACGGCCGTGCTCGCCCGCAACGTGCATCTGCCTTTCTACTTCTTCTTAATGCACCTCTGGGTGCGCGTCGCCGGCACGTCGGAACGGGCGCTGCGGCTGCCCTCTGTGCTCTTCAGCCAACTCGCCCTGCTCTTCCTGTTCCTGCTCGGCAAGGAACTGTTCACCCCCTGGCACGGTTTGCTCGCGGCCCTGTTGCTGGGCCTCATGCCCGAACAGGTCTACTTCGCCCAACAGGCGCGCATGTACCCGCTGCTCGTCCTGTTCGCGGTCGCCACGACTTACCTCTTAGTGCGGGCGCGTGTGCGCAAACTCACCGCCGCGCTGGCGGCGGGTTACGCGCTACTCTCGGTCGCGGGTTTGTACACCCATTACGAATATATTTTCCTGCTCGCCGCGCAGACGTGCTTCGTCTGGTTCGAGCCGTCTCTGGGCCGGGCGCGTTGGCGTGCGTGGCTGGGGCTACAACTGGCTATCGCTTTGGCCTTCAGCCCGTGGCTCGCGGTCGGGCTGCTGCAACGCCAAGCCTCGCCCGAAGTGCTCGCCTGGGTGCAGGGCGACCTGGGGCCGGCGGCACTGCTGGCCGAGGGCGCGACTGAACTGGTCAAGCAGATCGCCGTGCCGGACATCTTCGGCGGCTGGCTGAGCGTGCTCTTAGCTGTCGCCCTGCTGGCACTCGGCGTCCGGTCGCTGCGCGGGCGGCGCGTGCCGCTCCTTCTGCTCGCTGCCTGGATCATCGCGCCCCTGGCGGGCATGTTACTGCTGGACCAGGTGCTGCACGCCCACGCCATCAGCATCACGCGCTACTGGCTGATCATCACGCCCGCGCTCTACCTGTTGATGGCGGCGGGCGTGCTGCGGCTCAGCCGCCCCGCCTGGCGACTGGCCGCGGTGCTGGCGCTCACACTGTTCCTGCTCCCGGCCGCCTACTGGACGGGTCGGGGCGAACTGCGCCGGAAGCCGGATCGGCATCGAGAGATGGCGCGCTTCATTGACCAGCAGGCGGGCGCGGAGCGGCCGCCGACGCTCTTGGCGGAAGGCGTTAATTCGATCCCGCTGGCGTTGGCTTATTACGGCCAAGTTGATGCCACGATCATCCGGCACAAGTGGCTGTTGGATCAGTTAGCGGCGCGCACGTTCGACGAGGTTTTAGGCGGCGCGCAGGATGTCTGGGTGCTCGTCTCAGGCGAGGGTCGTATTGTCAGGCTGCTGGAAGAGAACGGGTATCGTCGCACCAGCGTGCAAATCCTGTTCGGGCACGTGCTGGTCAGCCGTTACTCGAAGCGTAACGCGCTGACGTGAGCCTCGTGTCGGCGTAGAACACTGCCCCAACCGGCTCATGGTAGAGAGACACTAAGATGCTGAGATCACCTCGCACGCGCGCGCGGCAACTGCTGGCTTTAACGATAGCACTCGCGACCTGTCTGGTATCGCTCGGCCCGGTCGCGGCCCAAGACACAGTGACCGGCGCATTCGAGGGCACGGTCACGAACAGCGACACGGGCGTGCCCGTGCAAAATGCCGCGGCGCTGATCATCAACCAGGCGACGGGCCAGACCTATGCAAAGACCTCGGACGCGCGCGGGCGCTTCTACCAGGGCTTGCTGCCGCCGGGCGTCTACACGATCCGCGTCGCCGCGCCCGGCTACGTGACGAAGGAGGTGCAGCAGCGCCTCTTCATCGCGCGCACGGGCGAGGTCGTGCCCGTGCCGGTCGCCTTAGACCCCGCGCCCGTCGCGCCGCCGACGACGACCGGCACGCCGGCCCCGACGCCCGCGCCCGCGCTCACGGCCGAGGAGACGGACATACGCGCGCGCGTCAACGCTTCGGACGCGAGCCGCGGCGGCGCGTTCACCGAAGAAGAGGTCTCGACGCTGCCCATCGGCGGGCGCACGGTCGTGCGCAGTTTTGATGAACTGGCCTTGCTGCTGCCCGGCGTCGCGCCGCCGCCGCAGACCTTGGGGTCGGTGGCCGGCCCCGGCGTCGGCGCGGGCGTCGGCTCGGCGGGCCAGTTCTCGGTCAACGGTCTACGCTCGCGCGCGAACAACTTCACCGTTGACGGGTCGGACAACAACGACGAGGACATCGGCGTCAGAAGGCAAGGCTTCGTCGCGCTGAACTCGCAGCCGATTGAAAGCGTGAAAGAGTACCAGGCGATCACGCTCTTAGCGCCCGCGCAGTTCGGCCGGAACATCGGGGCGCAGGTCAACGCCGTCTCGAAGTCCGGCGGCAACGGGACGCACGGCACGCTCTACGGCTATTTCAACTCAAGCCAGTTGAACGCGCGCAACCCGTTCGACACCGCGTTCGGCAACCCGACCTTTGCCTTGCGCGCCGGCAACAACCAGTCTGTCCTGCTCGACGGCCAGCCCATCTTCGTGCGCAACGGGAGCGGCGGCGAAGACTCGTTCACCTTCGGCCAAGCCGGGTTCGCCTTCGGCGGGCCGCTCGAGCCGGCGCGCGGCCCCGACCGGCCGCCGCGCTTCTTCTACTTCGTCTCCGCCGAGGGCTACATCAACAACGCCGTCAGGGAGGAGAGCTTC
>DASVPY010000039.1:0-108429 GCA_036389395.1 Pyrinomonadaceae bacterium
TAACGTCGCGCTGGCTGACGGCGCGTGCGAAATCTATTTTTATCGTGGCGGCTATGGCGGGTTGAGTCGCGTCGAAGGGGGGTTGAGTAATCTCTGCTTCATCGTGGCGGCGCGGGATGTGCGGGCGCGCGGGAGCGATGCCGAGCGGGTCATGCGCGAGGTCGTGCTGACGAACCGGCGCGCGGCCGAGACATTGAGCGGCGCGCGCGTCTGTACTGAATGGCTCGCGGTTGCGTTGGAGAGTTTCGGGCGCGCGGAGCTTGCGCCGTGCGCGGGGTTGTTGACCGTCGGCGATGCCGCCGCCTTCATCGATCCGTTCACGGGCAGCGGGATGTTGATGGCGCTCGAAGGCGGCGCGGTCGCGGCGGCGGCGGTCGCGCGCGCGCTGCCCGGTTTGCGCGCGGGCGCGTCGTTCGCCGCGCTCGCCGCCGACTACCGCGCCGGCTACCGCGCGCGCTTCGCCGCACGCCTGCGCGTCTGCGCGCTCCTGCGCCGCGCCGCCTTCGCCCCGCCGCTCGTCACCGAAGCGGCCACCGTCGCGCTCAACGCCAGCGCGCGCGCGCGCCGCATTCTGGCCCGCGCGACGCGTCAATAGACTTCGAGGCGGACGCGGCGGAGGATGTCGCCGAAGCGCGGGTCGGCGCGCAGCGCGTCGAGGAGCGGATCGATGGCGGCCCAGACGAGACCTTCGGACTGGTTGTCGCAGGCGCGGTGCAGCCACGCGAAGGCTTCCGCGTGGTCGCCGAGCGCGGTGTGGATGACGGCGACGTAGTAGGGCGAGACGTAACGCTGCTCTGCGAGTTGCGCCAGCTCACCGATGACCGCGCGCGCCTGCTCGGCCTGCCCCAGCCGGGCGTAGACGTGCCCCGCGCCCGCGATCATGGGCGGGCTGCCCCCGGCGTGTTCGTTGGCCAGGCGGTACTCGGCGAGCGCGTCGTCGAAGCGCGCGACCTGCGCGTAGGCCATGGCGAGGAGGAAGCGCGCGAGGTAGAAGTTCTCCTCCAGCGCGAGCGTCTTGCGGTACTCGGCGATGGCCTGTTCGTACTGGCGCGTGAGGTAGTAGTGCCAGCCGAGACCGGCGCTGATCGGGAGCGACAAAGGTTCGAGCGTCTGCGCGCGCGTCAGCTCGGCGATGGCTTCGGTCTGACGACCCAAGGCGGTCAGGTAGTGACCGTACCAGTGGCGCACGGTCGGGTAGTTCGGGTTCAGCTCGATGGCGCGCAGGTATTCTCTCTCGGCTTCGGGCCAGTTCCACTCGAAGATGTTGGCGTAGGCGAGCGAGGCGTGGGCCTCGGCGAGCGTGTCGTCGAGGGCGAGCGCTTCGAGGGCGTAGGTGCGCGCGCGGCCGACGGCCTCGCGCGGCGGCAGCGCGCTGTACTCGACCGCGCCGAGCAGGGCGTAAGAGTCCGCGAGACCGGCGCGCGCCAGCGCGAACTCGCGGTCGAGCCGCAAGGCCTCCTCGAAATATTTGATGCCCTCCTTCAGCCCGGCGAGCGTGCGCTTGTTCCAGTGGTAGCGGCCCATCAGGTAGGTGTTGTAGGCGGCGCTGCTGGTCGTGTGCGGCTTGTTGAGGAGTTGTTGCTGCGCGCCGCTCAACTGCAAACGCAGGCGCGCGGAAATCGCGCGCGCGATCTGCTCCTGCACCGCGAGCACGTCCGACGGCGGGCGGTCGAACTGCTCGCCCCACAACTGCCGCCCATCCGACACGTCCACCAACTCGGTTCTAATGATCAGGCGGTTGCCGAACTGTAGGACGCGGCCCGTCAGCACGGCGCGCACGTTCAACTCGCGCCCCACGGCCTGCGGCTGCGCGGCGCGCCCCTTGTAGCGGAAGACGGTCGAGCGCGCGAGCACGCGCAACTGCGGCAGGCGCGCGAGGCTGCTGATGATGCTCTCCGTGATGCCGTCGCTCAGGTACTCGGCGTGCGGGTCGTCCGTCTCGTTGACGAACGGGAGGACGGCGAGCGCGTCCGAGGGCGACGGCGGCGGGGCTTCGGTCGCGTGCGGCTGTGCGGCTTGGGGCGGCGCGCCGTCGGCGTTGACGCGGCGCACGGGCGCGACGAAGAGGTAGCCGCGCCTGGGCACGGTCTCGATGTACTTCTGTCCGCGCTGGCCCTCGCCCAGCGCCTTGCGCAGCATGAAGATGGTGACGGAGAGGTTGCCTTCTTCGACGAACGTGTCGGGCCAGACGTGGCGCAGCAGTTCTTCCTTCTCGACCACGCGCCCGCCGCGCTCGACGAGCAGCCGCAGCGCGTCGAGCGCCTTGGGCGTGAGCGGCACGAGCTTGCCGTCGCGCCGCAGGAGTTGCTCGGCGGCGCTCAGGCTGAAGGGGCCGAACTCGTAGACGGGGAGCACGCGGCTTAAGAACTCTTTAAGAAAAACTAAAGCGGGCCTAAAGGACTTCGCGCGGGCGCGGCGGGTATGTTGGCCCGCGCCGGCCGAAGCGTTGCAGGAAAGAGACCAAAGAGGCCCGCCGGCCGCGCATTGTAGTGCGCGGCGCGCGCCGCGGCCAAGGTGCGCGCCGCCGAAGTCGCGCGCAAGCAAACTGCTCAAGGAGCGGCTCATGAACAGAAAACTGCTGAGCCTCGTGCTCGCGTGGCTGTTGGTGTACGTGGGCAGCGCCGCGCCCGTGGCGGCGCAGGCGACCGCCAGTAAGGCGGCGGACAAGGAAGCCCGCAAGGTCGAGCGCATAAGGGCCAGCATCCTCAAGCTCGGCACGGGCGAGGAGGCGCGCGTCCGGCTCAAGCTGCGCGACGGGGCGAAGCTCGAAGGTTACGTCAGCGAGGCCACCGCCGACTCGTTCGTCGTCAAGGACAGGAAGACGGGCGCGACGACAGCCGTCACGTACCCGCAGGTCAAAAAGATTCAAGGTCACAACCTCTCGACCGGGACGAAGATCGCCATCGGCGTCGGCATCCTCGCCGCCGTCGCCCTCATCCTCGTCCTGATCGTCAAGAACCAGGACTTCGACTTCACCGGCATCGGCCGCGGACTGTGAAGCCCGCGGCCCGCAAGCGATTTGTTGCCGGGCCGGACAAAGATAGAGCGGGCGGCGAAGCCGGATCGGCTGTTTGGGCCGTCCGCTTAGTGCCGGCCGCTCACTGCTCACCGCTGCTGCTCACCGTCTACTGCGCATTGCCTTCTTGCCACGGGCGGCGTTTTAGGGTACAAAGTCGGCGCGGCCTGAGACTTACCGTCGGCGCTTTTGTCGCCTGCGCCCTGCTCCCGTCCGGCCGCGGTCTCTCGGGCGATCATCATTTCACGTCCTGCTTGCTTGTCAAACAACTTGGCTCTTAAGTCCCTAGCGTCGAGGAGAGTGAGAATTATGCGTGCATCTCGTCTGCGGCCGACGGCCGCGCCCCTGCGGTTCGCCCTTGTCTGCCTGCTCGTCCTGTGCTGCGCCGGCAGCGTCCGGCCCCAGGCGCAGTCGAACGCCTCCGACCTGCAAGGCTACGTGCGCGATCCCAGCGGCGCGTTCGTGCCCAACGCGACCGTGACGGCGCGCAGCCGCGGCACGGGCGTCGAGCGCGCCGCGACCAGCAACGACGAGGGCTACTACAAGATCACGGCCCTCCCGCCCGGCGACTACGAGGTCACGGTCGAAGCGCCCGGCTTCAAGAAGGCCAACATCCCCACGATCACGCTCACCGTCGGGCAGACCGCCGACCTCGACGTGCCCTTAGAGATCGGCGCGATCACGGACGTGGTCACGGTCTCGGACGCGACCGCGCAGATCGTCGAGACCTCGCGCACCACGGTCGCCAACACCATCGAGCGCCAGCGCATCGAGAACCTGCCGATCAACCAGCGCGACTACCTCGGCTTCGCCACCACCATCTCGACCGTCAGCCGCGGCAACGACCGCCCCATCGGCCCCGCGCCCTCGTCGGGTCTCAACATCGGCGGGCAGCGCGGCCGCTCCACGCTCGTCCAGGTGGACGGCGCGGACAACACCGACAACTCTGTGAACGCCTCGCGCTCGACCGTCTCGCAAGAGGCCGTGCAGGAGTTCCAGGTGGCGACGAACTCTTACGCGCCTGAGTTCGGCCGCGCCACCGGCGGCATCATCAACGTCGTGACCAAGGGCGGCACGAACGAGTACCGCGGCAACATCTTCGGCTTCCTGCGCCACCGCAGCTTCCAGGCGCGCAACGCCTTCGCGCCCATCGAAGACCCGCCCTTCACGCGCGCGCAGTACGGCGCGACCTTCGGCGGCCCGATCAAAAAGGATCGCACCTTCTTCTTCGCCGCCTTCGAGCAGCGCCGCCGGCAAGAGTCCGGCTTCTTCACCTCGCCCGTGGCGGCGGGGCTGACTTCGAGCGTCACCGTGCCGGCCGGCATTCTGCCCGTCGCGCAGACGTTCACCAACCTGACGGCCGCGCAGGCCACGTTCATCGGCGGCGAGCTGGCGAGCGGCGACCCAGCCCGCATCCAGCGCGCCGTCGCCTACGCCTACTTCGCCTCGACCGGCGGGCAGATCGGGCTGAACGGCACGAGCACGCTCGTCAACTTCCTGCCCGGCGTCGGCGTGCCCCAAGGCCAGGTCATCGGCTCGCGCTTCCTCTTGGCCGGCACGCCCATCCCGACCGCCGCCAACAACGGCATCGTCACCGGGTTTACGACCGTCAACGGCGCGGGGCAGCCCATCGCCTTCCGCCCGCTCAACCAACTGGCGCGCATCTTCCCGATCTCCGAGGACACGACCTTCTTCTCCGTCCGCGGCGATCACAACTTCAACCAGAACCAACACCTCACGCTGCGCTTCGGCTACAACCCCAGCGACCTGACCGGCATTCAGGACGAGTCGCAGAACCAGACCCTCGGACAAAACGACTTCTCGCGCACCGGCATTCAGACCTTGCGCGACACCTCGTTCGTCACCACGCTCAACTCGACGCTCTCGACCTCCTTGGTCAACGAGGCGCGCTTCAGCTTCAGCCGCCGCCACGCCACGTTCACCTCGCAAGTGCCGGGCGGCCCGGCCATCCAGATCAGCGGCGCGGCCTTCATCGGCCCCAACCCCTTCTCGCCCGTGGATCGCACGGAGCGGCGCTTCCAGTTCACGGATAATTTGAACTGGCTCGTCGGCAACCACACCTTCAAGTTCGGCGGCGACGTGAACACGATCAACGTGGACGCGCGCTTCGAGTTGAACTTCCCCGGTCTCTTCAACTTCGGCGACCTCTCGGCGGGCACGCTCGCCGCCGGGTTCATTCCGGGTCTGCCCGTGACCGCGCCCGCGCTCACGCCCGTGCAGTCTTACGGCATGGGCATCCCCGGCGTCTTCATCGAAGGCTTCGGCAACCCGATCAGCTCGATCAAGAACCGCCCGCTCGCCTTCTTCGCGCAGGACTCTTGGAAGGCGCGGCGCAACCTGACGCTCAACTACGGCGTGCGCTACGACATCGAGTTGACCGACACCATCGCGCCCATCGGCTTCCGCGACCCGCTGACCGGCATCTCGCTCTCGGCCACCGATCTGACCAACGCGCAGAACCTGCTCCGCGTCCAGCAGGGCTTCCCGCGCGACAAGAACAACTTCGCGCCCCGCGTCGGCCTCGCCTGGGACGTTAAGGGCGACGGCAAGACGGTCGTGCGCGCCGCCTACGGCCTCTTCTACGATCACCCGCTGCTGGCCATCGCCTTCAACTCCGACATCGCCGACGCGGCCCAGCAGCAGCAGTACACCAACGTCATACCGGGTAGCCCCTTACCGACCGCCAGCTTCAACCTCGTGCAGATTTTCCAGGGCACGGTCTGCTCGACGGCCACGCAGTCGCCCTTCTGCCCGCCGGGCCTGACCACGCCGGGCGTCGCCACCACCGCGCAGTACCTGCCCGGCCGCCTGCGCTTCAACGACCAGACGTTCGTCGGCTTCGGGCCTATCCTGCCCTTCACCCTGAACGTCGCGCAGGACTTCGAGTACGCCTACGCCAACCAGGCGAACCTGACGGTCGAGCGCCAGTTGACGCGCGACATGTCGTTCTCGGCCAGCTACCTCTTCGTCGGCGCGCACCACCTGCCGCACCCCGAAGACATCAACGCGCCGCAGACCGACCTGTTGGCCGAGAACTTCCGCCGCTTCGCCGGGCGCGCGCCCCTGAGCAACGCCGAGGCGCTCTTCTTCTCGCTGCCGACCACCTCGAGCGCCGTCTTCACGGTGCGCGTCCCCGGTCTCGTCGTCGTCAACAACTTGACCGGCGCGGTCGTCGTCAGCCCCGTCGCGGCCAACTTCTTCCGCCCGAGCGGGCCGAACTACTTCCTGGTCGCCAGCGCGACGGGCGGGCTGGTCTCGAAGACCGCGTTCGACGCGGCGCTCACCGGCTCGCTGCGCACGCCGGGGCCGCTCTCGCCCTTCGGCGACGTGAGCGCGCAGCTCTCGGACGGCAACTCGATCTACCACGCGCTGAACACGGAGTTGAAGAAACGCTTCTCGAACAACTTGCAGTTCCTCGTCACCTACACGTGGTCGCACGCGATTGACGATTCGAGCGACTTGCAGACCTTGCTGAAGCCGCAGAACAACCGCAACTTCCGCGCCGAGCGCGCCAACTCGCTCTTCGACCAGCGCCACCGCTTCGTCTTCAGCGGCATCTTGGCCGCGCCGGGCGAGTGGCGCGGGTCTGAGAGCGGGCTGCGCCGCTTCCTGTCGGACTTCACGGTCGCGCCGATTTTGGAAATCTCCTCGGGCCGGCCCTTCAACATCATCACGGGCACGGACGCCAACGGCGACCTGCAAAGCTCGAACGACCGGCCGAGCGTGGACGCGTCGGGCCGGCTCTTCGTGCCGACGACGCCGTTCACCGCCGGGACGTTGGGGCGCAACGTGGGCATCACGCACGGCTACGCCTCGCTCGACCTGCGCGTGACGCGCAAGATACGGCTCGGCGAGCGGCTGAACCTCGACATCATCGCCGAGGGCTTCAACCTCTTCAACCGCTTCAACGAAGCGGCCGCCTCGCCCTTCTTCACCGACGTGAACGCCTTCGCCCAGCGCGCCGGCAGCGGGGCCTATTACAGCCGCCCCACCGCCGCCTACGACCCGCGCCAGTTCCAGTTCGGCCTCAAGCTCAACTTCTAGGGAGTACCCTTGAGCAATAACCCGCCCCGCCTGTCACACCGACAGGCGGGGCGGGTTATTTTTCCCCGTCGCGGAGTGCGCGGCAGCGCCCCCGCGCGCCGCACGTGCGCCGCGGGCGGCGCGTTCCTTGACACGATGATTTTGGCGGTCACATACTTCGGCCCTGTACAGTCTTATCCCAAGAAGAAACCTGCGTTCGTAAACTGGCCTCAGTCCTAGTCGGCCCGACGGTCTCTTCAGGAGGATTCTTATGCCGCACAAACGCGCCGCCGGTCTTCTGATCGCCGCGCTCTTTTTTGCCTTCGGGGTGTGGGTGCTCGCCTCTAGTGCCTTCGGCCAGGCGCGCGACGCGAGGCGTGCGGCCGCAAGCCGCGCCCAGGGCCTCGCCGCGTGGGAGCAGGTCTACTCAGTCCTGACCCACCCGCGCTGCATCAACTGCCACACCGCCACCAACTACCCGCAGCAGGGCGACGACCGCCACCGTCATTTCGCCAACGTGATCCGCGGCCCGGAGGGCAAAGGCGTGCCCGGACTGAATTGCGCCACCTGCCACCAGGAGAGCAACGCCGACAGCACCGGCGTGCCCGGCGGCCACGACTGGCACCTCGCGCCCCTCTCGATGAGATGGCAGGACGCCAACGACAACCCCTTACCCAGTGCGGGCGTTTGTCGGGCCGTCACCGACCGCTCGAAGAATGGCAACCTCGACGGACGGGGTCTGTTAAAGCATCACGAAGAAGCGCTGCTCGTCCTCTGGGCCTGGAATCCCGGCCGCCGCCCCGACGGCACGACGCGCACGCCGCCGCCGCTTTCGCACGAAGAATTCGTCGCCGCGACCCGCCGCTGGGTTGAGGCCGGGATGCCGTGCCCGGCCGGAAGATAGGAGAGCCAGTCATGACCACTTACCAACTGAACATAAACGGGGAGCGCCGCGCGGTGACGGTTGATCCTTCGACCCCGCTGCTCTGGGTGCTGCGTGAAGAGTTGCAGATGACGGGCACGAAGTACGGCTGCGGCGTGAGCGCCTGCGGCGCTTGTACTGTTCACGTGGCCGGGGTGGCGACCCGTTCCTGCATGTTGCCGGTTTCGCTCGTCGGCGAGCGGCCCGTAGTGACCATCGAGGCGATGGGCAACGACAGGGTCGGCCGCGTCGTGCAGGACGCCTGGGTGGAGAAGGACGTGGTGCAGTGCGGCTACTGCCAGAGCGGGCAGATCATGACCGCGGTCGCGCTCCTCAAGCACACGCCCAAACCGACCGACGCCAACATCGAAGAATCAATGGGCGGGAACATCTGCCGCTGCGCCACCTACGTCCGCATCCGCGAAGCCATCAAGGCGGCCGCGCAACGTCTCTAGCCGAAGGGAGGACGAGAAGATGTCGGCCACGACCGGAAACGATCTCAACCTGAGCCGCCGGAGTTTCCTGCGCGCCTCGGCGACCGCCGCGGGCGGCCTGCTCCTCGCGCTCTACCTCGACCTCCCTGCGGCGGCCCAGGAGGGCAGTCAGACGCCCTTTAGTCCGAAGGTCTATCCGCCCGACGCGTTCGTCCACATCAGACCGGACGGCCGTGTCGTCATTCAGGTGAACCGGCTGGAATTCGGCCAGGGGGTGCAGACGGCTCTGCCGATGATCCTGGCCGACGAGTTGGACGCGGACTGGTCGCAGGTGGTGGCGGAGCTTGCGCCCGCCGCCGACGTTTACAGAGACCCGCTCTTCGGCATACAGATGGTGGGCGGCTCAGGCTCAATCGCGCACTCTTTTCAGCAGTACCGCGAACTCGGCGCGAAGACGCGGGCGATGCTCGTCGCCGCCGCCGCCGCTCGCTGGCACGTCGCGCCCGAACAGTGCCGGACGGAGCAGAGCGTCGTCCACGGCCCCAACGGCCAATCAGCGAAGTACGCGGAACTCGCGGGCGACGCGGCGCGCGTGGCCGTGCCGGCGAGCGTGCGTCTGAAGAACCCGTCGGAGTTTCGGCTCGTGGGGCGGCGCGTCAAACGACTCGACAGCCGACCGAAGTGTGACGGCTCGCTGAAGTTCGGCCTCGACCTCGATCTGCCCAAAATGAGAGTGGCGGTCGTCGCGCACCCGCCCGTCTTCGGCGCGAAGGTCAAGAGCTTCGATGACAAGGCGGCGCGGGCGTTTGAGGGCGTGCGTGACGTGTTCGAGATTCCCGTGGCGCGCGGCGGGACGGGCGTCGCCGTCGTCGCCGACAAGTTTTGGCCCGCGAAGCAGGGGCGCGACCGACTGAAGATCGAGTGGGACACGTCCGGCGTCGAGCGCGCCGACAGCGCGCAGTTGTGGACGAAGTACAGGGAACTCGCGCGCACGACCGGCAACGTGGCCGTCGCGCGCGGCGACGCGAAGGCGCTCGAAGGAATCGCCGCCCCGCGCCGCATCGTCGCCGAGTACGAGTTCCCCTACCTGGCGCACGCGCCGATGGAGCCTTTGAACACGACCGTGAGGTTCGACGGCGACCGCGCGGAGGTGTGGGCCGGCTCGCAGTTTCAGACCGTGGATCAGGCGGCCATCGCCGAAGTGCTCGGGCTGAAGCCGGAGCAGGTCACCTTCCACACCGAGATGGCCGGCGGGGGCTTCGGCCGGCGGGCCACGCCGGATTCGCACGTGCAGCGTGAGGCCGCACAGATCGCCAAACGCCTGCGCGGCACTCCCGTCAAGTTGATCTGGACGCGCGAAGACGACGTGCGGGGCGGCTACTACCGCCCCATGCACCTGCACCGCGTCGAGATCGGCATCGGGGCGGACGGCATGCCCGCGGCGTGGCGACACGTGATCGTGGGCCAGTCCATCCTGGCCGAGACGCCTTTCGCCGTGATGATGAAGGACAACATCGATCCCACGTCGGTCGAAGGCGTGAACGACACGCATTACGCCATCCCCAACTTTCACGTCTCTTCGCACAACCCGAAGGTCAACGTGCCCGTGCTGTGGTGGCGCTCGGTCGGGCACACGCACTCCGCCTTCGTCATGGAGACGCTGGTTGACGAACTGGCCGCGCGCGCCCGCGTTGACCCGTTCGCCTACCGCCGCAAACTCCTCAAGCCCGAAGCCAAGAAGCTGCGCGCCGCGCTCGACCTAGTGGAAGCGAAGAGTGCCGGCTGGCGGCGCGGCCTCCCGAAAGGTCACGCGTTCGGGATCGCCTGCCACGAGTGTTTCGAGACGGGCGTGGCCTGCGCCGTCGAAGTCTCCGTCGAGAACAAGCGGCCGAGGATTCACCGCGCGACCGTGGCGGTTGACTGCGGGCTTGCGGTCAACCCGCTCACCGTCGAGAGCCAGTTCCAGGCGGGGTTGGCGTTCGGCCTGTCGCAGTTGATGGCGCAGGGCGCGATCACGCTCCGCGACGGCGTGGTGGAGCAGCGAAACTTTGACGACTACGTCCTGCCTTACATGCCCGACGCGCCGGTCACGGTCGAAGTCCACATCGTGCCGAGCGCCGAAGCGCCGACCGGGTGCGGCGAGCCGCCCGTGCCCGTGATCTCGCCCGCGGTAGTCAACGCGTTGACCAAGCTGACCGGGAAACACTATCGCAGCCTGCCGCTCGTTTCCGTCTAACCTTCCTGGCGTGAAGGACTGAAAACCTAACCGCTTCTGTTTACCGCGCCGCCGCGGAATGCTCGTTCACTGCGTCACTTCTAACAACTCGGAGACGTTCCCGAACGGGTCTGCAAAAACGACGTAGCTGCCGAGCGCGCCGGGCTGCGGGTGCGTGGTCAAAAATTTAACGCCGTGCGCGGTTAGCTCTTTGACGGCGGCCGGGAGGTTGGGGGTGGCGAGGACGAGCGTGTTGAAGGGGGCGGCGCGCGGGTAGGCGCTCTTGACCGGCCGCACGCCGGGGCGGTAGTGGAGCATGAAGGCGAACGTTTTATCCGGGTGGCCGAGCGGCAGGTCGAGCGGCAGGTACTTCTCGCTGCGGACGACGAAGCCCAGCTTGGCGCTGTAGAACGCGCGGCCGGTCTGCATGTCTGGGACGAGGAAGCCGAAGTTGTAGAGCCTGGGTTCCTGGAACGGCTCGACCTTGACGACCGTCTCGTGCATCAGCGAGATGCGCCGGCCGAACGGGTCTCTGACGTAGATGGCGTTGCCGACCGCCTCCTTGCGCGGCCCCTCTTCACCGAACTCGACGCCGAGCGCCTTCATGCGCGCGATGGCTTGGTCGAGGTCGTTGACTTGCAGCGTGAAAGAGAGCTGCGTGTCGGCGGGGCCGCGGGCTTCGAGCCGGCGCACGCGGTTGAGGATCAGCTTTTCGCGGTCGCCGGATTTTAAGAGCACGCGCTCCGGGTAGCCGCCCCTGTCCTCGATCTCGAAGCCGAGCTTGCCGCCGTAGAAGGCCAAGGCCTTCTCCATGTCGTCAACGTTGATCTTGACGCCGTACGTGCGGACGAGCGCGGCGGGCGCGACCTCGTCCGCACTCGCGGCGGCGGGCGGATGATGATCGAGGCCGCCCGTACCGACGAGCAGCAGGACGGCCGCGACGAGGGCCAGCAGTTTCATGTCATGCCTCCCCGGCTTTCGCCGTTCACTAGTAATCAATCTGCCTGACTTCCACGCTGCCCCCGTACTTCAGGTGCGGACACCCGGCGGCGATCTTGACGGCCTGTTCGTAGTCGCGCGCGCCGATGAGGAAGTAACCGGCGAGGGCTTCGGCGTTCGCGTCCGACGGGTTCTCTGCGGCGGCCGCGCGCCCGCGCAGGACGCGCGCCTCGCGCTTGAGCTTCTCGCCCTCGACGCGCACGCCCTGCCGCCTGAGCTGCCCGGCCCACTCGCTGTACTCGCCGACCCGCCTGAGTTCGTCCGCGGAGTCCGGCCGCGCCGGATCGGGGCCGGAGCGCAGCAGCAGCATGAACTCGGGCGCGTCCGGCCGCGGCCGCGAGAACCTGACGCCCGCGAGCGCGCCCAGCGCGAAGCACAGCAGCGACGCCGCGACGGCCAACCCGACGCGCGGCGCGCGCCGACGCCACACGCTTCGGGTCGGCCCGAGCAGCCGCGCCCGCTTGAGCGCGGCGACGACGCGCTCTTCGAGGGCGGGCGGCGGCGTCTGCTCACGGCTCAAGCCGCCGAGCGCCCGCCGCTCCTCCGCGCTCAACTCGTCTTCAAATTCCTCGCTCATTAAGTGAACCTCACTGCCCGCGGAACAGACCGCGCAACGCCTTCCGCGCGTGGTGGAGTTGGCTCTTCGACGTGCCGACGCTGATCTCCAAACGGGCGCTGATCTCTTCGTGCGTGTAACCTTCAACGTCGTGCAGGACGAACACGTGCCGGTAGCCCGCCGGCAGGCGCGCGATGGCGCGGTCAATGTCCATGCGCGCGCCCGGCCGCGCGGCGGCGCGCTGCGGGTAGTCGTCGGGCAACTCTTCCTCCTGGCGGCGGCCGCGCTCGCGCTGCAACTCGCGCACGCGGTTGATCAGAATGCCGCTCAGCCACGTCCGCAGACTCGACCGCCACTCGAACCCTGCGAGCGCCTGACAGGCGCGCAGCCACGTGTCCTGGACGGCGTCCTGGGCTTCGCTCTGCGAGCCGCCGACGAGGCGCAGCGCGAGCGGGTACAGCGCCGGGGTGTGCCGGCGGTAAAGCTCGCGGAACGTCGCCTCGTCCCGCGCCCGCACGAACCTCTCGACCAAGACCCGATCAGTCTTGTCAATGAAGTCGCCGCTCTCCATGCGCTTAATGAGTGACGAATTACGACCGGATGGTTGTACCGCCTGCGGGCCGGGCCGGTCGTATCGGCTTCGAGACTGTGACGGTCGTCTCGGCTTCGGGTCGGCTTAGTCGTCTCGTCGGCCCGAGTCGCGCGGGTCGGGTGGCGGGCGCGCGGCGCGCGATTCTGTTTGCAACCGCGGGGGCCGGCCGGCGCATCCTTACACGCGGCACACTTGAAAGCGCGCGCCGTCGTCCGCCATACTCTCCTTGACTGACGCGCGAACACCCGAAACGAAACAGCGAGCATGAGTATGGAACTGAGACCCTTACGCGCCGCGCTGGCGGCCGCCCTGCTGATGAGTCTGTGCGCGGCCGCCGCCTTCGCGCAGTCGGGCGCGACGCGCCCGCGCCGCGTCCTGCCCAACAGCGAGCCGACGCCCACGCCCGCGCCCGCGCCCGTGCGCACCACGACGACCACCAGCCGGCCCGTCACGAGCACGCCGACCGGCGGCGCGACGGGTGCGGCCACGGCCGGCGGCGACACGACGCACGCCTACACGCTGCTGCAACAGAAGCAGTACGCCGAGGCCGCGCGCGAGGCCAAGCAGATCGCGGGCGCGAACCCGACCAACGCAGAGGCGTGGAAGATCGCCGGCTTCGCCGAGTTCAACCTGCGCCAGTACGCCGACGCGGCCACAGACCTACAGCGCGCGCTCGACCTGCAACGAAAGACCGGCGCGGAAGACGCCAACACCGTGGACGCGCTCGCGCAGGCCTACGCGCGCACCGAGCAGTTCGACCGCGCGCTGCCCCTGCTCACGGCCGCGACCACGCGCGCCGGGGCGACGCCCGACCCCGCGCTGCTCTACCTGCGCGGTCTCGCCGAGTTCCGCACGGGCAAGCCGGCCGACGCCGAGCGCACCTTCAACGCCGCCGTCAAGGCCGATCCCAAAAACGCCGCCGCCCTCTTCTACCTCGGCCGCATCAACTACGAGCGCGGCGACACGGACGCGGCCGTCGCCCTGCTCAACCGCGCCACGACGGCCGACGCGCGCTTCGCGGAAGCGTGGACGGTGCTGACCTACGCCTACCTGCGTCGCGCGGCCGCGGCCGGCCAGGGGCCGAAGGCCGACGCCGACTACCTCGGCGCGGTGCGCGCCAGCGAGGCGCTCCTGCGCCTGCGCAACGACGAGGCCGCCGCGCGTCTCAACGCACAGGCGCTCATCAGCGCACAGCAGTTCCCGCGCGCCGCCCTCGTGCTCGAACGCTTCGCCACCGATCCCAAGGCCCAGGGGCCGACGCTCTACCTGCTCGGCGTCGCCCACTCGCGCACGAAGAACTTCCCCAAGGCCATCGCCGCCCTCGAGCGCGCCGCGCAACAGACGCCCGACGACGCCAACGTCTACCGCGAGCTGGGCTACGCCTACGAAGTCTCCAAGCAGTACGCCAAGGCGCTCGCCGCCTACGAGCGCGGCGTCCAGCTCGCGCCCGACGACGCCGACTTCAAAGCCTCGGCCGAGCGCGTCCGCCCGTTCGCCAAGTGAGGCCGGCGGGCGGCGGCTAACGTACCTTTACGCTCTCGCTCATCCTCCGGAAACTCTCGCGGTGTTTGGCGACCTTCCGCCAGTCACCGAATTCCTCGGCGTGCTTGGCCCGCGTCTCGTCGAAGAGTATCCATTTAAACTTACCGTCCGGGCCGAGTTCCGCCCATTTACCTAGACGCAGCTTGGCGGTGAGCGCAAGCTCGTCGTCGAGCAGCGCGGGGTAGAAGTGCTGGATGGCGGCGAGCGCGACCAGCGCCTCGTCCGGGATCGGCGCGTGCTCTGGCGGCAAGGCGGGCGGCGCGGCGGCGGGCGGGCGCTCGCCCGTGAGCCAAGCGCGCAGGCGCGTGCGGAAGCGCGCGAGCGCCGACGGCGGGCTGTCGGCGGGCCGGCGCTGACGCATGGCCAGGTAGCGCACGCGGTTCATGAAACGTTTGGTCGCGCGCGGCGTGCTCTGCCCGGCGAAGACCAGCGGGTGCCAGATCGTCAGCGCCTTGGCGAAACGCGGCGAGTCCTTGACGACCAGTCCGGGGCGGCGCGTCAGCAACTCCCAGCCGAGCCAGCCCAGCCCCAGCAGCATGAGCAGCGGCAGCGCGGCCGACGATACGCGTCCGCGCCCGCCCGCCGTCAGCCGCGCCTGCTCGTTCGTCTGCGCGGGCGCGGGGGCGGCGGTCGGCACGGACTGCGGCCCGCCGGGCGACGCCGCGGGCGCGGGTGACGGCGCGGGCGGCGCAGTCGCGGCCTCCCGCGTGGCGTCGGCTTGCGCCTCCGCCAAGCTGCGGGCCAACTGATAGCCGAGCGACAGCATCAACAGGGCCAGCAGACCGACCAGCGCGAGTTGCCCGCCGCGTTCGAGCAGATCGGCGAGCCAGAACCTGAGCCGCGCCCACGCGCCGGTCGGTTCGGGCGCGGGCGCGCGCGTGCTGGCGACGAGCAGTTCGAGCGACTGCTCCAGCCGCGGCGCGGGCACGGGCACTTCGATGTTGAGCAGCTTGTCGAGGTACTGGCGCGCGAACTCGATCTGCTTGCGCTGTGCCTCTTCCTCTTTGGTCACGCCGCCGCCCGGCGGCGCGTCAATCATCGCCTCGGCCACGTCCTTGAACGCCAGCCCGACGCAGCGCGCCACGTACTCGCGCGCCATGCCGACGACGACGAAGCACTCGCCCGAACTGGTCAGGAAGTTGATCGCTTCGAGCGTCTCCAAGACGTTCTTGGGCTGGCAGCGATCCAGATCGTCTATGAAGATGAGCAGGCTCTGATCGCCCAGCGCGTGCGTCACGTCGGCGAACTCGGCGGCGAACTTCTGCCGGAAGCTGGTCTGTGCTTCCAGCCCGCGCAGACCCACGCCGCGCGAGACGCTTGCGAGCAGGCTCGCCGGCTTGACGCCGAAGGCGGTGACGCCGCGCCAGACCGCGCCCAGAAAGGCCAGGACGGCGACGACGAGCGGCAGCGCCGGCCCGATGCCGCCGGCCGTCTCGTCCGGCTTCTTGGCGGCGAGCAGCGCGAGCACACGCTCGGCCAAAGCCTTGAGGCTCTCCTCCGTGCCGCCGAGCGTGAGGTAGAAGAGCACGAAGCTGACGAGCGCGACGAGCAGCAGGCCGTACACCCAGCGATGTCGGAGGCGGTGCGCGAGCAGGCGCGCGCGGAAAATTAGCCCGTCGGCCGTCCACCATTCGGGCACGGCCTGGAGCTTGATGTTCTCCAAAAGCGACGCCAACATGTGCTCCTCCTTCTGGTGGTGCCAGGCGTTGAACCAGACGGGGCGGAAGCCGTAGGAGCGCAGGTCGGCGCGCAGCAGGTTCATCAGCGAACTCTTGCCCGTGCCCCACTCGCCCATGACGGCGAGGGTCAGCGGCGGGCGCGTGTTCTCGTTGCGCAGGAAGCGCGAGAGGCCGAGCGCGATGGCGTTGAACGCGAGCACGTCGCCCCGCGGTTCTTCGAGCGGGCGGTCGGAGACGAGCACGTCGGCGACGGACTCTTCGGGCGGCGCGCTCGGCGGCTCCGCGCGCCGCCACGGCCGCAGTCCCAGGACGAGACCCAGACACACGAGCCAGTACCACGGCGCGGGTAGCCACAGGTAGCGCCCGCCCGGCCCCTCCGCCCCTTGCGTCCGGTGCACCCACGTCACGCCGCCGTCCGCCGTGCCCAAGATCAGCCCGTTGCCGCCCACGATCCAGCCGCGCTGCCCGTCCGCTAGGAAGTGGACGGCGCGGAGCTGACTATTTGTGCCGCTGGGCAGTTTCCGCCAGACCCGGCCGCCGTCGCTGGTGTCGAAGATGTTGCCGGCGCTGCCGACGCACCAAGCGCGCGCGGCGGACACGGCGTAGACGCCGTACAGGTCATCGGGCCGCGGGAGGACTTGGAACTGCCACGTGGCCCCGCCGTCTTCCGTGCGGTAGATCAAGCCCTCGGCGGCCGCGGCGAGTCCGACCCGCCATACCGGCGCGAAGAACAGGTCGTTGGCGGTCGCCCTCGAAAAATATGTCAAGCTTAACCCGTAGCTGCCGTCGCCGGTCACGATCAATGCCAGACCGTTGCGCGCGAGGAACTGGTAATCCGGGAAACTGGTGCTGCCGGGCGTGATGTGCAGCGCGCGGAAAGGGGCGGGAACCGTCCGGCCCTCGACGTGGGTTACTTCCCCGCGCGTCCAGCGCGCGCCGCCGTCTGCGGTGGTGAAGCGCGTCCCCAGATCGCTGACCGCCTCGCCGCGCTGCCCGTCGGCGAAATAGACGGCGATGAGCCGCGCGTCTTCAGGCGGCATCGCGGCCGCGGCGACCGCGGCGGCGTCCGCGCCGGCCGGCTGCGCCGTGGTTTGGCCGGCGGTGGCCGGGCCTTGGGTCGGGTCAATCGGCGGCCGCTGTTGCACGGGCGGCCCGGACGAGCCGGGCGCGTCGGGCAGTCCCACGGGCGGCGGCGTGAAGGACGCGGCGGGGCTGGGGGCAGGCTGGGTTCTGCCTTGCGCCAGTGCGCTCTGCTCCGGTGCGTCGGCCGGCACGGGGCGCGGCGCGGCGGCGGCGGTCGAGATCAGATCGGGCAGATCGAGGAAGGAGGCTTGCGCGGGCGTGGGCGCGGGCGTCGGCGTGGGTGTCGCCGCGGCCGATGTCAACTGTTGCGACTCGATGCCGCGCTTGGCCCACGTCCGGCCGCCGTCGGCGCTGACGACGACCATGCCTTTGTTGCCGACGGCCCAGACTTGGTTCGTGCCGGGCACGGCGTAGACGGCGTTGAGCGTGCAGTCGATCTTGGGCAGGCGGCTGGGCGCGTTCCGCTCAAGCGGGTACAGGAACCACCAGAGCGGGGTGCGCCAGCCGGTGCTGGCCCAGGCGGGCCGGTCAACGGCGTCCGGGTAGGGCGGCTGCTTGAGCGCGACGGCGCTGGCGGCCACGAAGATGAGGGCGGCGAGCCAGAAGCGCGTGCGCGGCGCAAGGCCTGTGCGCGCGGTCTTGCGCCCGGCGGTCGGGGTCGGGGTATCGTCAACGGTTAACCCTTTTATGTGGGCGGGCATAGTGAGTTAGTAAAGAGCCGTGCGGTGTCATCGAAGATGGCGGGGCGCTTTACAGTCTCCACCTCTTCGAGCATTTAACTTGCTGTGAATGCGAGCGGGGCGGCTGCCAAGAGTTGCGCGGCCGCGAATTGTCGGTCTAGCCTAGTAGGCTCAGGTCACAGGTGCAGACCACGGCAGTCGGTGAGTTGGGCCTGGCCATCGTGTGCGCCGGGCCGCTGAACGCTGAGCCGTCTACCAGACGGGCGCTATGCTAATGCCGGCTCTCCAGGTGCGTCAACATTCTCTTTGCGGCCGGCGAAGGGCGCGAGGAGGATTGAGCTTTCAAAAATTAGTTCTTGAAACCTGTGGGCGCGCGCGGTAGCATCGCGCGCATGAACAAGTCGCACAACTGGTGGTGGCGCGCCTCGCTGGTCGCGGGTCTGCTGTTGCTCGTCGTCGGCGCGGGCCAGCCGGCGCGGGCCGGGACGTGGCACAACATCGAGCCGCTGAAGTCGCGGCGCGCGGACGTGGAGCGCGAGCTGGGCCGGCCGGCGGCGGACGAGCCGGTCGCGCCCGACACGCTGCGCTTCAAGGTGGCGGGCGGCCGCGTCACGGTCTCGTTCGTGACGCCGAAGTTCGTCCAGACGAAGAAGCTGCCGGCGGCGCTCGTCGGCACGGTCTTGGAGATCGTCTTGCAGCACGACGCGGCGGCCGACACGCCCGACTCGATGGGGCTGACGAAGAACAACGACTTCCAGCGCGACGAGCGCGGCGCGGTCGTCGTCTTC
Source organism: Pyrinomonadaceae bacterium (assembly GCA_036389395.1). GTDB lineage: Bacteria > Acidobacteriota > Blastocatellia > Pyrinomonadales > Pyrinomonadaceae > QHXQ01. The sequence goes on from DASVPY010000039.1 coordinate 18,551, forward strand.
CGCAACCTCAAGGACGGTCTCGCCTACACCTTCATCGAAGGCCGCCTGCGCACCACCCGCTACTCGCCCAGCACCGACGAACTCGTGCGCGCGCAGGTGAAAGGATGAGGGTGAAGAAGACAGGAGACAGGAGTCAGAAGCCGGAAGCCGGATGAAGACAGGACGGCTGATCATTCTTGCTTCCGGTTTCTAACCTTCTGGCTCCTGACTCCTGACTCCTGTCTTCTTCTTCCATCATGCTCTACCGGCAACATCTGATTTCGGAGTTGGAGGCGCGGCGCGAGGCGTTCTTGGCGTTCGAGCGGGCGTGGGGCGCGGAGGTGCGCGCTTACGCGCGGCGCTTGCGCGCGCTCGCCGGGCGCACGGCGGAAGAAGTGGCGCGCGCCGCCGGTGCGCCGCCGGCCGAGGGCGCGCGCGCGCGCCACGCGAACGCGCTGCCGAGCGCCGAGTTGGACGCGGCGGGCGCGTGCGTCGTCTCGTTCGCGCCGCGCTGGCGCGCGCACGAGGAGGCGCGTCGTTGGGCGCTTGAAGTCTTGCACGAGCGCGTGACGTGCGCGGCGGACGGCAGCCAGCTTCTACCGGGGCGCGAAATCTCACTGCCCGTGGCCGCGGTGCAGGTCGCCGCCTTCGAGAACCCGCACACGGCGGACGGGCGCGGCTACCGCAAGGAGGCGCACTTCGAGCTGATCACGCCCGACGAGCTGCTCGCCAACGACGGCGGTAAGATCACGGCCGCCGACATCATCGGCTTGCGCCGCTTCGCGCTGGAACTGCGCGTGCTCTCGGAGTTCATGGAGCGGCGGCGCGGCTGGCGCGCGCGCGGCGAGCGCGTGCCGGTCGCGCTCTTCGACGGCACGCTCCTGATCTCCGCGACGCAGATTCGCACCGAGAGCAACTTCCCGACGAAGTACATCGAGGCGGTGGCGGCGGCCGTGCGGGTCTCGCGCGCGACGGAAGTGCCGCTCGTCGGCTTCGTCGATCAGTCCTACGCGCGCGACCTCGTCAGCCTGCTCGACGCCCTGAGCGGCGAGGCGCGCCGCTCGGCGCTCGTCTACGACGCGCAAGTCCTGCACGCGCCCGCGGGCGTCGAAGAGACCGCGCCGCTGCTCGCCGCGTGGGGCGACCGCACGGTCTTCTGCGACTGCCGGCGCGAGGGGCTGACGCGCGACTTCTACGACGAACATGACAAGCCGCTCGTCGGCTTCATATACTTGCAGACGACGGGCGCGGGCGCGCCCGCGCGGCTCGACGTGCCCGCGTGGGTCTACGACGCCGGCCTGCTCGAAGAGGTCGCGGACGTGGTGCGCGCCGAGTGCGTCGTCGGCAACGGCTACCCTTACGCGCTGGAGACGGCCGACGAGGCGGCCTACATCTCGGGCCGCGACCGCGCGCAGTTCGTGCGCGCCCTGCAAGAGTTCGCCGAGCGCGAGCAGATGCCGTTCCGCGTCGCGCGCAAGGCCGTCAGCAAAGCACACCGCCGCTGACGACGCGAGGTCGTCGTCACGGCCGAAGACTTCCGCTCTGCCGCAGATCGTGAGAACATACCGCCGCCGATGACGTGAAGGGCAGACCGCCGCCGACACGTCGAGGAGTTTTCATGAGCCGGTTGTCGCTAGACGCGCGTCCGAACACGGCCCCGGCGGCCGCGCGTCCGCTGTCCGTCGCGCCGCCGCTGCCGGTCTGCCCGGCGTGCGGCGCGCGCGCGCGGCGGGCGGCGGCGCGTTTCTGCGCGACGTGCGGGCGCGATCTGCGCGAGCACTATTACCGGCCGGCCGACACGCTGCGCGCTTCTTATCATCAGCAACACCACCCGCCGCCCATGATGCCCGGTCACGCCGACCACCCCGCCTGCATCCGGCCGCGCCGGCCCGCGGCGACGCAAGCGGCCTGGCCCGCGGCGCGCGCGGACGGGGCGACGCGGCTCGCCACGACGTTCGCCACCTACGCGCTCGTCCCTTACCTCGGCATACTGTTCTGTCCGGGCGCGCTCGTCCTTGGGCTGGTCGGCTGCTTGCGCGCGCCGCGGCGCGGAACGCACGCACGCGCCGCCGCCCGCCGCGCCGTCCTCTTCGCCTGCGCCATCACCACCGCGCAACTCTGCCTCTGGTGGCTGCTCTACCGAGTAAGAGCGATAAGCTAATAGCTGTTGGCTGTTAGCGATTAGCTTTTAGCTTGACCGCACACCAGACTTGAACAATGAGCCGTGACGCTTCACCGCCGCGACAAGAGAAAGCTAACAGCTAACAGCTTCATCATGAAAATCGCGAAGATCATCGGGTCGAACTCGCACGTGGATTACTTGGCGCGGGTGATCGATCAGTTGGACGTGACGGAGCCGCCGCGGCCGGACGATTACGGGTTCGCGCAGTTCGTCGCCCTCCCGCTCGCGGACGACGCGGAGGTCGTCGGCGTCATCTTCGACACGGCGCTCGTCAACCCGGACTACGGGCAACTGGGGCCCCGCCTGTCGCCGCCGGCCGAGCTGTCGGTCTTAAGCCCCGACGTGCTGCACGAGCAGGGCGTGTTGGTGCGACTCCTTTTGGTCGGCGGGCGCGAGGGCGGGCGCGCGTGGCAGGGCGTGCCGCGGCGCGTGCTGCCGGTCGGGCAGGACGTGTACGCGCTCTCGGACGAGGGCGTGCGCGCGTTCCACCGCGACGAGCGCGGGCGCTTGCAGTTGCACTACTACTCGCAGGCGATGGCGCACGCCGGGCCGTTCGCCGTGCCCCTGCTCGAAGCCGTCATCACGCAGCTCGAAGGGGCGTGCGCGCCCGACGAGCGGCAGCGCCTGTGCGTGCTCCGGCAGACGTTGGTCTGGCAACGCACGGTCGGCGGCGCGCGTCTGTAAAGATACAGTCCGCAGTTCGCCCGGAAGGGAGCCTGACCGATGAAGAGATTGATGCGATTTTTACCCGCGGCGGCGTGTGTCCTTCTGCTCACGACAGGCGCGTTCGCGCAGCGCGCGCGCACCGTCAGCGAGCCGCAGCCGACGCCGTCAGCCCAGCCCAGCGTGCCGCCCGCGCCCGCTACCGTCAAAGCGAAGTACGAGGGCGGTTACTTCGGCTACAACAAGAAGCAGACGGGCACGCTCACGTTCGACGACGCGAACCACCGGCTCGTCTTCCGCGACCAAGAGGGGCACGAGTACCTGTCGTTCCCTTACGCGGCGGTGGCCGCCGTCTACGGCGACACGAAGTCGCGCCGCCCGACCGCCGCCACGGTCGCCGGCAGCGTGCCGAGCATCTACGCGCTGCCGGCGCTGCTCGTCCGCGCGAAGTACCGCTACCTGATCATGCAGTTCAACGACCCGGACACGCACGTCCAGGGCACGGCCAGCTTCAAGCTCGGCACGAAAGAGTTGCTGGACTCGATGGTCGCCACCGTCGCGCAGAAGGCCGAACTCGTCCGGCGCGGCGAGGCCTGGGTGCGCAAGCCCAACGACGCGAGCGACACGCGCACGCCTTGAAAAGCTGTTAACTGTCAGTTGTTAGTTGTTAACTGTCCTTCGCGCTGTTCACGTGAGTGGTCGCCACGGCGTGACCGGCCGCGGGCGGCGGAAGAACAATTAACGACTAACAACTAACAGTAATCCACCCCTCAACGTTTCTCTTCCAGCACCTTGCCGCGGCAGACGCCCTCGAAGGTGGCGGCCAGTTTTTGCGGGCTGGCCTCGTAGGCGCTGGTCTGCCAGTTGTCCACCACGTCCTTAGCTTGTATCCACGGCGCGAGCGGCATCGCCAAGTAGGCCGAGAGCGCGAGCACGTAAGGCTCGTACATGCGCCGCAGTTGCGCGAGGCGCTCGTCCGCGCCCGCGTCGTCGCGCAAGGGCACGCCGTCGGCGGCGAGGCTCGCGCGCAGCCGGCCCATGGCGGCCGCCGGCAGCCGGTCGGGCATGTCCGTGAGCGGCGGGACGCGGAAGATTTGCGCGAGGTCTACGACGGCGTGGCGCGTGATGGCGAAGGTCAACTGCGCCTGCCAGGTGGGCGCGCCGTCCACGCCGACGGCGACGAGCGCGCACGCGTCGAGGATCGTGGCGAGGGCCGCGAGCCAGGACTGGTTGTCGTGCTGCGAGCGGAAGTAGCAGAGCACGGGGTACGACAGGTGGCTCTCCATCAACTCCGCGGCCCAGCGCTCCCAGTCCTTCAGCAGTTCGCCGAGCGCCGTCATGTCGCGGTTGCGCCCGTGCCGGCGTAGCAGTTCGGCGGCGGTGGGCGGCGTGCCGGCGCGCGCGTCCAGGAGCGAGATGTTGACCTCGCGCGCCGAGAAGCCCTGGTAGATGACCGGCAGGTAGCCGATGATGAGCGCGAGGAAGCCGAAGCCGACGCCCGCCTCTAAGACCGTCAACGCGCGCCCCAGCGGCAGCAGCGGCGTCACGTCGCCGAAGCCGAGCGTGAAGAAGATGACGCCGCTCATGTAGAGGTACGTGCCGAAGCCCGCGCCGTCGGGCACATTCAGCCGCGTGCCCAGCGCCCACTGCATCAGCGCGAAACCGAAGACCAACCCGACGGCCCACAACGTCAGCAACGCAAGCAGAGAGAGCGGCCCGTAAAGACTCAACAACGTCTCACGCCGCTTGCGCGTCCTGACGCGTAGACAGAGCGCGCGCCAGGGCCACCACGTCAGCCGGTAAAAGGCGGACGTGATCCGCACGCGCCGCGTCACGCGCCGCGGCAGCACGATGGTCTCGAACGCGTCCCACAGCACCGCCTCGATCAGCAGGAGACTCAGGATGACGAGCACGACGGAGAGCATAAAGGTTCAGAAGCCAGGAGCCAGGAGTCAGAAGCCAGAAGATAAGAGCCAGGAGTCGGAGTCAGCGGCCGGAAGCCGGAGGCGGAAGTCGAAAGCCGGATGAAGAAAAGACTGCTGATCATTCTTGCTTCTGATTCCTAACCTTCCGGCTTCTGACTCCTGTCTCCTGTCTCCTGTCTTTCCCTCACCCGCCCGTCTGCAAGTGTACTTCGACGTTGTGGCGGGCGAGGTCGTCGAGGCAGCGGAGGATGAGCGCCGTCCAGCCGGTCTGGTGCGACGCGCCTAAGCCCCGGCCGTTGTCGCCGTGGAAGTATTCGTGGAAGAGGACGAGTTCGCGCCAGTGCGGGTCGGCGGCGAAGCGCGGGTCGCCGCCGTGCCAGGGCGCGCGCCCCTGCGCGTCGGGGATGAAGATGCGCGCGAGCCGTCGGTTCAAATCCTGCGCCACCTCGGCGAGCGTCATCATGCGGCCCGAGCCGGTCGGGCACTCGACCTTGAAGTCGTCGCCGTAGAAGTGGTGGTAGCGTTGCAGCGCCTCGATGAGCAGGTAGTTGACGGGGAACCAGATGGGGCCGCGCCAGTTCGAGTTGCCGCCGAAGTCCACGGTCGAAGAGTCGCCGGGATCGTAGCGCACCTTGTAGTCCGTGCCGTTCACGTGCAGCACGTAAGGGTTGTCGCTGTGGGCGCGCGAGAGCGAGCGCACGCCGTAAGGGGCGAGGAACTCGCGCTCGTCCAGGAGGTAGTGGAGCACGCGCGTCAGGCGCTCGCGCGAGGGGATGGCGAGCAGGCGCTGGCTCGTCTGCTTGCCGTCGTGGCACGTCTCAAGGTACGAGATGTGGCGCGCGAGGTCTTTGCGGTTCTCTAAGAACCAGTTCATGCGCTTGCGGAAACCGGGCAGGCGTTCGATCAGATCGGCGTCCAGATTCTCCACCGCGAAGAGCGGGATGAGACCGACCATCGAGCGGATGCGCAAAGGGATGTCGCGCCCGTCCACCTTGATCTCGTCGTAATAGAAGCCGTCGGTCTCGTCCCACAGTCCGTCGAAGCCAGGCCCGATGGCGTTCATCGCGTCCACGATGGCGACGAAGTGCTCGAAGAATTTCGACGCGATGTCCTCGTACTCCGGCTCGGCCACGGCCAGCTCCAACGCCATCGAGAGCATCGTGCCGCAGTAGAAGGCCATCCAGGCCGTGCCGTCGGCCTGCTCCAGCGCGCCGCCCGTGGGCAGCGGCTTCGAGCGGTCGAAGACGCCGATGTTGTCGAGGCCGAGGAAGCCGCCGGAGAAGATCTGCTTGCCCTCCACGTCCTGGCGGTTGACCCACCAGGTGAAGTTGACGAGCAGCTTGTAGAAGCAGCGTTCGAGGAACAGGCGGTCGCGCGCGCCCGGCGTGCCGGTCATCTTGTAGAGCCGCCAGACGGCCCACGCGTGGACGGGCGGGTTGGCGTCCGAGAAGGCGAACTCGTAGGCGGGAAGTTGCCCGTTCGCGTGCATGTACCACTCGCGCAGGAACAGCACGAGTTGATCCTTGGCGAACTCCGGGTCGATCATCGCGAAGACGAGCGTGTGAAAGGCCAAGTCCCACGACGCGTACCAGGGGTACTCCCACGAGTCGGGCATCGAGACCACGTCGCGGTTGTAGAGCGACAGCCAGTCGCGGTTGCGCCCGCGCCAGCGCTCGGCGGGCGGCTTGGGGCACGCCGGGTCGCCTTCGAGCCAGTCGCGCACGATGTAGTGGTAGAACTGTTTCGACCAGAGCAGCCCGGCGAAGCCCTGCCGCATCACGCGCGCGCCCGCCGCCGACAGGTTCGGCGGCAGCACGCCCGCGTAGAACTCTTCGGCCTCGCGCGCCCGCAGCGCGAACGTCTCGTCGAACCTTGCGCCGAACATCTCGGCGGGCGACTCGTCGGCGGCCGTGAGCCGCAGCCGCACCTCGACCTCGCCGCGCGCGGGCACGTCGAGCACGTAGTAGGCGGCGGCCTTCGTGCCCTCGTGCGCGGGGTTGACCGCGTCCGCGCGGCGGCCGACGACGTAGTCGTGGAAGGCGTCCTTGACGTAAGGGTGCGAGTTCGGGACGCCCCAGAGGCGTTGCCCGTTCGTCTCGTTGTCGGTGAAGAGGAAACGGGGCCGCACGCCCGCCGGGTCAACGTCCGCGGCCAAGTGGAACGTGCCGAGCGAGTCGTGCGTGGCGACTAACCGGCCGGCGTCGGCGTCGGGCTTGATGGAAGGGCGCGGCCAGTAGCCTTCGCCGGTGCGCCCCCAGGCCCAGGTGTTGCGGAACCAGAGCGTGGGCAGCAGGTGCAGGCGCGCAGGCGCAGGCCCGCGGTTGGCTACTCGGACGCGGACGAGCAGATCGTTCGGCCCGCCCTTCGCGTACTCGGCGTACACGTCGAAGTAGCGGTCGTCGTCGAAGACGCCCGTGTCCTGTAGCTCGAACTCCGGCTGATCCTTGCCGCGCCGCTTGTTCTCCTCGATCAGTCGTGCGTACGGGTAGGCGCTCTGCGGGTACTTGTAGAGCGCGCGCATGTAGGAGTGGGTCGGCGTCGAGTCGAGGAAGAAGTAACACTCCTTGCAGTCCTCGCCGTGGTTGCCCTCGGAGTTGGTCAGGCCGAAGAGCCGCTCTTTCAAGATCGGGTCTTGCTCGTTCCAGAGCGCGAGCGCGAAGCAGAGCCGGCCCTCGCGGTCGCAGACGCCGAGCAGCCCGTCCTCGCCCCAGCGGTAGACGCGGCTGCGCGCGTGGTCGTGCGGGAAGTATTCCCAGCACGAGCCGTAAGGCGAGTAGTCCTCGCGCACCGTGCCCCACTGCCGCTCGGACAGGTACGGCCCCCAGCGCTTCCAGTTCGCCACGCGCCCCGCGTCTTCCGTCAGGCGGCGCTGCTCCGCGCCGGTCACGTCTGTCTGTGTCATAAGTTTGCCACTCTAAGGGAAGCTCAGGCTCGCGCGCGAAGTCCGCGAACGTCATCGGCTCTTTGCCGCAATCATAATATGCTCCCTCGTTGAATGTGCAATCCTTTTCTTCGCGGTCGCAGCGAGTGCGACCCGCGACGCACGACGGCGGGCGCGCGGAGCAGGCCCGGCATCAACACGTTCAGAGCACCGCGAAGCCGCTTCGCGTCAGATATCTGATTCGCAGCGCGCTTATACTACGCGAATTGCGGCGAAAAGAGTTAAAGGGGCCGTAGCGAACGGGCGCGCGTGCGCAGCAGATATGCAGCGCGCGCGTTAGCCGAAGCCCCGCAGCCAGTTCCTCATCATCATTCATCCCAGCTTTTTCGGAGCTTAGCACGTCGTCCGCGGCGCGCCGCGCGTGGCACGGGGGTTGTAAACGTGTAGCGCGCAATCGCCTGTCTGACGCGTGTGGTGCGTGGGCGATGTTCCCCGCGGGGTGTGCCGTCGAGCGCAGGACTTGAACGCGCGCTCTGTTTGTTCCGATAGCGAGTTAGAAAAAAGGATGAATGGATGATGAGAAAGATCGCATTGCTGACCCTCGTGCTGGCGACCGTCTTCGCCACCCCCCTGCTGACGCGCGCCGACGTGCAGGATCGGCTCTTTGATTTCACCGACGAATACTACCGCCAGAACGGCGTTGACCCGACCGCCATCGTGAACCGCCGCCAGGCCGTCGCGCCGCGCGGCACGTTCGACGTGCCCTTCTTCCCCTTCCAGCGCAACGTCCGCACGCTGCAACTCAACCCGGCGTACAACCAGAGCGGCGCGCTCACCTACTGGACGGTCATGGGCGACCTGTTCGTCGCCGGCTTCACCAACGACGAGGCCGGGCAGCGCGCGCGCCAGATCGCCGACAACATGCCGCTCTACGTCTTCCCGACGCGCACCGGCAACCCCATCGGCCTCGGCAACAACCGCCAGGCCGACATCGTGGACATGCGCAACGGCTACTTCAGCAACAACCCGCTGGGTCTATGGATTCACATCTGGGTCAGCTACACCGACGCCGCCTTCAACACGGCCGAGGGCAAGAAGACGCTCGCCGACTTGCAGAAGCGCAACGGCACGGCGCTCGACGGCACGCCGATCATCAAGACGCTGAGCGAACTCGACAACCTCTTCGCCAAGGGCTTCGCCGCCAAACGCTTCCGCAACCCGAACGGCTCCGAAGGCCCGATGTACGGCATCTGCCCGGTAGTCAAAGACCCGACCGACGGCGGCATCCCCGCCGACACGACCCTCTCCTTCGTGCGCAAGCCCGACGGCACGCCGCTCGAACCCTACTTCGTCACCAACTTCGACAGCCTCCGCTTCACCGGCGACTGGGCCAAGTAACTCGCCCGGCAGCAAGCACACACACTGTCGTCAACTTAAGACTCCGGCCCGCCGGTTCGTACGTGCTACGAACCGGCGGGCCGAATCCTTGTGCGGCGGCGGTGAGCTATGCATCATGGTTTTATGATTAGAGAGATCATTCAGGCTTTCCTTGAAGGAACCAGCGCGTCAGGATAGTTAGGACTTGCTCACGAAGTTTCTCTGCGCCCGCGTACTGCTTGGCAATCTCTTCGAGCTTACCTTTACCTTCGGTAAGCCGCGCTTCAAGCGATTGTGCTAAGCGGGCACACTCTTTTTCCGTCCTTGGAATTGAGACAGGGCCGCGCAGACCAGCCTGGGCAATAGCAGCCAACAGTTCTGCCTCCGAGCGGCTGTCGCAGACGTGCGCGACGGGCGGCTGCTTGCCGAAATAGATTGTCGCTGCGTCGAGAAAGTTGTGCGCTTCAGGCAAGCGCACGTCGCCATCAGGTAGACTCACCACCTTAGCTCCGTCCGCCTGCTCTTCGAGCCATTGGGCGAGCGGCTTCTGCCAATCAGGTTCAAGCTCGTCCCACGCACTAAGCGCCAATTGCAGTGACGAGACTTTGCCGCCTCCGCCGCCGCGCCGCTGCTCCATCTTCTGCACTTCGATGACGCGGGTGTCGCGGTAGTGCCGTGCGACTTCGCGGTAGAGTTGCTCAATAAGTTCCTGTCTGCGTCCTGCGCTGGTAACCCCCAGCAACTCGAAAACGGTGTCGTCAAGCTCGCGCCGATCTTCTTGTTGCAGTTCGGCGGGCAAGCCGAGCGGCAGCTTGGCTGCTTCACGCACTTCCTCGGCGGTATGACAGTCGAGGAACGCCTCCTCAACGAGGTGCGTGACCTTGCGCCTTTGCATGGAGGCGAAGGCTTCCTCCATGCGGCGGAGCAGCGGTTCGGTGACGTTGCGCGGATCGGGAACTTCGATAAGCAGCGTGTCCACCACTTCCGTCTTGAGATTGCCCTCTGTGCCAGCATAACGGCCGTAGAAAGGTTTGACGAAGGCGACGACCGTTGAATTCAGAATAGGCATTAAAGCACAGCTTGATAATCTGGCGAGACCAAGCGCATGTATAGCAAAGAGATTATGATTACAAATAAGTCCAGCAGGGTTAGCAGGGATAATGTGACGGTACTGCTGCGCCATTGGCCAGAAGCCGATGCCCACTTCCCGGCCCGTCAGGTCATACCAGACGGAGCGTCCGGCGCAGCCTTCGCGCTCAGGCACGGGCACGCTTTTCGATTTCTTCGAGGCGAAGGTCTGCTTACTGCCCCACTTGATGAAGTGATAAGCGTAGCTCCCCTTTATCTCCTCCAGTGGGCGATCAACCCATAGGACAACGCGATCAAGCTGCGCCGGGGAAATAGTCGGTCGATCAACCTGCATCAGGCTGTGGACTTCCAGGCGCGCGAAGCTTGCCTCAATCGGGTGCAGCGTCCCGTCCCCGCACTCGACGATGAGCACTTCGCCGCTCTCCACCTCGTCCCGCTTGCACCTGCGCATGAGCGGCAGCGCCCGCCATTCTTCCGCGCTCGGATTCTTGCGCAACAACTCCGCGGATACGTCGTGCGGCATGAAGAAGGCATCGCACCCGCTCAGGATGCCATACTTGATCGCGGCGATCTCTCCTAACCGGGTGAACCGTTCGCCGTACTCGCGCATGATTTCAAAGTAGAAATCCGGCGCACGCAGATAGCGCCCCCACTTGCCCCCGCCGTAATCGAGTGTGTCCAAGCCAGCGGCTTGGATACTTGCCTGCTCAGCGCGCCTGTCCGTCGGCGCGGCCGCGCCTTCGTCGCCGTCACTTGCCATCTCTTCGCCGGCAAGGGCTTTCTGTCTGGCGAACATTTCGGCCACCGACAGCCCTTCATGCCATAGGTCGCTCTGCCGCCGCATCATGATGCGGAGTCGGTCGTCTGAAAAGTCGCTTTTGTGGCGCAGGAGCAGATCACGTAATTCTTCGGCGGCCTCTTGTCTTTGCCGCTCATCTTTCTCGCGTTCCTGTTGCCAATCCTTATGCACGCCCAGTATTTCGACCAGCGGGCGCTTTAGACGGATAAACCGCACAAGATTCGTGTCACGCTGCCGCTCATCAGCACAACGCTGGACGAGCGTCGCCACAGTCTTGACCCGCGCATCTTCAAACCACGGCTCACTGACGCTCTCAATGACCGCTACTAAGCGGAAGTGCAGCAGGAGCCATCTCTGCAAGGCGAAGCCGTACTTGGCGTCGAGCCAACTTGAGGAAGTTAAAAAACCAAGCCAGCCCTTGTCAGACAGAAACTGAGCCGCTACGGGCCAGAAATAAACATGAAGGTCGCTTTGCCCTGACAATTTGAGGCCAGGCCACGCCTGCGCCACGGTTTTAAGCAGATGCTCCCTCGTTTGCTCTCGAATGACATTAGGGTCAGAAGCTTTAGGCACGTCTTGATAGCGAACGTACGGTGGGTTGCCAATGACGGCGTCCAACGTCGGTAGTAAGATCGGCCGGCGCGCGCGCCGGCCTTCATAGGGGCCAGTTGGCGCAGGTAACTCGCAGAAGGTCTTACCGGGCGCGACAGTGAAGAAGTTCCTGTGAGCGACGCGCGGATAGTTCTCTTCGTTGGCAATGTTGCGCGCCGCGAGGTTCAGCGTGGCCAGGTGCGCGGGAAACGGGTTGATGTCGCAGCCGTAGATGCCTTCGAGCAACTCTTGGTTCGTAAGGCGTTTGTCAAGTTGAGCCTTGCGGTAGTACGCCCGCACGAGAAAGCTACCGCTACCGCAGGCAGGGTCAAGCACCCTATCGTCCGCACGGCGAATGCAAAAAGCGTTGATGAGATCGACAATCGTCTCATCGGTATAATGCTGACCGAACTTATGGCGCTCCTCCGGGCTGATGAGTTGCTGAAAGGTGTGACCGAGAATGTCGGTCGGAATCTCTTTAAAGTTGAACCGCTCAATCGCACTTATCGTCCTATCCCAAGCTTCAAGCGAATTACTACCAGACAGGGCTATAAGAGCCGCCCAGTCGTCGTCTTCGGGGAAGAAAACAGGCTCGTAATCGCCAGTCTTATCCACCGCTTCTTGGAAGCGGTCGCGCAGGTAATCAAGTGCCTTCTGCGGGTCTTTCTTAGCGCGCGCGGGCAGTCTTAACTCGGGCAGGTAGTTACGCAGCCGAACCGCTTGATAAAACAAAATGCGGTTGCTCAGCACGTAAACCATGCTACGCGCTGCCCGATCTACTACCGCGCGCCAGGAGATAGGATCAGCCCGGTTAAAGTTCCACTGCTGCTCCGAGAGCATCCATTCGCGCAGCCGCGCGTCGAAGGCGGGATCGCGATCCGCTCGCAGCGCAAGATAGTCTCGCAACTCGCGCACCGGCCCCATTGGGCCGGCGAGGTGCGATTCCAAGACCGCAATGTAAAAATCTTGCGGGGGCGCAACCTCTTTCTTGCGGCCCGAGTAGATATCCGCGAAGGCTGAAAAGAATCTCGGCAGGAATTCGTCCCGGATTCTGGCTGTGACTTCGGCCCGCGCAACATCGGTCGGATGGTTAAGCTCAAGCCCCAGCCGCCATTGCCCAACGCACCGCTCGTGCATCGTGTCGGCATCCCATAGCGAGCGGTCAAAGAGGGCTAAGTGTTCTACGTTCCAAGTGAAAAAGTAACGGCAGTTCTCATTCGTGGCCTTCGTGAAAGCGTCGGTCATCAAAGCCGGATCGAAAGGCGAGCGCCCTTGCGCCGTTCCCGGCAACTTAACTTCGCCGCAGAGTGCAATCCGCCCTCGCCCGCGTTCGCTCCGCTCATAAACCCTAAAGTCTTGTCGTTTCTGACTGCCGCGGCCGAAGCTTTCAATGTCGGACGACCCGAACGGAAGTGCCAGATTGGCTTCAAATAACTTATCGGCCCACTTCGACACGTCGGCACAGAATGCGACTTCGTGTCTGCGATTGTCTCTTGCGCTCATTATTTTCGAATTGCGTTTAAGTGTGCGGTTAGGGGTTGGTGCAGCAACGGCCGCACCAACCCCCTTGCAACTTAGTGCTCGCGCGTGACGCCGGCCGGCAGGTCGCCCTGGTAGAGTTCCGCGCCTGCGGCGACGAACTCGTCGGCTTTCTCTTTCATGCCGGCCGCGAGCGCGGCCTGTTCGTCGAGACCTTGCTTCGCGGCGTAGTCGCGCACCTCCTGCGTGATCTTCATCGAGCAGAAGTGCGGGCCGCACATGGAGCAGAAGTGGGCGAGCTTCGCGCCCTCCTGCGGCAGCGTCTCATCGTGGTACTCGCGCGCCACTTCCGGGTCGAGCGCGAGGTTGAACTGATCCTCCCAGCGGAACTCGAAGCGCGCCTTGGACAAGGCGTTGTCGCGCAGTTGCGCGCCCGGATGCCCCTTGGCCAGATCGGCCGCGTGCGCCGCGATCTTGTAGGCGATGACGCCGTCCTTCACGTCCTGCCTGTCGGGCAGGCCGAGGTGCTCTTTCGGCGTCACGTAGCAGAGCATGGCCGTGCCGAACCAGCCGATCATGGCCGCGCCGACCGCCGACGTGATGTGATCGTAGCCCGGCGCGATGTCGGTCACGAGCGGCCCCAGCGTGTAGAAGGGTGCTTCCTGACAGACTTCGAGCTGTCGCTCCACGTTCTCTTTGACCAGGTGCATCGGGACGTGACCCGGCCCCTCGATCATCACCTGGCAGTCGTACTCCCACGCGATCTTCGTCAGCTCGCCCAAGGTCTCCAGCTCGGCGAACTGCGCCTCGTCGTTCGCGTCGGCGATTGAGCCGGGGCGCAGGCCGTCGCCCAGGGAGAAGGCGACATCGTAAGCGGCCATGATCTCGCAGATGTCGCGGAAGTGGGTGTAGAGGAAACTCTCGCGGTGGTGCGCGAGACACCACTTGGCCATGATCGAGCCGCCGCGCGAGACGATGCCGGTCGTGCGCCGCGCGGTCAGCGGGATGTAAGGCAGGCGCACGCCCGCGTGGATCGTGAAGTAGTCCACGCCCTGCTCGGCCTGCTCGACGAGCGTGTCGCGGTAAACCTCCCACGTCAACTCTTCCGCCTTGCCGCCGACTTTTTCGAGCGCCTGGTAGATCGGCACCGTGCCGATGGGCACGGGTGCGTTGCGCAGAATCCACTCGCGCGTGGCGTGGATGTTCTTGCCCGTGGACAAGTCCATCACCGTGTCCGCGCCCCACTTCGTCGCCCAGCGCATCTTCTCGACCTCCTCCTCGATGGACGAGGCGACGGCACTGTTGCCGATGTTGGCGTTGATCTTGACGAGGAAGTTGCGCCCGATGATCATCGGCTCGCTCTCCGGGTGGTTGACGTTCGCCGGGATGATCGCGCGCCCGCGCGCGACTTCCTGACGCACGAACGCCGGCGTGACGAACTCCGGTATCTGCGCGCCGAAGCGCTCGCCGCGGTGCTGGTGCAGCAGCGACGAACGGTCGTCCCGGCTGTGCTCGCGCATCGCGTGCAGGGCCAACTCGCGCCCCATGTTCTCGCGCAAGGCGACGAACTCCATCTCCGGCGTGATCTCGCCGCGCCGCGCGTAGTGCATCTGCGTGACGCGCCGGCCCGCGCGCGCACGCAAGGGCGCGCGGCGCAGGCCGGGAAAGTATTCGAGCCGGCCTTTCGTCTTCGTCTGCGCGTACTCGGCCGCGCCGGCCGTCAAGTAACCGTCGTCTTCGGGCTTGACCTCGCGCCCCTCGTACTCTTCAACGTCGCCGCGCCCGACGATCCAGTCGCGGCGCAACGCGGGCAGCCCCGCGCGCTCGTCGCACTTGACCTCCGGGTCGCCCCACGGCCCGCTCGTCTCGTAGACGCGCACCGGCTCGTTCGCCTCGACGCGCCCGTCGGGCTGCCGCGTCGGGTTCAGCGTGACCTCGCGGAAGGGCACGCGCACGCCCGGCGTCTCGCCCGCGACGTACACGCGCGCCGAGTTCGGCCAGCGCACCTCTGCGCTCGTCCGCTCGTTCTTCTCGTTCGTGCTCATAAACTCGTCCACCTCTCTTCGGCCGGCGAACGCACCGGCCCGAAAAGAAAAACCGCCCCGACCCACACGACAGGGACGGAACGGTCTTTCGCGTTTCTCCCTACGGCGGTACTAACCGCATCAGGTTCAAGGGGTCTCGCCCGCTGGCGACTCTCAGCCGCGAAACTCGCGGCTCCCCCGAAAACTTCTCGCCCTGGCAAAGAACTGAAGCGCGCCACGCACGCCTTCGATCTCACTCGACGAACAGATCGTCCACCGGCATCGTCCAGCCGGGCACGGCCGGCTCGGCCTCGGCGGTCTGGCCGCGGCGGTAGATCGTCGGGTGTTCGGGCTTGTCGGCGCGGTAGACGCGCACCGCGTCTGCGCTCTTTAGATCAACGTCCCAGACGACCTGCGTGCCGGCCGCGAAATAGTCGGCGCGCTTCTTGGCCATGTTGCGCTCGGCCTTCGGCCCGTAATCGCTTTCGCTCCGCACCTCGACGGCGAAGATCGGCGCGCCCTCGAAGAATTTCATAGTGACTTGGCCGACGTAGAAGCCCGCGTCCGGGCTGAACGACTTGCGGTTGGGCAGGTTTACGACGAAGGCCGTGTTATCGCCAATCGCGTAGCCCCGCTTGGTGCGTCTCTCGTACTCAAGCAGGGACATGGTGATTCCCCGCGCCGCGAAGTGCGGCCGCCCGCCCGTCGGTGACATGTGGACGATCTCCCCGTTGACTAGCTCCGCCTTGCCCTCGACTTGGTAGAGGTCTTCGATGGTCGCCTCGGTCTTGGTGCTCATCAGAAAGTCTCCGTCGGTCGGGCGCGCAACAGGCCGGGTCGGTTTCGGCCGCGCGCCAGTCCGGGTCAGTTTTTGATCACGCCGGGCCGGCGCGTGGCGGGCACGTCGCCGCGCGGGCCTGGGCGCAGGACGGGGCCGGCGTCCACGATCTGGTAGCCCTGCGGCGCTTGGAAGAGTTCGGGGGCCGGCTCGCCGCGCGTGATGTTGGTGAGGCGGAAGGTCGTCTCGCCGAAGCGCGGGTCGTTGTGCTTCATCAGCACGATGATGTGGAGGTCGGGTGCGTACCACTCTTCGTGCGTGATGACGAGGGGCTGCTCGTTGTCGAACTCGCCGGCCGGGACGGTGAGCGTGGTGCGCGTGCCCTCGGCCATGACGCCCTCGATCAACTGCGGCTCCAGCCGCTCGCGCTGCGGCTCAGGCGGCGGGGGCGCGCTGTCGCCCTCGGCCATGCGCCGGTGCGCGGTGCTCGTGGGGATGAGCACGCTGAACGGCGCGTTGCCGCCGAGCGCGCGCGCGCGCGCCGCCATCAGACCCGGCGGCAGCGCCTGCCGGCGCGCGACGTTCGTCTGCGTCTCGATGGTGTAGCCCACCTGCCCGACCGGATCGTTGATGATGATGAGGCGCGGCGGCTCGCCATCGGGCGCGAGCGCGGTGCTGCCGCCGCGCGTGAGCGTGTGCTCGCGGCGCGTGCGCCCCGCGCCGTCGCGGAAGAGGCGCGCCGTCGTCTTGCGCCCCATGCGGTTGCCGTCGGCGAGGGTCTGCACGTGCTCGGTGACGGACTCGGCCGTGAAGGGCGCGTCCTTGACGAGATTGCGCTCGAAGTTCGCGTCGGGCGTGACGAAGCTGAGAGAGGGCGCGCCGCCGCCGAGGAGCGGCACGGGCGTCTCGGCGACGGGCGTCGGCAGCTCGACGCGCAGCGTGTTGGAACGCGCGCCCGTGCGCGGCCCCTGCGGCGTCGGTTGGGGCGGCGCGCCGGTGCGTTGCGTCGTCCGCCCGCTCTGGGCGTGGGCGGTGCTAAGGATGAGAATGAGGATCGGCGCGCACGCGATCAGACGGCGCGCCGCGCGAGGGTTACAAGCTCTGTGCATCGAGGTGCTCCTGATTTAAAACTCCGGCCGGCTGAGCTGAAACTCGTTCAGCCGCCGATGAAGCTCATGGTGCGCGCGGGCTGGCGGAAGCCCGGCTCGTTGATGTAGTGGCGCGGCTCTTTGCGGAGCACGACGCCTTCGATGTAAGCGATGACTTCGGCGCGCGTCGCGCCGCCGCGCAGCACGTCGCGCAAAGAGTGCTCGACCGTGGAGAACAGGCACGTCCTGATCTGGCCGTCGGCGGTCAGGCGGATGCGCGAGCACGCGCCGCAGAACGGCTCGGTGACGGGCGCGATGATGCCGATCTCGCCCGGCGCGCCGTCCGCGAAGCGCCAGCGCGAAGAGGTCTCGGAGCCGCGCGCGACGGGCGCTGGGATGAGCGGGAAACGTTCTTCGATACGTTCGCGTATCTCGCGCCCCGAGACGACCAACTCGCGCGCCCACTCGTGCCCGGAATCGAGCGGCATGAACTCGATGAAGCGCATCGAGACGTTGTGCGCGCGCGCGAAGGCGGCGAAGTCCGCGATCTCCGTGTCGTTGTGCCCGCGCACGACGACGGCGTTGACTTTGACGGGCGTGAGGCCGGCGGCCTGCGCCGCCTCGATGCCGGCGAGCACGCGCGCGAGCGCGTCCACGCCCGTGCTGCGCTGGAACTCGTCGCGCCGCAGGCTGTCGAGACTGACGGTGATGCGGTCGAGACCGGCCCGCTTCAGACCTTCGGCGCGCGTTGGCAGGAAGTAGCCGTTGGTCGTGAGCGCGAGGTCGCGCAGACCGCGCGCTTTGAGCGCGGCGAGCTTGGCGATTAACGTCTCGATGTCGCGGCGCAGCATCGGCTCGCCGCCCGTCAGGCGCAGCTTCTCGACGCCGAGCGCGACGAAGATGTCGCAGGCCCGCTCGATCTCCTCGAACGAGAGCATCTGCTCCTTCGGGGCCACGGGCGGCTCGCCGTGCGGCAGACAGTAGAAGCAGCGGAAGTTACACCTGTCGGTCAGCGACACCCGCAGGTCGCGGATCGCCCGCCCGTATGAATCTTTTAGGACAACGCTCACCTATATCTTCCTACTTAGCGGGCTTATCTCAAGACAAGGCGTAAGCAGACATAATGATACGCCGGCTGAGTTGGTACGCCAAATTACCGTAATAGGCGACCTACCAACCCCTGATGTCGCGCGCCAACGAGCCAAACCCGTTTGGGAAAAGCTGTTCAATCATGGAGAAGTCGTGTGCAAGTCGGGTCGCGGCTTTTATCGCACACGCTTCTTCGATTTGTATGGTCGGCCTTTCGGTGCCGTAAACAGACTGCTTTAAAGTTCTTCTTGTATAAGTGATGGGTTCTGATTGTAGCCTTCGTGCCCACGTTGCTTCGTTCACGTGCGGATCAAGACCGCATTGATACCAGGCTTCAATAGCAGGTACGGCTAAACCTAGAGCAGTTTTTAGCGGGTTTCGGCCTGTAGGTCTCAGCTTCTTAAGTTCTGAGGCAACGACAGTGCGCAGTTGGCACAAGCGGCAATCTGAATAACTGCCGCCGGGTTCATCATGAGAAGGTTCGTGGAGGGGAGCGTCATCGGAATCAACCACTACCACGAGCGTGTCCGCGTCTGTTCGATAATGTAGGTATTTCAGAACGGTCGGAAGCACCCTGATGGCGAAGGGCCAGCCCCGTGCGCGTAAGGGAAGGTTTGGTACTTCTTCGGTTTCTCTGCCAAGGATTCCGTTAACGAGTATCCTAATCGCGGCCTCGTCGGCCGAGGATTCGCTCAGCACAGCTACCCTCATGGCTTGAGTGGAACCCCGCCAAGGACTCCGCTGTACCAGACTTCACCTAAAGGCGCGTCTTGCAGGAACTCGCTGAAATCAGGTTTTTCCGACAGGCGCTCGAAGTGAATCCCCTCGTCGTCTTTGTGCGCGATGACGATCTCTTCCGGGTAATCCTTGTAAAGATCGAGGAAGTAAGGCGAATGCGTTGTCGCGATAACCTGCACCGGGCCTCTCTTATCTCCGTACTCTTCCGGGTAGCACAGCCGGTACATCGCGTCTCGTATTTCCCGCAGCAGCCTCGGGTGAATCCCTCTCTCCGGCTCTTCAAAGCACACGATGGCCGGCGGATTCGGCAGGTACGCTAACGTAAGGAAGGCCAACGCGAACAACGTCCCGTGAGAAAGATCGGCGGCTTTGATCTTGTGTCGCCCTATACGTGTTCGCAACAGAAATGCTTTTTGACCTTGCTTCGGCGTTTCGAACAGGATGCGGTCAAACTCAGGCAACCATCGGCCAAGCTCCTCGTTTAATGATTCATATCGTTCCGGCTCGCTGTCCCTCAAATTCTCCAATACTCCAGCTAGATTAGAACCGTTCGGGGCTAGTTCTAAATTTGGCCGCAAGAGAACGGGTTCAGCGAGTTCTTGAGCGTCGAATGCGAAAATTCTAAAGTTGAATAACTTACTTCGTATCTCATTACTTAAATCAGGCTCAAGTGCAAAGTCTGCTCCAAATTCCGGCCCACCATGAGTAAATACATTAATACCTTGTTTCCCCCACCACGACTTTATGTTTACTGATAGTTTAGATGGAAGCGACGTAACAACAAGAGGGTCAATCCTCTTTCTCGAACTATCTAAAGAATGATGATCCAAAGCCCAATTGATTGTAACGCCTACTACACCTGAATTAGCATGTTGCAGCTCAGCACTCGCTACTCCCTGAAAATTAAAGTTGCTTGGGTTGCTAGCCATTGAGATGGCTTGCATTGCAGAGCTTTTCCCGCTGCCGTTAGGGCCAACAATCAGAGTGAATCGGCTTAACGGCAGCTTTGCGTCACGCAGCGCCTTGAAGTTCTTGAACTCTACGAATCTAATCATGGACACTCCTAACCAAGTAAACTAATCGTAGCATGAAATGCCGGATAATTTCTTCCGGCAAGACTATTACTGGGTGCGAGTTAGAAACGATGCCGGCGGTGTAACCCGGCGACGAGGCGGGCGAATGCCCCGCCGAGTGGCGCGGGGCAAGGCCTTCGGTTCATGTTGCGCGTCCCCGACAGATTACTTGACGTGGTATTTGACTACGTCCTTGCCGCCGAGGAAGCCTTTGCTGGTGGTGCGGGCGACCAGCCCGGTGCGTTCCAGCTCGAAGTAGGCGCGCTGAATCTCGCCCTTGTCCACGCCGAGTTGTTGGGCGAGCGCGGCGGGCGCGGGGAGCGGTGCGCCGGGGGCGAGTTGGCCGGCGCGTATGCGCGTCTCGATCTGGGTGCGGACTTGGAGGTAGACGGGGCCTTCGGAGAGCGGCTTGAGCTGGATGTCCATGCGCGGTTCGTCCCTCGGTGCGATGTTGTTGCGTTGATGGTGGCACGTGGCTGCCGATCAACGTAAAGCCTGTTGGAGCGTCGTCGAGTCGTCGAGCAGTTGCCATTCGACGACGGCGAGCGGGAGGCTGCCTTGCGCGAGCAGGTCGTCGTGAAACTGACCGAGGCGGAAGCGCGCGCCCTGGCGGTCGCGGTACTTGCCGAGCAGGCGCATGATCTGCCACTTGCCGACGATGTAGGTGATCTTCTGCGTCGGTGAGGAGGCCGCGCCCGCCGCCTCGCCCTCGGCCGCTTCCTTGTCCAGCCCGCCCGCCTCCATGAAATATTTAACCGCTTGGTCGAACGTCCAACGCCCCGTGTGCAGGTTCACGTCCACGCCGATGCGCGCCGAGCGGTAGCGCGAGAGCCGGAGGATTTGCCCCTGCGCCGCGGAGTTGTTCGGGTAGAGGCCGGTGCGTTGCAGCATCTCCTCGCCGTAGAGCGCCCAGCCTTCGACGAAGACGCCGTCGCCGTGCTGGCGGCGGATTTCGTCCGGCAGGTGGTTCGAGATCGAGATTTGCAGGAAGTGACCGGGGATGCCTTCGTGGCCGAGGATGGGGCGCGGGTCTTCGATGGCGGCGCGGATGTAGAAGTTGCGCGAGCGCGGGTCGTAGGTCGGGATGAAGTAGAAGCCGCTGGGGTCGCGGTCGTAGAGACCGGGCGGGTTCATGAAGCCGCCGGGGCTGGTCGGCTTGAAGGCGTCGGGCAGTTGGCGAATCTGGAACGGGCCTAAGTAGTCGGGCAGCGTGACGAGGCGGTTCGCCTTCAGGAAGTCGATCATCTCGCGCTCGCGGCTCTCGTAAGCCGAGAGGAAAGACGACTGGTCGGGCGGAACTGACTTCGCGCGCGCCGGGTCGGGATCGGCGAGCGACGGATCGGGCAAGAGCGATTCGAGCGCGCGGTAGCGGGCGAGTTCCGACTGACCCAGCATCTCGACCTGCGTGGCGTCGAGCGGCAGCAGCAGGACGTGCTTGAGGTAGTAGTTATAGTTCGCCTCGCCCATCGGCGTGAAGTCGGTCATCGCGGGCAGACGTTTTTCCAAATAATCGGCGTAGGCGTGGATGGACTGCAACGCGGCGTCGCGCGTGACGACGAGCGCGTCGCGCTCGGCCGGCGGCAGGTCGCGCGCCAAGGTCATCAGGCTGTCGGTGAACAGGCTGTCGCCGTAGCGCGCGGCGTCAATGGCGAGCTGCGCGTAGAGTTTGACGGGGCGCGTGAGGTTGCGTTTGCTCGACTCCAACAGCGCGGGCATCTGCTTGAGGCGCAGCGCGGCGGCCGCCGCGCGCGTGCGCGCCGGGGCGTAGTCCTTCTTCAACAGCGAGAAGATGGCGTTGGCGCACTCGTTGACGTAGGTCTGCGGGTTCGTCTCCTCGAAGCGGAGCACGCGGTCGCCGAACTCGACGCCTTCGAGTTGCGCGCGGAAGAGCAGCCAGTCTATGCGGTCGTCCTTCGCCCAAGCATCGGTGCGCATGGCGCGCACCTGCGCGAGCAGTTGCCGGACGTGGGCGCGGCGCGCGGCGATGGCCGCAGGCGAGTAGTCGGTCAGGCGTGCGTCCCAGGTGTGCAAGCCCTGATCGCTGCTGGCGACCGGGTACTGCTCGTCGCGCCAGCGGTAATACTCGTCCGCCAGACGGCGGAGCGCGGCGGGCGACGCGGCGGCGCGGGGCGCGTTGTTGCGGCGGTCGTTGCGTCTTTGTGCGTGGCTCATCTGAAGCGGCGCGAAGAGCAGAAGGGCGGCGAGCAGGGGTTTAAGCGGCTTCATCTTCTGTGTCCTTCTCGGCGGCGTCTCTCAACGGCTGTCGGGCAGCGAGCGCGCGGGCGTTGCGTTGGAGGCCGGCGAGCTTGGCGCGCTTGACGGCGCTGCGGCGGAAGCGCGCGGCGTAAGTGTCGGGCGTGAGCGCGAGGATGTCTGCGAGCGGCGGCGCGACGGCGTCCGCGCGCGGCTCGAAGCGCGCCTCGTCGGTCGGCTGCTGAAAGCGGTTCCAGGGGCACACGTCCTGGCACACGTCGCAGCCGTAGAGCCAGCCGTCCAGGTTCGCCGCGATGTCCGCGGGCAGTTCCGGCGCGCGCAGCTCAATCGTCGCGTAAGAGAGGCAGCGGTTCGCGTCCAGCACGTAAGGCTCGACGATGGCCTGCGTGGGGCACGCGTCGAGACACGCCGTACAAGTGCCGCAGTGGTCTTCGACCGTCTCCGTGTCATAGACGAGTTCGATATTCAACAGCAACTCGCCGATGAAGACCCACGAGCCGTAGTCCTGCGTGATCAGGTTCGTGTGCTTGCCGAT
Organism: Pyrinomonadaceae bacterium; assembly: GCA_036389395.1. Lineage (GTDB taxonomy): Bacteria > Acidobacteriota > Blastocatellia > Pyrinomonadales > Pyrinomonadaceae > QHXQ01. The sequence goes on from DASVPY010000039.1 coordinate 41,055, forward strand.
CCAGCCTAAGCCGGCGCGCGCCGCCCAGGCTTTATCCAGCATGGGCTGTATGTCCACGCAGGTCTTGCCCTCTGCGTCGGGGCGCTGCTCTCTGAGCCACGCGAGCAGGGCTTTAAGTTTCGCGCCCACGACCTCGTGGTAGTCGTCGCCCCAGGCGTAGCGCGAGACCTTGCCGCGCGCCGGATCGTGGGCGTGCGCGTACGGCGTGTAGTAGTTGAGCGCGACGACGACGACGGAGCGGGCGGCGGGCATGACGCGGCGCGGGTCTGCGCGCTGCGCGGGGTCGCGCGCGAGCCACTGCATCGCGCCGTGGTAGCCGCGCCGCAGCCATTCTTCGAGGCGCGCGCCTTCCTCATCGAGCGCGCCCGCCGGCACGACGCCGACCTTGTGAAAGCCTTCGGCCAGCGCGCGCGCCTTGACGCGCGCCGTCAACTCGGCGCGCGCGGCCGCGGCTTGTGTCTCGATCCGTGTGAGCATCGCAGTACGACCCGCCAAGTATATTTGAGATCGTGTTCTTCCGTCTTGCGGCCGCGCGCATTAAATGCTTAAGCTGTGAGGCAGGGATCGGCGTTGATGACAGAGCACGGGATGAAGATGGGCGCGGACGAGTTGCGCCGCAAGGCCGGCGGGCTGTTGTTCGTCGGGCTGCCGGGCACGCGGCTCGACCGGCGGCAGCGGGCGCTCTTGCGCGAGGTGCGGCCGGGCGGCGTCATCCTGTTCGGGCGCAACATCGAGTCGCCCGCGCAGGTCGCCTTGTTGACCGCGCAGGTACGCGACGCGCTCGATCACCGCGTCCTCATCGGCGTGGATCAGGAGGGCGGGCTGGTGGATCGCTTCCGGCACGTCGGCGAGCCGATGCCCGCCGCCAAGCACGTCCGCGACGCCGGCCGTTCAGACCTCGCGCGCCAGTTCGGCACGCTCTCCGCGCGCGTCCTGCGCCTGCTCGGCTTCAACATCAACTTCGCGCCCGTGCTCGACCTCGGCGGCGGCAACGAGCAGAACGGCCTGCGCTCGCGCACCTTCGGCACGGAGCCGGCGCAGGTCTCGCGCCTCGCGGGCGCGTACCTCGACGGCTTGCAGACGCAGGGCGTGCTCGCCTGCGGCAAACACTTTCCGGGCCTGGGCGGCTCGCAGGTGGACTCGCACCGGCGGCTGCCCGTCGTCACGCACACGTGGGAGGAGATTTTCGAGCGCGACCTCGTGCCCTTCATGGACTTGATGTTCCACCGGCCCGGCGAGCGCCTGCACACCGTCATGGTGAGCCACGCCGCTTTTCCGGAAGTCTCCGAGTTCTTGCAGGCGTGGTTCCGCCGCACGGCCGAGCTGCCCGCGCTCGACAAGCTCCACCAACTGCCCGCGACCATCAGCGGCAACGTCGTCATGCGCCTCTTGCGCACCGTGCTTAAGTTCGACGGGCTGGTCGTGACCGACGACATGGAGATGGGCGCGGTCGTGCAGACTCTGTCGGTGGCCGAGGCCAGTTTGCGCGCCGTCGAGGCCGGCTCGGACATGGTGCTCATCTGCGAGCAGGCGGCGAACTTCGTCGCGGCGCGCGACCTGATCGTCGCGGCGGTGGCGGAGGGGCGCGTGCCCGCGGCCGTCGTCGAGCGGGCGCACGCGCGCGTCGAGCGGGCGCTCGCGCGCACCGTCGAGGTCGAAGAGTTCGACGAGGACGAGTACGCCGCCGCCAACCGCGCCCTCGCCGACCTGAAGGCCGCCCTCGCCGCCGCCGACACCAGCGGCGAATACGTCCCCGTCTACGGCACGCCCGACGACGGCGAACGCCACTCGTCCAACTTCTAAAAGCCAAGGCTAAAAAAGGAGTCAGGAGTCAGAAGCCAGGAGTCAGAAGGTTAAGACGTGCTCTTACCTGCTGGCTTCTGGCTTCTGACTCCTGGCTTCTGGCGTGTCGCTGCTTTTGCTTGACTCGCCGCGCGTTTTGGCGTAGAAGCGGCCAGCAATTTCACTGGGCCAGTTCGTCAAGTTCTGCTTATCTCTTCGCGTGGAGGATTCTTTCGTGAAGCGTCTACTCGTGCTCGCGGCGCTGGTCGCGCCGCTCTGGGGCTGCGCGCAGCCAGCGGAAGCGCCCGGCAACACCAACGCCCCGACCGCCAACACCAACACCGCCGCCTCGCCCGCGACGACCACCGCCGCCGCCCCGACCGAGGCGGCCATCACCGACCGGGAGAAGGCCGTCTGGGACGCGCTCAAGCGCAAGGACTACGCCGCCTTCGGCGACATGATGGCCGACGAGTTCGTGATCGTCAGCGAGGACGGCATCGAAAACAAGCAGCAGATGATGACCGAGATCAAGAACTTCGCCCCGACCGACGTGACGTTCTCCGACTGGCGCTTCCTGCCGATTGACAACGACGCGGCGGTCGTCACCTACCAGACCGTGGTGAAAGGGACGGGCGACGGCAAGCCGCTGCCCGAAAAGCCCGAGCGCAATAGTTCTGTCTGGATCAGGCGCGGCGACAAGTGGGTCGCGGTCTTCCACCAGGAGTGCGACGTGGCCGAAGCCCCGCCGCCGCCGCCCGCCAAGCCCGCCGCGTCGCCCGCCGCCGCCGCCAACGCCAACACGCACACCGGCGGCACGCCCGACGAGGCCGGCGAAGCGGCCGACCCCATCGCCAAGGAGCAGCGGCTCTGGCAGGAGTTGAAGCGGAAGGACTACGACGCCTTCGCCAGCGACCTGGCCGAGAACTCTGTCGAGATCGAGCCGGAGGGCGTCTTTACCAAGACCGGGTCGGTTGACATGGTCAAGAAAGTGCCCTTTGAAAAGCTGACGCTGAGCGATTTCAAAGAGACGAAGATCGACGCCGACGCCTCGGTCGTGACCTACCTGGTCAAAGGCGGCAAGAGCGACGAGCGCCACAGCACGGTCTGGGTCAAGCGCGGCAACAAGTGGCTCGCGCTGCTGCACCACGGCACGCCGCTCACGCGCGCGGGCGCGGCGGGCGCGATGCCGGCTAAACCGGCCGCCAGCCCGGCGAAAGAAGCGAAGTAGCGCCGCCAGCGCCGCCTAAAACCTCGCGCGGTTGCGGGTCGCGCGCGGCCGTTTGAAACACAGAGTACACAGAGGGAGCACAGAAGGCACAGAGAGTTTTCCTGTGTCCTCTGTGCTCCCTCTGTGCCCTCTGTGTTAATTTTTCGTCCGACAGAGACGCCTGCAAATCTCTCTCATGCGCGCGTCCTCACCGGAACATAACGACATTGCAACGGGCTTGCAATAAACGGCGCGGCGCGTGCCGCTATGATGGCGCACACGAAGCGCGCCGGGTGAAGCGCCCCGCGGCGCGCGCTCTCCTCACGCTTCTAGCTTTGCCCTGATAAGTTTGCACGCGCGCGGTCGTCGCTTGGGCGGCCGCCGCGCGCCGCGCCGCGCCGCGCACGCGTGTGCGCCGAACCCCGAACCTGAGAGGAGTTTAAGACCTATGTTCAGAAGTGGCCGCAGCAACCGACCCGAACAGGCCGACAACGAGCCGACCCCGCGAGCGCCCCAGCCCGCGCCGCCGCCGAACGATTACGCGCCCGCGCCCCCGCCGCCGCCCACGCTCGCCGCCCCGACGCCCGCCGCGCAGCCGACCACGCCGCCGCGCGCCGTCTCCGAGACCGAGTCCTTGGCGCGCGACATCAAGGACGGCTCTGTCGGCGGCTTCGTCGGCGTCCACAGCGCGCTCACGGGCGAGGCCAACTTCCGTGGTATGCTGCGCGTGGACGGGCGCGTCTCGGGCCGCGTCACGTCGCAGGACGGCACGCTCATCGTCAGCGCGGGCGGGCAGGTGGACGCCGACATCGAAGTGGCCGTCGCCAAGATCAACGGCACGGTCAACGGCGACATACGCGCGCGCGACCGCATCGAGTTCGGCCGCACGGCGCGCGTGACCGGCAACATCCAGACGCCCGCCCTCGTCATCGAGCAAGGCGCGATCTTCGAGGGCGGTTGCCGCATGAGCGCGGCCGCCGCCAAGCCCGCGCCGGCCGAGAAGCCCGCCGCCGCAGCGTCAACGGCTGCCGGCGGCAACGGCGCGACCAAGCCGGCCAAACCCGCGCCGCCCGCCGCGCCGCAACCCGCCGCACCGCGGCCCGCCGCACCGCCGGCCGCCGTGACGCCGGCCGCGCCCGCGCCGGCCGAGGCGGCGGTTAAGACCGAGCGGGAGGGCGCGCGGCTATGAGTCGCGCGCGGCAGTTGGACGCGTGGGCGAGTGAGGGGGGGCGAGTGACTGAGGAGCAGGCGTTTCGTGAGCGCGAGTGCGTCCACCGCGGGCAGGGCGCGGCGGGCGAGTTCTACCGGGGCACGACCTACGTGCAGTGGCTCAAGCGGCTCAAGGCGGCCGCCGCCGCCGACTTCGCCGCCCGCGTCACGCCCTTCTTCTGGGCCGACGCCGCGCAGATTCGCGTCTGGCTCTGCCACGCCTGCGCCGCCGAACTGCAACAGCAAGCCGGCGACTGAGGCGCTTACGCCGAGAGCGCGCAAGTCGCAGCCGGGAGCGCGCCAGCGCGAATAAGAAGAAGCGGCGGCTCTCAACGAAGAAGCGGCGGCACTCAACGTTGAGTGCCGCCGCAAACTTTTTAAGCGTGCGTCAGCACGCTTTGGCGGGCAGGGATGCCCGCGCTCCCGGCATGAGGTTCAAGCCCAGAGGCCGGGGATCGTGTTGGCGCAGGCGGGGCAGCGGCCGTCTCTGGTGACGCGCACCTGCTTGATGAGGTAGCCGTGGCGCTCGACGAGCAGCGCGTCGCAGGCGGGGCAGAAGGTGTGCTCCCAGCGCCCGACGCGGCCGGGCAGGTTGCCGGCGTAGACGTAACGCAAGCCGGCCGCGCGCCCCAACTCGCACGCGCGCACGAGCTGCTCGGCGGTCGTATTCGCGTTCTCCGTCATGTGATAGTCCTGGTGGAAGGCGGTCACGTGCCAGGGGATGTCGGGCGAGACGGAGGCGATGAAGTCGGCGGCGCGCTTAAGCTCGTCCTCCGAGTCGTTGAAGCCGGGGATGACGAGCGTCACGATCTCCTCCCAGAAGCCGCGCTCGTGCACCATCCTGACCGTCTCTAAAATGTTGTCCACCACGCCGCCCAACTGCCTATAGCTGCGGTCGCTCATCGTCTTCAGATCGATCTTGTAGCAGTCCGTCCACGGGCGCAGGTAGTCCAACACCTGCGGCGTCGCGTTCCCGTTCGAGATGAACGCCGTCTTAAACCCCTCGGGCTTCGCCTTTTGGAAAACCTCGACCGCCCACTCCGCCGTGATCAGCGGCTCGTTATAACTCGACCCCACCAGCGCAGCCCCATACGCCTTCGCCAGCGCCACCAACCGCTCAGAGGACACGATCTGCGGGCGCACGCCCGCTGAGTCATCGCGTAGAGTTTGCGAGGTCAACCAATTTTGACAGTTCGACACTGAGAAGAAACCGGCCAGGTAGTTGTGTTCCTCTTCCACCTCCATGTTGTAAACGTCGCCGTCGAAATCAACGAAGGAAATCTCGCGCACCGGGAGCAGATAAAAATTCTCCGTCTCGACCACGTGCCGCGCCGCGGGGTTGTGCTCATACCAGACGACCGTGTACTGGTGCGGCGCGCGCTTGACCGCGCGGCCCTGTATGAAGCCGTCCGGCGACATCGCCGCGTCGTAGACGGAGGGCAGGTGACCCAGCTTCAGCGCCAGCCACGCGACGCCGTAAGCCAGTTCGCGCGAGACGGTCGTGACGCTGATCTTCCCGTTCGGGTAACGGTGACCGTCGCCGGCAACGTAAGCGTCGAGGAAGGCCTGCGCGACGTGCCGGTGCGCGTCGAATAGCATTTGCGGCACGCGCTTCTCGCCCGAACGCTTGCCCGCCAAAGCTTGAAACAAGAGCGCGGCGGAGGATTTGTTAACCGCGACGGCCAGCGCGGTCGGGCGGCGCACCCGCGCCGCTTTGACCCGCAGGCATTTCGCCAGCAGCCGGATCACTTCGTCAACCAGCGCCGCCTCCGTATGACCGAAGCTGAAGTTGAGGACGTGGCTGTTCGGGCGCGTCCTGTCGCTGCACACGGAGCCTTCGGCGCAATAAAAACCGAGCAGCCGCGCCACGTCTTCGTCCAGCGGGAGCGCGCGTGGTATGCCCGGCCGGCGCTCGTTCGGAAAGCGCAGCGAGTCGGCGTCGAGTAGCGCCCCGCTCGTGCGCGCGTCCTGCGCCCGCCCGCGCGCCAGCTTGCTCCGTACGTGGCGGATGTACGAAGCGTCTTTGCCCAGGCGCGCGCCGATCTCGCGGGACGTTTCGCCGCGCGCCGTGGCCGCGCCGATCTCGCGGCGCAGGTCGGCGGACAGACCCCACGGCACACGGTAAGTGACCTGATGCCCGCGCAACGTCTCCGCGGTATCGATCAACTGCGCCGACGAGAAACTGTAGCGGCGCGGGATCGCCAGGTAGTGCTTGTCCGTTAGGGCTTGGGCCTGCGTCGGCGCGGGGGGCGCGTTAACGTCGGCCGTGGCATAGACGCGGTGATCGGGCGTGCAGCGTAGCGCGGGCAGGTAGTAGGGGCGGACGACCGCAAGCCGGCCGCGGTACGTGTGCTTGAAGACGCCGCGCACCCGGCGTAACGCGCCCGACGCCGTTACCGCGCGCAGGTTTTCCGGGAACGCGATCTGGGCGTCCGGTTGCGGCTCGACGTGTTGCGCAAGGTCGAAGACCTCCGCGAACGTCAGCGGGCCGCGGTCGGTGACGACGACCGTGTCGCCGGTGAAGCAGTAGGCGCAGTGGAGGTCGCAGCCGAGCATGCCGAAGGTGAGGGTGTCGGAGCCGGGGAGGACGTGGAAGAAGGGCTTCTTCTCGGTGGGGTCGCAGGCGAGGGCGGCGACGTAGTTGGTGGGCACGAGGAGGCGGCCGCCCTCGTTGTAGCGCACCTTGCAGATGCCGCGCTTGCCCGGCTTGATCAGGCAGCGGTGACCGCACGCGTAGCAGCGCAACGCGTCGTCCGGCAGGTGCTCGATCAACTCGGCCGCGCCCTCGGTCGTCAACTCGTCCAAGACTGCGGCGAGCGATTTCGCCTTCGCGCCCAACGGCATAAGCTTCAACCTCTCTTAAGCCGGCGCTCGTTACAACCTTCTTAAGCCGGCGCTCGTTACGGCTTGAGTTTACTGTTCTTCAGTTGTTCCCAAGCGTCCCTGATCTCGGCGGGGAGGTCGCCGGGCAGCGTCTCGACCGGGACGCCGTGCTCGGCGCAGAAGGCGCGCCAGAGTAGAAAGCGCGTGTCGAACTGCCCGGTCTGGTCGGAGATTTTGTTGGGCACGACAGGTTTGTCGGCGGAGTTCTTCTCGGCCACGGCTGGACTCAAGCCCCCTCGTTCTCTTCAGGTTCAGCGTTGGGAGATTTTGCGCCGCGGCCATTGTAGCAAGTTTCGGCGGCGCGCGCCGAGGCGGGGTGTGGGTCAGCGTGCGGTTGAGAGGAACGAGCGGCCGGTTTCACACAGAGGGCACAGAGGTCACACGGAGGACACAGAAGAAAGGCTGATCTCAAATTTGAGATTTGAAATGTGACATCAACTCTTCAGGTACATCTGCCCGGTGGGCGCGGTCGCGCCGGCCTGCGGTTCGAGCGTGACGGCGAAGCCTTGGGCGTGTCGCCCCTGCGGCGGAATCTGCTCGCGCAACTCGGCGTGCCCGGCCGCGTCGGTGGTGAAGACGCCGCCGGGGAGCGGCCGGCCGTCGGCGAGGAACCAGAGCTGGTACGCCTTGCCGGGGGGCGGGGCGGGCAAGCCGGCGGCGACGAAGAGGGCGCGGCCCGTGTGCTCGTCGTAGGTCAGGCGGGCGTGCGCGGCGCGCGCGGCGGCCGTGCCGGCGAGTTCCGTCGTGTGCGCGTCGGGCGCGGCGAGCAGGTCGCGCTCGGCGCGGACTGTGGCGAGCGTCTGCTGCGTCTCGTGCAGGCGTTGCCCGGCGCGCGTCAACTCGACTTGCAAGCGCCGGTCGCGCGTGTAGAGCAGGGCGGCGACGGCGAGCGCGGCGATGGTGACGGAGGCGGCGAGCGTGCCGAGGACGGCGAGCGTGCGCGCGCGCGTCAGCCCGCGCCGCGCGAACGGCAGCACGTTCGCCGCCGGATTCGCTCCGGCGACAGGCTGCGCGGCGGACGGCGACGTGACGGCGGCGGGTTGAACGGCTTCGGGCGGCGTCATCACGGCTTCGGGCGGCGTCATCGTCGCGCCCGGCGCGCCGTTGGGGGCGTCGGCGGCGGGGCGGGGCGTCTGGGGCGTGGCCTTGAGTTGGGCGAGCAGGCGTGCGCGTGTGTCGGGCGCGGGTTCGACGGGGGCGGAGGCGTGCGCGAGCGTGGCGGCGGCGGCGCGCAACTCGGCCAACTCGGCGCGGCACTCTGGGCAGGCGGCCAGGTGCGCGTCGAGCGCGCGCGCTTCGGCGGCGTCGAGCGCGTCGAGCGCGTAGGCGGCCAGTTGCTCCTTGTACTCGGCGTGCGTCATCAAAGCCCTAAGCCCGCGCTCAGGAACTGCTCGCGTAGCAACTCGCGCAGCTTGATCAGACCCGACCTCATGCGCGTCTTGATCGTGCCGAGCGGCTGGTTCAGGCGCGCGGCGATTTCGGACTGCGTCAGCCCTTCGTAATAGGCCAGCAAGAGCGCCCGTCGCTGTTCCTCCGGCAGCCGCGCCAGCGCGGCCAGCACCACGGCGCGCTGCTCCGAGTGCAGCACGTCGTCGCTCGCGTCCGACGGCTCGTCTCTGACTTCGCGCTGCGCGGCTTGGGTGGCGCGGGTGCGCGCGTCGAGGGCGCGCAAGCGGTCTATGGCGCGACTGCGGGCGAGCGTCACGAGCCACGTGAAGCCGCGCCCGCGGGCCTCGTCGAAGTCGGCGGCCCGCCGCCAGACCTGGACGAACACGTCCTGTAAAACGTCCTCCGCCTCCTGGCGGTCGTGCAATATACGGAGCAGTAAGCCGAGCAGGATGGCGCTGTAGCGATCATAGAGCGTGGCGAGCGCCGGCTCGTCGCCGCGCGCGACCGCGTGCAGCAGGTCTGTGTCGGAAGGCTGGGCGCTGTCGGCAGGAGCCACGGGAGAAGCAGTGGTCAGTGGTCGGTGGTCAGTGGGAAGACAGTTCAAAGTTCAAGGTTCAACGTTCAAGGTTGGTCGGACGTTGAACCTTGAACTTTGAACCTTGAACTTTGAACTCTTAACTGACCACCGACCACTGCCTTTAAGCGACGGTGATCGAGTCGTCGAGGTAAACGTCCTGGATGGTTTGCAGGAGCGCCGCGCCCTCGTCCATGGGGCGCTGGAACGCCTTGCGCCCGGAGATGAGACCCATGCCGCCGCCGCGCTTGTTGATGACGGCGGTGCGGACGGCCTCGGCCAAGTCGCTCGCGCCCTTCGACTCGCCGCCCGAGTTGATCAGCCCGCAGCGCCCCATGTAGCAGTTCGCCACCTGGTAGCGGACGAGGTCAATCGGGTTGTCGGTCGTCAGCTCGTCGTAAATCTTCGGGCTGGTCTTGCCGTAGGACGAGCCGCCCATGTTGAGCGCGTTGAAGCCGCCGTTGTTGGTCGGCAGCTTCTGCTTGATGATGTCGGCCTGGATGGTGCAGCCGAGGTGGTTGGCCTGCCCCGTCAGGTCGGCCGAGGTGTGGAAGTCGCCTTCCTTGGTCTTGAACGACGGGTTGCGCAGGTAGCACCAGAGGATCGTGGCCATGCCGAGTTCGTGCGCGTAGGCGAACGCTTCGGCGATGTCCACGAGTTGGCGCGTGGACTCTTCCGAGCCGAAGTAGATCGTCGCGCCGACCGCGACCGCGCCCATGTCGTGCGACTCGTCAATCGTGCCGAACAAGACCTGGTCGAACTTGTTGGGGTAGCTGAGCAACTCGTTGTGGTTGATCTTGACGACGAAGGGAATCTTGTGCGCGTACTTGCGCGCGACGATGCCGAGCACGCCGAAGGTCGAGGCGACGGCGTTGCAGCCGCCCTCAATCGCCAGGCGGACGATGTTCTCGGGGTCGAAGTAGATCGGGTTCGGCGCGAAGGAAGAGCCGGCCGAGTGCTCGATGCCCTGATCGACGGGCAGGATCGAGAGGTAGCCGGAGCCGGCGAGCCGCCCCGTGTCGAAGAGCGTCTGGAGCGAGCGCAGCACGCGCGGGCTGCGATCCGAGCTTGACCAGACGCGATCCACGAAGTCGGGGCCGGGCAGTTGGATCTGATCTTTGGGGATCGTGTTCGAGGTGTAGTCGAGCAGCGCGCGCGCGTCCGCGCCGAGCAGCTCTTCGACGCGGCCCGCGGCCGCGCCCTCACGCTTCAGTTCGGTGGCCATGTCAGTTGAATCCTCCAGAAGTATCGAATAGGCGCGCTGGAAAACTTGCCTTGGCGCGGGAAAGGCGTGGCGCGGATTATAGCAGGCAAAGGGCCGCGCGCCAACGTCGAGCCGGCCGCGGCGCGTGCGCTCCCGGCGCGCGCCGAATTTGGCGCGCCCGTACTGATTTTTGAACTTGTCAACCAATCCCCGGTTCGCTAAACTCTCACGCCGTTGCAACCCGACCGCGTCCGCCTCGCGGCGCGTCCGCCACCGTAACAGTGTTTTACCGTCCAGCCCCTCGCTGCGACTCACGAAAGGTTAAGTTCCCCATGTCTAAGCTCTCCGCCTCCGCTTTGACCTTCGGGCTACTCGTCGCCTGCCTGCTGTCGGGCCTCGCGCCCGCGCCCGCCCGCGCCAGCGATGACAAGGACTGGCGGCCGGTCGATCCGGCCGAGTTGGCCTTGAAAGCGCCCGTCGTCGAGCGCGACGCCGACGCCGAGGTGCTCTTCTGGGAGGCGCGCGTCGCCGACGAGTTGCAGGAGAATATTGAAAGCATCTACCCGCGCACGGTCATCAACCACTATCTGCGCATCAAGGTCTTCACCGACCGCGGGCGCGAAGCGCAGAGCAAGATCGACATCCCGTTCACCACCAGCGTGGACATCAAAGACATCGCGGCGCGCACCATCAAGCCCGACGGCGGGATCGTCGAGCTGGCGAAGAAGGATATTTTCGAGCGCACGATCATCAGGGCGGGCGGCGTGAAGGTGAAGGCCAAGTCGTTCGCCATGCCGGCGGTCGAGCCGGGCGCGATCATCGAGTACCGCTGGCGCGAGGTGCGCAACTACAACCTCAGCTTCTTCGAGCGCCTCGACTTCCAGCGCGACATCCCCGTCCAGAGCGTGACCTACTACGTCAAGCCGCTCATCATCCCCGGCCTCGGCTTCCGCATGCAGTACTTCAACGGGCGCGTCGAGCAGGCGGCCGACAAGAAGGCCGGCCTCAGCTTCTCCATGCGCAACGTGCCCGCGTTCCACGAGGAGCCGAATATGCCGCCCGAGTATCAGGTGCGCCCCTACATGCTGATCTTCTACACGGCGGACGAGGAGGTGAGCAACGCCGACGGCTACTGGGCCGGCTTCGGCAAGCGCATCTTCGACGACAACAAGGCGAGCCTGAAGGTCAAGGACGATGTCCGCGCCGCCGCCGCCGAGGCGGTCGGCGACGCGCAGACGCCCGACGAGAAGCTCGCCCGCATCCTTGCCTACTGCCGCGCCAAGATCAAAAACTACCTGGACGACGCTTCGGGCCTCACCGACGCCGACCGCGAGAAGATGAAGGAGAACAAGTCGCCCTCCGACACCTTGAAGCGCGGCGCGGGCACGGGGCGCGACATCGCGCTCCTGTTCGGGGCCATGGCCACGGCCGCCGGCTTCGACGCCCGCGTCGCGCGCGTCGGCGACCGCAGCCAGGCGTTCTTCGACAAGCGGCAGACCAACTCCTACTTCCTCTCCTCCTACGACATCGCCGTCAAGGTCGGCGACCAGTGGCGGCTCATCGACCCGGCCAGCGCCTACGTGCCCTACGGCATGTTGCTCTGGCGCGAGGAGGGGCAGGAGGCGCTCGTCTCCGATCCGAAGGCCCCGTTCTTCGTGCGCGCCCCGCTGTCGGGCCCCGACAAGTCGGTCGAGCGCCGCACCGCGCGGCTGCGCCTGAGCGACGACGGCACGCTCGAAGGCGACGTGCGCATCGAGTACACGGGCCACCTCGCCATGGACAAGAAGGAGTTGAACGACGACGACTCGCCCGCGCAGCGCGAAGAGAACCTGAAAGAGCTAGTCAAGGCCCAGATGTCAACGGCCGAGCTGACGGACATCAAGGTCGAGAACGTGACCGACCCGGTCAAGCCGTTCGTCTACGCCTTCCACGTGCGCGTGCCCGGCTACGCCCAGCGCACCGGCAAGCGGCTCTTCTTGCAGCCCGGCTTCTTCAAGCACGGCGTCGGCGCGCTCTTCTCGGCCACCGACCGCCGCTTCGGCGTCTACTTCCACTACCCGTGGACGGAGGCGGACGACATCCAGATCGCGCTGCCCGCCGGCTTCAGCCTCGACAACGCCGACCAGCCGGGGCCGTTCGCGGCCGCCGACGTGAGCAAATACGACGTGGAGATCGGCCTCTCGGCGGACAACCGCACGCTCGTCTATAAACGGCAGTTCGTCTTCGGCTCGGCGACCGACGTGTCCTACTTCCGGCCCGAGTACTACGTGGGCATCAAGATGATCTTCGACGAGATGTACAAGCGCGACAACCACACCATCACGCTCAAGCAGGACGCGGCGAGCGCCGCCGCCACGCCAAAGCAGTAGCGGGGCCGGCGCGAAAGGGGGAAGTATGTTTTACCGTCCACTCATGCTGTGCGGGCTGTTCCTCGCGCTCGCGTGCGGCGCGGCGCGGGCCGCGGGCGACGACGTGCCCGGCTGGTTGCAGCAGGCGGCCGCGGCCGGCGCGCCCGCCTACGATAAGACGGTCAAGGCGGTCGTGCTCCACCACGAGCAGCACGTCGCGGTCGGCGCGGACGGCCGCGTCGTGACCACGACCACCTACGCCGTCCGCGTGCTGACGCGCGAGGGGCGCGAGTACGCGCGCGCCGCCGAGACCTATCTGACCGACGGCGGCAAGGTGCGCGAGTTGAAGGCCTGGCTCATCCGCCCGGCGGGGCAGGTGCGGCGCTACGGCAAGGACGAGACGGCCGACGTGGCCGCCAGCCCGGACGACATCTACAACGAGCTGCGCGTGCGCCTCATCCTCGCGCAGGACGACGCCGAGCCGGGGGCCGTCTTCGGCTACCAGTCGATCACCGAGGATCGCTCGTGGAACAGCCAGACCGGCTGGCTGTTCCAGGACGAGCTGCCGACGCGCGTCTCGCGCTTCACGCTCCAGTTGCCGGCGGGCTGGCGCGCGCGCGGCATCACCTTCAACCACGCGCCCGTCGAGCCGGCGGTGAGCGGCGCGAGCTACGCGTGGGAGTTGCGCGATCTGCCGGCGGTCGCCGCCGAGCCGTCCAGCCCCGCCTGGACGAACATCGTGCCGCGCCTGGCCGTCAGTTATTTCCCGCCCGAGGGCGTGTCGGTCGCGGGCGTCCGCCCGTTCGCCGACTGGACGGACGTGTCGCGCTGGGTGACGGAGCTGGCCGATCCGCAGGCGGACTCGAACGACGCGCTCGCCACCAAGGCCATGCAACTGACCCAGGGGGCGAAGACCGAGCTGGAGAAGATTCAGGCCGTCGCGCGCTTCGTGCAGGGCATTCAGTACATCTCGATTGACCTCAGCGTCGGGCACGGCGGCGGCATCCGGCCGCACGCCGCCACCGAAGTCTTCGCCAAGGCCTACGGCGACTGCAAGGACAAGGCGAACCTGATGCGCGCGCTGCTCAGGGTGGTCGGCATCCAGTCGTACCTGGTGGCGATCTATTCGGGCGACCCGAACTACGTGCGCGAGGAATGGGCCTCGCCGGGCCAGTTCAACCACTGCATCATCGCCGTCAGGGTCGGCGCGGAGACGCAAGCGCCGACCATCGTCCGGCACCCGAAGCTCGGCCGGCTCCTCGTCTTCGACGCGACCGACCCGGACACGCCCGTCGGCGACCTGCCCCATCACGAGCAGGGCAGCCTGGCCCTGATCGTCGCGGGCGCGGACGGCGCGCTGCTGCGGATGCCGACCACGCCGCCCGAGGCGAACCAGCTTGAGCGGCAGGCGGAAGTCACCCTGGCGGCGGACGGCGCGATCAGCGCGACGCTGCGCGAGCGGGCGCGCGGGCAGGCGGCGGCCGGCTACCGCGGCGAGTTCAAACACCTCTCGCGGCCCGAGTACCAGCAGACCATCCAGGCCTGGGTCGCGTCGGGCGTGAACGGGGCGCGGGTGACGAAGGTCGAACCGGCGGACGAGCACGACGAGGGGCGCTTCGCGCTCGACATCGAGTTCTCGGCCGAGCGCTACGGGCAACTGATGCAGGATCGCCTGCTGGTCTTCAAGCCGGCGCTCGTCTCGCGCCGCGAGGCGCTGGTGCTGACCGCGGCGGCGCGGCAGCACCCGGTCGTCCTCAGCCCGCTGGCCTACACCGAGACGGTCACGGTCAAACTGCCGGCCGGCTTCGAGGTGGACGAACTGCCCGACGCCGTCAAGCTCGACGCGCCCTTCGGCTCCTACGCCGCCACCTACGTCGTCAAAGACGGGCAGCTCCAGTTCACCCGCACGCTCGTCCAGCGCGCCGCCACCGTCCCGCCCGATCAGTACCAATCCGTGCGCGGCTTCTTCGAGCGCATCCGCGCCGCCGAGCAAGCGCCCGTCGTCCTCGCGCGCAAGTAACGCGACCGGACATTAACCACGAAGACACGAAGACACGAAGACAGGCACGAGCTTTTCTTCGTGTCTTCGTGTCTTCGTGGTTATTTGGCGGGCGGCTTGTCGTCGGGGGGCAGGTACTTGATGAGCCATTGGTTGAAGCTGAACGCCGGATCGATGGCAAACGGCAGCGCCGCGATGACCGGCGCGATGCGCTGGCGCACGGCGGCGAGCGCGGCCGCTTCGGTCGTCGCGCCGTCGTAATTGAGGTCGCGGCCGCGCTGTGTGATGGTGCAGTAGGGCAGCGTGACGCGGTCGCCCGGTTGCAGGACGATGAGGTTTGTCTGGAAGCCGCCGCCGTAGTGCGAGCTGAAGCGCGGCGGGTCGCCGTCGAGTTGTTCCACGTCTTCGTGGTAGGCGAGCACGGTGAGCGGCGTGCCCGGCGCGACGATGAGGACGGGCGTGCCGCCCGCCTTCGGCGCGGGCTGCTCCGTCTCGCCGGGCGCGCGCGACGCGAGCGCGAGGTTCAAACGGCCCGGACGCACCGCCTCGAAGGTCGCGGAGAAGGTGAGCGTGTAGCCGAGCGCGCGGTGCGGCGAGTTGTAGACCGAGCGCCCGACGTAACGCAGGTACGGGGCGGCGGGGTTCGCCACCGGACTCAGCTCAAGCCGCTCGTCCGGCTCCGTGTAGGGCGGCGTCTCCCACAGGCCGGCGTCATAAGTGCCGCGGGTGAGCGTGAACGTGTGCGCGCTGTGGCCGTCCAGCGCGACGGGCAGGATGAGC
The DNA here is from genome assembly GCA_036389395.1 of Pyrinomonadaceae bacterium. Lineage (GTDB taxonomy): Bacteria > Acidobacteriota > Blastocatellia > Pyrinomonadales > Pyrinomonadaceae > QHXQ01. The sequence goes on from DASVPY010000039.1 coordinate 56,430, forward strand.
GTATCGCCGAGACAGATGTAAGCGCCGGGCGCGTCGGGCTTGCGCCGGCAGCCGCGCGGGCCGACCGTGAAGCCGAGCGTGCGGACGCCGTGCGTGTACATCGGATCGCTGTGCTTGTAACGGTAGCGGAGCGCGTACGTGCCGGCGCGCTTCGGGCGGACGTGCGCAAGCCAGTAGCGCCCGCCCGTGTGCTCCGAATCGTTCTGCGCGAACTCGTCGCGCACCAACTCTAACTCGGCGGCGCAGGCGTCGTCGAACGCGCGCCGCAAGGCGGCCGCGTCGGGCGGCGCGGGCCGCGCAGCCTTTTGCCCCGCGGCCGGCGGCGCGAACGCGCACGTCGCCACGAGCGCGCCCAACGTGAACGCGGCGGCCAGTCGTCTGACAATCACCAACGCTCGTCCTCCTTGAGACTTTCAGTCTCCGACGTTCAGTACGTCGGCTCCTGACGAACGTCGTCGGCGTCCGGGTCTTGCAGCGCGCGCTGGCGGTAGGCTTCGCGCAGGCGCAGCGCGACGCTGCCGGCGGGCACGCTGTAGCGGTGGAAGTCGTAGGTCGTGACCAGCCCGACGCCGAGGCTCGCGGAGGTGAGGAAGATTTCGTCGGCGTCGCCCAGGTGCGCCAGATCGAAGACGCCTTCGACGACCGGGTAAGCCAACTCGGCCGCGAGTTCGAGCACGCACGCGCGGGCCGTGCCGGCGAGCGCGCCCGTCGAGAGCGCGGGCGTGTAGACCGTGCCGTGCGCGACCCAGAAGAGGTTCGCCGTCGTGGCCGAGACGACCTCGCCGCGCTCGTTCAGCCGCACGGCCTCGTCGAAGTCGCGTGCGTGCGCCTCCTCGCGCGCGAGCACCGCGTCGAGGTAGCTGACGCACTTGAGACCCGTGAGCGGCGCGTGCGTGTTGACGCGGTAGGGCGAGAGCGTGAGCGCGTAGCCGGCGTCGGGTTCGGCGGGCGCGTCGGTCGTCGTGATCAGCAGATCGGTTTCCAACTCGTCGTCGGCGCGCGCGGCCGCGCGCCACGCGCCGCGCCCCGTCCGCGCCAAGAGCGCGACGCGCGCCAGCCCGCGCTCCACGTCGTTGGCCTCGACCAGCCGCAACAGCTCCGCGCCGACCGCCGCCTCGTCGAGCGCCGCGAGCCGCACGCCCGCGCGCTCGGCGTGCGCCGCGAGCCGCGCCCAGTGCTGCGGCCAGAGGAACGCGCGCCCGCCGCGCAACGCCACGACCGTGAACACGCCGCGCCCGTAGAGCGCCGCGCCCGTCACGGCGGGCAGCCGCGCCGCGCCCGCGGCGAGCAGCTCGAAGTTGTGACTGAGGCGCGCGTGCATCTTGCTTGATCACTTTGCGGCCCTTTGCTTCTCTTCGCGTCCTTTGCGGTTAAGTCCGGGATTTAACCGCAAAGGACACAGAGAGGGCCGCGAAGGGCGCAAAGGGAGTTATTCGGCGGCGGCGATGGCTTCGACCTGCAAGCGCCGGGCGAGCGACGTGCGCCAGGCGGCTTCGAGTTCGTTGATGGCGCGGGCGATGGTCTGTCGGCCGTTGACGGCGACGCGCAGTTGGTTGCCGCCGACGCGGCCGATGACGGCGAGCGGGCAGTCGTGCGCCGCCGCCAGTTCTTCCAGGCGCGCGCGCGCCGCAGGGTCGAAGCTGACGACGATGCGCGAGGGCGACTCGCTGAAGAGTTGCGCGACGGGCGCGAGTGCGCCCGCGAGCTGCACGTCCGCGCCCTGTGCGGGACGGTTGAGCGAGGAGAAGCAACACTCGGCCAGCGCGACCGCCAGCCCGCCGTCGGCGCAGTCGTGCGCCGAGCGCAGGAGACCCTCTTCGGCCGCGCGCAGGCAGACTTCCTGCACGGCCTTTTCCAGTCCGAGATCGAGCGCGGGCACGCGGCCCCTTGCGATCATCTCGTCGGTCGTGCGGCCCGCGACGGTCGCGGCGTACTCGCTGATCGAGAGGTCGTCGTTCGTCGTGCCGAGCAGCGCGATGGTGTCGCCCGCCTGCTTGAAGCCGGGCTGGATGATGCGGCGCACGTCTTCGACGAGGCCGACCATGCCGATGACGGGCGTCGGCAAAATCCCGCGCCCCTCGGTCTCGTTGTAGAAAGAGACGTTGCCCGAAATGACCGGCGTGTCGAAGGCGCGGCACGCCTCGGCCATGCCGTCAACGACTTCGGAGAACGACCACATGACTTCGGGGCGTTCGGGCGAGGCGAAGTTCAGACAGTTGGTGACGGCGAGTGGGCGCGCGCCGACGCAGACGACGTTGCGCGCCGCCTCGGCGACGACGAGGCGTGCGCCCGCGCGCGGGTCGGCGGCGCAGTAACGGCCGTTGCCGTCGAGGCACATGGCGAGCGCGCGGCGCGTCTCCTTGATGCGGACGATGGCGGCGTCCGCGCCCGGCAGCACCGCCGTGTTCGTCCGCACCATGTGATCGTACTGCTGGTAGACCCACTCCTTCGACGCGACGTTCGGCGCGCTCAGCAGCCGCACCAGCGCGTCGCCGTGATCAACTTGTCCGTCGTCCGTCGTCCGTCGTCCGTTGTCGGTCGTCTGTTGGTTATCGTCCGCGAAGACGGGCGCGGTCGGCGGCGCGGGCGAAACAACGTCGAGGCCGCCGCCGACGGCAACGCCTTCGTCGCCGGCCGCTTCAGCCCTCAGCCCTCCGCCCTCAGCCCTTCTCTTCATCGGGCGCTCGTAGACGGGCGCTTCGTCGGTGAGGAGGCGGACGGGCACGTCTGCGACCGGCCCTTCGTGGTACGTGACCCGCACGCGCTGCGTGTCGGTCACGCGCCCGATGACGACGGCGTCCAGGTCCCACTTGTTGAAGATGTCTACGACCTCGCGCTCGCGCCCGCGGTGCGCGACGAGCAGCATACGCTCCTGCGATTCCGAGAGCATGATCTCGTAGGCGCTCATGCCGGTCTCGCGCTGCGGCACGAGCGTCAGGTCGAGTTCGACGCCCGTGCCGGCGCGCGCCGCCATCTCGCACGAAGAGGAGGTCAGCCCGGCCGCGCCCATGTCTTGCAGGCCCGCGACCGCGCCGCTGCGCATCGCTTCGAGGCACGCTTCCAGCAGCAGCTTTTCGAGGAACGGGTCGCCCACCTGCACGGTCGGGCGCTTGGCCAGCGCCGCGTCGTCGAATTCGGCCGAGGCCATCGTCGCGCCGTGGATGCCGTCGCGCCCCGTCTTCGCGCCGACGTAGAGGACGGGGTTGCCGACGCCCGCCGCGCGCCCGTAGAAAATCTGATCGTGGCGGACGAGACCGAGCGCGAACGCGTTGACCAGAGGGTTCAACGCATAAGCGTCGTCGAACATCACCTCGCCGCCGATTGTGGGCACGCCAAAACTATTCCCGTAGCCGGCGATGCCCGCGACGACGCCGGCCAGCAGCGAGCGGTTGCGGCGGCCGTGCCGCGGGTGGTCGAGTGTGCCGAAGCGCAGGCTGTTCATCGCGGCGACGGGGCGCGCGCCCATCGTGAAGATGTCGCGCAGGATGCCGCCGACGCCAGTGGCCGCGCCCTGGAACGGCTCGATGAACGACGGGTGGTTGTGCGACTCGACCTTGAAGGCGGCGCACCAGCCGTCGCCCACGTCCACCACGCCCGCGTTCTCGCCCGGCGGCACGACGACGCGCGCGTTGCGCGTCGGCAGCCGCCGCAGATGCACCCGCGAAGACTTGTAAGAGCAGTGCTCCGACCACATCACCGAGAACAGCCCCAGCTCCACGAGCGTCGGCTCGCGCGTCAGCAGTTCTTTAATGTGCGCGTACTCGTCCGCGGTCAGGTTGTGCGCGGCGACGACTTCGGGCGTGATGAGCATAAGGCAGTGACGAGTGACGAGTGACGAGTAAAGCAGTGACGAGTGACAAGTGACGAGTGACAAGCAAGGACTTGTCTTTAACTCGTCACTCGTCACTTGTCACTCGTCACTTTATCTATGGCGGCGCGCAGCGCGGCCGGTTTGACGCGCCCCTTGTGTTGGTAGACGACGCGCCCCTGCCGGTCGAACAGGAAGGTCGCGGGCAGCTCGCCGCCCCAGGTCGGATCGACCGCGTTGATGACCGGCTCGGAGTCGGTCACGTTCAGGACGTAAGCGGGCATGGTCGCGCCCAACTCGCGCAGGAAGCGCGGCACGCCCCTGTTCGCCTCCGCCGGGTCGTCCACCGAGATGGCGGCGAACTCAAGCCCGCGCGCGTCGTAGTCGCGGTTGATCTTGATGAGATCGGGGAACTCTTCGCGGCACGGCTCGCACCAGGTCGCCCAGAAGTTGACGAGCAGCGGCCGGTCGTTCGGCGGCGCGCCGCGCGCGAGCAGACGCTTAACGCCCTCCGCGTCGAGCAGCGGCACGGGCGCGACCGCGGTCGCGCCCGGCGCGGTCGCGTCCGTTCCTGTGCGCGCCTTGCGACCGCGCGGCACGCGCCGCACGCCGCGCGCTTTGCGCTTCGGCTGGTAGACGCCGTCGGGCGCGGCGGCACGCGCGCTCGCCGACGTGCGAACGCGTGCGTCGCCCGACGCCCAGACCGCGCCGAGCGCGAGCGCGAACGCGAGCGCGCGCCGCGGCCACACGGCGGCCGGTTTGCGCCGCCGTCCGGTCGCAGCTAGTCTGCGCGGCTTGCGGCTCACGAGGCGCGCTTGATGGAGCAGCCGAAGGCTTTGGCTTCGGTCTTGGCGACGGGCTTGCCGGCGAGCAGTGCGTCGAGCGCGTCGCGCAGTTCGCTCGCCGTCACGTTGGTCGCGTTCTGCGCGTTGTCAATGCGCCCGTGGTAGACGAGCCGGCCCGCGGCGTCGAGCACGTAGGCTTCGGGCGTGCGCTCCGCGCCGAGGCGGTCGGCGACACGGTTGCCGTTGTCCTTCAGGATGGTGAAGGTCAGGCCCTTCGCGGCGGCGTGCTCTTTGACCTCCGTCGCCGGCTCGCTCACGTTCGCGTTGATGCCGACGACGTTGAAGCCGCGCGCCTTGTAGTCCTGATAGAGCTTCTCCATGCGCTCGTTGTAGGCGTTCGAGACGGGGCAGCGGGTGGCGATGAAGATCAGCACCGTGCCCGCCTTGCCCTTGAGCGAGGCGAGCGTGTGCGCGCGCCCGTCCGCGTCGGGCAGCGTGAAATCTTCGACGGTCGCGCCGATGGCGACCGGCGCGGTCGTGTCGGCCGCGCCCGCGCGCGCGGGCACGAACAGCGCGCCGGACGCGAACGCCAGCGCGAGCACGAGCGTCAGGCCGGATGCGTGCAGTCGGTTCATCTCTGGTCACACTCCTTCGTTTCAACAGACTTGCCAACGGGAAGGCGCAAGATTAACAGTACGGGAAAAGCCGTGACAAGTGGAAAGGCAGAAGACAAGAGTCAGAAGCCGGAAGCCGGAAGAATAAGAGCGGCCGCCGGAGCGGAAGAGGTTGACCATACCGTGAGCGTCTACTGCCTCTCAAGTGGTTGAGCCACCACCTAAAATGTTCGCGTGCGCTGCAACTTACGGTAATATGGCCGCCATCCAGGGGCGTGCCCTATGTCACTTTCGACCGTTAGCTGAAAACGACGCAGAGTGCCGAGGCAATATTTTGGTGTTTTTGTGGTTTGACGCTAATGGAGTGTTGATATTCACAAACTACAAAATCGTGCTGCCGTGCGGAGAATCTTATGACGAGCAAACTCAAAGTCATCATCCTCAAACCGAGCAAGTACGGGCCTGACGGGTTTGTGGAGAGATTCCGCTGGGGCTTCATGCCGAACAGTACCGTGCCCTACATACGCAGCATGACGCCCCCTGAGCTTGACGGGATACCCCTGGAAGTTCACACCATCGACGAGTACGTGCACACGAACCTGAGCTATCTCTCACTGCTGAGCAAGGCGGCCGGAGAAGAGACGTTGCTTGCACTCGTCGGTGTGCAGAGTCATCAATTCCAACGCGCCCTCGACCTTGCGTTATACGCGCGCGCGCGGGGCTGTCTGGTCGTCATCGGCGGCCCACACGCGATGACGTGCGACACCTCTTTACTGCATGGGCGCGGCATCAGCTTCGCACTCGCGGAGGCCGAACTCGCCTGGCGGGGCATCTTAGGCGACGCGCTCAACGGTGAGCTGCGGCCCGTCTACGGTGCGGAACAGCGTTGGCAACGGGAGTTGGAGTCTCCGGTCGTGATCCCGCCGTCGGGGCAAGACCTGCGCCGCTATTTCATGTCTATGCTCGGGCTATACCCGGCACGCGGCTGCCCTTTCGTCTGCAATTATTGTTCGGTCATTAAGATCGCCGGCCGCGCCGTGCGCAGCCAGAGCATAGAGACCACCATCGCGAGCCTCAAGGCGGCGAAGCGGGCGGGCGTGCAGTTGATCATGTTCACGTCCGACAACTTCAACAAGTACTCCCGCGCCGAAGAGCTGCTCGCAGCGATGATCGAGGAGCGCATCAACCTGCCTTTTCTCGTTCAGTGCGACACGCAAATAGTGAAGCAGGAGAGGCTGGTCGGTCTCTTATCGCGTGCCGGGTGCTTCCAGATATTTCTGGGCGTCGAATCATTCAACCGCGAGACGCTATTGGCCGCGCGCAAGTCACAGAACCGGCCCGAACTCTACAAGGACATTTTGCGGTTATGCCGGCACCACCGCATCTACGCGCATTTCTCCACGATCATCGGCTTCCCGCCGGACACCAGGGCGAGCGTTGACCAGCACATTAAAACGGTCTGTGAACTCGGCCCCACGTGGGCATCCTTCTATGTCCTCTGCCCGATCCCCGGCACAGAACAGTATGCCGACTTTCTCGCCAAGGGGATGATTACCGAAAAGAACCTTGACCGCTTCGACTGCACGACCTTGACCTGGAACCATCCGAACCTCTCGCGCCCTGAGCTTCAATCGCTGATGTTTAAGGCCTACAGTACGTTCGAGTCGCTCAAACACACCGGGGCGAACCTACGGCAACTGAACTACAAGCGCGGCGGCCTACTGTCCGAGGCCATGACCAGCCTGGGCTACACGGTTTTTAACCGCTACTCCGCCCTCCGAAAGAACCACCCCATGTCGGGCGGCGTCATGCGCAAAAGGCTGGATCACGTTAACGATTATCTGCGCCCGCGTCGTGCGTTTGCTGGCGTCGATCTTCTCCCCTTACCGCAAAACCTGGCGCTGCCGCAGGCCGATCAAGCCCTCAACCGCATTGGCGATCACACGCTACAGCGTGCGTTGTAGGAGCCGACCGTTAACTAAGCCGGAATGTTTCTCATAGGCGCGGCTTTCATTCCGGCTTCCGGCTTCCGGCTCCTGGCTCCTGCCTTTTCAACGTAAACCGCCAGAGCATACGGTTCTCCGCGGGGTCGAACTCGTGGCGGGCGGCGGTGACGCGCCAGCGGCCCATGTGCTGCCAGCGGCCCGTGCCGAGCTTGTTGTAGAGGGGGACGGCGTGCCCGCTCTCGATGGCGGCGAGCAGGGCGCGGTTGGCGGGGCTGAGCGGCTGATCGCCGTGGCGGCCCGCGCCGGTGTAGATGATGGTGTCGGCGTCGCCGCCCGGATGGTGGTCGGGATAACAGGGATTGAGCCGGCCGAAGTCCGTGAGCAGCGAGACGAGCCGGCCGTCGCGCTGGTAGACGCCGTTGCGTATGCGGTGCGTCCGCTGCACCTCGGCCCAAGTGAGAATCGCCCCCGTCCGTCGTCTCATCAAACGAACCCCCGCGTCCAGTTTCCGCCTATCTCCGTGCCCCTCTGTGTGCTCTGTGCCTCTGTGGTGAATCTGGTTGAAGCAGCGTTCACCACGGAGGCACAGAGGGCACAGAGGGGGCACGGAGGCTTGATCAGTTTAGGACACTACCGCTTCGTTCACAGATAGGATAACCGGCGACGCGCGTTCTATGTCGCGCCGAAGCGGGCGCGGACTGCGGCGGGCGTGTGGCCGGCGGCGCGCAGGGCGCGCAGGCTCAGGGCGTCGTGCCGCTTGGCGAGGCGCTGCCCGTGCTCGTCCGTCATCAGCTCGCAGTGGTAGTAAACGGGCGGCGCGTGGCCGAGCGCGGCGAGCAGGAGCAGTTGGCGCGCGGTGGACTTGAGCAGGTCAGCGCCGCGCACGACTTCGGTCACGCGCATCAACGCGTCGTCCACGGCGCAGGCGAGTTGGTAAGCGGGCACGTCGTCGCGCCGCCAGACGAGGAAGTCGCCGAAGTCTCGGCCCGCGCGGAACGCTTGCGCCCCCTGCCGCAGATCGTCGAACTCGACGAGCGCGCCGTCGGGCACGCGGAAGCGCCAGTTGACGCCGCGCGGCTCGGTCGCATTGACGGGCAGCGCGCCGCGCGCCGGCCGGCACGTACCCGGATAGAGCGGCTCGTCGTCGTGCGCTTGGGCCGCGTGTTCGTGCGGGGCTTGGGCGGCGCGGGCGAGGTCGCGGCGCGTGCAGACGCAGGGGTAGACGTAGCCGCCCGCGACGAGCGCGCGCCACGCCGCGAGGTAGTGCGCGCGCCGCGCGCTCTGCGTGTAGGGGGCGTAGGGGCCGCCCACGTCCGGCCCTTCCTGCCACGCGACGCCGAGCCAGCGCAGGTCTTCGAGCATGGCGGCGGCGAACTCTGGGCGCGAGCGTTGCGGGTCGAGGTCTTCGTCGCGCAGGATGAGCGTGCCGCCGCGCGCACGCTCGTAGGCCGTCCAGAAGGTGCGCGCGTGCCCCAGGTGCAGGTAGCCCGTCGGCGACGGCGCGAGCCGCCCGCGGTAAGCGCGCGGCGTGTGGGCGGCAGGCGCGTCGGCACTCATGGGCGAAACAGAAGAATCGTGACAAGAAGGAGGGAGAAGCCAGAAGCCAGAAGCCCGGAGTCAGAAGATCACCACCCAGATGCGCTCTTAACATTCTGGCTTCTGGCTTCTGGCTTCTCCCGCCCTTTAAGTTGGCAACGCGGCGAGCGTGGCGGAGAGCGAGTGGAAGAGGCCGCGGCCGTCGGCGGAGCCGAGGAGGTCTTCGCAGGCGCGTTCGGGGTGGGGCATCAGGCCGAGCACGTTGCGGGCGCGGTTGCAGATGCCGGCGATGTGGTCGCGCGCGCCGTTGAGGTTGGCCGCCTCGGTCAACTGCCCCGCCGCGTCGCAGTAGCGGAAGACGATCCGATCCTCGCGCTTGAGTTCCGCGAGCGTCGCGTCGTCGCAGACGTAGTTGCCCTCGGCGTGCGCGATGGGCAGGCGCAGGACAGCGCCGCGCCGCAGTTCGTTCGTGTAAGGCGTGTCGGTCGTCTCCACGCGGACGTTGACGTGCGCGCAGATGAAGTGCAGCTCGCGGTTGCGGATGAGCGCGCCAGGCAAGAGGCCGGCCTCGCAGAGAATCTGGAAGCCGTTGCAGATGCCGAGCACGAAGCCGCCGCGCGCGGCGAACGACTTGACCGACGCCATGACGGGCGAGAAGCGCGCGAGCGCGCCCGCGCGCAGGTAGTCGCCGTAGGAGAAGCCGCCGGGAATGATAACGGCGTCGTAGTCGGACAAATCCGTCTCCTTGTGCCAGACGAAGGAGACGGGCTGCCCGACGTGCTTCGAGATGACGTGGTACGCGTCGTGATCGCAGTTCGAGCCGGGGAAGACCAGCACGCCGAATTTCATCTCACTCGACCTCCACGCGGTAGTCCTCGATGACCGGGTTCGACAAGACTTCGCGCGCCATGCGCTCGGCGGTCGCCTGCGCGTCGGCGCGATCAACGGAGTCGGCGAGCGCGATCTCGAAGTACTTGCCCTGGCGTATGTCGCCGATGCCGCCGTAGCCGAGCAACTCGACGGCGTGTTGGATGGCCTTGCCCTGCGGATCGAGCACGCCCGCCTTCAGTGTGACGTAGACTTTCGCTTTCACCGTTCTCACCCTCGGGTCGCATTTTAAAGTAACTGTTGCGCGCCGCCTAGCGGTTCGCTATGATGCGCGCCGTTGCAAGTCGCCGCCGCCGCAGGCGCGGCCAAATCTTCCGAGCGAAACGGAGCACGCGAGCTTATGCAAAACCCTCCGCCCGATCCGAACTACGGCAGTGCGTACCCGCCGCCGCCCCCGCCCCCGCCGCCGGGCGGGCCCGGCGCGCCCGGCGGCAAGACCAGCATGGGCTTGGAGCCGAACGTGGCCGCCATGCTCTGCTACGCGACGATGTTCGTCTGCGGTCTCGGCATCATCGTCAGCCTCCTCTTCTTCCTGATGGAGAAGACGAGCCGGTTCGTGCGCTTCCACGCGATGCAGGCGTTGCTGCTCGCGGGCGCGGCCATCGTCCTCAGCATCGTGCTCAGCATCATCGGCGTGATCCTGTCTTACGCGCACCTCGGCGTCATCGAATACCTGCTGCGCCTGGTCTGCGGTCTCGCCTTCCTCGTGCTCTGGATTCTCGGCGCGATCAAGGCGTACCAGGGCGAGACCTACAAGATGCCCGTGGTCGGCGACATCGCCGAGAACATCACGAACAAGTGAGCCGGCGACGCGCGAGTCGGGCGACGACCTACGGACGACCCGACGAGGCGCACCGGCCCGACAACCAGCGACTCATAACGCGCCGCCGGGGCGCGGCCGTGACCGTACACGGCCGCGCCCCGGCGGCGCACTTTCACGGCCGCGCCCCTTCGTCTTTGAAGACGCGCGCGAAGACCGCGTCCACGTTGCGCAGGTACGTGCCGGGCGCGAAGACGCGCTCGATCTCCGCGCGCGTCAGGTGCGCCGCGATGTCGGCGTCGGCCGCGACGCGCGCGCGGAAGTCGCCGCCCTCGTCCCACGTCCGCATGGCGTTGCGCTGCACCCACTCGTAGGCCTGCTCGCGCGCCACGCCCGCGCGCGCCAGCGCCAAGAGCAGTTGCCCGCTGTAGACCAGCCCGCGCGTCGCGTCCAAGTTCGCCAGCATCCGTTCGGGGTAGACGACCAGCGTGTCGATCAAACTCGTCGCCTTGGCGAGCATGTAGTCGAGCGCGATGGAGGCGTCGGGCAGGACGACGCGCTCGGCCGACGAGTGCGAGATGTCGCGCTCGTGCCAGAGCGCGACCGACTCCAGCCCCGCGAGCGCGTAGCCGCGCACGACGCGGGCGAGGCCGCACAGCCGCTCCGACAGGATCGGGTTGCGCTTGTGCGGCATCGCGCTCGAACCCTTCTGCCCCGCCTTGAAACGCTCCTGCGCCTCGCGCACTTCCGTCCGCTGCCAGTGCCGGATTTGCAGCGCGAACTTATCGAGCGAAGACGCGACGACCGCGAGCGTGCAGAGGTATTCGGCGTACACGTCGCGCTGGATGATCTGCGTCGAGACGGGCGCGGGCTTCAGGCCGAGCCGCGCGCAGACCTGCTCTTCTACGTCTGGGTCGAGGTGCGCGAACGCGCCGACCGCGCCGCTGATCTTGCCGACGGCCACGGCTTCGCGCGCGCGCTCCAACCGCGCGCGGTTGCGCCGCATCTCGTCGTACCAGAGCGCGAACGTCAGCCCGAACGAGGTCGGCTCGGCGTGGACGCCGTGCGTGCGCCCGACCTGCGGCGTGTCCTTGAACTCGAACGCGCGCCGCCGCAGCACAACCAACAGCGCGTCCACTTTCTGCAACAGCAGGTCGCACGCGTCGCGCAGCAGCAGCGCGTTCGCCGTGTCCACCACGTCCGAAGAGGTCAGCCCGTAGTGGACGAAGCGCGCGGCCGCGCCGATGTTCTCCGCGAGCGCGGTGGTGAACGCGATCACGTCGTGATCGGTCGTCTTCTCGATCTCGTGTATGCGCGCCACGTCGAAGCGCGCGCGCGCCTTGATCTCAACGAGCGCCTCGCGCGGGATCGTGCCCCGCTCCGCGTGGACTTCGCAGACGGCCAACTCCACGTCCAGCCACTTCTGGAACCGATTCTGCTCCGACCAGAGCGCGCCCATTTCGGGCAGGGTGTAGCGTGGGATCATAAGAAAGAAGTCAGGAGTCAGGAGCCAGAAGCCAGAAGAAGGAAGGCGGAAGCCAGAATGTTGGGGGCGCGGCCGGCCGTTCATGTTCCGGCTTCCGACTCCTGACTTCTGGCTTCTGGCTCCTGCCCTTTCTCACCTCAACGCGTCGGAATGAACGGTGTAGCGCGCGAGCTGCCAGCGGCCGTCGCGCTCGACGAGCGTGTAGGTCTCGATGGCGTCGGCGCGCTCGAAGCGCGTGTTGAAGGTGGCGGTGATGGAGTGACCGGGGAGCGCGCCCGAGGTCGTCTGCTCGTCGCGGCCCGAGACGAGCGCGCGGCTCAGGACGCGCCCGAAGGCGTTGCGCACGCGCGCCAGTCGCGCGCGGCTCTCGTCGGGCGTCGCCGCCCGCCGCCACTCGTCGGCCGCCTCCGCGTAGACCTTGTCGTCTCGGCCCGCGGCGATGTCGTCCGCGAGCGCGTCAACGGCCGCCAGCGCCGCCGCCGGCAACTCCGCCCGCCGCTCCGCCACGGCGCAACCGGCGGCGAGCAGCGCGGCGGCGAGGAGCAGACGGAGTTCAAGGTTCAAAGTTAAAGGTTCAAAGTTAAATGAACGGGCCAACCTCGACCGCTGCCGAGCGGGCGGCGCGTCCGCGCCTGCGAACCTTGAACGTTGAACCTTAAACTTTGAACTCTGCCCCATCACAACTCGATCCACGGCGTCGGGTCTTTGGGGTGCGAGAGCGTGATCCGTGTGTCGCAGGGGAAGAGGCCGCCGCGCTCTGTGAGCGCCATCTCGGCGGTCAGCTTGGCGACGTGCGGGTTGTTGGCGCGCTGCGACAGGTGCGCCAAGACGACGTGCGCCGCGCCGCCGTCGTAGCCCTCGCGCAGCCACGCGGCCACGTCCTCGTTCGACAGATGTCCGGTGCGCGACAGTATCCGCTGCTTCAACTCCCAGGGGTAGACCGAGCACGCCTTGAGCATGTCGCGGCTGTGGTTCGACTCGATGACGATGGCGGCGCAGCCGCGCAGCCGTTCGTTGATGAGCGTCGTGACGCAGCCGAAGTCCCAGAGCGTGGCGACGCGCACGCCCGCGTGCGTGGCCGTGAAGCCGAAGTTGTCGGCGGCGTCGTGCGGGATGGTGAACGGGTGAAAATCAATCTCGCCGATGCGGAACTCGTGGCTCGAAGAGATTTCGACGGCGCGGTCGCGCAGGGCGTCGGCGCGCTTGCGCGGCTCGTCGTTGCCGACGCCGTGGCGCTCGCCGACGTAGGCGTCGCGCGTCGCGCCGGAGATGTAGACCGGACAGTCAAGCGCCTTGAGCAGCACGCGCAGGCCGCCCGCGTGGTCGCCGTGCTCGTGCGTGATGACGACGCCGGCCAACTGCGCCGCGTCGCAGCCGACGAGCGCCATGCGCCGCACCGTCTCTTTCGCGCTCAGGCCCGCGTCCACCAGCACGCACGTCCGCCCCGCCGAGATCAGCACCGCGTTGCCGGTCGAGCCGCTGCCGAGGATGGTGAACCGCATAAGAGCCAAGAGGCAGAAGTCAGGAGTCAGAAGTCAGGAGCCAGAAGTTAAGAAGCCGGAAACAGCAGAGACGGGTTTTCATTCCGGCTTCTGACTTCTGACTCCTGACTTCTCAAATCTCTAATCGCGCTCGATCCACTTTGAAGCCGTTGAGGTCGCCGAGTGCGCCGAAGGCGAGCGCGTCGGTGGTGAACGAGGCGCGGGCGATGCGCTGTAGGTCTTCGGGCGTGACGGCCTCGATGCGGCGGATGATCTCGTCGGGCGGCGTGTAGCGCCCGTGGATGATCTCCTGGCGCGCGAGCGAGCCGGCGCGCGCGCTCGTGGATTCGAGGCTCAACAGGATCGACGCGACCGACTGATCCTTGGCGAGCCGCAGCTCGTCCGCGGCGACGGGCACGCGCACGATCCGGCGCAACTCCGCGAGGGAGAGATCGAGCACCTCGTCCATCTGTTCGGGCGACGTGCCGGCGTAGATGTGGAAGACGCCCACGTCCGTGTAGTTGCTCGCCGCCGCGCCGACCGAGTAGGCGAGGCCGCGCTCCTCGCGGATCGACTGCCAGAGCCGGCTCGACGTGCCGCCGCCGATGATCGAGCCGAGCAGGCCCGCGGCGAAACGATCCTCTGCGCGCGCCGAAGGCCAAGGCGTCGCTAAGAGCAGGTGCGCCTGTTCGAGTTCCTGTTTGCGCTCAAGGAAGATGGGCGCGGCCGGCGCGGGCGTGGCGTTATCGTCGGCGTCGGCCGCGGCAGTCGCTTCGGCCCCCGCGTCGTCGGCGAAGGCGCGCGCGGCGAGTTCGACCAACTGTTCGTGTTGGACGTTGCCGGCGGCGGCGATGACGAAGTTGCGCGGCGCGTAGGCGGCGGCGTGGTAGTCGGCGGTGCGCTCGCGGTTGAACGAGGAGACGGTCGCCTCCGTGCCTTCGATGGGGCGGCCCAAAGCGTGACCGGGGAAGTAGGCGGCGTTGAACAACTCGCCCAGATATTCTTCGGGCGAGTCTTCGACCATCTTCATCTCCTCGATGATGACGCGCTGTTCGAGTTGTAAATCATTCTCGTCGAAGCGCGGGCGCAGGAGCATGTCGGCGAGCAGGTCGAAGGCGGCGGGCACGGCCGCGTCCACGACCTTCAGGGCGTAGCCCGTCAGCTCGTGCGACGTGTAGGCGTCGAAGTGGCCGCCGAGGCGGTCGGACTCGACCGCGATGTCGAGCGCCGTGCGGCGGCGCGTGCCCTTGAAGACCGCGTGCTCGATGAAGTGGCAGATGCCGTTCAGGGGGGGCGGCTCGTGGCGCGAGCCGCGCCGCAGCCAGACGCCGACCGTGGCCGAGCGCAGCCCCGGCATGAATTCGGTTAGAACCGTCGCGCCGTTGGCGAGACGCGTGGTGCGAACGTGATCGGTCATGTACCTCTCGGACGTGCTGGCCTGGGAAATTTTTGACCGGGCGGTAAGCCTTTTTTGCAGCACGCGGCATCGTAGCAGATGCCCTAACCCTGAGCAAAGGCCCCGCCCCGCGCCGCCCCCGGCGGGCGAACGGCATGCTTGACACGCTTTTGCGATAGTTAGACAATAGCCACCTTCGCTCAGGCGAGTCGTGCGACAGTCAGAAGCACGCAGCCGGCGCTGGGGCTTTTAACAAGAGGCTCGAACGCGCTGGTCTCCCCGCGCACCGTGACACCAGAGGGGCTACTGACGAGAGACAACTGACAGGCGCGCGCCCAACGTGAAGCCGCTTTTATGAGCGGCGGGTTGCGGCGTGCGCCGGGAGGTTTCGGTGCTATGCGACAAAACTTACGGCGGACGGGGCTGACGCTTTGCGCGCTCGCGCTCGTCTGCGCCGCTTCGGCCGCGCAGCCGGCCTACGGCGCGGGCGGCGGGCGTGCGCGCCTCGGCACGGTCAGCGGCACGGTGCGCGGCGAGCGCGGCCAGCCCTTGGCCGGCGCACTCGTCAAACTGCTGCGCGAGGGCGCGCAGCAGGTCGTCAAGCAGACGCGCAGCGGCGCGGACGGCTCGTTCACGGCCCGCATCGCGCCCGGACGCTACGTCTTGAGCGCCGTCGCCGACGGCTTCAGCGCCGTCAGCTTCACCGCGGTCGAGGTCTACCCTTCGGCCGAACTCGTCTACCGCTTCAACCTCGTCCCGCTCGGCCAAGGGCGCACCGTGCCCGAACGGCGCAACGACCGCAACGACCCCAAGTGGGGCCTGCGCGCCACGCACGCCAACCGCTCGATCTTCCAGGCGCAGGAGGGCGAGGACGCCACCATCGCCGCCGTCGAGCAGTCCGCGGCCGAGACGGAAGCGCCGGAGGAGGGCGTGCTGCTCGCGGGCGCGGACGGGCGGCGCGTGCCCGTGCACGGCGTCGTCGAGACGTTCGCGGCCGCTTCGGCCAACCCGCTCGCGCCCGGCTACGTGGGCACGAACTTCGCCGTCAGCGCGCCCGCGTCCGACACGGTCGAGTTGATCTTCGCCGGGCAGTTCGGGACGAACGACCTGGCGCGGCTTGAGACGACGGGGCGCGTCCGCCTGGGCGCGCGCCACCGCGTGAGCACGACGGTCGGCGGCGCGACCTTGCCGCAGGTCTTCAAGCAGGCGGGCGGCAAAACGCACGCGCTCAACCAGGTCTCCGTGCGCGCGGTGGACGAGTGGGTCGTGCGCGACGGCGTGGTCGTCGTCTTGGGGCTTGACTACTCGCGCTTCCTGGGCGCGGGCGGGCGCGGCGCGTTCAGCCCGCGCGTCGGCTTCGAGTTCGCGGCGACGCCGACGACCAAGCTGAAGTTCGGCTTCGCGCCGGGCGACCGCGCGAGCGGCGCGCAGTCGGTCGCCGCCTTCGAGGACGGCGCGGTCGTCTTCCCCGAACTGAGCGAGCAGGCGGTGGCCTTCGTGGACGGGCGCGCCGTGACGGAGCGCACGCGCCGGCTTGAGTTCGGCGTCGAGCACGTCATAGACGACAAGTCGAGCGTCGAGGCGACGGCCTTTTACGACACGACGGAGGGACGCGGCGTCGGGCTGCTGAGCGTGCCCGTCAACGGCTTCGCCGACGAGCAGGGCGCGGCGCTGCTGTCGGTCGCGGAGCAGCATGGCGCGGCCCGCGGCGTGCGGCTCGTCTACACGCGGCGGCTGAGCCGCTTCCTGCAAGCACGGGCCGGCTACTCGGTCGGGCGCGGGCAGGCGCTCGCGCCGGGCGCGCTCAACGCCGCGCCGGATCAACTCTTCCACACCGGCTTCTTCCAGACGGCGGCGGCGCAACTCGACTCGGACTTCGAGACGGGCACGCGCGTCCGCACCGTCCTGCGTTTCTCGCCCCGCGCCTCAGTCTTCGCCATTGACCCGTTCGCCGGTCGCCTCGCCGTCTTCGATCCGAGCCTGAGCATTCTCGTCACGCAGGACTTGCCGACCTTCGGGCTGCCCCTGCGCGCCGAGGCCGTGCTCGACGCGCGCAACCTGCTCGACGCGGCGTGCGGCACGGAGGACGGCGAGACGCTGACCTTCGTCGGCAACACGCGCCGCTCCGTGCGCGGCGGCATCTCAGTTCGATTTTAAAAGCCGTGACGGGTGACGGGTGACAGGTGACAAGAGAAAAGCTCTTTCTTGTCACCTGTCACCCGTCACCCGTCACGGCTTTTAACGCCTCTCCAAAAGTTCGGAGATATACGAAAACTCGGATTGCGGCGGCGGGATTTTTCGCCGCGGCGGGGCGGCGACCCGCCCCCGGCGGCGGGCGCGGCGCGGGCGGACTCGCTGTGGGGCTTACGGTTGGCGGGCGGGGCGGCGCGGGCGCGCGGCGGGGCGCGGAATTGACGCGCGCGGGGCGTGAATTGGAACGTCTTTTGCTTCCATAGCCACAGTTTAAGGTGGAGGAGGCGCGAGGCCTTTTAAGCCGTGAAGGGATCGATGCTGACGACGCGAACATGGGTGCTGCTGCTAGCGACGGCCTTGCTCGTCGCGGCGGGCGCGCTCAACTTCGCGCAGCGCCTCACGCACAAGCCGCCGGTGACGGACGGCGTCGAGTGGCGGCAGGACGCGAGCGGCATCTACGCGCGCTCGGTCGCGCCCGACGCGCCCGCCTCGCGCGCGGGCGTGCTCGGCCTACAGCCCGACGACCGCCTGCTCGCCATCAGCCTCGACGAGACCAACTTCGAGCCGGTCGTCTCCGCTTCGGAAGTCCAGATTTATTTGGAAGAGGCGACGCGGCGCGAGGGGCGGCTCGTCTACCGCATCGAGCGGCCGTCGTTCCCCGCGCAGACGCGCTACTACGACGTTTACCTGACCGACCTCAGCCCCGTCCCCAGCCGCACGACGCGCGACTACTACATCAACCTGATCGGCGTCGTCTACCTGCTCGTCGGTCTCTTCGTCCTCTTCAAGCAGGGCGGGCGCGCGCCCTTCGTCGTCCACTTCGCCACGCTCTGCCTCGCGGCCTTCGTCTTCCACTGCTACAAGCCGGTCGGTCTCTACGAAGACCTCGACAAGACCATCGCGTTCTTAGACGACGCCGCCTACGTCCTCTTCGCGCCGCTCTTCCTGCACTTCTGCGCCATCTACCCCGTCCGCCGCCGGCTCTCCGAACACCGCCGCTGGACGGCCGCGCTCTTCTACCTGCCGGCCGCCATCCTGACGCTTCTGACCGCGCTGGTCTACTACCAGAACGAGCTGGCCTACGTCCTGCACGTACACACGCCGCGCTTCTCGGACGACTTCATACGCGAGTTGTACCGCTTCGAGCTGGCGCACTTCGCGGGCGCGCTCGTCGCGGGCGCGGCGGTGCTCATCCGCCGCTTCTGGCGGAGCAAGAACGCGGTCGTGCGGCAGCAGTTGAAGTGGGTCGTGTGGGGATCGGTCTTGGCGGTCACGCCGTTCACGCTGCTCTACGCGGTCGGGTATCTGTTCGGCGAGCCGAACGCGGCGGCGAGTGCGGCCGACGCCGCGACGCGCCGCTGGCTGACGGACGCGGCGGTCGTGCCGCTCGTCCTGATCCCGCTCACGTTCGGCAACTCGGTCGTGCGCTACCGGCTGATGGACGTGGACGTGGTCGTGCGCCGCGCCGCCGTCTACGCGCTGACGACCCTGACCATCGCGCTGCTGCTCGGCGCGGTCGTCTACGTCGCGGGCCTCTACGCCTTGGGCGGGCAGATGACGCCGGGTGTGGTCACGTTGCGCGTCGTCGTCTCGGTCTTAGGCATGGCGGCCATCGTGATGAGCGCCGCGCCGCTCAAGAACTTCTTGCAGGAGCGCACCGACCGCCTCTTCTACGGCGAGCGTTACGACCTGCGCCACGGGCTGCTCGACTTCGGGCGCACGCTCTCCGCCACGACCACGCTCGAACCGCTCCTGGACGCGCTCGTCGGCCGGCTGCAACAGGTCTTGGGCGTCGCGCGCATCGCCATCTTCGTCGAGGACGCGGGCACGACGCCCTCCGGCTACCGCGTGGCGCGCGCCGTCGGTTTGGGTAACGACGTGCTCGTGCCGCCCGACTTCCGCGAGATGATCCGCGCGCGCTCGGCCGCCACGGGCATCGTCCGCGCGGACGATCTCGATGTCGCGCTCGACGCGACGGCCGCGCCCGGCGGCGGCGGCTTCGTGCGCCGCACGCTCCACTACTACGTGCCGTGCGTCGTGCGCGGGCGCATGGTCGCGGTCATCGGGCTGGGGCGCTCGACGGGCGGCGAGTTGTTGTCGTCGGAGGATTTGGAAATCCTGCGCACAGTGTCGGGCTACGTCGCCGTCGCCATCGAGAACAGCCTGCTCTACCAGGAGCAGCGCGCGCGCGCCGCCGAGTTGGAGCAGCTCAAGGAGTTCAACGAGTCCATCGTCGAGTCGATCAACGTCGGGCTGCTCGCGGTCGATCCGAACGGGCGCGTGACGGGCTGCAACAGCGCGCTCGAAGACATGCTCGGCGTGAGCCGCGAAGAGGCCACGGGCCGCCGCGTCGAAGACCTGTTCGCCGAAGACTTCGGCGAGACCTTGCAGCAAGTCCTGGGTCATTCCGCCTGGGCGCTGGCGGACGTGCGCCACATCTACAAGCTGCACACGGCGACGTGCGCGGGCCGCGCGCTCATCCTCAACGTCGCGCTCGCGCCCTTGCGCCCGATGGCGAGCGGCGAACACACCGGCGCGCTCGTCGTCTTAGAAGACGTGACGGCGCGCGTCCGGCTCGAAGAGCAGTTGCAGCAGCGCGAGAAGCTGTCGTCCATCGGTCTGCTGGCCGCGGGCGTCGCGCACGAGATCAACACGCCGCTCACGGGCGTGTCGAGCTACACGCAGATGCTTTTGGGGATGCTCGCCGAGACCGACCCGAAGCACGCGCTCTTGCAGAAGATTCACCGCCAGACCGAGCGCGCCACCGGCATCGTCAACAACCTCCTCAACTTCTCGCGCACGGGCAACATGACGGACTTCGGGCCTGTGGACTTGAACCGCGTGCTCGACGACACGCTGCAACTTTTGGAGCCGCAACTGCGCCGCAGCCAGGTCGAGATCGCGCGCGCCTACGACCGGGAGTTGCCGCCCGTCTACGGCAACGCCGGCAAGCTGCAACAGGTCTTCACGAACCTGCTCTTAAACGCGCGCGACGCGCTGCCCGGCGGCGGCTCGATCACGCTCAAGACCGCGGCCGAGGCGGACGCCGTCACGGTCGAAGTGGTGGACACGGGCATCGGCATCGCGCCCGAAAACGTCGCGCGCATCTACGACCCGTTCTTCACCACGAAGGGCGTGGGGCGCGGCACGGGTCTCGGTCTCGCCGTCAGCTACGGCATCGTGCAGGAGCACGCCGGGCACATCACCGTCCAGAGCGCGCCCGGCCGCGGCACGACCTTCCGCATCACGCTCCCCACCGCCACCGCCCGCGCCCGCCTCCAAGTCGCCAGCGACTAAGGCGTGGCGACCCGTCCGCGCCCGCCTGCGCCGCCGCCCCGCAACACTGCTTCGCCCGCAGCCTGCGCCACCAAGCCTAGCAAAATAAAATTATTGACAGCACCCGCCGACGGGCGCATCATGCGCCCATCGCAGTTCGTTAACGGGGAACAGTTCTTCCACTCTTAACTTCACCAGCTTGAGACAGGAGGCGCGTCATGTCAGGTACGCTGAGCCGGTTAGCAGCAGTCGTACTAGTCAGTTTACTCTGCGTGCTATCCGTTCGTGCGCAGGGGAGCAGGGCCCGGACGATCAGGAAGGTCTCCAACTTCGTCGAGCCGGTTGAGATCGTCGAGATGCAGGTCGGCGGGCAGCCCGTCAGCTTGCAGGAGAGCTTTGCCGGCGACGGGGATTGGCTGAAGACGTTGACGATGAAAGTCAAGAACGTCTCCGGCAAGCCCATAACCTCTCTGGAAGTTGACGTACAAATTCCCAGGTTAGGATTGATGGATTACCCGCTCGTCATTTCTCTCGACTACGGCTGGCGGCCGCTGCTGCCGGGTGAAACACTCAGTACGCCTCCGCCGAAGCCGCTCGCGCCCGGTCATACTGTTACCATCAGGGTGAGTGATTCGACGGGCGACTTCTTAACAAACTATCTCAGGGAGAAGCAGGTGGACGAGGTCGATAACGTGGAATTATCCATCGGCCTGACTCACTTTGAGGACGGTACCGCGTGGCTTCACGGTCACACATTGCGCCGTGACCCGAATAACCCACGGCGCTGGCGGGTTATTCCCAGTTTAGGCAGTGCCAAGGTGGATAGTAAATCCTTACTAAAAACACGTGAGGACAATTCGGCTCCTCGTTGGTCGTTTGCAACACCTCCGAGTAGTAACTACCCTAGAGACGCCCTTCCGTACATAACGGCTGCTGGCCGACAAACAATCAACGAAGCCCTTTTCCGGCCGGTTAGTCTTATCACGTATATGGGGTTTATAAATTCGTTGGCCTCAGTTTTAAGTGCCGATGATACGACTTATTCGCCTACCTGCATTTACCTTGATTACTCTGATTATAAACAGTGCGGCTTATCCGGTAGCTGCCCGACCCTATATTGCTCCGCTGCGGAGGACTACGGAACGAGGAATATTTTCGATACAAACCGCGAGGGCGGAGAAATAGTAACTGTAAATGAGCGTTGCACAGCTCCCGGTTGCTCTTGCTCACAAACAATACAGGTAAAACGGTGGCAACGGCCTGTAGGCTTTAGCTGCACCTATCGCCCCTGCGCGCCGCCCGTGGGCGGCTGCCGGGCGCAGACCAACTATGACTGGGATATCTGCCGGTGTATCGGCGACTCGCCGATCCTGATAGACGTGGCGGGCGACGGGTTTGCCCTCACGGGCGCGCAGGGCGGCGTCAGCTTCGATCTGAATGGCGACGGCGCTGCCGAACACATCGCGTGGACGGTCGGCGCTGCCGACGACGCCTGGCTCGCCTTAGACCGCGATGGCAGCGGGACGATTGATGACGGGCGCGAGTTATTCGGCAATCACACGCCGCAGCCGGCGGCCGCCGAGCCGAACGGCTTCCTCGCGCTGGCTGAGTTTGACCGGCCTGGAGCTGGGGGGAACGGCGACGGTGTGATAGACAGGCGAGACGCCACCTTTACCAGTTTACGTCTGTGGCAGGATGCGAACCATAACGGCATTTCGGAGTCGAACGAGTTACACCCGCTCCCTGCTTTAGCCGTTGATGCCATTTCGCTCAATTACAAAGTAGCCAGGCGCACCGACGAATACGGCAATGAGTTCAGATACCGGGCCAAGGTGGATGACGCCGGGCACGCGCGCGTCGGGCGTTGGGCGTGGGATGTCTTTCTCGTGTCTATCCAGTGAGCCGAGCGGCGCAAAGCCAGAGGCGGCACTACGACAGGTCAAGCCCGCACCGTTAACCTGCAAAAACGTCACGCCCCACAGTTGCGGCTGTGGCCGCCGGGCCGCCGCGCGCCCGCGCTTTTTCTTTCCCCTCACTTGGTGCTAAGCTCTCGCGCGTTCCGGTTCGGACAATTCGGCGACAAGGTTAAGACGGCATGACAACTGTGCGCAGGCTCTCGTTGGGGCGGGGCGTTGGCGTGTGTGTGTGCGCGTGCGCGGCGGCGCTCGTGTGGGCGGCGCACGCGCGCGCCGGGGCGGGCGCGACGCTGCCCGCGCAGGCGAACCTGATGCTGCGGCTGCGCTCGTTCACGGCGGGCGCGAGCGCGCGCTTGGAGATCGAGCCGACCACGGCGGGCGGGCGCGCGCGGCTGCTGGCGACGAACTTGCCGCCGCCCGCCACGGTCGCGCCCGGCGCGAAAGTCTACCTCGTCTGGGCGACGGGCGGGCGCGTCGTGCGCCTCGGCGAGTTGCGCCGCGACGCGCGCGGCAACGCCGCGCTTGAGTTCGCGCACCCCGCCCCGTTCGACCGCTACAGCCTGATCGTCACCGCGGAGCAGAACGCGCGGGCCGAGCATCCGGGCGGCGCGCCGGTCTTCTCCACGCGCGCCAACGAAGTCACCGCCGTCTTCCCCGCGCCCACGGTCACGCGCCCGCGCAACGCCGAGCAGCCGGCGCGGACGACAGAAGCGCGCGTGCGCCCCGTCGTCCGCACGGGCCGCACGGCGACGGCTGCCGGCGACTTCTTCACAGAGGTCGAAGACGCCCTGCGCACGGGCGCGGGCGCGCGCGACCTGTCTCTGGTCGGCACGCGGCTCGCGCCGCGCGCGCGCGGGCGTGCGCGCGTGGCGGCGGCCGAGAGTTCGGCTTACGCGCGCACGCGCCTGCGCCGCGTGCCGCCCCCGGAGCGCCTCGGCGCGGATCGCTACGTGCTCTGGGCGCTCACGTCCGAAGGGCGCGCGCTCTACCTGGGGAGCCTGCCGCGCGTCGGCCTGAACGGCACGGAGAGCTACGTGCGCGGCGGCCCGGTCGGGGCGGACGAACAGTTCGACCTGCTCGTCACGGCCGAGACGGGGCGGCGCGTGCGCGGCGTCCGGCGCGTGCTCGCCACGCCCCGCCGCCAGCGCGTCTACCGCCGCCGCGCCCGTTAAAAGTCGCGCAGTTCGACTTGAAGCAAGAGCGGCGCGGCCGAAGCCCGCGTCTTCCGGGCAGACCGTTGCGTGCGGCGCGCATCTAAACGGCTTATGGCGAAGAAGGGGTCAGTGCTCGTCGTAGACGACGAGGAGATCATGCGGGACGTGCTGGAGACGCTGCTCTCGGCCGAGGGCTACCGCGTCGATCTGGCGAAGACGGGCGAGGAAGGGATCGAGGCTTACGGGCGGCGACCTTACGACGCCGTGCTGATGGACGTGTCCATGCCCGGCATGGGCGGCCTGCGCGCGCTCGAAGAGTTGTTGAAGGCGGACGAGGACGCGGTCGTGCTGATGATCACGGCCTACGCCACGTTCGACACGGCGGTGGCGGCGTGGGAGCGCGGCGCGTTCGGCATCATCCGCAAGCCGTTCCAGAACGAGCAGGTGGCGGCGCAGGTCGCCGCCGGCATCAAGCGGCGGCGCAAGGACGAGGAGCGCCAGACCTTGCGGCGCGCGCTGGGGCGCACGCTCAAGCGCGAGATCGTCGGCCGCTCCGAGCGTATGCAGGCCGTCTTCCAGTTGATCGATCAGGTCGCGCCGGCCCGCTCGACCGTCCTCGTCACGGGCGAGAGCGGCACGGGCAAAGAGGTCGTCGCGCGCATGATCCACGAGCAGAGTCCGCGCGCCGCCCGGACGTTCATCCCGGTCAACTCGTCGAACATCCCTTCGGGGCTGTTGGAGTCGGAACTGTTCGGCCACACGCGCGGCGCGTTCACCGGCGCGGTCGCGGCCAAGAAGGGCATGTTCGAGGCCGCGGACGGCGGCACGATCTTCCTCGACGAGATCGGCGACATCCCGCCGGAGACGCAGGCGCGCCTCTTGCGCGTCATTCAGGAGCGCGAGTTCACGCCCTTGGGCGACACCGCGCCGCGCCGCGTGGACGTGCGCATCATCGCCGCCACCAACATCGATCTGAAAGAGGCCGTGCGCCAGGGCGCGTTCCGCGAAGACCTCTACTACAGGCTCGCCGTCGTGCCCATCGAGCTGCCGCCTCTGCGCGAGCGCCGCGAGGACATACTGCCGCTCGCACAGCACTTCATCCGCAAGTACAACGACGAGAACGGGCGCAAGGTCTCTGAACAACTCGCGCCCGACGTGCTCGCCTTGATGGAGGCCTACACGTGGCCGGGCAACGTGCGCGAGTTGGAGAACGTGATCGAGCGCGCGGTGGTCATCGCGCCGGGGCCGGAGATCACGCGCCAGTGCCTGCCGACCGAAATCTGCGACCCGCAGCACGCCCTCGGCGCTTCGACCAGCCCCAACGCCGCCACCATAGACGTGGCCCGCGGCATAGACTTCTACGACGAAGTGCGCCGCTTCGAGATCGACCTCATCCGCCGCGCCTTAGAGCAGACCGGCGGCCACCAGTCCCGCGCCGCCCGCCTCCTCGGCATGAACGCCACCACCCTCAACTCCAAGATCAAGACCTACAACATCCAACTCCGCTCTTAGAGCGGTTTGCGGCTCAGTGTCCGGGGCGGAAGCCCGACCGTGAGGGCGGGCTTCCGCCGTGCTCGGTACGCGGGAAGGTAAACCGAGCTAATGTTCTGTTATTAACAACAACGCCGCTGCGCTTGGATAACGCCCCCGTCCGCCCAAAACTTCGCGCTCTAAAATCTGGTCGTCGTGGTTCATCTGCAATATGCGTACGGTCGCCGCCCCGATTTTCGTTAAAGGCGCAAAGACAGCGCCATGAAGACGAAAATGCTCGCGCCCACGGTCTGTACGGGGATGATAGAGGCGCACCAAGTCGCCGGTTTCAGGTGTTAGTGAAGCAATGTCGCTACCTTTATAGCGATTGCAGAAGACACACGCCAGAGCCAGGTTGTCTAACTCTGACGAGCCGCCATGCTTGCGGCTGATGATGTGCTCGACTTGGAATCTGAAACAAGCGTCTTCTTCAGCCACCAGACAGTATTCGCAAACGTGGTGGGCGCGACGCGCAACTAACTGCCGAGTTTCAGGGCTGACGTAGCTACTCGTGCGGCAGGAAATCACGAGCACGGGCTTTCGCCAGCCGCATTAAATGTTCAAGCTGCAAGTAGCGGTCGAGTTCGGCTCTTTCTTCGGGCGCTAACTGACCCTCTTTTTCGCGGGCCAACAAATCCGTAACCCGCGCTTGCGCCTCTTCCGACGGTCGGAAAGCTATAACGTTCTGCGGCGTCGTCCCGGCCGCAATAAAATCAATAATCTCTTCGTATGCTTAACCGTGCTCATAGCGAAAACAGAATACTCCTCCGTGATTAACTTATCCAGACCCTTCGGCTGCAAGAGAAAACGCCCAACACTGCGAATAAGCTGCGAAACCCCCGGTGCCCGCTGAAGAGTGGGCCCGCCAAGCCCTTGTGGCGAGGCGAGGGGGGCGTCAGCTTCAGCCGCTTGTCGGGCGGCCGCACGGTGCCCACAGTCCGTTGTCGAGCCACATACCACTCCGTTCAGGCCGAGTCGCCCGGACGCCCGCGCCGCAAACGCCCGGCTCCTAGCGCCAAGCCCGCGCCGACCAAGAGCAGTTGGGTCAGTGCCCCCATAGCAGTTCCGCCCCCGACCGACCCGCTCAAGCCAGTGCCGAGCAACGGCAGCCTGAGCAGGATCAACACCGCGACGACCAGCATGCCGACCAGCAGCGCCCACCACGCCCACACTTCCCCGCGCCGATATGGGCCGACGCAGATTAGCAGGAAGAGCGTCGCAAAGCCGGCGCTGTAAGCGGCGGCCGTCGCCCGCCGCGCGCGCACCGCCGTCTCCACCTCCGGCCGCCCCGTCGCCAACTCGCGCACGCTCACCCCGCCCATGCGGTCATTGTAAGTCCCATACGCCCTGGCCACCGAGACCAGACTTAGCGCCAGCGTGGCCACACCCGCCAACGCCAGCAACACCCAGCTTGCGGTCTTCATGCTTCCCCTCCGCTCTGGCAACCGCGCCCGCTGGTTGCCGCTACACGTCCTTCACTCAGGTCTGCCCAACGCCCGCCATCAGCCGCCGCGCATTCAACTGCGTGAGGGCTAAGTTAACGATGAAAGGCAAGCTAACTCGCGGTCGGCTGCATGGCGTTGTTAGGTGCGGGGTTGCATTTAAACACTGCCTTCAAGACCTCCTTCTCCAACCATGAGAAATATATATTTGCCCCCGTTCTTTATGCAGCCGTACGACTTTCTTTGTTTTTAGCTGATTAGGAGACCAAGGTGGGAAAAAGGGATCAAATCCACTTACGTTAATTTTTAAGACGCCATGATTCTCAAATATATCTCTGATTGGCTTCAGAAATCCCTCAGAGATATTCACTGTGGGATAACGGTCTATAAGCTTCCCAACCTCAAGCAGCAATCTTTCTGATATTCGAGCATCAGGTTTATAAGATCGATTGGAAATATCACCTAAGATAGCTACATACCCATCTATAGGACGTGAGAATCTTTTTGTGTGTTCCTTAGCAAACCTTTCAAGAATATTTCCTTCACCAATATAACTGGGGCGTATTTTCTGTCTGCCATCCCAAATCACATAAACGCCAATAGCCCGGAAGAGGATTGAGAAAGGAGTCCGACTAAAGCGCGTAAAATTTAGATTGATGATGTGCATTTTTACTTCTCCATAAGGGATAAGCACCTAACTACTGTTTATGCCGCCAGTGGCGGCATAATACGCTTTGGGTGGTATTATGCCGCTCAAGAGCCGCATAAGACTACTATCTGACCTCACGTAAGGGCCGGTGCAGAAACCCAAACTGCTGGCCGAAGTCCGCAACGGCGCGCGCCTAAGACACCTGAGCCGTAGCTCCCGTTTGCTCCGGCCACGCCGTTCCGTCGCCCGGCTCATTTCACCGTGAGGTTGCCGCGGCGTCCGAGGGCTGCGCGCCTGCGCCGCGTCAGACGTAGCCGAGCACGTCATAGACTTTGGCGCGGGGCGCGACGGGGAACGACGCCGATTCTTGACACCACGCGCAGACGAAGTCAACGTCCTGGCAGTAGTGCTCCGGTTGCAGCAGCGTCGGGTCGGTCGCGAGCCGCGCCTTGACCGCCGCGGCCGCCGCGTCGAACTCCGCGTGCTGAGTCTCCTGCCGGTAATCGCGCCAGACTTCCCGCGTCACCGTCATATCAGCCACCGTCGCGAGTTGGTCGAAGTGCTCGACGTATTTCGGATCGACGGGCCGGTCTTCGAGCACGCAACAGATGATCGAGAGCAGCTTGGCCGCGGCGTCCTCGGCCGAGACGACGCGGCACGCCAGCGGGCCGACGGCGCAGTCCGACAGCCGCTCGGCCAGCGAGTCCGTGGCGGGCGTGAAGACCTCGGTGCGCGTGCCGTGCTCCGCGTCCACGAGTTGCAGCAGGACTTTGCCGCGCGGGCGCGCGGGGTGGAAGTGGTTGATGAGAAAATCGCGGCTGACGGACGGGCGGACGTGCGGCAGACCCGCGACGGCGACCGTGTCAATGTCGTTGAGCGGTCGGCGCTTGATCCGCCGCCCGGCGTTGAGCAGATGCCAGCCGGCGGCGATGCTGCCGGTGAGGACGACCGGCGCGTCGGTGTGTCGCGCCAGCTTCGCGAGCGAGCCGAAGCACCTGTCGCCGTCTTCCCGCGTGAGAAACAGTTCTCGCAGAAAACCCGTGTGCGCCGCCGAGGGTTGGCCGTTGTTCATCACTTTAGTCCTGAAGATGCACCGCCGCTGGGGGCACGGCGGCGCGCGGGCGCAGCAGTTGCCAAACTCTCCGTGCCCTCCGCGTCTGCGCTGGTGCGCGCCGCTTCAACCATCCGCACCGCCGAGGCATAGAGAAGAGCTGAAATTAGGACGCCACTCAATCCGTTATTCGCTTGTTTCTCGGGCAGGGCAGGTGTATAGTCCCGCACGATCAGTTCAGCACCTATACGCAGCTAAAGTCAAGCCCCCTCAATTGTTCGACCGCAGCCGCAGCCACACGGCTTAACTGGGAGCCGGACAGCTTCGGTCGCTCGTAACCCACGCGAGTTGAGACTCAAATCTCAGCTTAACCGGCGTCTTCACATCTCGAACATCAGGAGCCTTGCGTCGTGCCGCGTGTAGCCGCTACAAAGTTCTTCATTGCCCTGACAGCGCCGGTCGTATTTGGCGTCGCCTGCTTACTCGCCTCGTCCGGCACGTCTCAGGCCGACGGGGTAGCCCATAAAGCCCCGCCCGGATTCGTGAGCGGCAAGCTCTCGGACGCTAAGTCGTGCCGCTCCTGCCCGCCGCCCGCCGCACAGAGAATCTATGCCCCGACCATAGGGACACCGGAGGCCGGCGGCAGCGAGATCGTACTCAACAGCCGTAGCCCTGAGCCGCTTGAGATCACGCCGACCTTCTACACGGCGGAAGGGGTGGCCGTGGTCGGTCAGCCGGTGCAGTTGCAACCCGCCGAAATACGGTTCGTCGATATCAGGTCTTTGATCCCGCCCAAGCACCGGGGGCGACACCGCTGGGGCGGCATGGCCATCGACTACGCGGGCGGCGTGCTTGAGGCCTGGGCGCAGCTCGCGCTGCTCGGCGTCGGCAAAGGGGGCAGCGTTGACGTGACGTTCTCCATCCTCGGCGACCGCAGATCGGACGTGCAGGAGGCGGTCTGGTGGACGCCGGCGCGCGCGACTTCGGTTATCGCCCTTGGAAACAGTTCAGGTGCGGCCGTGAGCGCGCGCCTTGAGTACGATAACGGCGAGACTCAGAGCGTAGAGGTGGCCCCCTTCGCCACGGAATACGTGCGCCGCCGTGCCGGCGCGGCGAACGGCGCGCAGGCCCTGACGGGCGGTTTCGGCGAGTCGGTCAAGATCATAACGGCCGGCCCCGCCGGCAGTCTGCGGGCCGCCGGGTTCGTCACCGCCGACGAGCGGCGGTTTGCCAGCAGCATACGCTTTTACGATCCGCGCACGATTGTCCAGCCCAACCTCTACGCGACTAAGTTCCGGGTGCAGAACGCCGTCGAACCGCACCTCCTGCTAAAGAACATCTCGGACGGGCCGCTGACGGTCACCCCGCGCTTCCTGCCGCTGTCGGGCGAGGCCGGCGCGCCCTTAGAACTGCCGCCGACGACCCTGGCGGGGCACGAACTCGCGGAACTCGACTTGACGCCGTTGTTGGCGGCCGCCGCGGCCAGAACTGAGCTTGACCTGGTGAGCGTCCAGATTCTTAACAGCGGCGCGCCGGCCAGCCTGATCGGCGCGCTGTGCAGTTCGGACGCGACCGCCCCCGTCACCTACGACGTGCCGTTGCGCGACACGGGGGCCTCGCGCAACGGCACCGGCAGTTACCCCTGGCGGGTAGACGACGACTACAACACGGTCGTCTCGATCACCAACGTCAGCGCCGGGCCGGCGAAGTTTCACGTTAACATCAGGTACGCCGGCGGCTCCTACGATCTTAAGCCGCGGGAGTTAGCGGCGGGCGCGACGGCGACCTTCGATCTCCGCGCGCTGCTGGACGACGCCGCGCCGGACGTGCATGGCGAGGCCTTGCCGCGCGCCGTCACGAGCGGGCAGTTCCACTGGAGCGTATACGGCGGCGGGGCGGACGTGCCCAGCCTCATCGGGCGCAGCGAAGTGGTCAGCCCCTCCAGGCATATCAGCAGCAGCTACAGTTGCCCGACCTGTTGCCGCGACAGCGGCCCCTATGGCAGCTTCAACCCGAACGCGGTGACGCTCCTGATTGACGGCGTGGAGCAGGTCGGCCTCGCCGGCTCGATGTCCGACTGTAACGGGAACTCCTGGCAGCTTGGCGACATCATGGGCGAGACCACCCTGTCGGTGCAGGATTCGAGCGTGCTCGCGTGGGCGTCCGGGCAGTACGGCCTGACCGGGATGGGCGTCGGCTCGTCGGACTACTATGCGACCTGGCAGCTCACGGAGTGGACGAGCGACGGGATGGACTGCTACGTGGTTTATTACAACGCGGGCGATACGGGGCAGGCCGGCATAGATCGTTTAAGGGTGCGGAGCACCTCGACCATCGCGGCGGACAGCAGCGCCACGTCAACGGCCATCGTCGCTAACGAGGCGCTCCCGATCTTCGTCGAAGCTGTCGATGCCAACGGTCTGGTTGATACGGCCAACAACAGCCTCGTCACCTTTTCGACCCCGACCAGAACGCTGGACTCTTCGGAGACAGGCTTCCCCGCCAGTTTCCACCTGTCGGGCGGTAGCTTCTCGCGGAACGTGTTGCTCAACCGGGTGGTCGGCACGGGGGCCGGCACGACGTTCCGTTTCCGCCCCTCGGCGGGCGGGAATCTGGACTACTTCTTCTACACCTATTTCCGCGTGCTCGCTTCGCGCGAGGGGCTGGTCGGCGGCACGACCTCTTGCAGCCACGTAATCAGCGCGAACGACCACTTCGTCGCGCTGCCGGCCGCGGTTCAGTGCAGCACCGGCGTCACCCTGCTCAACGGGACGACGCTGGTGAACACCACCGTGCTCGATAAAGGGCCGTGGTTCCCAAACTCCACGGCCTCGACCGGCAACCCCTGCGTCGGCGGGGACGATCCTTACTGGAACACCGGCGGCGTGCCCCGCGTGTTGGGGACGAACTGTGATTCAAATAACGCCGCCATCGATCTGGCCGACGGCACGTTCTCCGATCTGGGTCTGAGCGGGACTAGCAGTATCCTCTGGCGCTTCCGTTGAAGTACAGGCCCGCGGCAGACCTGAGAAGCTATGGCCGCGTGCGGCTAATCGGCCGCGGGCCACCATGTAAGGCGGGTTCAGAAGATGAGGCGAGCAGTTGTCATCTCGTTCGGGCTGGCGTTGACGGCCGGTATTGCGGCTTACGTCGGCTACTCTTATTTGACCGGCGGCACGAAGGAGGTCAGGCCGCAGCAAGTGAGCGTAGATATACCGCTCCAAGCCCGGCCGCCGGCCCCTTCGGCGCTGCCGCCGGGTACGCAAACCACGCCGCCGCCGGCCGAGCCGCGGCGCGCGCTCGTCGGCAGTACGCCCGAGGAGTTAGCGCGCTTAAAGCCTTACCTGCCGCAAGGGTCCGAGGTGGCCACGTACCCGGTCAGCCAGACACAAGAGAAGGCCGCCTTCGGCAGCGCCGATTTCGGCCAGGGCGTCGTCGCCACTACCGTCGTCTGCCGCCCGCGCGCGGCGGCGGGCGGGGAACGCCCGCCGCTGACGCTCGTGCTGTTAAAGCCGGCGGGGGGCGGGCTGACAAGCGCCGGGCAGGTGCAGTTAACCGGCACGTACATTCAGAACAACGTCTACGATAAACAGGCCGTGCCGTTTGCGCTACGCGACGTGACGGGCGACGGCCGCCCGGACATAGTTGTGACCTCGGCCGTCGGGGCGAGCCTAGGCGCGACGCTGGCGATCTTTTCTGTAGAAGGCGCGGCGCTCCGCCAGGTGGCGGACATCTCCGGCGACGTGCTCGAACTGGAATTCGGCGGTGCGGGTCAACCCGCCCGCGTCGTGGCCCGATCAAGACACGAAGACGCGGCCGTGACCTACGAGTGGACGGGGCGGCAGTTTACGCCGACCGCCGGAAAGAAATAGCCCCGTGCCGGCCACCCGGCCGGGGCGCTGTTAAGTTCAGCGCCCCGGCAAACCCTTTGCCCGGTCACCACCAGCCGAGCAGTTTCCACCAGCCGACGCCGACTGTGGCCCAGATAAAAATTGTGACGAAGGAGACGATGAGGCCGAGCCGCCACCAGGCGCGCTGGCGGACGTAAGCCGCGCCGAAGTAGATGGGCGCGGGCGTCGTGCCGTAGTGCGTCAGCCCGGCGCTGAGGTTCGAGAGGTAGGCGAGCAGGAGGACGGCCAGGTAGGCGGGCGCGCCCGCGGCGACGATGACGACGAGGAAGGGCACGTACATGGCCGTCGCGTGCGCCGTGATGCTGGCGAAGCCGTAGTGCGCGTAGAAGTAGACGAGCAGCAGCGCGGCGAGCGCGGCCCACCAGTGCCAGCCCGCCGTGTAGCCGGCCGCCGCCTCGGCGAAGCGTTTCGTCAGCCCCGTCTCGCCCAGCGCCTCGGCCATGCGGACGAGACCGCCGTACCAGATGAACACGTCCCAAGCGTGGCGCTCCGCGAGCGCGTCCGCCCAGTCGAGCACGCCCGTCACGAGCAGCGCCGCGACGCCGACCAGCGCGACGACCGCGTAGTGCAGCCCGCGCAGGTACGCGACGGGCGCGAGGGCGACGGCCGGCAGCGCCGGGGCCATCCACAGCAGCGCCACGAGCGCGAAGACCGCGAGCATGATCCGCTCGTCGCGCGTCGCCGGGCCCATGCGCCGCAGTTCCGCAGCGGCGAACTCGGCCGCCGCGGGCGTCCGCCTGATCTCCGGCGGGAAGAGGCGGAACAGGAGCGGCGGCACGACCGCCAGCGCGAGCAGGCCCGGCACGATTGCGCCGAGCAGCCAGCGCCCGTAGGTCAACTCGATCCCCGTCACCTGCTGCGCGAACTTGGCGATGAGCGGGTTCGACGCCTGCCCCGTCAAGAACAGCGCGCAGATGACGACCTCGCACTGGTAGAGCACTACCATCAGGAACGCGCCGAGGCGCGCCGCGGTCGCGCCCGGCCGCGAGTCGTAAGTCTCCGCGACGGACTTGGCGATGGGGAAGATGACGCCGCCCGAACGCGCGCCGGTCGAAGGGATGACGGCGGCGAGCAACACGTCGGTGGCGACGAGCGCGTAGGCCAGCCCCAGCGTGCGCCGCCCGATGGCGCGGATGAAGAGCAGCGCGATGCGCCGCCCCAAGCCCGTCTTAATCATGCCGCGCGAGATGAAGAACGCCGCCAGCACGAGCCACACAATCGGGTCGGCGTAACCGCGCAAGGCCTGTTCGACCGGCAGCGCGCCCGCGAGCGCCAGCGCGATGACGCCCAGCAGCACCACCGCGCCGCCCGGCACGGGCCGCACAATCGACCCGACAATCGTCGCCACGAAGATCGCCAGCAGCCGCCAAGACTGCGGCGCGACGCCTTCAGGGCGCGGCAGCAACAGGACGACGAGCGCCGCCGCCAACACCACACCCCACTTGAGCAGCGCCGCGCGCCGCCCTTCGGCGCGCTCTCTCTCCGCGGCCGCTCGCGCGTCCGTGTCCGAACTGACGGCGTCACTCATGCGTGCCAGTTATACACTAACCGCAGTTTCAGCAGGCAGCACTGACGGCAGTTGGTGCTGTCTTGATCGCTCAACCCTCCGTGCCGCCTCAGTGCCCTCTGTGTCTCTGTGGTTAGTGCCGCTGTGACCTCATTCACCACAGAGACACAGAGGGCACTGAGGCGGCACGGAGATAAATTAAAATCAACGCAGCACCCGCTGGTTTGAGAATACGGCGCGGCCGGGAGTACGATACGCGCCCGCGCCGGCTTGTAATTTGGCCGCGGCGGATGTACTTTGCCGGCTCGTCAGTTAAGGCTTAGACAACCCACGGCGCGCGAGGAGTGATCGCATGAAGTTCAACCACACGACGTTCTTCAACGGCTACAAGGAGCTTTACGGCAAGTTAAACCAGACGCAGGTCTCCGGCCTCGACAACCTGCTCGGCTACATCGAACTCGACAACGACGTGGCGGACGTGCGCTGGGCCGCCTACATGCTGGCGACCGTCAAGCACGAGTGCGCCGACACCTTCCAGCCGATCACCGAGCGCGGCCCGAAGTCCTACTTCAACAAGTACGAGCCGGGCACGCCCATCGGCAAGAACCTCGGCAACACCGTCAAGGGCGACGGCTACCTGTACCGCGGCCGCGGCTACGTCCAGATCACGGGCCGCCCCAACTACCAGAAGCTCAGCGCCGCGCTCGGTCTGAGCGGCGAGAACGATCTGGTCGTCCACCCCGACTACGCGCTGCACCCGGACGTGGCCTACCGCATCATGTCCTACGGGATGCGCAAGGGCACATTCACCGGCAAGAAGCTGGCCGACTACATCAACGCGACGGGCTGCGACTACACGAACGCGCGCCGCATCATCAACCGGCTCGATCAGGCCGCCAAGATCAAGGGCTACGCCGTCAACTTCGAGTCCCTCCTCAATAACAGCCTCATTGCCTGAGCGCGGGAGGCTGCCCCTGCGCGCGCGCCGCGCGAGCGGCCGGCGCGCCCGCCCGGCTTATGGAGCGCATCGTCTTTCTGGAACGCGGGACGCTGGTGGCGGACGTGCGGCGGCCCCGCTTCGCGCACGAGTGGCGCGAGTACGAGGCGACGCGGCCCGAGCAGGCCGTCGAGCGGCTGCGCGGGGCGACCATCGCCGTCGTCAACAAGCTGCCGCTCGGCGAATCGGAGTTGGCTGAACTGCCCGACCTGAAGTTGATCGCGGTGGCGGCGACGGGGACGGACAACCTTGACCTGGACGCTTGCCGGCGGCGCGGCGTCGCGGTCGTGAACGTGCGCGGCTACGCGGTCGAGACCGTGCCCGAACACGTCCTGCTGTTGCTGCTCGCGCTGCGGCGGAGTCTGTTGGGCTGGCGCGCGGACGTGCGCGCGGGCGCGTGGGCCGCCGCGCCGCAGTTCTGCCTCCACACGCGTCCGATCTCCGACCTGCGCGGGACGACGCTCGGCGTCGTCGGCTACGGCACGCTGGGGCAGGCGGTGGCGCGCCTGTGCGCGGCGGTCGGGATGGACGTGCTGGTGGCGGAGCGCAAGGGCGCGGCGGAGGTGCGCGCGGGGCGCGTGCCGTTTGCAGAAGTGTTATCCGCGTGCGACGCGCTGACGCTGCACGCGCCGCTCAACGCGGAGACGCGCCACCTCGTCGGCGCGGCCGAGTTGCGGCGCATGAAGCCTTCGGCGGTGCTCGTCAACTGCGGGCGCGGCGGGCTGGTGGACGAGGCGGCGTTGGGCGCGGCGCTGCGCGACGGCGTGATCGCGGGCGCGGGCGTGGACGTGCTCACGCGCGAGCCGCCCGCGGCCGGCAACCCGCTCCTCGAACTCGACCTGCCCAACCTGATCGTCACGCCCCACGTCGCCTGGGCCAGCCGCCAGGCCATGCAGACGCTCGCCGATCAACTCATCGCAAACATAGAAAAAGCAGTGACGAGTGACGAGTGACGAGCAAGGACAGGTTCTTTAACTCGTCACTCGGCACTCGTCACTGCTTTTCTCACTGCTGTTCGTGTTCGGCGGTGTAGAGGCGGAGTATCTCTTGGCCTTGGCGGGAGCGGGGATCGATGGTGCGGAGGTGTTTGCGCCCCTGCATCTCCCAGATGGCCGTGACTTGGCCGTCCTTCTCGACGGCGTGGTAGGTGATCTCTTCGGCGGGTGCGGCGGCGGCCGCTTGCGGCGCGCCCGCGCCGGTCGCCGCCTCGCCGGTCGCCGCTGCGCCGGTCGCCGCGTCGCCGGTGGCGGCGTCGGCGGTGGCCGCGTCGCCGGTCGCGGCCGCGTCGCCCACTTGCGCGCCCGCGGCCGCGGCTTCCTCGTTCTCTGCCATAACGTCCCTCTCCCGGATTCAGTGTGCTGTGGATGGCACGGGATTGTGGCACAGCGCGCGCGCGCGTGTCCAACGGGCGCGCCGCGCCCGACCCGGCACTGATCAACTCCCCGCGCCTGCCCTCACTTGTACTTGCTGAGGTCGAGGGCGAAGCAGACGATCTGTTTGGGCGTGCCGTCGAGCAGCGCCGCGCCGAACAGGAGCGCGACCACCTGACCGTCGCGGCGGACGAACTGGCGCTGGTAGGGCGCGCAGGCCCCGTACTCGGCCAACTGGGCGAAGGCCTGCTCGTCGCGCGCGCGGTTGTCGGGGTGGTTGATCTGCTCCCAGCGCAGCGCGCCCGACTGCACGTCGGCGCGCGCGTAGCCGAGCGTGTCGAGGAAGGCCTGGTTGGCGTCGGTGATCTTGCCGTCGGTCTGCCAGAACATGATGCCGATGATGTTGGCGTCGGCGAGCCGGCGGAAGCGGGCCTCGCTGGCGCGCAAGTCCGCCTCGACGCGCTTGCGCCGCGCCAGCTCGTCGAGCAGTTGCTGGTTGGCGCGCGCCAGCTCGCCCGTGCGCTCGCGCACGCGCTGCTCCAACTCGCTCTTGGCCTGGTACAGCTCGTCGCCCTCGCGGCGCAGGTCGGTCACTTCGAGCGTGAGGTCGTAGGTGCGCTGCTGTAAGTTCTGCTGCTTGGCGGCGGCGGGCGTGGCGTCGAGCAGCAAGACCCAAGTGCCGCGGTCGGCGCGGAACAGGTACACGTCGGCCGTGCGCCCGCTCTCGGTCTGGACGTAAGGCAGGAACAGGTTGCGCGCGTCGAGCGGCAGCAGGCCGGCGAGGAAGGGGAAGTGCTCGTCCACGTTCAGACCCGCGGCGGGCGCGTCCAGACCGTAGTCGGCCAACTCGCCGCCCCACTCGACGAGCAAGTTGTCGTCGCCGACGAGCAGGTAGGCGGGCGTGCGGTGCTCGACCGTCAGGGCCAGCACGTGATCGCGGATCGCTTCGGGCAGCGCGTTCATCCCTGTGTCCCTCCCAACATCTTCTGCGCCAAGGTCAGAAAGGCGTCTTCGACGCCCGCGCCCGTCTTGGCGCTCGTGCGGATGACGCCCCAGCCTTTGACCGCGAGCGCCGCCAACTCGCGGTCGCTGATGGCCCACTGCTCGGTCAAGTCCGACTTGTTGAGCAGGAGCAGGAACGGCACGCGCTCGCCCAGGAACTCCTGCGCCTTGGCCTGGAGCGCGAGCGCGGCGTAGAGCGTGTCGTTGCGCGTGCCGTCGGCGACCAGGAGGTAGCCGGCCGTGCCGCGCAGGTACGAGCGGCGCAAGTCCTGCGCCGACTCCTCGCCCTGCAAGTCCCAGAGCAGCAGCGTCATGTCCTGCCCGCCGGTCTGCACCACCTTCTTGTCAACTTTCACGCCGACGGTCGTGTGGTACTTGTCCTCGTAGATGCTCTCGACGAAGCGGCGCACCAGGCTCGTCTTGCCCACCGCGAACGTGCCGAGCATACAGATTTTCTTTTGCAGCATAAGACGGAACTACTCTCGCTTATCAGAACAGGATGTCGGTCAGAAAGATCGTCAGTCAGAACGTCAGTCGGAACGGATCGGCAGTCGGGACGCTGCCGGGGCAACGTCCTCATCTTCAGTCGAGCAGCACGACCTTGAAGGTGACGCTGCGGTTCACGGCGCGGTCGGCCTCGGTGCGTTCCGCGCGGAGCTTTTCGGTCGTGCCGGTGGGCACGATGGTCAGATCGGGCGCGGCGGGCAGACGCGCCGCCAGCGCGGCGGCGATGGCTTCGGCGCGCTCGCGGCTGAGCGTGGTGTTGCGCGTCTCCGAGCCGCTGCCGTCGGTGTGGCCCGTGACCTCAAGGCGCACGCGCTTGTTCATGGCGCGCGCGCCGACGAGCATACGCTCGATGTCGGCGGCGAGTTGGCGGAGCTGTTCGTCCTGGCCCGGCGCGAGTTGCGCCGTGTCCAACTCGAACATGACGAGCGGCTGCTCGATCCGTTCGAGGTCGAGCAGTTGGTCGGCGCGGAAGCCTTCGAGACCGGGCACGAAGCGCGCGCTGCGTTGCGCCTCCTCGATCCAACGGTGCGG
Organism: Pyrinomonadaceae bacterium; assembly: GCA_036389395.1. Classification (GTDB taxonomy): domain Bacteria; phylum Acidobacteriota; class Blastocatellia; order Pyrinomonadales; family Pyrinomonadaceae; genus QHXQ01. The sequence goes on from DASVPY010000039.1 coordinate 94,166, forward strand.
CGCGAAGCCCGTCGCCGTCAGCACGCCGTCCGCGACGCCGAGCCGGACGGTCGGGGGCGGCGCGAGCAGACGCTCGGCGCGCGCGAGCGCGAACTCGGGCCGCAAGGCCTGGTAAGGCTCCCAACGGCTGACGACCTGCGCGGGATCAACTCTGGCGGCCGGCAGCAGCGCCGCGGGGTCGCGCGCCAGCGGGTCGCGCAAGCCTTGAACGAAATAACGACCGAAGAGGAGCGGGCGGCGCGTCTCCGTGACGACGACGCCCGGCTCGCGCCTGAGCGCCTCGACGTAAGCGTCCCAGCGCCACGCCGGGCGCATGACGAGCCAGCCCGCGACGAGGAGCACGACGAGCAACACGACGGCGATGGCGACGAGCGGCCGCCAGGCGCGCGCGCCCGCGGCCTGATCGGTCTTCGCCTGAAGCTGCGTCTGCAAGCAGTCTTCGAGCAGCGGGCGCGCGGCGTTGAACGGCGCGGCGTCGCCCTCGAACTCGCGCAGCGCGTCGTTGAACTGGAAGTGAATCCGCTCCAACGTCTCCTGCAAGAACACGCGCAGGTCTTCGGGCGCAGTCCCCTGGATGAGCACGGCCAAATTCGCCAGCGGCCCCGGCACGACCCAGAGCGTGCGCTCGCCGATCTGCACCTCTTCGAGCGGCGCGCCCTCCGGCGTGTTGAACGAGTCGTGCATGAAGTCCTGGATGGCGGTCAGCATCCCGGACACCATGTCTGCGTCCTGCGCCGCGGCGTGCGGCGCGACGACGTGTTGCAGCAGCAGCCCCGTCTCGCGGTGGATCAGTAAGACCTGCTCGACGCGATACAGGAGCGTGTGCAGCAAGACGACCTCGCCGAAGGGCCGGCCCGTGCGCCACGCCTCGACGCGCCAGCGCAAGCCTTGCGCGGAGAAGCCGTGGGTCAACGTCTGGTTGAGCGACTGCGTCATGCCGGCGAGGGCGGCGGCGATGGCGCGGCGGATGGCGGGGCCGATGACGGGGAAGATCGCGTCCACGAGCGGCTGCGGGTTGCGCCGGACGGTGCGTTCGATTGCGCCGGTGACGACGGGCGCGAGCGCCTCGGCCAACTCGCCGTCCTGGCGCGTGCGCTGCGCGACCGCCGCCGGCAGCACGCGGCTCACCTCTTTGAGCTGCCGCTGCGGGTCGCGCAGACGCGCGTGCACGTCGGCCAACTGCGCCTCGGCCGGGCCTAAGAGCAGGCTGCGCAACTCCGCCATCTGCGCGTCCGGCTCGGGCGCGGGCGCGTCGGGCTGAGACGCGGCCGCGGTTTGATCGGCCGCGGGCTGCGCTTCAGCGTCCGCGGGCGGCGCGATGGTCTGTTCGGTGTCCAAGGGCTGCACCGTTCGGGTCACCGTCAACTGTTGTCGCCGGGGATGCGGAACTCGTTGGTCAGCCGCAGCGCGACCTCGCCGAAGAGGGCGGCGAGCGCGGCCCGGTCGGTCTTGTCGTGCCCGAGCGCGGCCACCTCGCGCTCGATGCGCGCGACCAGGTCGTCGCGCTGCTGGCGCAGGTCGTCGCCGAGCGTCTTGGCCTGTTCGAGTAGCTGTTGGCGCAGGTCGCGCTGGGCGCGCTCGGTCTGCTCGTCGAGCTGCGCGAGCTTGCGGTCGAAGCCCTGGCCCGACTCGGCGAGCGCGGTGCGCAACTCCTGCACGTTCGCCTCGCGCCCGCGCTGCTCGCCGCGCAGCCGTTCGCCGAGCGCCTCCAGCTCCTGCTTGATGAAGGCTTCGAGGGCGTCGAAGCGGCGGCGCGTGTCGGCGCGCAGCTCGGCGGCCTCTTTGGCGAGCCGCTCTTCGAGGCGGCCGAAGCGGCGCTCGTAGTCCTGCATCTGGCCGCCGAAGAGTATCTCCCTGATCTTGTCTATGTTGCCGCCCTCGGCGCTCGGCGCGGCGGCGGCGGGCGGCGCGGCGGGCGCGCCGTCATCCTGTCTTGCGTGCTCGTCGGTCGCGGCGTTATCGCCCGCGAACTCCGGCGCGTGCGCAGCTTGTTCGCCCGTGGTACTCATGGTCTTGATCCTCTTAAATGGTCTCGTGTTTTGTCGCCTTGCCGGACTCCGCTCGGCGGACGCCTGCCGCGAGACCTGCGGGCGGGTGTGGCGACTGCGGCTCCGCACAGGCGGCTGGTTAAAAGAGTGGGGCAAAAGCTAGCACACGCACCGGGCAGCGTCAACGCAAACTCGGCGGCGCGGCCCGCGCGGCCGGCGCTCACGCCGCGTCCGGCTCGTCCAGGCGGCGGACGAGGTTGACGTAGTCGCCGCGCTCGAAGCCGTGGGCGCGGAAGTAGTCGATGAGGTCGCCGTCGTTCCAGTTGACCATGGTGTGGACGGTGCGGACGCCGGCGCGGCGGAAGGCGGCGAAGAGGGCGTCGAGCAGTTGGCGGCTGACGCCGTGGCCCTGGTAGGCGGGCGCGACGCCGAGCACTTCGAGCCAGCCCGCCAACTCGGCCGCGAACTCCCAGCCGCGCACGTCGCCGAAGACGAAGCCGACGACGTGGTTGCGGTGCTCGGCGACGAAGCACGTCTCCGGCGCGCGCTTGATGTAGGCGTCGCAGCGCGACTCGAAGTCGGCCGCGTGCGGCCGGCCCGTGATCTGCTCGTCGAGTTTCAGGATCGCGTCTATGTCGCGCACGTTCGTCGGCCGCACCGTGATCTCTTTCATGCGTCTGATCCTGTGCGCCCGGTGCGCGCGCCGGCCGCGCAAGAGGCGCATCGTCACTTTCCGCACCAGCGCCGGCCGCAACGCCCGCGCGATGATGTGGCGGTAGGAGTCGTGCCCGGAGACGGCGTCGAACAGCGCGTCGTACATGACGGGGTCGAGCCGGCCGATGTCGATCATCGGGTCGAGCAGGAAGCGCGCGCCTAGGAGCATGGCGCGGCGCACGACGACGCCGTAGACGTGATCGCGCAACAGGTCGGCGCACGCGCGGCGGTAGTGCGTCAACGCCCGCGCCGAGACGCCGTGATCGAGCATGGCGTCGGCGGCGCGCGCGCCCGTCACGAGCGCCGTGTTGATGCCCTTGCCCTTGAAGGGCCTCAGCCACCCGGTCGCGTCGCCCACGAGCGCGTAGCGGTGGCCGTAAGGCGCGCGCGCGGGCGCGGAGGGGAACCGCCCCTCGTAGTAGTTGGCGGCGCGCGCGTCGAAGGACGGGAGCAGGCGCGCGACTTCGGGCAGCGCGAGGAAGTCGTCCAGGTCGCGCGAGGTGACGCGCTCGCCCGCGACGTTGACGAGGATGTGATCGCCCTTGGGCGTGATCGCGCCGAACTCTATGCGCGGGCACGCGCGCGGCAGCAGGAAGGCGTGGACGATGTGGCCGAGCTTCTCGGTCTGGAAGCGCGCGCTCGTCGGGAGCGTCGTCAAATAACTCTTGAGCCACTTCGGGGGGCGGCGGAAGCCGCGCGCGCCGTCGCGGTTCGTCACCTCCTCGAAGACCGAGAGCAGCCCCTCGTCCAACCCGAACGCGCCCACCACCACGTCGGCGCGCACCGACGCGCCCTCGCTGTAGACGCGCACCTCGTCCAGCCCGTCGCCGCGCACGAACTCGACGCCGGTCACGCGCGCGGCGACGACTTCAGCGCCGAGCCGGCGCGCGCAGTCGAGCAGGAAGCGGTCGAAGTCGGCGCGCTCGACGGCGTAGGTGGCGTCGAAGCGGCCGGGCGTGGCGGCGGTCGCGCCGCGCCCCGTGAGCAGCAGGTTGACGCGCGAGCCGTGCAGGCGGTAGCCGAAAATCTGCCGCTTGATCAAGGCGGGCGGCAAGTGTACGTCCAGATCGTGCGCCAGCACTTCTTCGACCGGCGGCGACAGCACGCCCGCACACTGGTTGGCGTGGACGCCGAAGTCCTTGCCCTCGAAGACGAGCACGCGCAGACGGAGCCGACGCGCGGCCGCGCCGCGCAGCAGCCGTATGGCGCAGGCCGCGCCGCCGGGGCCGCCGCCGATGATGACGACCGTCGAACCGTCTTGTAAACGGCAATCGAACATCGCTCGGCCTGTTCGAGCGCGCGCCCGCCGCACGCGCGTGTGATGTTAGAGCCGGCCCGAACCGTGGCGCGCCCATTCTAGCGCAACTCGCACCCCGCCCGTGCCCCGCGCGGTTCGGCCCGCCGCGCGCTGACCGGAAAAAGGCCCGCGCCGGCCGAATTAATGTTGACTTTTGTTCATAACCTCACTATCCTGCGCCCCGTACCAGCGGGTTCTAGTTCTTGCCCTGCCGAAAAAAAGCAACGTGCGTCGCGTGACCCCGGCGCTGTCCCAAGCGAAGTGCCGCCGGGCGTTATGACCCGAACGCGCACGCCACCGCGCTAAAGCATTTCCACCGCAGCTTCCGATCAAGGGGCGTCCGACTCTTCCGTCTTTAGCGGCGCGCGCCGCGGTTCGGGCCTGCGCCGTCACCTCGCTTCCGTCTGTCGCCCGCTGCCGGCGCGGCTTGCGCCGGTTCGGGCCGCCGGGCCGCGCGCCCGGCGGCCGGCGGCAAAGCGGGCGCTGTATCGCACCAAACGATTTAAGGAGAATTCGATCATGTTCACCCCCCAGAACATCGCCCGGAAGACTATCGCCCGGACGTGTCTCTTCGGTATCGTCAACGTATTGGTCTTCAGCGCGCTGCTCTGCGTGGCGGCCGCCGCGCAGAACGTCAACGTCACGGCCTCGGCCGGCACGGCCAACGCTACTTACACGACGCTCAAGGGCGCGTTCGACGCCATCAACGCCGGCACGCACCAGGGCATGATTACCATCGACATCGTCGCCAGCACGACCGAAGGCGCGACGCCCGCTGTCCTCAACAGCAGCGGGGCGGGGAGCGCCTCCTACACCTCTGTCCTGATCCAACCGTCCGCCGACGGCGTGACCGTCGCGGGCGCTGCGCCGACCGGGCGCGGCGTGATCGAGTTGAACGGCGCGGACAACGTCACCATCAACGGCGACAACCCCAACACGGGGGGCACAAATCGCAACCTCACGATTCAGTGTACGGCGACCAACACCACCGCCTTCACGTCGCTCGTCCGCATCGCGCTCGCCACCAGCGTCGTCACCAGCGCGGACAACGACACCATCAAGAACCTCAACCTGATCGGCAACGCGACGGGCCGGAACGCGACTGGCATCACCAGCACGACCGGCTCGGAGAACACCGTCTACGGCGTGATAGCGACCGCGGGTGCGTCCACGACGAGCGCGACCGCCGCGCCCGCCGCCCTCGCTGCCGTCGCCACGACCATCGGCTCGCCCGCGACCGCGGCCAACCTGTTGATTGACAACAACAACGTCCAGACCGTCGCCCGCGGCATCGCCGTGCAGGGGGCCGCGACCACGGTCTTTCCGGGTCTGGTGATCAGCAATAACCTCATCGGCAACGCCACCGCGAGCGCCGTCGATCAGGTCTATTCGGTCGGCATCACGGCGCAAGGCTCGGCCAACGGCGTGCTCAGAAGCAACACCGTCTACATCGAGAGCTTCCTGCCAAGCAGCACCAGTTCCGCGAACCGCGCGATTGACATCGGCGGCATCGTCGCTGCCGCCGGGGCGGGCACGTTCACCGTCGAGCGCAATCAGGTCAATCGCGCGAAGAACAACGCGCCCGACTTCTGGGTCGCGCACGGCATCAACTTGGGCGGCGGCAATAATCACGTCGTCCGCAACAACTTCGTCCGGAACATCACGCTCAACACCACGTCAGGCGGCTTCTACAGCACGACCTTCAACGCCACCGGCATCCGCGTCGCCTTGGGCACGGGTCACCAGATTTATCACAACAGCGTCAACCTGACGGGCACGATCACCGGCGCGACGCCGACGATCACGTGCGGCCTCATGATCACCGCCACCACGATCACGGGCGTGGACGCGCGCAACAACATCTTCGTCAACTCGCTCACGAACGGCAGCGCGACTTCGGCGCACGTCGCCGTCTTTCTGCCTTCGGGCGGCACGTCGGGGATGAATCTGACGCTCAACAACAACGACTACTTCAACAGCGCAGCGCCGACGGCGCAGCAAGGCGTCGGGCAGGTCGGCACAACGGCCGGCACGGGCTTCTACACGCAGGCCAACTTCGACCCGTCAACGACGGCGGGCGCGACCAACTTCCGCAACTACACCAGCACCCTCTCCGCCGGCGGCGCGAACGACAACGCCAGCAAGAAGGTTGACCCGCAGTTCCTCTCCCCCACCGACCTGCACATCAACGCCGCTTCGCCGATGGTGGACATGGGCGCGTCGGTCGGCGTCGGCACAGACATTGACGGGCAGGCGCGCGTGCCCCCGCCCGACATCGGCGCGGACGAACCCGGCGGCGTCACGCCCCCGACCAACGACATCGCGGCCGTCGCCATCGTCAACCCGCCCAGCGGCTCGACGCGCGGCGCGGGCATAGCCTTCGCGGTGCAGGCGTCCTTCGTCAACAACGGCACGGCAGCGCAAGCCAGCGTGCCCGTCCGCTTCCGCATTCTCGATGCGAGCACGGCGGTCGTCTATAACCAGACGACGACCATCGGGCCGATCAATCCGGGCCAGACCTTGACGGCCACGTTCCCCAACGCGACGCTCTCGGCGGGCACTTACACGACCGAGGCGAGTTCCGAGTTGGCGGGCGACGAAGTGCCGGGCAACAACACGGTCACGGGCACGGTCAACGTGGTCAACGCGGTCGCGGGCGGCACGCACACGGTCGGCTCCGGCGGCGAGTTCCCCAGCTTGACCAACGCGGGCGGCATCTTCGAGGCCATCAACGTGGCCGGCGTGTCGGGCAACATCATCATCAACATCATCTCCGATCTGGCGGGCGAGACGGGCGCGAACGCGCTGAACTCGTTTGGCGGCGGTTTCACCGTCACGATCAAGCCGAGTGGCGCGGCGCGCACCATCTCCGGCACGTCCACCACGACGGGTCTGATCAAGCTCAACGGCGCGGACAACGTGACGATTGACGGCTCGCTCTCCGGCGGCACGGATCGCAGCCTGACGATCACGAACGGCAACACCGGCGCGACCGTCATCTGGATCGCCAGCGCGGGCGCGGCCGACGGCGCGACGGGCAACACCGTCAAGAACGTCATCCTGTCGGGCAACACCGGCGCGACCATCATCTCCGGCGTCCTCGCCGGCAGCGGCACGACCTTCGGCGGCGACGCCGAGGCCCCGAACTCGAACAACACCATCCAGAACACGCGCGTCTTCCGCGTGCAGAACGCCGCGTTCCTGCGCGGCCCGACGGCGGCCCCGTTCGACCTGAACTGGCTCATCACGGGCAACGACTGGGGTTCGACCGTCACCGCCGACAAGCTGACCTTCCGCGGCATGCTTATCGGTAACGCGCAGAACTTCAACGTCACCAACAACGTCATCAACGGCATCAACTCGTCCACGACGACCAGCTCGACGATGACCGGCATTCAGGTCGCGCTCCTCGTCAACGGCGGCATGGTCACGGGCAACAAGATCAGCGACGTGAAGCACAACAACACGACGGGCTGGGGCAGCAACGGCCTCTACTTCACGGCGAGTTCTACGGCCTCGAACGTGACCGTCGCCAACAACTTCATCTCCGACGTGGCGTCGCAAGGGTTCAACGGGCAGGCCGACACCGATAACGGCTACGGCATCGTCGTCGCGCTCGGCGGGGGCTACAAGATTTACCACAACTCGATCCTGCTCAACACGAACCAGGGTGCGGGCGCGGCCGCGGGTCAGACCGCGGGCATCAACATCCTGACCGGCCTGGCGGCCGGCGCGGTCGATCTGCGCGACAACATCTTCGCCAGCACGCAGACCCTCGGCACGCGCTACGCCGTCATCTGCAACAGCGCCAACACCGTCTTCTCCAACATCAACTACAACGACTACTTCGCGCAGAACGTCGGCTTCATCGGCGGCAGCGCGCGCGCGACGCTCGCCGCCTGGCAGACCGGCACGGGCCAGGACGCCAACTCCGTCGCCGTCGATCCGCTCTACACCACCACGACCGCGCCGGCCGACCTGCACTTGCAGTCCGGCAGCACGCTCGTCAACGCGGGCACGGCGGTCGGCGTCACGACCGACATTGACGGGCAGACGCGCGACGCCATGCCCGACATCGGCGCGGACGAGGTGATCGTCAACACGCCCGGCACGGTGCAGTTCAGCAGCGCGACCTACACAGTCGCCGAGAACGTCGCGGGCGGCGTCGCCACCATCAGCGTGACGCGCACCGGCGGCACGCTCGGCGCGGCCGCCGTCAACTACTCGACCGCCAACGGCACGGCCGTCGGCGGCGCGAGCTGCGGCGCGAACGTGGATTACGTGACGACCTCCGGCACGCTCAACTGGGCCGACGGCGACGGCGCGCCCAAGACCTTCAACGTGACCATCTGCAACGAGTCGGTCTTCGAGAACGACGAGACTGTCAACCTCGCGCTCTCGAACGCGAGCGGCGCGACGCTCGGCGCACCTTCGACCGCCGTCCTGACGATCACGAACGACGACGCCGCGCCCGCGCCGCCGGCCGCCGGCAGCGTCGTCATCTCCGAGTTCCGCTTCCGCGGGCCGACCTTCAGCGCCGTGCAGGGCATTGACGGCGCGCGCGACGAGTACGTCGAGCTATACAACAACACCGGCGCGCCCATCAGCGTGGGCGCGACTGACGGCACGGGCTGGACGCTCGCCGCGCTCAGTAGCGACGGCACGACGATCATCCCGATCCTGACGATCCCGAACGGCACGATCATCCCGGCGCGCGCGCACTACCTCGCGGTCAACTCCGACGCGGGGCTGACCAACCTGCCCGACGGCGGGCTGCCGCCGACGGGCGGCTACAGCCTGGACGCTTACGCCGTGGGCGACGCCTTCTACACGCAGGACATCGCCGACAACGCGGGCGTCGCGCTCTTCCGCACGGCGACCCTGGCGAACCTGACGCTCGCCAACCGGCTCGACGCCGTCGGCTTCAACGGCGGCGCGGCCCCGGCCGACCTGTTCCGCGAAGGCACGCCGCTGCCCGCGCCGTCGCCGTTCACCGACGGGCAGTACGCCTACGTCCGCAAGCTGGCGACGGGCACGCCGCAGGACACGAACAACAACGCGGCGGACTTCTCGTTCGTCGCGCCCGACGCCGGCACGTACGGCGGGCTGGTGGCGCAGCGCGGCGCGCCGGGGCCGGAGAACTGCGGCTGCAACCCGGCGAACCTGTTCGCGCCTTCCAGCCCCATCCAGCGTAACGACACGGTCAAGCCCGGTCTGATCGACCCGACGCAGGCCTCGACCGCGCCGCCCAACCGCATCCGCGACACCACGTCGGGCGGGGCGGGCACGCCGACCGCGTTCGGCACGCTCGACATCCGCCGCAAGTTCACCAACAACACCGGGCAGCCCATCACGGCCCTGCGCTTCCGCGTCGTGGACATCACGACGACCAACACGCAGCCGGCGGGCCAGGCCGACGTGCGCTACCTGACCTCGGCCGACACGACCGCCAACGGCGGCACGATCACGATCATCGGCACGACCGTCCAGCCGCCGTCGAACGCGGCGGTGGGCGGCGGCCTGAACGCGAGCGGCGTGGTCGCCATTCCGGGCGGGATGCTCGCGGCCGGCAGCTCGATCAACGTCCGCTTCCTGCTCGGCGTCGCGCAGCAGGGCAGCTTCCGCTTCTTCGTCAACGTCGAGGCCTACAACGGCTCGACCGTGCCGTTCTCCGGCAAGACGACGGGCACGACGACGCCCAAGCAGACGGGCAGCAACTAAACGGGCCGCCGCGGCCCCGAAACCACGAAGCCCCGATCCGCGAACGTGCGGATCGGGGCTTCGTGCTTGTCTTATCTTTTCTAGGCGTTGACGGGGCGCAGGGCGAGGGCGAACTCGACGGCGCGGCGGGCGTGGACGACGCCCCAGCCCTGGCGGTCGATCTCGATGCCGGGCAGCCGCTCCGCCGTGTCGATCAGGATGCGCTTGACCTGCTGCGGCGTCAGGTGCGGGTTGGCCTCGAACATGCACGCGATGATCGAGGCCACGATGGGCGCGGCGAACGACGTGCCGTCCACGTACTTGTAGTGCTCGCTGATCACGTCGCCCTCGCGCAGCTTGATCGTGATCAGGTGGCGCAGGAGGTGCAGCGGCAGATCGCGCGCGCCCCACAGGTCGCGATCCACATGCCGGTGCTGGTGTATGAGCGCGCGCAGTTCGTCGTCGTTGGCGCGGTCGAGCTTGGCGTAGAGTTCGGCCTCTTTGGCCGTGGGCGTGTGCGGCAGGATCGGCGCGGGCACCCAGATGCCGGGCGCGATCACTTCGGGCTTCTGTAGGCCGTCGTAGGTCGGGCCGTAAGACGAGCGGTACATGCCGCGGCGCGCGCGGTCGAGCGAGTTCTGATCGTCCAAGCCGCCGACGGCGATGCAGGCGGGCGCGGACGCGGGCGGGAGCACGGGGTGGCCCGGCTCCATGCCGGCGTTGCCGGCGGCGCAGACCACGACGAGGCCTTCGCGCACGGCGCGCTCGACCGCGCGGCAGAGCGCGTTCTCAAGGTAGGACGACTGCTCGTCGCCGCCGGCCGAGATGTTGACGACGCGGATGTTGTACTCCGTCCGGTGCTTCAAAATCCACTCAAGGCCGCGCCTGATCTTCTGCTCGGAGATGCGCCCGGAGCCGGACAGCTTGACGAGGACGACGTTGGCGTCGGGCGCGATGCTGCGGTAGAAGCCGTTCGACATGATGCCGTTGCCGGCGGCGACGACCGAGGTCATCATGCCGTGCCAACTGGCGGCGCTCGGCGTCTGCAACGTGGCCGGGTCATTGCGCACGACGCTGTGGTAGGCGAGGATGCGGCTCTGCGGCTCGACCAGATCGGGGTGCGCGTAGAAGCCCGAGTCGAGAAACGCGATGGCGACGCCGCGCCCCGTGAAGCGCGCGTCCGCGCCCATGCGCAGCGGCGTCGGCAGCACGCGCCCGCCCTGCTCGAAGACGGCCGCGTCGGTGCGCAACTGCACGAGCGCGCGCTGGAACAGCCCGACGCAACGCGGGCAGACGGTCGAGACGAGCGTGCCGCCCGGCGCGTTTGCCACGACCAGGTTGCGCACCTCTTCGGGCAGTTCGGTGAACGGCAAGAGGCCGGACGGCGCTTCACGCCCGCACACCGGGCAGACGGGTTTGCCTGCCGCCTCGTCCGAATGCACCGCCGGCTCGGTCGAGATCATCTCCGCCACGAGTTTAACGCGCTCCTCTCCTGATTAAGCGCCGCCCGCGCCTGCGCGGGCCGGCCCGAGACCACAAGCGGGCACGATAACATAAGACGCGGGCGTTGACAGTACGGCCGCGACCGGCCGCCGTGTCTTAAGTTGATCAACCCTCCGTGCATCCTCTGTGCCCTCTGTGTCTGCGGTGGTGAATCTACTCTGAGCGGCATGCACCACCGAGACACAGAGGGCACAGAGGGGGCACAGAGAGGAACTGCCGTTCAGGCCACGCCCGACGAACTCGGCCGGTCGGCGGTTGTGCGGCACGGGCGGTTGCGTGTAAGTTAGGGGCAAGCGATTTTCCGGGTCGAGTCAGGGTGATGCACAGGGACGTGTGACGGCGTGCGCGTGCGCCCTGCGCGGGCGCACGCGGCCGAACCAGACGTTACGTGAGTTGACGAGGAGCGAGATGGCCGAACAACAGCAAACGACCGTGGCCGACATCTTCCGCCGCGCGCAGGCGCTCCGGCGCGAGCGGCCCGACGCGTCCTTGAAGGACTTGCGCGCGCAGCTCGTGCGCGAGTACCGCGGCGCGGCCTTCCCGCCGCTCGACCGGCTGGCGATCCCCGAACAGGACGCGCGCGCGCCCGAAGAGGACTGGTCGGCCGGTCTCTCCCTCGTCCGGCGCGGCATCCAGAACGAGGACTGGGACGAGATCATCACCGGCATCGCGCTGAGCCTGGAGCAGACCGAACGCTACGAGAGCGAGCGCGGGCACGGCGGCGCGGTGGATGAGTGGCACGACCGCGCCGCCGGCATCCGCGGCCAGATCGAGAAGGGCGTCGGCAAGTGGATGCCCGAAGAGTTACTGCGCCTGGCGGAGCGCGCGGGGAAGAAGGAGTAGCTGGCGACAGCGCCGCGGCTTCGAGTTTGGAGGTGGTCGCTTGAGCTTCCTGAGTCGCATGTTCAACGATCCCGATTACCAGCAGGAAGACCCGCGCGCGGCCGAGGCGGTGGCGGGCGCTGAGCCGGAGGTCATCGTCAGCCCGGACACGCGCCGGCAGAACCGCGTCCCGCCCGGTCAGACGCGCACGCGCAAGTGGCCCGTGCTCGACGCGCACGGCACGCCCGAAGTCGATCTCGCCACGTGGCGGTTCGAGGTCTCAGGTTTAGTCGCGCGCCCGCGCGGCTGGTCGCTCGACGAGTTCCTGCAACTGCCTTCGGTCAAGGTCTACGCGGACTTTCATTGCGTGACGCGCTGGTCGCGGCTCGACAACGTGTGGGGCGGCGTCTCGACGCGCACGCTCGCGGAGTTGGTCGGCTTGAAGCCAGAGGCCAAGTTCGTCGTCGCCGCGGCGCACGACTACGGCTGGACGACGAACCTGCCCGTCGAACACTTCCTGGCCGAAGACTCGCTGCTCGCCTGGTCGCACGACGGCCGGCCCATCGCGCCGGAGCACGGCGGGCCCGTGCGGCTCATCGTGCCGCGGCTCTACGCTTGGAAGTCCGCCAAGTGGATCAAGGGGCTGCGCTTCGTGGCCGACGACGAGGCGGGCTACTGGGAAGAGGGCGGCTACCACATGCGCGGCGACCCCTGGGCGGGGCGCGACGGCGAACGCTTCCGCTGGCAGGGCGACTGAACGCTGCGGGTCGCCGCGCCGATTCGTGCGCTCCGCTTTCGCTTGCTTGGACGATGCACGCAACACGCGCTCGCTTGAGTAGACGATTCATGCAACCCACTCCTGCTTGATCATGGGCCGCGCGCCGCTGGGTCTGTCGCAGACAACCACCGCGCAAGCCGAGCGCTTCGTCAGCGTCTTCAGCTTGCTGGAGGCGCGGCTGCGCGCCGCCGCGCCCGACCTGCTGTTCGGCGCGGTCGTCTTCGCCGTCTTCTGGCTGGTCGCGTGGACGGGGCAACGCCTGATCGCCTACGCCGCGCCGCGCGTGCGCGCCGACACCGGCGCGGTGCTGCTGCTCTCGCGCGTCTACTACTACGGCCTCCTGATCTTCGGGCTGGTGACGGCGCTCGGCGCTTCGGGGCTGAACGTGAGCGCGCTGGTCGCGGGGCTGGGGCTGACCGGCTTCGCGCTCGGCTTCGCCCTCAAGGACGTGCTCTCGAACCTGGTGTCGGGCATCATGCTGCTCGTCTACCGGCCCTTCAACATCGGCGACCGGATCAAGATGGGCGAGTTCGAGGGCGTCATCCAGACGATCCGTATGCGCGACACGCTCGTCCTCGCCGACGACGGCCGCCAGATCGTCATCCCCAACACGAAGCTCATCACCGAGGTCGTCGTCAACTACGGCACGAGCCTGCCGCCCGCGCCGACTGACCAAGCGCCCGCCGCGCGGCCCGCGCCCGCGCCCGCGGCGGCCGAAGACGAGTTCCCCGCGGCCGGTGCGGCCGACACGACCGACGCCGCGCCGCCGACACCAGACGAAAGATGAGAACCCTGCCCATGATCATCACGACAGACTACGTGGACATCGCCGTGGACGGCAGCACCATGCGTATGTTCGTCGCGCAGCCGCGCGCCGAAGGGCGCTACCCCGGCGTCCTCTTCTACTCGGACATCTTCCAGTTGACCGCCCCCATGCAGCGCGCCTGCGCGCGGCTCGCCGGCTACGGCTTCGTCGTCGCCGCGCCGGAGATTTACCACCGCATCGAGCCGCCCGGCACGGTCATCGCGTTCGACGACGCGGGGCGCACGAGGGGCCTCGCCGACGCATCCAACACGACAGTCGCACAGTTCGACCGCGACGCGCGCGCCGTGCTCGATTACCTGGCCGGGCACGAGCGCGTGGCCGCGGGCCGGCTCGGCGTGGCGGGCTTCTGCATCGGCGGGCACTTGGCCTTCCGCGCCGCGTTCAACGCGGACGTGCGCGCGACCGTCTGCTTCTACGGCACGGGCATCCACAACGGCAAGCTCGGCCAGGACGCCGACGCTGGCTCGCTCGCTCGCGCCGCAGACATCAAGGGCGATCTGCTGCTCGTCTGGGGCACGCGCGACCCGCACATTCCTGAAGATGGGCGGGCGCTAATCGAGGCAGAGTTGCAACGCGCGGGCACGAAGTTTGCAGTCCGACTGTACGACGCGGAACACGCCTTCATGCGCGACGAAG
>DASVPY010000040.1:0-2195 GCA_036389395.1 Pyrinomonadaceae bacterium
GGCGCTGTGTCGGCGCCTGCGCCCCGACACCCGCCATCTCAGCGACCCCGTCAACGCCGCGAAGCTCGCGCTTCGCAGCTTGGCACGACGCATCGCGCTGCTCAGCGACGAGATCGCTGAGCTCGACACCCAGCTCATGCCGCTCGTGGCCGCCGCCGCCCCACGGACCACAGCCCTGCTGGGGATCTCCACCGGCCACGCAGGCCAGATGCTGGTCACCGCCGGACAGAACATCGACCGCCTGCGCAGCGAAGGCGCGTTCGCAGCACTCTGCGGCGCCAGCCCGATTCCCATCGCTTCGGGCAAACGCGGCCGCTACCGCCTGAACCCGGGCGGTGACCGTCAAGCCAACCGCGCCCTGCACCTGATCGCCGTCTGCCGCCTTCGCTACTGCCCCAAGACACGCGCCTACGCCCAACGACGCACCGCCGACGGCAAGACCAAGAAGGAAATCATGCGCTGCCTCAAGCGCTACATCGCCCGCGAGATCTACCAAACCCTCATGGCCGACCTCGCAGCTCTGACCACAGCACCACGACGTCCCGAACGGATCGTCTCGATCACCTGCGAAGCCGGCCCGACCGGACGGACGATCCGACGCTCTTGACATCTATAGGAACGTCCCGGGACGGCTCAGGGCGGACATCAAGCGATCAAGAATCGCGGCCAACTATCGCTGGAGATCACACGATTAGTAGCCAACTCGCCGGACAGAACCGGCGGCTAAGCAGTGTTAGCCGTCGCGCGCCCAACACGCACCAGCCGACCCCCACGACGCCCGGCCAGACACAACGCCCTCCACAACAAAACGGGGTCTCCTGACGTTTCCGTGGGTCGGTGAATGCCTGGTTCACCGTGGGAGCGGAGGACATAGGCCGTTGAGGCTGAGCATCACGAGCGCGATCAGGGCGTTGGGGCTGTGAAAGCCGAAGGCGCGTCGGGTGAGCATCCTGATCTGGGTGTTGATCTGTTCGACGCGTGCGTTGGAGAGGCCGTGCGTGATCGCGGCGAGGATCCCCGCTTGTTGGGCGCTGATCGTCTTGGCGAGCTTGACGAACGGCGCGAGGCGTGATCGGCGCGCCCAGCCCAGCCAGGCGTCGAGCATGTCGGGCGCGTGCTCGGTCGGGACGCGGTAGAACGCGCGGAGTTGCTCTTTGAGCAGGTAGCCGCGATACAGCGGGCCGTTGACCTGCTTGATCTCGGCGAGCTTGCGCTGTTGGCGGCCGGTCAGGTTCTCGGGGTTCTTCCAGACCGCGAAGCGTGCGCCCTTGAGGTCCTTCGCGACCGCGATCTCGCCGGCCTTGCGTGCCTCATTCCAGACCTCGCGACGGATCTCGTCCAACGCGTCGGTCGCCAACTGCACGACGTGGAAGGGATCGACGCAGCGGGTCGCGTCGGGCAGCCTGTCGGCGATCGGCCCGCTGATCCAGGACGCCATGTCGCAGGACACCAACGTGATCTGTTTGCAGCGCTCTTCGCCGAGGGCGTCAAGGAACGCATCGACGGTCTGGCGGTCGCGGCCAGCGGCCGCCCACACCAACCGGCCGGTGTCATGATCGACGACGACGGTCAGGTAGCGCTGCCCCTTGCGATGCGATATCTCGTCAATGCCGATCCGGCGCAGCCCATCGAGCAGATCGATCTCGCGTTGGGCTTCGGCGACGACGCGGACGCAGATCGCGCCGACAGTCCGCCACGCGATCCGCATCAGCTCGGCGACCGCGGTCTTGGACGTGTTGACGGTCAGCCACGCGACCTGGTCCTCAAAGGCCCTTGTGAAGCGCGCGTCATGGCGGGCCCAGGGCACCGCGCAGACGACAACGCCGTGGCGCTTGCACGTCACCCTCGGCGAACTGGCCTCGACGAACGCCCGCGTCGTCCCGAGATCCAGCGCGCGCCAGCGCCGACGACCCTCACCCTGGTCAGCGCCCGGCGACCGGCGCCCGCAGACGCCGCAGCGATCACGCTCTCGCCAGCTCGGTCTGGCGCTGACGACGACGTCTCCCTCATCGCCGATTTGCACGTCCTCGACGACCGCGCGCTGCAAGCCCAGCAGCCGCGCCCATACCCTTGTTTGGCGCACGTCGTTCCCGCTCCCCTCGATTCCAGCCGTGAAGAAGCCGGAACCCTAGGCGCGGCGCGGCGTGCGTCCCTGATCAGCCGGCCACCTCACCCACGGAAACAGCAGGAGCGCC
>DASVPY010000041.1:0-99795 GCA_036389395.1 Pyrinomonadaceae bacterium
CGGGAAGATGCCCCGCACGCGCGTCGCCTCGGCCACGCGGTCTACGGCGAGGCTGTAAGCGCCCGTGCGCCTGTCCGTGTCGAACTGCTGCGCCTTCTCGTGGACGGCCTGGAACGCCGCGCGCATGGTCTGCTCCAGGCGGCTGTTGATCTCGTTCTCGGACCAGAAATAGGAGTAGAGGTCTTGCACCCACTCGTAGTAGCTGACGGTGACGCCGCCCGCGTTCGCCAGGATGTCGGGCACGAGCATGACGCCGCGGTCGGCCAAGACGCGGTCGGCCGCGGGCGTCGTCGGCCCGTTCGCCAGCTCCGCGATGATCGAGGCGCGCACGCGCTCGACGTTCGCCCGCGTGATGCTGTTCTCAAGCGCCGCCGGCAGCAGGATGTCGCAGTCCACTTCGAGCACTTCGTCGCGCGCCATCGCGACCGTGTCGGCGAGGCCTTGCAGCGCGCCCGTCGTCGCCTTGTGCGCGAGCGCGGCCGTTACGTCAATGCCGTGCTCGTTGAAGACGGCGCTGCGCGAGTCGGCGATGGCGACAACGCGCGCGCCGTCTTCGACCACGAGCCGCGCGATGTTCGCGCCCGCGTTGCCGAAGCCGTGGACGGCGACGCGCGCGCCGCTCAGAGCCAGGTTGCGCACGCGGCACGCCTCGCGCAAGGCGTAGAGGCAGCCGCGCGCCGTCGCCTCGCCGCGCCCCTGCGAGCCGCCCAGCGCGACGGGCTTGCCCGTCACCACGCCCAGTTCCGTGTGCCCGCGCACCATCGAGATCGTGTCCATGATCCAGGCCATGGTCTGCTCGTCTGTGTACACGTCGGGCGCGGGGATGTCGCGGTCAGGCCCGATGATGGGCGCGATCTCGAAGGCGAAGCGGCGCGTCAGGCGTTCGAGTTCGCCCTGCGACATGGACTTCGGGTCGCAGACCACGCCGCCCTTGCCGCCGCCGTAAGGGATGTTGACGGTGGCGCACTTCCAAGTCATCCAAGACGCGAGCGCCTTGACCTCGTCGAGCGTGACGCCGGGGTGGAAGCGGATGCCGCCCTTGGCGGGCCCGCGCGCGATATTGTGCTGCACGCGGTAGCCCTCGAAGACGCGCACCTCGCCGCCGTCCATCTTGACGGGGATTGAGACGATCAACTGCCGCTTCGTGTTCTTCAAGACCTGCCGGGACGATTCGTCCAACTCCAGCAGATCGGCCGCGCGGTCGAACTGCTGCTTCGCGATCTCGAACGGGTTCAACTCCTCCTGCGGTTGCGTGGCGGACATGGGGATTCTCGTCCTTTCGGTTTAAGAAGTCAGGGGGCAGAAGACAGGAGGCAGAAGACAGGAGTCAGGAGTCAGAAGCCAGAAGAAGAGAGGCCGGCTATTCATTCCGGCTTCTGGCTTCTGACTCCTGTCTTCTACTCACTCCTCACTCCTCACTCCTCACTCCGCGCCTCGATCTCCGTGATGTCGCCTTCGGTGAAGAGGTAGGTGCGCATGTGCTTGTCGAAGACGGGGCTGATGCGGCGCAGGTATTCGAGCGCCATCATGGCGTGCTCGATCTCCTCGTCGCGGTTGTGTTCGAGGATGCGGCTCAGTTGCTCGTCCTTCGTCACCTCGGCGCGCTGGTTGTACCAGTCCACGGCCTCCAGTTCTTCCTGCAAAGATTTCAGCGCGCGCGAGAAGTTGAGCGCGCGCTCGCTCAGGCGTTCGTAGCCCTCGTGCCATTCGGCGCTGGTCGCCACGTCGTTGTCGCTCCTTCCGTTCAGGTTCGGCCGGCTCGCATCCTAGCGCAGACCGCCCGCGCTGTCTAAACCTTTTTCACGTCGGGGAACAACCGGGCGGCGCGCGGGGTCTAATCGTTTGCGTCCGCTCCGCTTCAGACCCGCGACGGCACCGGCAACAGGAGAAAGGACGGCTCAAGAGATGTTCAGCAGTTTAGTGGAATCCGGCTCGCACCGCGCCGACCTGCGCCGGCGCGGCTCTTACTTCGCCGGCACGCTCGTCGTCTACGGCGTGCTGCTCGCGTGCGCGGGCGTCGCCAGCGTCTTCGCCTACAACGCGCAGCTCGACCGCGAAAATCTGGAAGTGACTCTACTGACGACCGTGCCGCCGCTCGAACGGCCCGCCAGCGTCGAACCCGAACGCCCGAACGCGCCCCGCCCCGATCCGGGCGCGCCCCGCGAAGCCTCCGTCCGCACGGAGCTTTACGCCGACATCAACACGCCGCTCGCGCCGAACGAGATTTCGACGCAACCCCCGCGCGTCCCGCCCGCGCCGCCCGGCGCGATCATCGGCAATCGCAACTACGATCCGCCCGGTCTCTCCGCCCCGCAGACGGGCGCGCACGACGGGACGGGGCCGCCGACGCCGAACGGCGTCCGCGTGAACACGTCGGAGACGGACGACCCGCGCCCGCCCGTGCCGGCGGCCGCGCCGACGCCCAGGCCCGCGCCGCCGCAGGTGCAACGCCTGCCGAGCACCATCATCAGCAGCAAGATCATCAGCAAGCCCGTGCCCGCCTACCCGGCGCTGGCGAAGCAGGCGCGCGTCTCCGGCGTCGTCACGGTCGAGATACTCGTGGACGAGAGCGGGCGCGTCATCTCGGCGACGGCCACCAGCGGTCACCCGCTCCTGCGCGAAGCCGCCCGCGCCGCCGCCCTCCAAGCCCGCTTCTCGCCCACGCTGCTCACGGGTCAGCCCGTCAAAGTCTCCGGCGTGATCACTTACAACTTCGTGTTGCAGTAAAGCAGAAGCCAGAAGGCAGAAGCCAGAAGCCAGTTGGAGTTTAAGGCTCAACGTTCAAGGCCCGCCCGCAACGAGCCTTGAACGTTGAGCCTTGAACGAACACTGGCTTCTGGCTTTTTACTTCTGGCTTCTGGCTTCTGATTACTGTTTATACACGCGCGGGACGCGGCGGCTGACGCCGCAGGTGATTTCGTAGGAGATCGTGCCGGCGGTGCGGGCGAGTTCTTCGGCGGGCAGTTCGTGCGGGCCGTCCGCGCCGATGAGCGTGACCACGTCGCCCTCGGCCACGCCGGCCACGTCGGTCACGTCCGCGAGCGTCAAGTCCATCGAAACGCGGCCCACGACGGGCGCGGACTGCCCGCGCACGAGCACGCGCCCGCGGTTCGAGAGCGCGCGCCGGTAGCCGTCGTCGTAGCCGACGGGCAGCGTCGCCACGCGCGTCCGCCGCGCGGCCGTGAACGTGCAGCCGTAGCCCAAGGTCTCGCCCGCGTCGATCCACTTGACCAGCGTGACGCGCGTCAGCCAGCGCATGACGGGGCGCAAGGACGCGCCGCCCGTGTCCGGCGGCAGCACGTCGCGCCACAGGCCGTAGAGCACGCCGCCGGGCCGCACCATCGTGGCGCGCGCCGCCGAGTAGGCGAACGCGCCGGCCGAGTTCGCCATGTCTTCGATCACGGGGTCATGCCCGTAGGCGCGGAAGATTTGCGCGGCGGCGCGGAAGCGCGCCATCTGCTCGGCGGTGAAGTTGACGCGCTCTGGATCGTCCGCCGCGGCGAAGTGCGTCATCAACCCGGTCACGCGCAGGTGTCTGCATTCGGCGAGCGCGGCCGCGAACTCGGCGGCCGCGTCGTCGCGCACGCCGAGCCGGCCCATGCCCGTGTCGATCTTGGCGTGTACGTCGGCGACCGTGCCGGCGGCGCGCGCCGCCGCGTCGAGCGCCGCGGCCATGTCGTCGGTGAAGACGGCGGGCGTCAGGTTGTAACGCAGACACAACTCGGCCTGACCGGGCCAGAAGCCTTCGAGGCAGAGGACGGGCTGCGCGACGCCCGCCTGCCGCAGCTCGACGCCCTCTTCGGGCAGCGCGACGGCGAACCAGTCCGCGCCCGCGCGCGCGAGCCGCTGCGCGCACGCGCGCGCGCCGTGCCCGTAGGCGTCCGCCTTGACGACCGCCATCACCTGCACGCGCGGGCCGACGACGCCGCGCACCGTCCGCAGGTTGGCCGCCAGCGCGTCCAGGTCGATCTCGGCCCAGGTCGGCCGCCGCCCCGTCGTCTCGCTCAACTCGCTGCTTGTCTCTCGACTCATCGGAGGGTTAAAGAAAACGCCGGCCAGCGTGCCGCACGCGCCCGGCGCTTGTCAAACGCGCGGCGACGTTGCGCGCGCCTGTTCGCGCACGCTTAACGCTGGCGCGCGAGTGCGTCGGCGTAGCCGAGGAAGTCGTGCTCGAAGCCGCGATAGTCGCCGGTGTGGTTCAGCCGGCCGAGCCAGTAGTTGTAGTCATTCATGGCGGCGTCGGGCGGCGCGTCGGGGTCGCGGCGCAGGTAGGCGAAGAAGTGGACGAGGACGTAGGCGCGCTTGTAGTCATCGCGGTAGAGCTGCCGGTTCTCGGCGGCGCGGCGCAGGACGGAGGCGCGCGTCTCCGCGCCGTTGCGCAACAAGGCGAGCAGCGCCGCGCGCTCGGCGGCGGGCGGCGCGACGCCCGCGTTCGCGTAGAGCGCAGCCACGTACTGCTCGTCGTTCAGCGCGTCGTAGCGTTGCTTGAACTCTGGGCGTGCGAGCCAGCCGTCGGTCAGCGTTTGCTTGTTGCGCTCCAACGTCTCGCGCCAACCGGGCGTGCCCACGTAGACGCCGCGCCCCAACGTTTGCATGTCCGCGAGAAACTCCTCGCACTTCGGCCAGCGGCCGTAGGCGACTTTGTAATAGCGGTAGACGGCGTAAGCGGCGCGTGGGAACTCGACGATGAGTCGGTGCGGGTCGTGCGCGGCGCGGGCGGCGAACTCGCGCGGGGGGAGCGCGGCGAGGCGCGCGAGCGCGTCCTGTTCGACCGCGCTGCCGTCGGGCGCGCGCGGTCGCGTGTCGTAGATCGTGATCCCGGTGCCGCGGTAGACGGCCGGATAAGTTTGATCGAAGAACGGCTGATTGGCCTTTAACTGTTCGCGCTCGGCCGCGCCGATGTAGACGTATTCGACGCCGTAGTAGCGGAGCAGTTCCGTCGCCGGTTCGCCGCCCGCGTAGATCGTCTTCACGTCGGCGTGGCGCGCGGCGAAGTCGTAGCCGTGGCTCCAAGTCCAGTCCACGTAGCCGTGCAGGACGGGCCGGCCCGCGAGGCTCAAGACGGGCTGGTGCAAGACGGGCGCGGCGAGGAAGAAGGCGCGCGGGGCCGTGTGCGCGCGCACGAAGTCGGCCGCGGCGAGTTGTTCGCGGTCGAACATGAGGCGGCGGCTCTGGCTCTCGAACCGGAAGGCGAGCAAGCCCGCGAGGATCGAGGCGAGCGTCAGCAGCAGCGCGAGGAAGCGTTGGCGTTGGCCGGCGGCGAGGCGCACGAGCCACGCGGCGAGCAGGACGCAACTACCGGCGTACCAGTAGAACAGCAGCTTGATGTTGTCGTAGCTGCTCGGCGAGACCATGACGAGCAGGGCGAAGACGAGTAGTCCGACGAACGCGAGGTAGAAGCGCCGCCACGCGGGCGGCGCGGCGGCCCAAGCGGGGAAGATGAGCAGCGCGGGCAAGCCGACGTTGCGCACCCAGAAGAGCGGCCAACTGCCGTCCGGGTGCGCGTGCCAGCCGGGCTGCCAGCGTAGGAAGCCTTCGGTTGCGACGTGGCCGCGGAGCGCGAGCAGTTGCGGCGCGGCCAGGAGCAGGGCGGGCAGCCAGTAGGCGAGCCACGCGCGCCGCGGGCGCAGGAGGAAGAGGCAGCCGCTGAGCAGCCCGCACGCGATGTAGCTGTGCGGATGAAAGAGCGGCAGCAAGCCCGTCAACGCGCCCGCCACGAGCAACGGCCGCGCGCCGGCCCAACGCGCGTCGGCCGGCTCTTTGGTTTCAGAAGTCTTGTTAGTTTCTTCCGTCGCACTCGCCGCAACCGTTTCTTTCGTTACAGTCGTCTCATCAGTCTCTTTCGTCGCGGTCGTCGCGGTCGCCTCTACCGTCTTGATCGTCTCTTCCGTCTTGGTCGTTTCTTTCGTCTGTTCCCTCTCGGTCGCGTCTTCCGTCCAACGCTGCCAGGCGGCGGCGAAGAGGGTCAGGATCATGACGGCGGCGGGCAGACCGTAGAGCGCGCCGCGTTGTGGTAGCAGCGTGTCCACGACGACGTTCGTCCACTCGATGTGCGCCTCGCCGAAGTTGGCGTAGTTGGCCGGCAGGTGCGCCAGGAAGGTGCGCAAAGATAGATTGCTCTTGCGCCAGTGCTCGAAGAAGTAGATGAAGCCGCAGCCGCCGTTGCACAGGAACAGGATCGTCGCCAGCACGGCGACCGCCTGTTCGTGCAAGCCGCGCCAAGCCGCGCCCGCGCGCTGACCGAACGCACGCGCCACGCGCAGCGCGAACGAGTAGAAGAGACCGGTCAACGCGAGCGCGAGCGTGACGCCCGTGCTGATCAGAGCCGCGCGCCAACTCGCGCCGAGGGCGACGAGCGCGGCCGTCTGGAAGTCCGGCAGGAACGGGTACAGGAGCGGCGCGGGCGGCAGCGGCGTGTAGACGGGCGGGAAGTTGCGCCCGTAGAGGAAGGCGCTGCCGAGGGCGAGGTGTATGCCGAGGTCGTACCAGGTGCTGCCGCCGGAGTAGAGACCGTCCGCGCCCGGCAGCAACATGCGCGTGCGGAACAGGCGCACGTAGATCGGCGCGAACAGACCGAGCACCAAGAGCAGCCCCGCGTACTGGCCGCGCCACAGCGCACGCACGCGCACCTCGCGCCGCCACAGCGCCTTGAGCGGCGCGCGCCAGAGCAGCAGGGCCGCGGCCCACGTCGCCAACGCGAGCGCGCGCAACGCCCCGGCCGACACGTAGCCGAGGGCGCGCGCGCAGAGGTACGCGAGCGCCGTCGTCAACATCCAGCCGACGACCACGCCCCAGAGCAACTGCTCTGCGGGCGTGAGCAGCGCGCGCAAGCACCGCCGCACCAGCCCCGCGCCCAACAGGGCCGCGCCGACCAGGAAGAGTGCTGCCATCATCGCGTCAGACTAACAGAGCTGTCGCCCGCGGCCTGTGCCGAACTGCCAGAACGTGCGCCAGCGTGCCGCCGAACGCGCGCCCTTGTCAAACTACCAACTTGCGCCCGGCCGCCGCGCGATTTATAACGACGACGACAACAACACGTCTGACAGGAACGACACGCGGCCCCGACGACCGCCCGCGGAGGTTTTTTGTGATGAGTGACGCGCTCCGGCCCAGCCTCTTCGTCTCGCACGGCGCGCCGACGCTCGCCGTCGAGCGCAACGACACGACCGAATTCCTGCGCCGGCTCGGCGCGGACTTGGGTACGCCGCGCGCCGTCCTCTGCGTCTCGGCCCACTGGACGACGAGTGCGCCAGCCGTCAGCGCCGCCGCGCGCCCCGAAACGATCCACGACTTCGGCGGCTTCGCGCCGGGGCTGTTCAACATCCAGTACCCCGCGCCCGGCGCACCCTGGCTCGCCGCGCGCGTCGCCGAACTACTCGCACAGGCGAGTCTGCCGGCACACGTCGCGCCCGCGCGCGGTCTCGATCACGGCGCGTGGGTTCCGCTCCTGCACCTCTTCCCCGCGGCCCGCGTGCCCGTCGCGCAACTCTCCGTCCAGCCGCACGCAGACCCCGCCGCGCACTTCCGCCTCGGCCAAGCCCTCGCGCCCCTGCGCCGCGAAGACGTGCTCGTCCTCGCCACCGGCAGCGCCACACACAACCTCGCGCGCCTCGCGCCCGAAGGCGACACGCCGCCCTGGGCCGCAGAGTTCGACGACTGGCTCAACGACAAGATCACGCACGGCGCTCTCGACGACCTGCTCGACTACCGCCGCCGCGCCCCGCACGCCGCGCTCGCCCACCCGACCGAAGAACACCTCCTCCCCCTCTTCGTCGCCGCCGGCGCGGGCGCGCACGCCACACACGCCCGCGGCCGCACCCTCCACCGCGGCTGGACTTACGGCAGCCTCAGCATGGCCGCCTACAGCTTCGGCGACGAAGAAGTGAGCAAAGGATGAACGGAGAAATAAATCAAGTGAGGCACGTGGCTTAAACATCTAATATGAGACTAGCTTCTCAGTCAGGTCGCAAGCCTATTATTATCTTAGCTGTCTTTAATTTTCGTTCAAGAGCTATAGAACAATCTCCATAGAAATGATGTGTGAGTGTTATGGCCTTCTTCCCCGCGACTGCGACCTGCTTTATGCTGGCACGTTTCCGTATTGAAAGTTTTGTCATGAATGGGAAAACGCTTTTCACATAAGCTACAAATTGACTAAGGATTACTTCAGAACCGCACAGGCTTATTGCCGGATACATATTTTTACTGAGATATAACGTTCCATCGCCGTCGATCATTCCACGCCAAAAATGTAAATTGGTGTCTAAATGAATGACTGAAGCCCTTCGAGATTTTTTCTCTATCACTCCGTATTGTTTTAGGCTAGAGACCAATCGCGCAGAATTAACCTCAAGGGCACAGTATCTGCCATTATCACGCGTCGCGACTGGCCCTTCATATTGCAGAAAGCTTCTTAATCGCTGAAGATGTTCTGCGTCAGTTGTCTTCAAATTGATTCTTAGTCTTCGACAATCAGGTGTGCGATCACAACTGATGCAGCCATCAGCCATAATGAAGCCAACCCAATAAGCAGCCTCTTCTGTAAGCGCTTCGAAAGCACCCTCATTTAAACTGTACTTGCGACGCCTCGTGAGAAAAACACGGCGTCTTTTTTGTTCCAGATGCATATCAAGAGTAAGTTACCCAGGAAGTCTCTGATTAAAAGTCCTAGACGGCTTTCCTTAAGAATGACATGAAGCGCGCTTGAGACAAGTCTTAATATTCAGACTTGGGAGGTAGCTGACTATTTGAGCCGGGGGGAAGTTGGCTACCTGAAGACGGCGGCAAATAATGATCTGTCTCCCGGAAAAGATTCTCGAAGCGCGTGAACTCCTTCAGGAAGGCCAGCTTGACCGTGCCCGTCGGGCCGTTGCGCTGCTTCGCGATGATGATCTCCGCCAGCCCCGCGTTCTCCTCCGTCCGGTTGTACTGCTCCTCCCGGAAGATGAACGCGACCAAATCGGCGTCTTGCTCAATCGAGTTATGGGCGATGATGTCGTTCGCGATGAAGTTGTGCGGCCCCGGCACGGTCAGGTCGAAAACCTCCGCGACCCCGTCCGGCTGCACCGAGACGAGTTCGTCCCAGTAAACGTCGCTTCGGGCCAAGTCGGCTAACTCGGCCGACTCGACGGCCGCGGCGATCTTAGCGGCGCGCGCGCGGCTGACGTTCTGCTGGTAGATTCTGGTGCCGCAGTAAGCCGTGTCGATCCGGGCCAACATTTCGCGCGTGGTGATGCCGGCCGCCTGCATGGCCGGAACGACGTGACTGCGCCAGACGTTGTGCGGGATGATGTCGCGGTTCGTCTGGGCCGTGCGCCCGGCCAGGTAGGCCAGTACCTCCTGCAAGCTCCGATTCTTATACTCGCCGACCGCGCCCACCGTCCGGCCGAATAACTCTAAGTCGTGTTTGCCCGCCACGGCGACGTGATACTGATCTCGCCCCTTCCCCTGCTGCGACCGGCGGCGCAGCCAAGCGTTGATGCCGAGGCGCAGCAACAGCGTTTGAACGTCGCGCGCCAACCGTTCGCTGCTCGACGCGTAATAAACGGCCGGTGGGTAAAACCCAGGCTTCATCCGGATGCAGCCGTCGGTGGCCCACAGGTGGCGCAGGAAGAGGGCGACGGCGGCGCGGGGCTGCTCGAACACTTTGGCGGGCACGAACTTCTCGTAGGAGCGCAAGCCCCACGCGCCCAAGCCCGTCAGCCACTCGGCCACGGCGCTGCGTACGCCGTGCGTGTGGCGGCGCGTGGAGGCGAGGTAGACCTGATACCACTGCTGCTCCTGCCGGATGCGCGGCGCGACCTCAGCGCCGAACGCTTCGGCGGCCAGCGCGGCCACAGTCTCCGCCAGATCGCGCTCGCGCGTCGTGTACTGGATGGCGTGGCGCGGCAAGGTGCAGCCGTCGCCGATGAGATGCCCTAACAGGGCCAGCTCGGCGTCGGTCATCGTCTGTGTAGACGCCTCCGGCACGATGCGGGGCAGCGCCAGGCGTTCGCCGACGCGCAACTCGTCCAGCCGCTTCCAGCCGTCGAAGGTCAGGAACTTGTGGTTCGCCGTCGCGCGGAGCGCGCGGCCGAGCCGCGTCTCCAGACGGTAGACCGGCTTGACGCCCGTGGCGAAGGCGCGGCTCACGTCGGCGCGCTTGAGATGCCAGTTCCGCTCGTCGAGCGCCCAGACGGCGAAGCCTGATTGCCCCACCAAGTCGCGGATCGGCACGCGCGCGCCTGTATCGGCGAGCGTGACGAGACTGTCGCCCGTCAGGCAGCCGGACTCGCGCAGGTCGGAGAGTTGCGGCCGGTGGTCGCTGCGCGCCTCGGGGGCGCGCGAGAGTTGGGAGAGGGCGACGAGGGGGACGTTCAACTCTTTGGCGAGACCTTTCAGCTCGCGCGAGATTTGCGAGACCTCCTGCTGGCGCGACTCTGTGCGGCGCGACGAGCCGGACATCAGTTGCAGGTAGTCCACGATGATCAGGTCGAGCCGCTTCTGCTCGGCCGCTAAGCGTCTTGCCTTCGCGCGCATCTCCAGGACAGAGATGCCCGGCGTGTCGTCAATGTAGATGCGCGCCTCGGCCAGAGAGCCGAGCGCCTGCGCCAGCCGCCCCCACTCCTCGCGGTTCAGGAAGCCGCTGCGGAAACGGTGCGCGTCCACGTGCCCCTCCGAGCACAGCATACGCATGACCAGCGACTCCTTCGACATCTCCAGACTGAACACGCCCACCACCGCCC
The DNA here is from genome assembly GCA_036389395.1 of Pyrinomonadaceae bacterium. Classification (GTDB taxonomy): domain Bacteria; phylum Acidobacteriota; class Blastocatellia; order Pyrinomonadales; family Pyrinomonadaceae; genus QHXQ01. The sequence goes on from DASVPY010000041.1 coordinate 10,725, forward strand.
CCGCCTGGATCGCCGCGTTCTGCGCCAGCGTCAGACACAGGCTCGTGTTGTGGACGCACACGTCGTTGGCGACGAAGTTGTGCGTCTCCGGGATCGTCAGGTCGTAGACCTGCTTCACACCCGCCGGCTCGACGGCGACGATCTCGTCCCAATACACGTCGCTCGTCGCCAGCCGGCGCAGCTCGGCGCTGTCGAGCGCTTCCGCCAGCGCCAGCAGGCGCGGGCGCGTGGGCGCGCGCCGGCCCGCGTGGATGTTGCTGACACACTTGAAGCCCGCGCGCCGCGCCAGCGACGCCCAGGACTCCGCGCCCTTGAGCGCGGCGATGCGCGGCCAGACCGCTAGCGGGATCAGATCGCGGTTCGTCTGCTGCCGCCTGTGCGCGAGTGCTTCGCGGACTGCGGCGAGCGCGCGCTCTTTGCCGTGGATGCCGATCTCTTCGACGAACGTGCGGATCGAGCGCAGGTCTGTGATGTCGAGCTGCCAGGCGGTACGGCGCGTGTCACTGTACTTGACCTGCCGCCGCTTGAGCGCGGCGATGACGCCGAAGCGCAGCAACAAGTGTTGCACCTGCCGCGCCAGCCGCTCGCTGACCGAGGCAAAGCCGAGTTGCGGCGGCCCGCTCGCGAGCACGGTCGCCCAGCCGTCGGTCGCGAAGAGCCGGTTGAGAAACAGCGCGAGCTGTTCGCGGGGCAGTTGGAAGACCGGCGCGGGGATGAACTTCGCGTGGCTGTCGCGGCCGTAGACGCCCAACTCGCGCAGCCAGTGCGTGACCGGATTCGTGCGCCCGTTGTGGCTTGCCTGCTTGCGTATGCGCAGCGAGAAGGTGCGCGCATGGCTGTTGGCCGGGCGCGTCTCGACGCCGCCGAACGCGCTGACGGCGCGCGCGAAGTCGTCGCGCAGGGCCGGCTTGCCGACGGTGAAGACGGGCGAAGAGGATGTCAGACAGCCGTCGCCGAGCAGGTACGCCAGCAGCTTGACCTCGCACTCGCGCATCGCCGCGCCGCCGAACACGGGCAGCGCGCGCGGCACGGCGACGCGCACGCCGGGTCTGAGCCGTCCGAGCGGCTGCCAGCCGTCGAGCGTCAGGAACGGGTGCGAGAGCGTCGTCTCGACGACGCGCCCGAGCCGCGTCGTGACGCGGAAGACGGGCTTGCGGCCGTCGTCCACGTAATGCGACGGCGCGGTCGCGCGGAACTTCAGATCGTCGCCGAGCGTGAGCAGTCGGGCCGCGCCCGCGTTGTAAATCTCTTCGATGGTGGCGACGCGCCCGTCCGCCAACAGTATCTCGCTGTCGAAGGCGAGACATTTGCCCATTGACGGACGAGCGGCGATGATGACGAGGTCGGACGGCTGCAAGCCGGAGGTCATCTGGTCGAGTTCGGTGAAGCCGGTGGTGAGACCCGTGAGGACGATGTTGCGGCCGGACATCTCCTGGACTTTTTCGAGGATGGTCTCGGCGACCGGCTTGATGTGGGTGAAGCCCTGGCGCGTGCGCTCGTCGGCGAGGGCGAAGATGGCCTGCTCGGCGTGGTCGAGGATGATCTCGGCCTCGTCCTCCTCTTCGAGCGCCTCGGCGATGACCTTGTTGGCGGCGCGCACGAGCTGGCGCAGGAGCGACTTGTCCTTGACGACCTTGGCGTAGGCGGCGAGGTTCGAGAAGTGCGGCAGCCCGTAGGTCAGCTCGCTGATGGCGGCGACGCCGCCCGTCTGTTCGAGCCAGCCCTCGCGCCGCAGTTCTTCGCCGAGGAGGATCGGGTTGATCTCGGAGCCGCGCTCGCTGAGGCCGATCATGGCGCGGAAGACGAGCTGGTGCGCGCGCTGGTAGAAGTCGTCGGGGCGCAGCAGCTCGATGGCCTGGTTGACGAGTCCGTTGTCGAGGATGATCGCGCCGAGGATGGCGCGCTCGGCGTCGGCCGAATGAGGCAGCGGCCGTTCGAGCATCTGCTCGCGCGGCGGATCGGCGAAGTTTCTGGCCATCGGGAGTCTGGGTTGTAGGACTGTCGGACGCTGGCGAACGAAAAAAACGGCCGCGAGCCGCGGCCGCTCACTCTCACGAGCGGGCGCGCGCTCACAGCCGCGCACTATACTATGAGTGCCGCGGGCGCACAACGGTCATGTTGCGCGCCCGCGTTTTGCCCGGTAATCACTCGCCGGCGGTCGTGTCGTCGCCGGCCGTCTCGTCGGCGTCCGCGTCGCCGGCCGGCTCTTCGGGCGCAGGGCTGACCGCAGCGGCCGCGCCTTCGGCCGGCGCGGCCGCAGGGGCCGCGCCGCCTTCGGGCGTGACGCGCACGGGCAGTTCGACCGTCACGTCGCGGTGCAGCCGGACGGCGACGGTGAACTCGCCCGTCTCCTTGATCGGCTCGCGCAGTTGTATGCGGCGGCGATCAACCTCGTAGCCTTTCGCGCGCAAGGCCTCGGCCAAGTCCATCGAGGTGACCGAGCCGTACAGGATGCCGTGCTCGCCGACGCGGCGCTCGAAGTCGAGCGTGAGACCGCGCAGTTGCGTGGCCTTTAGCTCGGCGCTCTCGCGGTCGCGCGCCTCGCGCTTGGCGAGCGCGCGCTTCTCGCCTTCGATCTGCTTGACGTTGCCGGCCGTCGCCTCGACGGCGAGCTTGCGCGGCAGCAGGTAGTTGCGCGCGTAGCCCGCCTTGACCTTGACGATCTCGCCGCGCGCGCCCAGGTTCTCCACGTCTTCGCGCAGGAGGACGTTCGTCGTTGCCATGTCTCGTACTCCTCCTTCTTAGTCTGCGGTGTAGGGCAGCAGCGCGATGTTGCGCGCGCGCTTGATGGCCTCGGCCAGCATCCGCTGGTGCGGCGCGCACGAGCCGGAGATGCGGCGCGGCAGAATCTTGCTCCGCTCCGGCACGTAGCCCGACAACAGCTTCACGTCCTTGTAGTCAATGTAGTCCACCTTGTCCACGCAGAAGCGGCAGACCTTGCGCCGGCGGAAGCGCCGGCCGCCGCCGCGCCCGCCCTGCGGCCCGCGCTCGCGGTCGCGCTCACGCTCGCCGCCGCCGGGGCGGTCGCCGCCATCAAAATCGCGTTCGTCTCTGTTTCTCGACATGACTTCCTCTTACGCCTCCTCTTCCCCGGCCGCCCCCTGCGCGCCCGCGCCGCGCTGCCCGCCGCCCGCGAAGGGCCGCTTGCTGGCCTTGCGCGCGCGCCGCGCCTTCAACTTCTCGGCCCGCTGCCGCTCCTCGTCCACGCGCACGGTCAGGTAGCGCAGGATCGCGTCGGCGACGCGCATGCGGCGCTCCAACTCGGCGATCTCGCGCCCCGTGCCTTCGATCTCGAAGAAGTGGTAGACGCCTTCGGACTTGCGGCCGATCTTGTAGGCGAGCGTGCGCCGCCCCATGTTCTCGGTTTTCGTGACTGTGCCGCCCAGGTCGGTGACGGTGCGTTGCAACCCGTCGAGCAGGCGCGTGGTCTCGTCCTCACTCGTGCCCGTGTCAACGATGAAGACGACTTCGTAGACTCTCTTCTCTGCCAAGACTGCCTCCTTCTGGCTGTCAAGCCCCGGCGCTAAGGGCCGGAGCAAGGAGTTAAAAGCCGTGACGGGTGACGGGTGACGGGTGACGGGAAAAAGCAGTTAGCGATTAGCCAGTAGCTTCTCTCCTGTCACCTGTCACCTGTCACCTGTCACGAGTTGTACGTTGCCATTGCTCTGTCAATGCCGTCGCGGAGGACGGCGCGGAGCGCGTCGGCGCTCCGATCTAAAATCTGTTCCACGTCGGCGCGCAGGGCCGCGGGGAAACGTTCGAGCACGTAGCGCCGGGCGTCGCCCAGAGGGTGTTCGGGCTGGATGCCGATGCGCAGCCGCGTGAACTCGTCGGTCTTGAGCGCGCCGATGAGCGACTTCAGACCGTTGTGCCCGCCCGCCGAGCCGCGCGGGCGCAGGCGGATCGTGCCGAAGGGCAAGGCCAGATCGTCGCTGATGACGATGATGTCGCGCCGCACGTCCAAGTCGCGCTTCTGCGCGAGGCAGGCGACCGACTCGCCGCTCAGGTTCATGTAGGTCTGCGGCTTGACCAACTCGACCGGCTCGCCCTCAAGCTCCGCGCGCCCGACGAGCGCGCGGCACTCGCTGCGCTTCACGTCGCGCCCCGCGGCCCGCGCCAGCCTGTCCACCAGCATGAAGCCGAGGTTGTGGCGCGTCCACTCGTACTCCGCGCCGGGATTGCCGAGACCGACGATGAGCCGCATCGGAATTGCGGATTGCGGATTGCGGATTGCGGAATAGGGGATTGATTCACTGGTTCATTTGTTCATTGCTTCAACGACTAAATGAAGCAATGAACAAATGACTCAATTTCTTCTAATCCGCAATCCGCAATCCGCAATCCCTACTCGCCTTCCTCTTCCTTCTTGCCCTTGCCGATGACTTCCGGCTCGGTCACTTCGGCTTCGGGCGCGCGCTCCTCGACCGGCTCCTCGCGCACGACGGCGACCGTGGCGATGACCATGTCCGGGTCGGCCAGGATTTCAAACCGCTCGTCCGCGGGGATGTCCGAGACGTGCAGCACGTCGTGCACGTCCAGGTGCGCCACGTCAATGTCAATGCCGTGATCGGGGATGTCGCGCGGGCTGACGCGAATCTCCAACTCGCGCACGATCTGCTCAAGTATCCCGCGCTCGTCGCGCACGCCCAACGGCTCGCCGATCAGGTGGACGGGCACGGTGATCTCAAGCTTCTGCCCCTTCACGAGCCGGCGCAGATCGGCGTGGACTAACCGCCCGCGCACCGGATCGATCTGCCGGTCGTGGAACAGCACCTCGCTCGCGCCGACGCCTTCCACATCCAGCGTGAAGATCGTGTTCGCGCCCTGCTCGGAGCGCAGGATGGCGGCCAGTTCCGCGAGCGACGCGGCCGCCGCGACCGGCTCGCCCTCGCCGCCGTAGATCGTCAGGGGCACGAGGCCCGAGCGGCGCAGCCGCCCCGCGTCGTTCTTGCCGCGCCCCTCGCGCCGCACGGCGCGCACCGTTATCTCTTTTCTCTCAGCCATAATCTTAAGTTCAAGGTTCAAGGTTCAAGGTTCAAGGTTCAAAGTTACAGGGTTGGCGAACCTTGAACTTTGAACGTTGAACCTTGAACTCGGTCACACAAAGAGCGAAGAGACGCTGGTCTCCTCGTGGATCGACTTGATCGCTTTCGCCAGCAGCGGCGCGATGCTCAAAATCTTGACGTTGCCCGCCTCGCACTTGCGCGCGGTCAGCGGGATCGTGTTGGTCGTCACCGCCTGCTCGATGTCCGACTTCGACAGCTTCTCGCACGCCTGCCCCGACAGGACGGCGTGCGTAAAACACGCGTGGATGCGCTCCGCGCCCGCCTCCCTGAGCGCCTTCGCCACCTTGGTCAGCGACCCGCCCGTGTCGCACATGTCGTCAACGATCAGGCAGTTGCGCCCGCTCACGTCGCCGACCACGTTCATCACCTCGGCGACGTTCGCCTTCTCGCGCCGCTTGTCGCACAGGGCGAGTTCGGCGTCGAGCCGCTTGGCGTAGGCGCGCGCGCGTTCCGCGCCGCCGGTGTCGGGCGCGACCACGGTCAGGTTCGGCAAAGGGTTCGCCTGGTAGTAGCCGATGAACGCGGGCGCGGCGTAGAGGTGATCCACGGGGATGTCAAAGAAGCCTTGTATCTGCGCCGCGTGCAAGTCCATCGTGAGCACGCGATCCGCGCCGGCCGACGTGATCAGGTTCGCCACGAGCCGCGCGGCAATCGGCACGCGCGGGCGATCCTTCTTATCCGAGCGCGCGTAGCCGTAGTACGGGATGACCGCCGTGACGCGCTCCGCGGACGAACGCCGGAAGGCGTCGAGCATGACGAGCAACTCCATCAGGTGCGCGTCCGTGGGCGGGCAGGTCGGCTGCACGATGAACACGTCCGCGCCGCGCACGTTCTCGGTGATCTGGAAGTTGAACTCCCCGTCCGAGAAGCGCCCCGTCGTGGCGCTGCCGGGATCGCAACTCAGGTAGTTGCAAATCTCCTCGGTCAGCGCCCGGTTCGCGTTGCCGGAAAAAACTTTGATGCCGCCCGTCGTCGTCATAAAAGTTCAAGGTTCAAGGTTCAAAGTTGCAAGTTCAACGGCCGCCGACCTTGAACTTTAAACCTTGAACCTTGAACTTGTTGAATGGCTGGGGCGGAAGGATTCGAACCTACGAATGCCGGTTCCAAAGACCGGTGCCTTACCACTTGGCTACGCCCCAATCCGTCGGGCCTGTCGGCCGCCGCGCGCTCAAGGTAACGCGTCCGCGCACGCGCCGAGCGCGGCGCGGTAGCGCGCGCGTGTGAGCGTGGCGCAGGCGCGGACTTGCCAGCCCGTTTCGGCCGCCAACTGCGCGGCTGCCTGGGCCTGCGCCTGTTCGCTGTCAAAGACGCCGTAGACGCTCGCGCCGCTGCCGGACAGGTGCGCCGTGTACGCCCCGACCCGCAAAAGCGCCGCGCGCGCCCGCTCGCACTCAGGCTCAAGGCGGAAGACGACCGGCTCGAAATCGTTCCCTGTCTCTTCCGCGAGCGCACGGGCCGCACCAGGCAGCGTGCGAGAAATAGGCAGCTTAGCGGGCTGATCCGCCTTTGTCAAGGCGGGCGCATTCAGGGCTTTATAGGCCGCCGCGGTCGAGACTTTGACGCCCGGCGTGACGACGACGAGGGGCGTTTCGGGGCGGTCGGGGAGCGGCGTGATCTCTGTCCCACGCCCCGTGCCGAGCGCCGTCCCGCCGGTGAAAAAGAACGGCACGTCCGCGCCTAATTGCGCGCCGAGTTCACGCAACTCCTCTATCTTGACCGGCACGCGCCACAGGCGCGCGAGACCGAGGAGCGCGACGGCCGCGTCGGCCGAGCCGCCGCCCAGGCCGCCGCCCGCGGGGACGGATTTTGACAGTTCGACGCGCGCGCCGAGGCGCAGGCCGTAACGTGCGCGCAAGAGCAGGGCGGCGCGGTGGACGAGGTTCGTCTCGTCGGCGGGCACGTCCGCGGCGTCGCAGGTCAACTCGATCTGTTCGTCGGCGCGGGGCGCGAAGGTGAGCGTGTCGTGGAGCGTGACGGTCTGGAAGACGGTGCGCAGCTCGTGGTAGCCGTCGGGGCGGCGGCCCGTGACGCGCAAGCTCAGGTTGATCTTGGCGAAGGCGGGGAGCGCGAAGCGGTCGGCGTCGTGTGTGGCGGCGTCTGTTGAGTCTATGACCGGCAAAACTTGAGCGGCTGACCTCGCTTTCCCGCGCGAGCGTCAGCCGCTTAAGAGCACTAACTTTCGGCTTGCGGCGTTCAGCGCGCGGCGAAGACCTGCGTGAAATAGACCCGCCCGTCCGCGCCGCGCGCCACGCCGATGCCCGTCGCGTTGAAGCCCGCGCGCATGACGTTCTCGCGGTGCTTGACCGACTTGAGCCAGCGCTCGACGGCGAACCCGGCCGGGTCGTCGAAGCCCTGATTATACGCGAGGTTTTCGGCGAGCGCGCCCCAGCCGCGCAGACCCAGGGCGCGCGCACGCGCCTCCGTGTCGCGCCCGTCCGGCCCGGCGTGCCCGAAGAAGTTCTGCCGCGCCATGCTCTCGGAGTGCTGCCGCGCCATGCGCTGAAGCTCCGCGTCCCACTGGAGCGGCGGCTCGCCCGCCTGCCGGCGCGCGGCGTTGATCAACTCGAAGGCGCGCCGCTCCTCAGAACTCGCCCCGGCGGCGGCGGCCGAGACGACGGCGCGGGCGCGTGCGGGCGCGGCGATGCCGATTTCGTCGTCGACGAGGTGGGTGCGCGCGCGCGCGCTGGCGACTTGCGGCGCGTGGTCGGCCGTGGCGATGAGCCGGGCGACCGGGCGTTGCTGGCCAGACTGGCCGTGGGCGGCGACGGCGGCGAGGAGGAGCAAGACGGGCGCGGCGTAGAGCGCGCGCACACGTCGGCACACGGGGGTCTGGGGGAACGAATTGTAAAAAATCATCCGGGGACTCGGTTCCTCTTTTTTAGTGTAACGCCGGAGAGGAAGCAACTGCTTTCAGACCGTAGATGGGCTGTACGGTCTGATTGATCGCAGTTTAACGTCCGGGGGAAAGGGCGTCAATAGGTTATTTTTACCCACCTGCAACGATGCCGGACACCGCCGCGGCGGACGGGGAAAACTGGGCAAATGCCCGACTAAACGGGCGTTTTTCGCCCGCCCCCGGCGCAAACGGGGAAACCAACGGAGCGGCCGCGAACCGCCACGGAGCGGCCGTTAAGCCCAACGGAGGGGCCGTTGGGCTTAACGGCGCGGCCGTGGAACATAACGACGCGGCCGCGAACCTCCCCGACACCTCCGGGGTGCATTACGCCGGGGCCGTGAACTACCCCGACACCTCCGCGGAGTATAACGACACTTCCGCGGAGGATAACGGCGCGACGGGGATGCTCCACGACACCTCCGGGGTGCATAACGGCTGCGCCGTGGAGCATAACGGCGCTGCCGTGGCGCTCTACGGCGAGGCCGTTGCCTCTCGCGGCACGGCCGTTGTGTTCCACGGCCCCTACCGGGAGCGCGGCGGTCGCAGCCGGGAGCGCGGGCATCCCTGCCCGCCAGGCCCGTGCCGTCTTAGGGCTTCGTGCCTAATTTGCCCTTGATGCGTGTGATGTCGCCGGTTTCGGTGGCGAGGGAGAGAGCTTTGCGCCAGGCGGCCTGGGCTTCCGTGGTCTTGCCGCGGCGCTGGTGCAGGTCGCCCAGATGCTCGTTAATTGCAACCGACCGCGCGTTGCGGCGCGCGGCGTCGCTTAGATAGCGCTCGGCCTCGTCCAGTTGTCCGAGTTTGTAGTAGACCCAGCCGAGGCTGTCGAGGAAGGAGGCGTTGGTCGGCTCGGCTTTGACGGCGCGCTTCGTCATGTCGAGCGCCTCTTCGAGCCGTTCGTTGCGCTCGGCGAGGAAGTAGCCGAGGTTGTTGAGGGCGGTGGCGTTAGCCGGGTCTTTGGCGAGGATGCGGCGCAGACTGGCTTCCGCGTTCTTGAAATCGCCCGCGCGCTCCTGCGCGGACGAGAGCATCAGCAACGCCTGCATCGTCAACTCAGGCTGATCGGCGGGGACGAGTTTCAGTAACTCCTGCGCGGCGGCGACCGCCTCCTTGCCGCGCCCCGCGTCGAGGTAGAGGTTGGCGATGGTGAGATAAGTGTTGAAGTCCTCTTCGACCTTGCCGGTCAGGCGCGCGCGCAGCAGCCCGGCCGCCTCGTCGGGCCGACCCAACTCGGCGAGCGTGCGCGCTTCGAGTTGCAGAAAGGCCTGCTGCACGCCGTCGGCCTGGAACTTGAGCCGCGCCGCGCGGATGACGGCCAGAGCCTCTTCGCGCTTGCCCTCGTCGCGCAACAGGAGCGCCTGCTGGTAGTCGGCCTGCGGATCGTCCGGCCCCAACAGGACGCGCATACGCGCGATGGTGGCGGCCGCCGCCTCGTTGCGCCCGGCCTGTTTCTGTAACTCGACGACGCGGGAGAGCAGACGAGAGGCCGTCTGCTTGTCGCTGTCGGCGACGAGCGGCTTGTCCGTGATGTCGCGCGCCTTGAGCGCGTCCTCGTAGGTCTGGATCGCCTCCTCGTAGCGGAGCGCCTCGGCGAGCACTTCGGCCAGTTGGTTCGTGAGGGCGTTGCGGGCGCGGGCTTCGGTCTTGCGCTCGTTGATGCCGGCGCGCAGGGTGGCGGCCGCTTCGTCCGTCTGGCCGGCGCGGGCCTGCGTCTGCGCGAGCAGGCTGACGGCGGCGGCGTTGGCGGGGTTGGCGGCGATCATGCGGCGCAGGTCGTCGAGCGCGCCGCTGTCCACGCCGCCGGCTTCGAGGGCGCGGCCGAGCAGTTGCAGGTAAGCGGGGTTGTCGGGGCTTGCGGCGAGGACGCGGCGGATGGTGGCGAGCGCCTCTGCGGTGCGCCCGGCCTTGAGGAGCACTTCGCCGAGGCGCGCGGAGGCCGCGTCGGGCGAGAGGTCGCGCCCCTCGGTGATGACCTGATAGAAGCGCACGTCCACGGCGGGCGGCGCGGCGGCCCAGCGGCGGAAGGCGTCGAGCGCGTCGTCGGGCTTGCCCGTCAACTGGTAGAACTCGCCGAGCAGCGCGAGGGCTTCCGGGTCGTTCGGGTCGAGACGCAGGACTTCGCGCAACTCCGTGATGGCGCGCGCGGCGAGCGTGCGGTCGAACTTGTCCTCGTCCAGCCCGGCCTTGAGCGCGTAGACGCGCGCGAGGACGCGGTGCGCGCCGAAGTTGTCGCGGTTGATGCGGGCGGCGGCCTGCGCCTCGCGCTCGGCCAGATCGAGGTCGTCGAGGAAGAAGAAGGCCAGCTCGGCCTGCGCCGTGTGCGCCTCGGAGAGCGTGGGTTCGAGCGCGAGCGCCTCGTTGAGCGCCGCCTGCGCGCGCGTGATCGCCTCGCGCGTGATGCCGCCCACGGCGCGCCCCATCGAAAGATAACGCTGCCCTTCGAGCAGCTTCGCGTAGGCGCGCGCCCGCCGCTCGCGCGGCGACAGGTTGGCCGGCTGCGCGGCGGTCTGCGCGGGCGTGCCGGTGGTCGGTGCGCTTTGGGTTTTGTCCGCGGCCGGGTCTTTGTCTTTGCGTTGGTCTTCGGTCGGGGCCGGGTCTTTGTCTTTAGTCTGCGGCGTGCTCTGCGTGGCGGGCGGCTGCGCCTGGGCGCGTGTCGTCGGGGCGCAGACGAACAGCAGACCGGCCGCGGCGAGCGGCGCGACGAGCGCGAGGCGGGTGGGCGTCTTCACGCGGTTGTTCCTTTCGCGGCGGCAGGCCCCGTCAGCCCGTCCGGCTGCTGCACGGCCTCGACCACGCGTTGCCACGCGCGGCGGCGCGGGTAGCCGTAAAACAGCACGGCGATGGAGACGATGGCCGCGTTGCGCATATAGGTCGTGTCGTTGGTCAGGAGCGTGAGCGCGTAGCCGATGACGGCGATTGCGCCGCCGAGCGCGGCCACGAGCGTCGTCGTCCGCTCAAGCGTCGCCAGCAGACCGCGCACGCCGCGCAGGGCGGCGACGGCTTCGAGCCGCGGGGCGGCGAAGCGCGTGCGGCGGATGGCGATTGCGCCGAGACCGAGGAACGGGATGGCGAACCAGAGCGCGCCGCGCAGGACGGGGCTGTTCAGACTGTCGGGCGGTGTGGGCCGCACGCCGCCGAAGGCGAGCGCGACGAGCAGCGCCGTCAACGCGAACATCGCGCTGCCGGTCAGCACCGCCTTGCGGTATCTGCGCGCCAGCTCCGCCCCGTAATCCTCTGCCAACGAACGCACCTCCCGTCCCGCTCTGTCGTGTTGGCAAAAATTCTAACACCCGCCCCGTAGGGCGGCAACGCCGACGGCAAGCCGAACGCCCGCGGTCGCGCAACTCTCTGCCGGGAGCGCGGGCATCCCTGCCCGCCAAGCGTGCGTGAGCACGCTAACAAAGAAGCGGCGGCACTCAACGTTGAGAGCCGCCGCTTCCTCGTGTTCGCGCTCACGCGCTCATGGCGGGCAGGGATGCCCGCGCTCCCGGCAGAGAGTTGCGCGCTTACTGGCCCGGCGGGGGCGTGGAGGCGGGCTTGGTCGGGTCGCTGCCGGTGGCGGGCGGGCCTGGCTGGGTCGGCGTTAGTTTGACGCCGCCCGTGGCGTCCTTCTGCGGCGTGGGCGCGGGCGTCGGGCGCGGCTTGAGCAGGATGCGTGGCGAGGGCGTCGCGCCGGGCACGTCGCCGGGCACGAGTTGCCCGTTGTTGTTCAGCACCTTGTCGATCAGATCGGCCGTCTCCTTGCTGTCGCGGCTGATGAGCACGCCGTCTTTGTCCACGGTCACTTCGGCGCGGCCCAGCACCTCGCTGCTGATCTTGGCCATCATGCCGGGCTTCTCCGGCTCGTCGAGCACGGCGTTCTTGTCCGGCTCGGGCACGGGCGCGCCGATGGCCTCCAACTGCGCCTTGGCCTTCTCGGCGAACTCGCTGTTCGGGTGCGTGCGCAAGAGTTGCTGGAACGCCTTGGCCGCCTCGTCCGGCTCCTCCTCCTGCATGTAGGTCGTGCCCAGCTTGTAGAGCACGTCGGCCATCAAGGAGAAGTTCGGGTACTTCTCGACGATCTCGCGGTAGCGCGACTGCGCGCCCTTGGGGTTCGGCGCGAGCTGGCGGTTGTAGCGGTCGAGGTAGAAGTTGCCGACCTGGTAGTTGTGCATGGCGAGATTCTCCTGCACTTCTTGCAGGCGAATCTCGAAGTCGGGGCGGAGCGAGGTCTGCGGGAACTGTTGCAGCGCGGCCTTCAGACGCTGCTCGGCCTTGCGCGCGTGCTCGATGGTGCGGCTGGGCAGACCCATCTGCCGCATCTCGACCTCGCCCATCTTGAGCATGGCGCGCTCGGCGAGCAGGTCGGTCGGGAAGTAGGTCAGCCAGTCCTGGTAGGCCGTGCCGGCCTGGATGAGCGCGCTCGTCGTACCTTCCAAGTAGAACGTGTCGGCGATGGCCAGCTTCGCGTAAGGGAGGAACGGCGACTCGGGGTACGTGTTGATGATGACGCTGAACAGGAGGCGCGCGCCCTCGTAGTCGCCCTTGCGCGCGTAACGCGCGCCGACGGCGAATAGTTCGCGGTCGCGGCCCGGCGCGACCGTGCCGGTCAGTTCGTCAATCTCCTCGTTGTTGCCGCCGCGCCCAAGCAGGCGGCCGATGAGGCCGGTCTTCTTCTTGCTGCTCGACTTCCTGGCGACCGGCGCGCCGCCGGTGCGCCGCTCGCCCGCCGTCTCGCGCAGGGCCGCGCTCACGCGGTCGTTCAACTCCGTGGTCGCGCCTTCGAGTTTGTCAATCTCGGTCGGGTCGTAGCGCTCGGAGCGATCCACCTTGCCGCGCAGGTCGGCCACCTCGGAGAGCAGCGCGCCGACCTCTTTGTCGAGGCCGCGCAGGCGCGCGGCCGCGTCGTTGGTCGCGGCGGCGGCGTCCTTCTTGTCCTTCTTCTCCTGCGCGCCGCCGAGGTTGGCGACCGCCGTGCTGAGCGACCGGCGCATGGCTTCGAGCTTCTGGCGCACGACTTCGAGCCGCTGGTACGGCGTCGCGCCGCTCTGCGCCGACGCGCCGCCCTGCTGCGCCCGCGCCCGCCCCGCGGGCACGCCCGCCGACACCACCGCGCACAGCACGGCCAGCACTACGACACTGCGAAAACGCATAAAACAAACCTCCGAAGAACGTGACGGGTGACAGGTGACAGGAAAGACAAGCTCTTACTTGTCACCCGTCACTCGTCACGGCTTTTCTCACTTTTCACTTGTCACTGTTTTTGTCGCGTCGAGAAGATCGCGGACGCCCTGGGCGGGGTCGCCGACGCCGAAGACGGCCGTGCCGGCGACGAAAATCTCCGCCCCGGCGGCGGCCACCTCGCCGATGTTGGTACGGTCAATGCCGCCGTCAATCTCGATGCGCACGTTTAAGCCGCGCTCGTCAATCATGCGCCGCAGGCGGCGCACCTTGTCGAGCGAGGCCGGGATGAATTTCTGACCGCCGAAGCCGGGGTTGACCGACATGACCAGCACGTAATCCGCGAAGGGCAGCGCCTCTTCGAGCGCCGCGAGCGGCGTCGCCGGGTTGATGACGACGCCGGCCTTCGCGCCTTTGTTTCTGATCGCCGCGAGCGTCCGGTTCAGGTGCGGATCAATTTCGACGTGGACGGAGACCATGTCGGCCCCCGCTTCGACGAACTGTTCCGCGTAACGCCCCGGCTCGGAAATCATTAGATGCGTGTCGAGCGGCAAACGGGTTGCGCGGCGTAAGGATTTTACGACCGGCAGCCCGATGGTTAGGTTGGGCACGAAATGCCCGTCCATCACGTCGCAGTGGATGACGGTCGCGCCGCCCGCTTCGGCCGCGGCGATCTCCTCGCCGAGCCGCGCGAAATCGGCCGACAGAATCGAGGGGGCGATTTCGACCATGACTTTTACTCTCCTGCGTAGGCGCGCCCCTCTGCGGGGCACGGTCGGGTTCGTGGCCGGGGACAGGACAAAATCGAGCGGTCGGGGCGTGCGGCCCGGCCCGGTTCAAGCGGCGCGGCGGCACGGAACAAGCGGCCCGGTGTAACTGAGCGGGCCTCCGCCGCGCCTCAGTCGAGCGGCGGGCGGCGGTTCGCGTTCGCGCGCGTGTTGTTGGCGTTGGCGCGCGCGCCCGCGGCGTTCGCGTTGCGGTTGCCGGCGGCGCGGTTCGCGTTGCCGTTCGTGTTGCGGGCGGCGTTCGCGTTCGCGTTGCGGCCGGCGTTGGCGTTGGCGTTGCCGCGGTTCGCGTTCGGGCCGCCGGGCGTGGCGTTGGCGTTCGGGCGCTCGGCGGCGTTGCGGTTGCCAGGCTCGTTCTCGTTGCGGTTGAGTATGAGCCGGTTGTCGAGGTTCGAGTTGGCGACGGCGTTGGCGTTCGTGTTGCCGTTGGCGTTGCCGTTCTGGTTCGCGTTCTTGTTCTTGTTCGTGTTGCGCTTGGGCTTGTTGGCGTTGTTGGCGTTGGCGGCGGCGTTGGCGTTCTCGTCGCGGCCCGCGTTCTCGTTCTTGTTCTCGGCCGCGCCCGCGCCCGGCTTGTTCTCGGTGCGGTTGGCGATGCTGACCGAGCTTTCGCCCTCCTTCTGCTCGGCGCGGCTGACGACGACCGCCACGGTCTGCCCCTGCTTGACGACCTCGCCCGCGCGCGGCGTCTGGTCGAGCACGGTGTCGGGCTTCTGGTCGGCGCTGAAGCGCACGGCGCGCTTGCGCGCCTTCAAGCCCGCCTTCTCCAAAGCCGTCTCGGCCTCCATGTAGTTCTTGCCGACGACTTCGGGCACTTTCACTTCGGGGCTGCGCAGCGACAGGTAGATCGTGCCGAGTAGACCGAGGGCGAAGAAGGCGGCGATGCCGAGCAGGATGCCGATCCGGTTAATGAAGGTCGGGAACACCCCGGCTGCTTCTGCCACTTGTCTCGTCGCCTCTCTCCGTCGCAACACGGCGAACGCCCGCGCCGGGCGTTCTTCAAGCGCGAGAGTCTAGCACCGGCGCGAGACGCCCGGCAAGTCGCTCGCCCGCCTAAGCTTGGCGCGCGAAGGCGGCGACGAAGAAGCCGTCCGCGCCGTCGCGCTGCGGCCAGGTGCGGGCCGCGCCCGCGGCGGTCAACAGGTGCGCGGGCGCGGCGACCGGCTCAGGCTTGAACTCTTCCTGCGCGGCGAGGAACGCGGCGACCGTCTGCTCGTTCTCCTCCGGCTCGACCGAACAGGTCGAGTAGACGAGCCGCCCGCCGCGGCGGACGGTGCGCGCGGCTTGCGCGAGGATGCGCCGCTGGCGCGCGGCCAGGTCGGTCACGTCCGTCTCGTGCAAGCGCCAGCGTATCTCCGGGTTGTGGCGGAGCGTACCCGTGCCCGTGCAGGGCGCGTCCACTAAGACCTGATCGAACGACGCGGCGGCGAACGGCAACGGCTGTTCGGCGTCGAAGGCGACGGCGCGCACGCTCTTCAGCCCTTGCCGCGCGGCCGATTCGACGACCGTCCGCAGACGGTGCTCGTAGAGGTCGCCCGCGACGACGAGCGCCGCGTCGCCCGCGAGACCCGCCAACTGCGTCGCCTTGCTGCCCGGCGCGGCGCACACGTCGAGGACGCGCGCGCCCGGTCGCGCGCCGACCACGCGCGCCACGAGTTGCGACGCCTCGTCCTGCGTGTAGAGCAAGCCTTCGTGCGCGAGCGCGCGCAACGCCGCGCCGCCCGTGCCCGCCGCCACGCGCCACGCGCCGGGCGCGACCTCGGACGGCGCGACCTCCACGCCCGCGGCCGCGAGCCGCGCCAGCACTTCGTCGGCGGGCGCGCGCCACTCGTTGACGCGGAAGGCGACCGGCGGCGGGCGGTTGTTCGCGTGCGCGAGGGCCGCCGCCTCTTCGCGGCCGAAGGCGCGCACCCAGCGCGCGACGAGCCAGACGGGGTGCGAGGCGGCGACGGCCAGGCGCTCTGTCTCGTCGGCGATGTCGGCCGCAGGATCGTAGTCCGGCTCGCGCGTCGCGTGGCGCAGGACGGCGTTGACGAAGCCGGCCGCGCCGCGCAGGCCGGCCGCGTGTGCGAGGTTGACCGACTCGTTGACGGCGGCCGACGCCGGCACGCGCGTCAGGAAGCGCAGTTGGTAGAGACCGAGGCGCAGGACGCGCCGCACGGGCGCGTCGAGACTGTCGGGCGCGCGCCCGGCGTAGTGCGCGATCAAATGATCGAGCCACAGTTGCCAGCGCAGCGCGCCGAGCACCAGCTCGTAGCAGAGCGCGCGATCTTCGGGGCGCAACTCGGCGGTCGCGTGCGCGAGCAGGACGGAGGCGAACGCGCCTTCGTTTTCGACGCGCGTCAAGACCGCGAACGCGACGCGGCGCGCGGGCGACACGGCGCGCGCCCCGCCCGACGCCGCCGGCCGCTTCTTTTTAATCACGCGCACCGTCATCGAAAACAATTCTCACGCAAAGACGCAAAGCATGGCGCAATTCAAGTTCCGTCTCAGCCGAGTCGTTCGCCCGTCTGTACGCGGAGGCCGTTGAGCAGGTCGCGGGCGCTCATGCGGCGCTTGCCTTCGGCCTGCGCTTCGAGGACGCGCAGGGCCGTGCCCGCGCCGCAGGCGATGACCAAATCGTCGCCGCGCGCGTGGAGGATCGTGCCGGGCGGTTGCGCTTGAGAGTGTTCGGGCGGGGGCGTCCACGCTTCGGCGTGCCAGAGGACGAGCCGCGCGCCGCGCAGGAGCGTGTGCGCGTTCGGCCAGGGTTGAAAGCCGCGGACGCGGCGCTCGATGTCGGTCGCCGCGAGCGTCCAGTCGAGCAGGCCGTCTTCGCGTGTGAGGAGCGGCGCGAGCGTGGCGTCTTCGTCGCGCTGCGGGCGCGGCGTTAATTCGTCGAAGCGCGCGAGCGTGGCGCTCAGGAGTTCCGCACCCAGGTCGGCGAGGCGCGCGAGCAGTTGCGGCGCGGTCTCGTGCGGGGCGATGGGCGTGGCTTGCTGCAAGAGCAAGGGGCCTGTGTCGAGGCCTTCGTCCATGAGCATCGTGGTGACGCCGGTCTCGGTCTCGCCGCGGACGATGGCCCAGTTGACGGGCGCTGCGCCGCGGTAGCGTGGCAGCAGGGAGAAGTGGACGTTGACGCAGCCGCGGCGCGGCGCGCGCAGGAACCAGGGCGGCAGGATGCGGCCGTAGGCGACGACGACCGCCGCGTCCGCCGCGTGCGACTCGAACAGCGCGCGCGCCTCTGCGGTCTTGATCTTCGTCGGCTGGTGGACTGCGAGGCCGTGCGTCGCGGCGAACTCTTTCACGGGCGGCGCGGTCAGGCGGTTGCCGCGCCCCGCCGGTCTGTCCGGCTGCGTCCACACGGCGACGACCTCGTGCCCGTCCGCCAGGCAGCGCCGCAAGGTCGGCACGGCCGTCTCCGGCGTGCCCATGAAGACGAGGCGCAGGGGCATAAGGATGAGAAGCCGGGAGTCAGAAGTCAGGAGACAGAAGCCAGAAGCCAGGAGTCAGAAGCCGGAATGAAAAGCCGGCCATTCTTCTTCCTTCTTCTGGCTTCTGACTCCTGACTTCTGTCTCCCTCATTCTTTCAGTACGCGCAGTGGTAGTTGCTAAGCTCTTTAATTAACTGCCAGCGGCCGGCGCTCTTCTTGTAGACGTTGAAGTGGACGCCCTCGAAGCTGAGCATGCGGGTGAAGACTTCGCTCGCGCCGTCGCCGTCCACGTCGAGCTGGTCGAGCAGCACCTCGAAGAGAAAGCCGGCGGGGCCGACTGAGGCGAAGGCCTCTTCGTTGGTCTCGTCGAGCGTCGCCTTGTCTACCTTCTCGTAGTTGGCGAAACCGGCGCGGAAGTCCGCGCCGTGCGGCTCGGCGATTAAGAACAGCATGTCGCTGATGACGGGCGTGCGTTTGAGCTTGAACGTGCCGATCAGCTCGAACGTGCCGTCGCCGTCGAGGTCGGTCGCCGTCAGGTTGATCGTGTCGAAGGCGGCGGCGCGGTCGGCGGGCACGCCCTTCTGTCGGTACAGATCGGCGGCCAGCTTGTTGCCGGCGGCGCGCTCTTCGGGCGTGGGCGCGCGGCGCGCGGGCGCGGGCCGGCCCAAGGTCTGACTGTCGGTGGCGAGCGCGAAGACGTTCAAGCCGAGTTTGACGGCGGGCGCGTCGAGCGTGACGTTGGCGGCCGTGGGCGAGCACTCGCCGGCGGGCAGCTTGGGCTTGACCGTGAGCGTGCCGGCGCGCCCGCCGCCGAAGATGACCGCCAACTGCCGCCCCGGCTTATAGAGACTGCCGGCCAGTTGTCTATTGAGCGGCCCCTTGCCCGTGTCAACTATGTCAGTGAGCCGGCCGTTGACGACGCGCACGACCGGCTCGATCTGCACGCCGTCCGGCTCGGCGGAGACCTGAAAGAGCGTGGCGGCGTTGGCGCGCGCCGGGGCGCGGCGCTGCGCGGGGGCCGACAGGCCCGCGAGCAGAATGGCCGCGCTCAAGAGCGACAGGCGCGCGCGCCGCATCGGGCCTCGGCTGCTCCACGTCATCCTATGTTCGTCTCCTCGTCGTATTGAAGTTGAAGGTGGTCGGAGAAAAGATCAACACAGAGGGCACAGAGTCTCTTAACTGTGCCCTCTGTGTGCCCTCTGTGCCCTCTGTGTGAACCCGGTCGCACGTTACAGACGACCACCGACCTAAATCACGCCGCGCTGCTCTTTCGGGCTGTAGCCGGCGCGCACCTTCTCGGCCGTGACCTTGGCCTGCATGAAGAGACCGAGGTAGTCGCGCCCGCCCGCCTTCGAGTCCGTGCCCGACATGTTGAAGCCGCCGAACGGGTGGACGCCCACGAGCGCGCCCGTACACTTGCGGTTCAAATACAGATTGCCGACGTGGAACTCGCGCCGCGCGCGTTCGAGCTTCGCGGGGTCGTTCGTGTAGACCGCGCCGGTCAGGCCGTACTCCGTGTCGTTGGCAATCGCCAACGCGTCGTCGTAGTCGCGCGCGCGGATGACGGCGAGGACGGGGCCGAAAATCTCCTCCTGCTCGACGCGCGCGCCGGGCTTCACGTCGGCGATGACGGTCGGCTCGACGAAGAAGCCTTGCTCGCCGTCCGAGCCGCCGCCCGCGACGACGCGCCCGCCGTCCTCCTTGCCCCACTCGATGTACTTGTTGATGGTCTTGAACGCCTTCTCGTTGATGACCGCGCTCAGCGTCGTCGCCGGTTCGGTCGGATCGCCCACGGTCAGTTTCCCCGTGCGCTCGACGATCCGTTCGACCATCGCGTCGTACACGTCCGCGTGGATGATGGCGCGCGAGCAGGCCGAGCACTTCTGCCCCTGGAAGCCAAAGGCGGACTGGACGACGCCCGCCGCCGCGTCGTCGAGGTCTGTGTCGCTGTCCACGATGATCGCGTCCTTGCCGCCCATCTCGGCGACGACGCGCTTGATCCAGATTTGCCCCGGCTGGTGCTTGGCGGCGCGCTCGTTGATGCGCAGGCCCACCTCCTTCGAGCCGGTGAAGGCGACGTAGCGCGTGCGCGCGTGATCCACCACCACGTCGCCGACTTCGCCGCCCGACCCGGTCATGAAGTTGACGACGCCCGGCGGCAAGCCCGCCTCTTCGAGCAGCTCGAAGAACTTGTAGGCGATGGTGGGCGCGTCCGACGAAGGCTTGAGCACGACCGTGTTGCCGGTGACGACCGACGCGGCGGTCATGCCCGCCATGATGGCGAGCGGGAAGTTCCAAGGCGGGATGACGACGCCGACGCCGAGCGGCAGGTAGTGCAACTCGTTCTCTTCGCCCTCGATCTTCGTGAGCGGCTGCGCGCCCGCGTAGCGCAGCATCTCGCGCGCGTAGAACTCGCAGAAGTCAATCGCCTCGGCGGTGTCGGCGTCCGCCTCGGGCCAGGTCTTGGCGACCTCGTAGATCATCCACGCGGAGAACTCGTGCCGCCGCTCGCGCAGCAGTTGCGCGACGCGAAACAGCCACGCGGCGCGCTCCGCCGCCGGCACGCGCGACCAAGACTTGAACGTCTCATCGGCGATCTCGACCGCCTGCCGCGCCTGCTCCTCGGTCGCCTTCTGGAAGCGGCCGACGACTTCGGTCTTGCGCGCGGGGTTGCGGCTGTCGAACGTGCGCCCGGTCGTCAGACGCTCGCCGCCGATGACGAGCGGGTACTCGCGCCCCAACTCGCCGCGCACTTTCTCAAGCGCCGCGCGCATCGCGGCCGCGTGCTCCGCCTTGGTGAAATCGGTAAACGTCTCGTTGCGAAACTCGCCCTGCTCCATCCCACTCACCTCTTATTTGTGCTGCATGAATTTGACCTTGATGCTACCACAAACGGGCCGGAAAAAGCGGCCGCCGGCTCGCAACCGACGACCGCTCCGCTTGCGCCCGACGACGCCCGGCTAGACCCACTTCTGCTGCTTGCCGAGCCGGCGCATCTTGCGCTTGACCATCTCGCGCTTCAGCGGCGTGGTGTGGCTGATGAAGACGATGCCGTCGCAGTGATCCGTCTCGTGCAACATGCAGCGCGCCGTCAACTCCATGCCGTCCAGCTCGAACGTCTCGCCGCTCACGTCCTGCGCCCGCACGACCGCGCGCAAGCTGCGCTTGACGGCGAAGAAGACGCCGGGGAACGACAGACACCCCTCGTCGCCCGTCTGCTCGCCCTCGACGCGCAAGACCTCCGGGTTGACGAGCGCGACGCGCTGGCGCGGGTCTTCGCCGCCCGAACAGTCCATCACGAACAGACGCCGCGCGACGCCGACCTGCGGCGCGGCCAGCCCCACGCCCCGCGCCGCGTACATCGTCTCGAACATGTCCGCGACGAGCTTCTTCAGTTTCTCGTCGAACGCCACGACCGGCTCGCCCGGCGTCTCCAGCACGGCGTTCGGGTACTTAACGATCTCCAATAAAGCCATCCGCTACCTTTCCCTATGAGTTGAATCAGCCTGAGATGCGCCCGGCGGCGCGGGCGTTGCGCCTGTCAAGATATTAAGCCAAACGGCGGGCGCGTGCCAGCGACACGGCGGTGCTTCTTTGCGCCAACCGGGCGCGCGAAAAAGTTATTGACACGGTTCGGGCGGAGGTGTAGGCTGTGCCCACTTCCGCTCCCTCGACAGTTATTTCGCTAATCCCCCAAGGCTCCGTGCCCCCGCGACGTTAGCACGACTTGCCCGACACGTCCGCCGTCGCCTTCCCCGATACCATCCTCCGCCGTTGTCGTCGCCTGAGCGCGGCTCGACGCTCAGTTTAACCGTCGCCCCCCCCGTAACGACCGAGAAGCCTCGCGCCGCCGGTTCGTCCTCTCAGTCGAACCCGGCCCCGCCGGAGGTGCGCCGCTTCTCGCTAACGCGCAGATGTCTTCGACCTAGGGATAATCCTAGCGACCCGCCTCAAGCAGCAGCACCGCGGTCGCCCTTACCAGGCGCGCGCCGCACGGGCCCCGTGTGCGCGCGCGCCGATGGAGAGACACGAGATGAAACGCGCAAAAATTTTTACGCTGCTAGTGTTCCTGGCGGCGGTCGTCACGACCGCCGCTTTGAACCGGACGACCAGCAGTCAGACCGCCGCCCCGGCCACCGCGGCCGCCGCCGAGACCAGCAGCGACGAAGACCCTAACGCCCTGCCCGACTCCGAAGCCGGCACGGTCGATCAGGCCAACCGGGCGTCGAGCAGCGGCGTGGACGTGACCGAGGCGCAGGGCAGCATTGACGCCGAAGGCGCGAAGCCCGACACCGACGCCAACTTCTCCTTCAACACGGAGAGCGACCCGGCCGCGGCCGGCGGCTCGGCGACCGCCGCCCCCGACAAGCAGGCGAGCGCGTCGGCGAACGCTATCTGCTGGACGCCGTTCGCCGACGCGCCCGCGGACTTCGACGACGGGACCAACAACTTCGTCTCGCAGACGACCTTCGACGCCGACAAGGACACGTTCGAGGAGCGCGACGAGATCGCCGACGGTCTCGGCCCCGTCTACAACGCGCAGGCCTGCTCGGAGTGCCACCAGAACCCGGTCACGGGCGCGATCAGCCAGATCAACGAGCTGCGCGCCGGGCACAACCGGCTGGCCTTCAACCGGCAGGGCCAGCTCGTCACCGTCTTCGCCGACGCGCCCGGCGGCTCGCTCATCAACGACCGCTCGATCCCGACCAAGAATAGCAGCACGCCGCCGTTCTTCGGCGCGAAGGTGCAGGAGCGCGTGCCGCCGTTGCTGACCGCCAGCATCATCGGCGGGCCCGTGCTGGCGCGCGACGAGCCGGTGCGCACCTTCCGCACCTCGCTCAACACGCTCGGCGACGGCTTCCTCGAAGCCGTGCCGAACGGCACACTGCTCGCCATCGCGAACTTCCAGGTCGCCGTCACCGGCGGCGTCGTGCATGGGCAGGCCATCGCCGTGCCGGTGCTGGAGGCGAACATCAACACGAACCCGGACTGCGCGAACCCGAACCTGCCCTGCGTCCGGCGCATCGGCCGCTTCGGCTGGAAGGATCAGCACGCCAGCCTGCTCTCGTTCTCCGGCGACGCCTACCTGAACGAGATCGGCATCACCAACTTCCTGGTGCGCCTCGAAAACACTTCGCTGGGCCGCTCCGTGGCCCCCTTCGATCCCAAGCCCGATCCGCCGCCCAACGGCGAGGACGCCATGCAAGACATCAAGGTGTTCGCCGAGTTCATGCGCGCCACCAAGGCCCCGCCGCGCGACCCCGACATCATCAATGCCTTCGCCGCCTCCATCGCGCGCGGCCGGCGTCTGTTCGCCAGCCTGCCGGCCACGTCCACCGACCGCGCCACCTACAGTTGCAGCGTGTGCCACGTCCCGGCCATCCTGACCGCCCCGCCCTGCACCGTCATCAACGGCGGCCAGTTCACCGTGCCGGTGGCGCTCGGCAACAAGATCATCCGGCCGTTCACGGACGGGTTGCTGCACGACGTAGGCACGGGCGACGGCATCGTGCAGAACGGGCCGCAGGAGAACACCGTCCCGGCGCGGCTCTCGACGCGTAACAAGCTGCGCACGCCGCCGCTCTGGGGCGTCCGCACCCGCGACCGCCTGATGCACGACGGCGAGTCGCTCACCTTCCTGGAAGCGATCCTGCGCCACCGGGGCGAGGCGCTCTCCGTCATCAACCGGTTCAGCGCGCTGCCCAACGAGTCGCCTATCGGCACCTGCTCGAACCTGCCGGTCGGTTGTAAGGAGGATGTGATCCGCTTCCTCGAATCGTTGTAGCCCGCCCGAACCGTAAACGCCACCCGCGCCGCGGCCGCGCCCGCGCGGCCGCGGCGCGCGCCCGGCGCTGGGAGGCAACGGGAAATTCACGCGGGCAAGCCAGCCGCGCGGCGGCCTTCAACGCCAACCGACCGCCAGCGCCAGCAGATAAAACGCGCCCAGGATCAACAGCCCGACGACTAAGATCGCGACGAGCCGCTCGTCGCCCGCCGCGGGCTGGCGCGCGCTCACGTACGCGGGCTGGGTCTTGTACTTCCGCTCGATCAGGCGCGCGAACTTTGAGAGCGCGTGCTGCTCCGTGGGGCTGTCCGCGAAGTGGAACGAGCGCGCACGCGCGTCAACCGTGACCTCGAAGCTGTGCCGCTCGCCGGGGTAATAGCGCAGACTGAGCCGCACCGTGCCCGGCGCGTCGAAGTGCGTGCTCGCGTCCCACATCGTGCCCCACAAATCCAACAGCACCTCGCCCTCCGGCAGACGCACCACACGCGGGCTATAAATCTCATGCGACATCCGCCCCGTGCTCACGTCAAACGCCACCCTGATCATCCCATCAGGCGAAGTCAGCGCCGGCGGATCGTTCGACATACTCATACGCGCGTCAGTAGCCAGTTAGCTGTTCACAATGACCGTCGAAGTTGCGGCGCATCTCAGTCAGGCTGTCGCCGCTTGTCATGTCGCGCGAGCCGCGGGACTAGAGGCGTTCCCAATCCTCTCTGCTGATGCCGGCTTGCCGCAGGATGCGGCTGAGAAGCTCGCGGCCGATGTCGGCTTGGTGCGGGTTGGGGATGTGGAGCGTGAGCGGGCCGTTACTCATGAACTGATGTTTGCCGCCGGAATAAGGGCCGTCGAAGCCGAGTTGCCGCAGGTGACGGATTAACTCTTTGCGTGTGATCGCACCGAGGCGCGGCATTCAGGCGACTTCCTTGATCTTCAGTTCCAGCCCGTCAACGACCGGCAGCGGCAGTCGTTGCGCGACGCGGAACAGCAGCCACTCCTCCAACACTTCAGCCAACTCCGCGCGGCAGTCTTCGAGCGTCGCTGCGTTCGCGTAGACGCCCTCGAAACCGGGTATCTCGCCGTAGTAACTTTGATCGTCCGTCAGTATCTCGTAATGCGCGCGGCGCAAAGCGGCGTTGATGTAGCTCGTCAGCATATCGCGTCTCCGTCGTGCGCCGATTTTAGCACAGCGATTCTTAGTTAATAGTCAAGCAACTGTGCGCGGTAGCCGTCGAAGTTGCGGCGCATCTCGGCGAGGCTGTCGCCGCCGAACTTGGCGCGCATGGCGGCGGCCAAGACGAGGGCGGTCATGGCTTCGCCGATGACGCCCGCGGCGGGCTAAAGCGCGAACAGCTTGCGCAGCCGTTTATCCACGTCGGCCAAGAGGCCCGGCGACAGCACGCCTAATTCACGCCGGAGGAGCATCGTGGTTACGGTCAATAGGCGGTGCAAACGCAGAGTCGAGGAAACACGCAGACCGGTCGCGCCGAAATCAGGGTGCGCCGCTTCAATCAACAGATCGGTGTCCAGCATATCAGGCGGCACGCGGCTGGTGATGAAGGCCAGCACGACATGGCGGTGCGGGCCGGTCGGGTCGGTCAGGCAGACCACCGGCCGCACCTTGGCCGCCGACAGATCGTCGAACGGAAACGGCACGAGCACGACTTTGCCTTTAATCATGGAACGGCTGCCCATCCGCCGGCGTGTAGATGTCTTCGGCCGGGTCGGCTAAGAACTCGTAGGCCGGGTTGGCGGCGGCGGCGCGTAGCCACTCGCGCTCATCCGAATCTGTCGGTTCGGGAATGAGGATGATGACGCGCACGCGACTCGGGCCGGTAACGGGCAGCGGTTCATTCAGGCGCAGTTGCCGCTCCTCGTCAATCACGCCCTCAACCTCGATGGCTTTCAGATCAGTGCTCATTCGCTTGCCTCCGGCTCAATGTCATTATACGCCGCCGCGCGTTAGTAGCCACGCAACTGTGCGCGGTAGCCGTCGAAGTTGCGGCGCATCTCGGCGAGGCTGTCGCCGCCGAACTTGGCGCGCATGGCGGCGGCCAAGACGAGGGCGGTCATGGCTTCGCCGATGACGCCCGCGGCGGGGACGGCCGTTACGTCGGAACGCTCGAAGGCGGCCGACTCTTCCTGCTTGGTGTCTATGTCCACGGAGCGCAGGGGCCGGCGCAGGGTCGAGATGGGTTTGAGGTAGCCGCGCAGGCGCAGCTCCGCGCCGTTGGTGATGCCGCCTTCGAGGCCGCCGGCGCGGTTCGTCGGGCGCGTGAAGGCGCGCGCCGCCGCGTCGTAAGCGATCTCGTCGTGGACTTGCGAGCCGGGCCGGGCGACCGCCTCGACGCCCGCGCCGATGCTCACCGCCTTGACCGCAGGGATGGACATGAGGGCTTGCGCCAGCCGCCCGTCCAGCTTCGCGTCCCAGGACGTGTGCGCGCCGAGACCGACGACGACGCCGCGCGCGACGACCTCGAAGACGCCGCCGAGCGTGTCGCCGCCGCGCCGCGTCTCGTCAATCAGCGCGACCATGCGCGCCTGCGCTTCCCGGTCGCCGCAGCGCAGCGGCGCGTCGTCGGGGATGGCGGCGATCTCGGCCCAAGGGAGTTCGAGCGGCGCGTCGGGCACGCCGCCGAGTTGGACGACGTGGCTCAGCAATTCTACGTCGAAGGCGGCGAGCAGTTGGCGCGCGAGCGCGCCGCAGGCGACGCGCGCGGCCGTCTCGCGCGCCGACGCACGCTCCAACACGTCGCGCAGGTCGCGCGCGTCGTACTTCAGCCCGCCCGCGAGGTCTGCGTGGCCGGGGCGTGGGCGCTTCACGCGGCGCGCCTTCTCCGGCTCGACCGCGCGCGCCTCCGCCGCCATCACGTCCGCCCAGTTCGGCCAGTCCTTGTTCTCGATCAAGAGCGCGACCGGCGAGCCGAGCGTGCGGCCGTGGCGCACGCCGCTCACGATCTCCGCCGCGTCCTGCTCGATCTTCATGCGCCCGCCGCGCCCGTAGCCCCACTGCCGCCGCGCCAGCTCGCGGTTGATCGCGTCGGCGTCCACGGCGAGACCCGCCGGCAGCCCTTCGAGGATCGCCACCAGCGCGCGCCCGTGCGACTCGCCCGCCGTTGTGAATCGCAGCATAAAGATTTGTCCGTGGTCAGTTGTCCGTTGTCCGTTGTTCTCGTCTCGTCAGGTGCTCGCTTCATCTCCGGCTCCCGACTCAAGCCGGCAGAACAACGGACAACTGCCCACGGACAACGGACAGCCTTACAGCAACTCTTCGGGGATCATGTTGCCGCGGCCCAGTATGCCGGCGGGGTCGAAGGCGCGTTTGAGCGCGGCCATCTCGCCGAGCGCGGCGTCGCCGTAGAGGGCGCGCAGGTACTTGCGCTTGAGCTTGCCGACGCCGTGCTCGGCCGAGATCGTGCCGCCGCAAGCGACGGCGCGCTCGATGAAGCGGTCGTAGAGCGCGCGCGCTTGCGCCGCCTCCGCGTCGTCGCGCGGCAGTATGTTGACGTGGACGTGGTTGTCGCCGACGTGCCCGAAGATGACGTACTGCAAGCCGCTCGCGCGCAGTGCGTCTTGATAAAAGCGCAGCATCGCGGCGAACGCCTCGTCGGGCACGCACATGTCGGTCGAGACCTTGCGCTGCCCGTGGCGCGCGAGCCACTCGTTGACGAGCACGGGCAAGCGATGACGAAACTCGCGCAGACGATGCTGATCGCGCCCGTCCGTGGCGAACCAAGACTCGTCGAGCAGCGCGCCGTGCGCTTGCAGCAGCGCGTGCCAGGCGGCGAGAAAGTCGCCCTCGGTCTCCTCCGTCACCTCCTGCTCGAAGAAGATCGCGCCCGCGGCCGCAGGCGGCACGAGCGGGTAGTGCGCGCGCAGGAACTGCAACGATTCGGCGTCGAAATACTCAAGCGCGCGCGCGTCAACACGGACGAACGCGGGCCGGCCGTCTTCCGCTTCGGCACTTCCCTCGCCCGTACGGACGACGCTCTGGTTCAAGTGCTCCTGCTCGGCGCGCGTCTGCAAGGAGCGGGCGCGGGCTGCGCGCACGAAGGCGAGCAGGTCGGCTTCCGCGGCGAAGAAGACGACGCCCGCGAGGACGCCCGCGGGCCGCGCGAGCAGCGCCGCCTCGATCTCGGTGATGACGCCGAGCGTGCCTTCGCTGCCGATGAACAGATCAAGCGCGTCCATCTCCGGCGCGACGTAGTAGCCGGCGACGTGCTTGCGCGTTTGCGGCATCCGGTAGGAAGGCAACTGCGCTTCGATCATGCGGCCGCCGCTGAGCGGGATACGCAAGCGCCCGCGCGCGTCGGCGAAGATTTCGCCGCGCCGCAGATCGAGCACGTCGCCCGTGGCGAGGGCGAGCTTTAGACGGCGCACGTAAGCCCGCGTCGGGCCGTACTTGAAGGTGCGCGCGCCCGACGCGTTGGTGGCGACCGTGCCGCCCATGTAGCAGCTCCACTCGGTCGGGTCGGGCGGGTAGAACAGCCCGCGCGCCTCGACCGCGCCGCGGAAGTCCGCGAGCGTCACGCCCGCCGCGACCGTGCCGCGCCCGCCGTCGCCCGTCTCGTCTCCGACGATCTCGCCGACGCGGTTCAGCCGGTCGGTCGCCAGCACGACGCCGCCCGCCGGCACGCGCCCGCCCACGACGCCCGTGCCCGCGCCCGCGACCGTCACCGGCGTACACGCGCGCGCCGCCGCGCGCAACACCTCAGCAACTTCTTCGGCGCTTTCGGGCCAGACGACGCGCGCGGCCCGGCCGCCGGCCAAGTTGCTGGCGTCCGCGAGGTAGGCTTGCAGCTCGTCGGGCTGCGTCTTCGTCAGCATAAGCCGTGGCGTCAGACGGCCGTCAGCTCGCGCTCGCGCAGGTACTTGATGCGGTCGCGCAACTCGGCGGCGCGCTCGAACTCCATGGCGCGGGCGGCGGCGCGCATCTCGCCGTCGAGCCGCGCGATGGTCTCCTGGATGTTGGCGCGCGAGTAGTCTTCGATGGCTTCGAGGTCGAGCGGCACTTTGAAGTAGTCGGCCTCGTAGGCGGTGACGAGCGTGGCCTCGACCGGCTTGATGATCGTCCGCGGCGTGATGCCGTGCTCGCGGTTGTACTCGACTTGGATAGCGCGGCGGCGGTTCGTCTCGTCGAGCGCGCGGCGCATCGAGTCGGTCATGTTGTCGGCGTAGAGGATGGCGCGGCCGTTGGCGTTGCGCGCGGCGCGGCCGATGGTCTGAATCAAGGACGACTCGGAGCGCAGGAAGCCTTCCTTGTCGGCGTCGAGGATGGCGACGAGCGAGACTTCGGGCAGGTCGAGACCTTCGCGCAGGAGGTTGATGCCGACGAGCACGTCGAACTCGCCGCGGCGCAGGTCGCGCAGGATTTTGATCCGCTCAAGCGTCTCTATGTCCGAGTGCAGGTAGCGGACGCGGACGCCGACCTCCGCGAAGTATTCGGTCAAGTCCTCCGCCATCTTCTTCGTCAAGGTCGTGACGAGCACGCGCTCGTCGCGCTCGGCGCGCACGCGGCACTCTTCCAAGAGATCGTCAATCTGCCCCTTGACCGGGCGCACGTCCACTTCGGGATCAGTTAAGCCGGTCGGGCGGATGATCTGCTCGACGACTTCGCCGCCGGTCTTCGTCAACTCGTAGGGGCCGGGCGTCGCCGAGACGTAGATCGTCTGCCCGACGCGGCGCTCGAACTCGCCGAAGTTGAGCGGGCGGTTGTCCATCGCGCTAGGCAAGCGGAAGCCGTACTCGACGAGCGTGCGCTTGCGCGACTGGTCGCCGTTGAACATGCCGCGAATCTGCGGCACGGTCTGGTGCGACTCGTCTATGACGACCATCGTGTCGCGCGGCAAATAATCCAAGAGCGTCGGCGGCGGCTCGCCGGGCGCTTTGCCCGTCAGGTGGCGTGAGTAGTTTTCGATGCCGCGGCAGAAGCCCATCTCCTTGATCATCTCAAGGTCGTACATCGTGCGCTGGTGCAGGCGCTGCGCCTCGACGAGCTTGCCCTCCTGGATGAGCTTCGGCTCCCACCAATCCAGCTCCTCGCGGATCGTCTTGATGGCGCGCTTGACCGTGGACTTCGGCATCACGTAGTGCGTCTTCGGGTAGATGGGCAAGCGCGCGTTGTGCTTCTGCAAGACTTCGCCGAGCAGCGGATCAATCGTCGAGATAGCATCAATCTCATCGCCCCACAATTCGATGCGATACGCCTGATCCTGATAACTCGGATAGATTTCTACTATGTCGCCGCGGACGCGGAAGCTGCCGCGGTCGAACTCTATGTCGCTGCGCTCGTACTGCAACTCGACGAGCTTTTGCAGCAACTGGTCGCGCGTGATGCGCTGCCCCGGCTCGACGAACAGGAGCATGTTGTAATAAGCGTCCGGGTCGCCGAGGCCGTAGATGCAGGAGACGCTGGCGACCACGATCACGTCGCGCCGCTCGAACAGCGCGCGCGTCGCCGACAGGCGCAGCCGATCAATCTCCTCGTTGATCGTCGCCTCCTTCTCGATGTAGGTGTCCGAGGCCGGCACGTAGGCTTCGGGCTGGTAGTAGTCGTAGTAGGAGACGAAATATTCGACGGCGTTCTCTGGAAAGAACGACTTGAACTCCTGGTAGAGCTGCGCGGCGAGCGTCTTGTTGTGCGCGATGACGAGCGTCGGGCGCTGCGTGCGCTGGATGACGGAGGCGATGGAGAAGGTCTTGCCCGAGCCGGTGATGCCGAGCAAGACCTGATCCTTCGCGCCGTCGTGGAGACCGCGGACGAGCGCGTCAATGGCGGCCGGCTGGTCGCCCTGCGGCTGAAAGTCGGAACGTAATTGGAATGGCATGACAATAAATGGCAATGACGGGAGGCAGGTATTTTAACCCGCCGCCCGTCACCTGTCACACGGCCCGCAGTTTAGTCTAAGAGTCGCTGTATCTACCCAGTTCGTCCGGCCGCGCCCGCCCATCCTGCAAAGCCTGTGTACATTCGGTCACAGTCTTCAAATACTTAGCGAAGGCTTGATTCATACGCGCCTGGGACTCGCACTCCACTTTCACATTGGCGACTGGCACGTGGGCGACTGGCTTAGCACGATATTCGAGGATTAAGTCCGTCAGCCGCTGGCGTTCTTCGTCGCTCATGGGCGGAGCCTAGCGGAAAAACTAAAAAGGGGCAAGAAATGTTTTCGGCCCGGCCGACATAAAGTGACGGAGGCACTTTGAGACCGCGGCAGCTTGTGCATCGTTGATGTTAGGCATTAGACTCGGGCGCTGCATTTGAACGGACGCAGGGTACAGTCTTAAAACTCCAAAACACCGCGCCGGCCGCGCCCCCCCGCCACCCTGGAAGTTCAGCCGTAACTCGCCGCAACTGCTTAGTGCGCCGGCTCGGCCGGCCACAGACGTTCCTTTTATCTCGGAGCACAACATGTCTTGCCCCCCCTCCCTGCGCCATCCCCGTGCCCGTAATCTCGCCCTACTCCTGCTCGCGCTGTTAGGTTGCGCCGCCGTCTTCCCCGCGCCCGTGCGCCGCGCCGCAGCGCACTTCAACACGACCGCCCGCCCCGAGGTGGCGCGCGCACCGGCCCAACGCGCAGCAGCGCCGGCCCCCGTGTCGCACCCGGATCAGCAGGTCGGCCCGCTGGCCGTCAACTCTTGGACGAGTAACGGGCCGGCGGGCGGCCCGGCCATCTTCGCGCTGGCGATGGACCCGACCAACTCTGCGATCATCTACGCCGCCAGCCGCACCCTCGTCTACAAGAGCACGAACGGCGGCGGGACGTGGGGCGCGGGCACGGGCGTCGGCGTCGCCGACTACAACGGCCTCGCCGTCGCCCGCACGAACCCGAACATTCTGTACGCGACGGGCGGCGGCACGGTCTACAAGAGCACCGACGCGGGGGCGACGTGGAATCCGACGAACTTGGCCAACAACTTCGGCGGCATCGCCTTTTCGCGCCACGGGCTGGCGGTCGATCCGACCAACGCGAACGTCGTGTACGTCGGCACGACGCGCGCCAGCGACAGCGCCTGCGAGGTCTTTAAGACGACCGACGGCGGGGCGACCTGGGTCGGGACGGGGCTGCCGGTCAGTTCCGCCATCGCCATCGCCATCAACCCGCAGAACCCGAACGTCGTCTACGCGGGCACGTTCAACGGCGTGACCAACGGCGTGTGGAAGACCACGGCGGGCGGGGGCAACTGGCAGCCGACCGGCCCGCTCGGTCATCAGGTCTGGGCGCTGGCCATCGATCCCGGCAACCCCAACACGCTCTACGCCGGCTCGTCGTTCGACGCGGCCAACGACAGCGTGTGGAAGAGCACGAACGGCGGCACGAGTTGGACGCCGATCAATACGGGCCTGACCGACCCGGCCCCGCGCGCCATCGCCATCGATCCGAGCAACCCGAACACGATCTACCTGTCCACCGTGATCACCGCCGGCAGCGGGGTGTGGCGCAGCACCAACGGGGGCGCGAGTTGGAGCAACTTCAACATCAACCTGCCGGCCACCACCACGGCGACCTCGCTCGTCGTCGATCCGACGGGGCAGTTCGTCCACCGCGGTCTCACCGGCGTCCACGATCTGACCAACGGCCCGCCCTGCCAGTTCAGCCTCACGCCAGGCATCCAGAGCTTCGCCCTCGGCGGCGGCACCGGGATGGTCAGCGTCACGGCCAGCCCCGGCTGTCTCTGGACAGCCTCTACCGCTACGAGTTGGATCACCCTCGTCTCGGGCCAGACCGGCACCATCGGCAACGGCACACTCCGCTATACGGTGGCGGCCGACACCGACGAGGAGATGCGTAACGGCACAATCACCATCGCCGGTCTGACCTTCAACGTCGTGCAGACGGGCCCGCCGTTCACCCCGCCCTTCATCGTCGGGCGGCTCACCGACAACAATTTCAACGGGCTGAGTAACGTTCGGGTGACGCTCAGCGGCGCGGTGACGAAGGCCACGCTCACAGACGCGCAGGGCAACTACCTGTTCACCCAACTGCCGAGCGGCGCGAACGCCAACTTCACTGTCACGCCCGCCAGCCCCTACAACAACTTCAGTCCCGCACAGACGGCCGTCAACGCACTGGGCAGCACCCCCCAGGTGTTCAACTTTGCGGCCGTCCCCGGCGCGATCCCGACGCCGACGCCGGCCCTGTCCGACGACTTCTCCGGCACGACGCGCAACGCGAGCAAGTGGAACCTCGGCACGCTGACGCAGCCCGTCGGCGCGTTCGACCCGCAGGTCGCCGTCACGCAAAACGGCCGGCTCATGATCACCCCACCCGCCGGGCTGAGCGGGCGGCACTACAACGGCTACGTCTCCGTCAATTCGTTCGACTTCAGCAACGCGCGCGCCAGCGTCGAAGTGCCGCAGGCGGCCGCGGGCGGCGCTGAGACCATCTTCGGCCTCGGCAGCGACAGCAGCAACTACTTCCGCTTCGTCGTCGGCCCGAGCAGCAGCCCCTCGTTCGCCGACTCAGGCTCAGCCGACTCCGGCGAGCAGCCCGCGCCCGGCAACGCGCCCCT
The DNA here is from genome assembly GCA_036389395.1 of Pyrinomonadaceae bacterium. Classification (GTDB taxonomy): domain Bacteria; phylum Acidobacteriota; class Blastocatellia; order Pyrinomonadales; family Pyrinomonadaceae; genus QHXQ01. Next base: position 43,334 of record DASVPY010000041.1, read on the forward strand.
CGACGACGTGCTCGTGCTCGTCTTCCAGGTGCGGATCAACGGGGTGGCCACGCAGCAGGTCATCCCTTACGACCCGGTGGCGCACCGCTACTGGCGCTTCCGCCACGACGTGTCCGCCAGCGCCCTGGTGTTTGAAACCAGCGCGGACAACACCACGTTTGTCGAGCGCTTCCGCAAGACGCTGGACAAGCTCGCGCCCGCGGCCCTCGAGTTGAGCGCGGGCACGGCCGCACCGGGGAGCGGCGGCACGGCCATCTTCGACAACCTCTCACTCATCGCCAGCACGGCGCAGTTCAGCACCGTGGCGGCGACGGTCGGCGAGGGCGCGGGCCACGTCAACATTACGTTGACGCGCGCGGGGAACATCAGCGCCGCCACGGCGACGCTGACTTACGTCAGTGAAGACGACCCGGCCGAGGTGGGCTGCGCCGACACGCAGACGAGGCCGGGCACGGCCTTCGCCCGCTGCGACTACTCGACCAGCGTGGCCGAGGTCATCTTTGCCGCCGGCACGACCGCAAAGACCGTGGCCGTGCCCGTCATTGATGATGTCCACGTCGAGGGCAACGAGACCTTCCGGCTGGTGCTGCGCAGCGCCAACGGCGCGAGCGTCGGCGCGCCCGCCATCATCGTCGTGACCATCACGGACAACGACACGCCGGGCCGCCCGAACCCGGTCTACGAGCCGAACCCGGCCAACACGGCCCGCACCATCCCGTTCTTCGTGCGCCAGCAGTATCTTGATTTCCTCTCCCGCGAGCCGGAGGGTAACGAACCATGGTCGGGTGTGCTCAACCGTTGCCTGACCATGACCGGCGGCTCCCCGGACAACATCAACAACCTCGACCCGAACAGCCCGTCCGCGGGCTGCGACCGCATCCTCGTCTCGCAGTCTTTCTTCGGCTCGCCGGAGTTTCAACTCAAGGGCGTCTACGTCTTCCGCTTCTACAAGCTGGCGTACAACCGCCTGCCGGAATATCAGGAGATCGTCGCCGACATGAGCTTCGTGGCGGGGCAGACGGCGCAAGAGGTCTTCGACCGCAAGGCCCAACTGGCGACGCTCTTCACCCAACGCCCGGAGTTCCAGGCCGCAATCGGGACCCTGCCTAACCCGCAGTACGTCGCCGCCCTGCTGAACAGGTATCAGTTGACGCAGATCACTTGCCCCGACCCGGCGCAGCCGGACGGCGCGGCGAAGGTGACGCTGACGCAAACCGAGTTGGTGAACCGGCTCAACGCCAACACGCTGACACGGGCGCAGGTCTTTCGGGCGGTGGCGGATTCCGATCAGGTGAGCGCCTTCGAGGTCAACAACGCCTTCGTGGCCATGCAGTACTACGGCTACCTCAGGCGCAAGCCGGAGCCGGACGGCTTCCAGGCGTGGCTGCGCGTGCTGCAAAGCGGCGACATCCGCGCCATGGTCAACGGCTTCCTGAACTCCACCGAGTACCGCCTCCGCTTCGGCCAGCCGTAAAGCGGCGCGACACTGACGCCCCCGCGCAACGCGAAGAGTCCGCCTGAAGTTGTAACTTCAGGCGGACTCTTTTCTGCGACCGCGGCGCGCGCCTCTGGCCCGCGCGCAGCTTACGTCGTGTGCTTACGTCGTGTGTTGCGGCTGGCTGCTGATCTGGTAGATGGCTTCCATGACGGCGGAGCGCACCTCCGTGGGCAGCGAGCCGCGCACGGCGAGCCGGCGGAACGAGGGCAGGATTTCGTGCTGCCCGCTCAGCGCCAAAAGCTTCACGACCGCGAGGCGCACTTCGTTGTCGGGGTGCGTCTCGATGGCGTGGATGAGCGGCGCGGTCTCGCCCGCCTTGGCCATCAGGAACAGGAGCGAGAAGGCGTCGTAGGTCTTGTCGCGGCTCTCGCCCGTCAGGTTGGCGATGGCCTCGTCGGCGAGGCCCGACTCCGAGATGGCCGCGCCGATGTGGCGGCGGCGTTCGGGCTGCGACTCGCGCAGCGCGCGCGTGAAGGAGTCGGCCCGGTCGTCCGCCAGGCTGTAGAGCGCGCGGGCGGCGGCGACGCGCACCTCGCCCGCCGGGTCGTCGAACGCGGCGCAGATTTGCTTGAACGCCTCGTCCGTGTTCAGGCGCGCGAGCGCCATGACGCTGGCCGCGCGCTCGCTCGCGTCCTCGCTCTCCAGGCGCAACTGGATCGCCTTCGGGATGATCGAGAGATCGTCTTCGCCGAAGCGCGCGAGTTCCTTCTCCTGCGCCGCCGCCGCGTCGGCGGTGCGCGCAGACGGCGCGACCGGCGCTTCGGCTTCGACCGGCGCGACCTCCACGGCCGTCTCCTCGCCCGCGAGACCGAACGGCTCGCCGACGAGCGTCGCTTCACTTTCGGCGGCGCGCGGCGCGTCGGTAAAAGTCTGGCTCTCGGCGGCCGCAGACCAGCCGGCCGGCGCAGGCTCTTCCGCCTCGGCCGCGAACGCGCGCCGCGGCTCCGCGAACGCCGCGCCCGGCCGCTGCTCTTCCACGTCAACGTCAATCCACTCGTCGGCCGCCGCCGCGCTCGGCGCGAACGGCGACGCGGGAGCCAGCTCTATCTCCTTCGTGTCCGCGCTTGGCGGCTCGACGCTCGACGCCGGTTCGGCCGCCGCTTCAACCGCATCCGCCGTCGGCGCGACCGCCGCCTGGGTCGTATCCGTCGTCTGCTCGGTCGCTGCTTGAGTTACTTCCGCCGCAGGCTCGGGCGCGAACACAGTCGCGCCTTCCGTCGCCGCCTCGCTCGCCACGAACGGCGTGATCTCTGTGACCGGCGCGCTCTCCGCGAACGGCTCAGCCGCCGCGCTCTCTACGAAAGGCGCGCTCTCTACGAACGACTCCGGCGCAACGGGCTGCGCCTCCTGCGCGACCGGCGCGGGCGCGAACTCACTTTCGGCCGCGCTCGGCGACTCGGCCGCGGGCGCGGCTTCGGCAACACTCTCGGCCTCCGCAACGGCCGGCGCGGCCGTGAACTCCGGCGCGTACTCTTCAGACGGAGCGCCCCGCTCCCCGAATTCAAGCGCGCGCTCCTCCGCGGTCGCGGCCGGCGCTTCGACAACTTCCGGCGCGAACGCTTCGGCGACCGACTCGCTCTCAGGCGCGACAGTGACGACGCTCTCAGCTAACTCCGTGTCATCTACTGCCGGCGCGAGGACGCTCTCCGTCGGCGCAACGACATCTTCCGTCGGCGCGGCGACGCTTTCAGCCTCCGGCGCTACAGTCTCCGTCTCCGTAGCGACACTCTCAGTAGCAACACTCTCAACCGGGGCGGCGGCTTCGACGGCCGCGGCGGCGGCGCAGGCTTCGACGGCTTGCTGGATGAGGGTGCGCGGGAGGCGGCGCGAGGTCTCGCGCCAGCGCAGGGCTTCGAGCGGGCCGGCGGCGGCCGGGTCTTGCAACTCGGTCAGCGCGAGCACGGCGGCGCGGCGCACTTCGGGCGCGGGGTCTTCGAGCGCGGCGACGAGGTGCGGCGTGGCCGCGCGGTCGCCGAACAGACCGAGCGTGCGCGCGGCCGAGGCGCGCTGCTCCGGGCCTTCGGCCCCGCGCAGGTCGCCCGTCGCGTCGTCGAAGAAACCGTGACGGCGGAAGGCCGCGCGCGCGCGTTCGACCCGCGCGTCGTCGCTCTCGGTGGCGAGCGCCGTCATCAACTCGGCGGCCACGAGCCGCCGCGTGTCGGCGTCGGACGCGCCGACGAACGACTCGTCGTAATCCTCGCCGGCGAGCAGTCGCCGCGTCTCTTCGGCCGCGCGCTCGGCGTCCGCGACGACCGGCGGCGACTCGACTCCGTGCGCCGCTTCGGCCGCGGGCGACGTTTGCGGCGCGCTCAGCGCCTCGGCCGCGGTCAGCGCCGCAGCGCCGCCCGCGACCAGCCCCGCGCCCGCGACGATGCCGGGCAGAGTGTCTTCGGCCGGCTCGTGCGCCGCGACGCTCGGCACGCCGGTCTCGGTCTGCGCCGCGCTCACGGCCGATGTGGTCGCGGCCTGGGCCGGCGCTTCGGCGTCCGGCGCGGACGCTTCCGCTGCGGTCGCTTCAGTCGCGGTCGCTTCGGGCGCGCGCGCGGCCTCGCGCCGTGCGGCTTCTCTCTGGCGTTCGGCGGCGCGCTGTTGCGCGGCCTTCTCGGCCTTGCGTTCCTTCTTAGACTTCTTCTTGCCCGTGACGACGGGCGCGGGCGCTATCGGGCGCACGCCGATCTTGGTGTCGGCGACCGACGGTTCGACCGTCGCGGTCGTCGCCGCCGGCACGTCTGCGCGCGCCGGCTCAAGTTCGTGCTGCGTCGTGTCGGGCGGCGCGGCCGCTTCGACCGGGGGCGGCAACTCTTCGCGGCGCTCGCCGCCGCGCGCGAAGACGAAGAGACCGAGACCCGCCAGCACGAGCAGCGCGATGAGCAGCCAGGGCCAGTTCTTCAGGACGGTCGCGCCGAAGGTGGCGGGCGCGGCCGCGGCGGGCGCGTTGGTCTGCGTGCCGGCGGCGGGCGCGGCCGGCACTTGCAGTTGCGCGATCTGTTCGGGCGTCGCGGCGAGTTGCGGCGTCGGCGGGGGCGGCGTAACGCTCGGCGCGGGCATCGGCGTGGCCGTCAGGACAGGCTGCGTGCCGAGCGGCGTCGGGACAGCGCCGGGCGGCAGGCCCGCGACGGTCTGCGGTGTTGGTACGGGTGTCGCGCGCGGGGTCGGCGCGGGCGTCGGCAGCCCGGCCTGCTCGACCGGCGTGCGCGGCGTGGGCTGCGCGCCGGCGCGGTTGGCGTTCTGCGCTTGCGTCTGCGCGCCCACGTCCGGCGCGCTGAACTGGACGACGAGCCGGTTGAACTTCTGCGAGACGTTGGCGGACGCGCCGGGCTGGAGCTTGAACGAGTAGACCACGTCGTCGCCGCGGCGCGACACCTGCGCGCCCTCGAAGCCGCGCCCGCGCCCGACGCCCCCGCCCTTGGCGCTGGCCTGCGGGATGACGACGTAGAAGCGGTCGCCGCTGCGGTAGGCCGAGTAGTCGTAGAGCGGCGTGTCGGCCGTGATCGTGACGTTCGCGCCGCCGGGCGTGTCGCTGCTCGACACGCCGTAGATGTTCTTGCGCGCCTTCGCGGCCGCGGCGTTGTCGTTCTGCTGCGCGGGCGCAGACGTGCAGGCCAGGAGGCAGACGCAGACGAGCGCCCAGACGCGGGCGCGGCGGGCGCGTGGGGGCAATGACTGTTTACTTGTGTGGCGCATCGCTGTGGTGTTACGAGGTGACAACCGGCGCGAGTCTGGACGGGCGCATTATGCAATACCGGCGGCCCGGTTGTCACCAAAAGACGGGCGTCAGTCCGCCGCAGGCGTCGGGCGTCAGTCCACCGCCGCGTGGTCGTCGCGGTAGATGGCTTCGAGGATGGCCTGGCGCAGCTTCTCGGGCGCGCCGTCGCCGAGCGCGACGCGCCGCAGGCGCGCGTTGATCTCCGGCTGCCCCTGCAACGCCAGCAGCCGCGCCGCCGCCAGCCGCACGCTCAACTCGCCGGGGCGCTCGACCGCCGCGTAGATGACCTCCAACGCGCCCGCGCGCACGACCAGCGAGAGCAAAGAGAACGCCTCGTAAGCCTGCCGCCGATCCTCGCTCGCCAGCCGGTCGAGCGCCTTGGCCGCGAGGCCCGAACTGATGCACGCCTGCGCCACGCGCCGGCACAGCTCTTCGTCGCCCGACTCGATGACGCGCACGTAGGCGTCGGCGCGGTCGAAGCTCAGGCGCGAGAGCGCGCGCGCCGCCGCCGCGCGGACTTCGCGCGCCTCGTCCGCCATGCCGATGAGCACGGCGGCGAAGACCGACTCGTGCCCGATGATGCCGAGGCTCGTGACGGCGGTGGCGCGCACGGTCGCGTCCGGGTCGTCCGCCGCGAGCGCCGAGAGCGCCGCGACCGAACGCTGCACCTGGAACTGCGCGAGTTGTTGCGCGGCGGCGACGCGCGCCTCCACGTCCGTGCTGCCGAGCCGCGTGAGCGCCTCCGTCAACGTCTGATCTTCGAGCCATTCGGGCAACTGCTCGATCTCGGCCACGGGTTCGAGCATGTCGAGGTCGCCGGTGAACGCGCCGGCCGTCAACAAGCGGGCTTCGCCGGTCGCGCCGTCCACCTCGATGCAGTCCACCGAGCAGGCGCTGAGCGCGCGCCCCAGGAGCGGCGTGGGCATTTCGGGGTGACGCCGCGCGAGGTCTAAGAGCGCGCCGATGGCCGCGGGCAGCCCCAACGCGCCGAGGCTCGACACGACCTCTGTGCAGACGACCGGCTCGGGGTCGTGCAAGGCTTCGAGCAGGAACGGGAGCGCAGAGGCGGAGCGAATCTGGCCGAGCACGCGCGCGGCCATCGTGCGGTCGTAGGCGTCGTTGGCGAGCAGCAGCGTCGCGCTCTGGCGCGCGACGAAGCCGTACTCTTCGAGCGCGGCGCGCGCCCGCCGCCGCTCGTCTTCGGCGAGCATGTTCGATTGCAGCGCCTTGACGAGCGAGGTCTCGACGGCGCGGCGGTCGTCCGTGGCGCGCGAGGCGAGCACCTCGATGCTGTGCGGCTGCCCCTGGATCAGCTTCTCGACCTCCTGATCGATCCGGTACGCGCCGAAGATGACGGCGGGCACGTGCTGGAAGCCGACGGGCCGGCGCTCGTGCTTCTCGGTCTTCTCCGGCACGGGCGGCGGAGCTTGTTGCGCACCGCCTTTGAGCTTGTCCTCGGCGCGGCGGCCCCAGTTGGTGCGGCGCTCGCCCCTGCGCCGTTCGCCCTGCGCGTTGGTCTCAAGTCGCTGCGCGCTCTGGGCGGCCGTCTCAGACGGCGCGTCGGTCTTGCTGAGCGCGACCGGCGCGGGTCTCGTCAGCGCGGTCGTCGGCTCCGACTCTTCGGCCCAGTCCTCTTCGTCCGTCTTACGCCGACGCCGGTAGACGAACAGGAACGCGACCAGCCCGCCGCCGCCGCACGCGCCGAGCACGGAGAGCGGCAACAGCAACGACCCGCCCGCCGCCTGCGCTTCGAGCTTCATCGGCTGCGACGGGGCCGGCGGCTGCGTCGTCTGCGCCGCGTCCTGCGCCGGCTGCGCGTCGCCCTGCGACTGCCCCGCGTTCGCTTGCGCCGGCTGCCCGCTCGCCGCGCCGCCGCCTTGCGATGGCGCGTTGCTTGACTGTGACTGCGCACTGTTGACCTGCGACTGCGCGCCGACTTGCGTCTGCGCCGCGCCGGCTTGCGCGGGCTGCGCGTGCGCCTGAGCTTTCACCTCGGCGGCTTTGAGTTGCGCGGACACTTTGGGCTGCGCGGCCAGCGTCGCGTTCGCCTGCTGCTGCCGCTTGTTCTCTTCGCGCGTGCTCGTCGTGGTCGCGCGCTCCGGCGCGCTTTCTTCTTCCTGCGCCGCGTGCGCCGATTGGTGCGTGCGCGCGGACGCGTCGCCGCCCGTCTGTAGCCCGCCGCCGACGACCAGGTCGAGCTGGTTCGCGCCCGGCTGCACGTAGACGCGCCCGCCCGACTTGACCGGCACGACCAACTCCAAAGAGTCGCCCACGCGCCGCGCCTTCACGCCGCGCGGCAAGCCCGTCTTGAGCGCGCTTTGCCCCTTGTAGACGACGACGTGGAAACCCTCGTCGTCCTGCCACGTCTGCGCGCGGTTGAGCGCGCCGTCGCCGGAGATGGAGACGACCGCGTCGCCGCCGCGCGGGCGGGCGCTCACGCCGGTGACGTTCACCGGCTGCTCGTTCGCGCCGCGCTGCGCCTGCGGCGTGACGGCGGGCCAGAGCCAGAGACCGGCCGTCACCCCGGCCAGGGCTAAGCTGATGCGGACGCTGCGTCGGTTGCGTAACTTGAGTTCAGGCATGGGAGTTCAACCTTGGAAGAGCGGTTGTTGGTCGGCGACGTTCAAGAGCGATTGCTGTTTGCGACTGCGAGAGCGGTGGCTGTCGGCGACTTGACGCCGGGGTTCGCGCGCGCGCCCGGCACTTATGTCCGGTCGCTCGGTTCGCTTTGACTTGGGTTTCATTCGCGCCGCCCGGCCTTGCTGAAGTTTGGCCGCGGCGGCACAACGGGCGAGATGTGTTGACTGACGACCCTTCGGCGACGAAGGCGGCGCGGCTTTAGGGCTTACCGCTGCTCGTCGCTGAACTTGTAACCGATGCCCCAGACGGTCAAGACCATCTGCGGGTTCTCCGGGTTCTCCTCGATCTTGGCGCGCAGCCGGTTGATGTGTGAGTCAATCGTCCGGTCGTAGCCTTCGTAGGAGTAGTCCCAGATTTTTTCCAGCAGGTACTTGCGCGGGAAGACGCGCCCCGGATTGGACGCGAAGAGCCGAAGCAACTCAAACTCCTTCGGCGTCAACTCCACCTGCCGGTCGCCGACCATGACCTCGCGCTTGGCCGGGTCTATGCGCAAACGGCCGCGCACGATGGGCGCTTCGTCGCCGCCCGACTCGGTGCGGGCCGCCGCCTGCACGCGCCGGAGCACGCTCTTGATGCGCGCCTCAAGCTCGCGCAAGCTGAAGGGCTTGGTGATGTAATCATCCGCGCCCATCTCTAAGCCGAGCACCTTGTCAACCACGTCGTCCTTGGCCGTGAGCATGAGGATGGGGATGTAGGGCGCTTTCTCGCGCAGCTCGCGGCAGACGGCGAGACCGTCCATCTTCGGGAGCATCAGGTCGAGCACGACCGCGTCGGGCTTGTCGGCGAGTGCCGCCTGGACGCCGGCCACGCCGTCCTCCGCCGTGCGCACTTCGTAGCCGGCGCGGTTGAAGTACTCGCTGATGGCCGTCGAGATGTTCTCGTCATCCTCGATGACCAGCAGCGCGAGCTTGTGCTCCTGCGCCCTCGGCTCGTCGCCGTCGGCATCGGGCCTCGCTCTGTTGGCGGCGGACTTGGTCGACATGCGGGCGTATCAGGTTTGGGCAACTGGTGTCCGCGGGGTCTCAGGCGCGGCCGGAGACTGATGACACGCCCCCGACCATCCAAAACTATAACAGGTCAATCCGCGCAAACTCAAGCATTATATTTGCGCGGGCGGCAACCGTGCGGCAGCGTACAAACTCTGCCACGCCAACAAAACGCGCGACTCAAGGGTGCGCCGCGCCGGCCTCCTTCTGCCGCAGGCGCTCTTCGACGCGCGCGGCGAAGGCGCTAAGCTCGTCGTTACTGAAAAACTTCGTGGCCAGCGCGAGCACGTCGCGCAAGGCGCGCAGCCCCGCCGGATCGTCGAGGCGATAGATCGTCTCGGCGACGGTCGTGCCGAGCGCGAGGTCGCGGTTGACGAAACTCTGCCGCAGGGCCTGCATGAGCACGGGCAGGACGCGCGGGTCGTTCTGCCCCGTCGCGCCGAGCACGCGCAGGGCGGCCTTGCGTGTGTCGGTCGTGTGCCCGGCGGCGGCGTACTTGAGCGCCACGTCGAGCGCGCGCCGGTCGCCCGTCGCGGCGAGACCGGCGAGCGCCGCCGCCTGCGTCCGCTCGCGCCAAGACGGCGCGGCCAGCAGCCGCGTCAGCGCGTCGTAAGCGCCCGGCGCGCCGCTCTGCCCCAAGGCCTCGGCCGCCGCGCCGACGACGGCGTAACTCGGATCGCTCAACGCACGCTCGTAGAGGCCCGCCAACTCTTTGTCGCGGCTCTCGCCGAGCGCGCCGAGCGCGGCGGCGCGCACCTGCGGTCGCTCGTCCTGCGCTGCCGCGCTCAGCGCGGCGCGCACGTTCGCGCCCTGCAAGCCCGCGAGCGCGTCCGCCGCTTGCGCGCGCACGCCCCAGAACTTGTCCGCGGTCACGGCGGCGGCGATAGCGGTCGCGATTGTCTGCTGCTCCGCCTCGTTCGTCTCAGGCTTGCGCAGGCGTAGGCGCAGTTGCGCGAGCGCCCAAGTGCGTCCCAGCACGTCCGCGTCGTGCGCGAGTTGGTAGACGAGTTCGTCCGTCGGCTTGTCGAAGCGCAACTCCTTGATGAGCGTGCGCCCGTAGTCGAAGTTGACGAGCAGGGGCGGGCCGTCGAGCTTGAAGTTGAACGACTGCTCAAGCCGCGGCGCGAGCCACACGCGCTCGACGCGCGCGCCGCTGGCCGTGCCGATCTCGATCTCGACCGGCGTCTGGAAGTAAAGGGTCTGCGGGTAGGCGCTCGCCGGGTCGGGCGTCTGCTCCTGTCGCACGTTGAGGGTCAACGTGTGCCCCGCCTCGTCGTACTGTTTGGTGACGCGGAAGACGGGGTGGCCCATGCGATAGACCCACTCGTCGAAGAACCAGTCGAGCGGCTGCCCCGTGGCCTCTTCGATGGCGATGCGCAGTTGCGCGGTCTCGACCGGCTGGTGCGCGTGCTTCGTCAAATAATGTTTGAGCGCGCGCCACCAGTTCTCTTCGCCGAGGACGAAGCGGAGCATGTGCAGCACGGCCGCGCCGCGCTGGTAGGGGTACACGTCGAAGACGGCTTCGGGGTCGCGGTAGTGGCGCGTGACGAGCGGGCGGCGCAGGCCGCGCGCCCAGGCGTCGAGGTAGGCGTTCTGGTTGGCGCGCACGTCGGCGTAGAGGAACTCGTCGCGCCCCAGCCGGTGTTCGTTCCACAGCCCCTCGAAGTAGGTGGCGAAGCCCTCGTTGAGCCAGAGGTCGGCCCAGTCGCGGCACGTCACCATGTCGCCGAACCACTGGTGCGCCAGCTCGTGCGCCTGCAAAGGGTCGGAAGATTGATCCAGCTCCGTGCGCGCGTCGTGGATCATCGTGTCGCTCTGCGTCGTCGCCGAGATGTTCTCCATGCCGCCGGGGAAGTTGTGGACGACCGCCTGCGCGTACTTCGCGTAAGGGTATTTGACGCCGGTGCGCTCGGCGAAGAAGCGCACCATGTCGGCGAGCCGCGCGGCGGTCAGGCGACCTTCCGCCAACTCGTTCGGGTAGACGTAGGTCGTGACGGGCACGCCCGCCGAAGTGTCTTCCACGGCCGCGTACTCGCCGACGACAATCGAGGTCAGGTAGTTGGCGTGCGGCTGCTCCATGAGCCAGTGGAAGGTGCGCGTATCGTCCGGGTTCTCTTTCACCTCGATGAGCCGGCCGTTGGAGACGACCGTGAGCGGGCGCTCGACCGTGGCGCTTAGCTCCGAGGTGGCGAAGTCGTTCGGGTGATCGTAAGAGGGAAACCAGAGGCGGTTGAACTCACTCTCGCCCTGCGAATAAATCTGCCGGCGGCTCAAGGGATCGTCCGCCGTCGGCTGGTTGAAGACCAAGCCGAGCGCGTAGTTGCCGCTGCCGAGGCCGGGCACGTTGCCGCGCGTGCGGTAGGCGACGACGACCGTCAACTCCTCGCCCGCGCGGTAGGCGCGCTCAAGCTCGACGCGCAGCTTCTCGGCGCGCTCGTCCAGCTCGTACTTGAGCGGCGCGCCCGCGCGCGTCTGCACGGACGAGACCGACATGTTCGCGGCGTCGAACTCGACGCGGCGTAGTTCGGGCGCGAGCGGCGCGAGCGTGAGCGCGGCCGTGCCCGCAGCCTGTTCGCGCGCCCAGTCGAAGCAGAGGTCGAGCTTGACGTGGCGCAGATCGTAGTCGTGCGCCGGGATGTTGCGCGCCGCGGGCAGCGCGGGCGCTTGCCGGGCGGCGGCGCTCGTCTGCGCGCGCAATGAGGCCGGGGCGAGCAGCAGTTGGAGGAGGAGGAGGAGGAGCGCGAGCCGGCGGCGGCTGTGTGTTAGTTGCGCCATGTTCGTTCACCTGGGCTTAACGCTTGAGCGGTTGTAAACGAACGCGCCGCCAAGATCAAATGGGCCGGGGGCGGCGGGTTAGGTTTAGGATGCGTGTGGCGTGGGGCCGGGTTAACACAGAGGACACAGAGTTAGCACAGAGGACACAGTTAAGACTCTCTGTGTCCTCTGTGTTTCCTCTGTGTCCTCTGTGTTGAATTGATCGCTCATCACCGTCAACCTTAGTTCGCGCCGCCTCAATCTTGACAAACGTGGCGGGCGCGCGCACAATCCCGCGTCGCCGCGTTGCGCGCGGCCAAGCCGTCCCCGAACCACGCGAACCAAAGATGAGCGCCCTCTCGCCAGTCAGCCAGACCGCCTTCCCCGATCTCGAACTCGTGCGGCGCGGCAAGGTGCGCGACGTGTACGCCGTGGACGGCGACCGCCTGCTCGTCGTCGCCACCGACCGCATCTCCGCCTTCGACTGCGTGCTGCCCACGCAGATTCCGCGCAAAGGCGAAGTGCTGACCGCGCTCTCGCGCTTCTGGTTCGAGCGCCTCGCGCCCGTCACGCCGCACCACCTGCTCAACGCCGACGTGGACGCGATGTCCGACGCCGTGCGCCGTCACGCCGACGTGCTGCGCGGGCGCGCGATGCTCGTGCGCCGCGCCGAAGTCTTCCCGGTCGAGTGCGTCGTGCGCGGTTATCTGGCCGGCTCCGGCTGGAAGGATTACCAGCGGACGGGCGAGGTCTGCGGGCACAAGCTGCCGGCGGGCTTGCGCGAAGCCGACAAGCTGCCCGCAGCCCTCTTCACGCCCGCGACCAAGGCCGAGACCGGGCACGACGAGAACATCAGCGAGGCGCGCATGGCGGAGTTAATCGGCGCGGACGTGACCGCGCACCTGCGCGCTACGGCGCTCGCGCTCTACCGAGAGGCCGAGGCGCACGCGCGCGCCCGCGGCATCATCATCGCCGACACCAAGTTCGAGTTCGGGCGCACGCACGACGGCGCGCTCATCTTGATCGACGAGGCGCTGACGCCCGACTCCTCGCGCTTCTGGCCCGCAGACCGTTACGCGCCGGGCGGCGCGCAGCCCTCGTTCGACAAGCAGTACGTGCGCGACTACCTCGAAACGCTGGACTGGGACAAGCGTCCGCCCGCGCCGCCGCTCCCGGCGGACGTGGCCGCCGCCACCACCGCCCGCTACCTCGAAGCCTACCGGCTGCTCACGGGCGAAGAGTTGTGAAAAGCGGTCAGCTATCAGCCATCAGCTTTTAGCTTCCGCCTTCTGGCTTCTGACTTCTGACTTCTGGCTTCTGCTTTAGCTGCTCCATGACCTCTTTCGATCTCATCGTCCTGGCGCTGGTCGGCTCGTCTCTGGTGGCGGGGGCGTTGCGGGGCTTCGTGCGGGCGCTGATTGCGACGGCGGCGACGTTCGCGGGGCTGATCCTGGCGGGGCGCTGCTACGCCACGGCGGGCGCGTGGCTGCGTGGGGCGGGGCTGGTCGAGTCGGAGGCGGCGGCGCAGGCTTGGGGCTTCCTGCTGATCGTGGGCGCGGCCGTGGTGCTCGGTTTCGTCGCCGGGCAGTTGGCGCGCAGGGGGTTGAAGCGCGCGCGGCTCGAATGGGCGGATCGGGGCTTAGGCGCGCTCTTCGGACTGGCGCGGGGCTTGGCCGTGTGCGCCGTCATCTACCTGGCGCTGACGGCGTTCCCCGTCCGCCTGACCGCCGTCACGGAGGCGCGCACCGCGCCCGTCCTCGCCGTCTCGGCGCGGGCGCTGACCTATCTGACTTCGGCCGAACTGCGCGCGCGCTTCCTCGCAGGCTACCGCCGCGCCGCTTTGAGCACGCCGCAGGAGCCGGCGACGCGCCAGCCCGCGCGCCGTTAGCGACCGAGCGCCGCGGCCCGCTCTGACAAAACGCCCGCTCACAGGAAGGATGAACCCCATGCGCGCCCGCCTCGAAGCCTTGATCGACGAGATGCTCGACGGTCGGATCATGCTCGACGAGGCGCTCGCCGAGTTTGAAAAGCTCTACATCCAGAAGGCGCTCGCGCGCCACAAAGAGCACCTCTCGCGCACCGCCGCCACGCTCGGCATCCACCGCAACACGCTCTCCAAGCGCGTCGCCGACTACCGCGAACAGGAGCGCGCTGCCCCCACCAAGAAACGCGCCAACGGCAAGACCCCCAAACGCAAAAAATAAGCACCTAGCTGCCGGGAGCGCGGGCAGGGATGCCCGCGCTCCCGGCGCGACGCCGCAAGTGACGGCGCAGATCGCACTTTTACCCTCGTCAATCCCACTTTCTACCTCGCCGACGAGGTTTTGCACCTCAGCGACGGGGTAAAAAGTGAGAAAGATGGGGTACAAAACCTCAGCGCTGAGGTTTCCAACCCCAGCGCCGAGGTTGAAAACCTCATCGCTGACACTTTTTACCCCGTCGTTCTTGTTTTCAACCTCATCTGTCGCGCTTTTTACCCCGTCGTTCTCACTTTTTACCTCATCATTCCAGCTTTTTACCCCGTCGTTCTCACTTCAAACGTCAGCGTCCGCCCTTTTTACGAGAAGGGCCGCCCTTTTTTGGCGAAACGTCCGCCCTTTGAGGACAAACTTTCTCGCAAAAAGGGCGACAGTTCGCCCTCCGAGCGAGAAAGTTCCGCCAAAAAGGGCGGCTTTTCCGCCTCGGAAGGCGAAAAGTTCTCCCTCTGAGGGAGAACCTTGACCCTTTGTGGACGAATGCCGACCCTCTGAGGAGAAATGGCCGCCCTTCGAGGGCCAATCGCCAGCCTCCGAGGGTAATTAAGCCCCCTCTTAGCTGGAAATGTGAGCCTCTGAGACTCAAGCGTTTGGGCGGGGGTTGACAAGCGCCTGTCAGTCGCTTTATTCTTGGCACTCGCCGCCAGAGAGTGCTAAGAAGGCGCGCCGGGCATGTCGTTGGCGGTGCACCCTGATGGGGTTCACGGCCACAGCATCCCACGGCCGGCGGGGGCCAGGCTCGGTTTATCAGTGCTGGTCGGACGAAAATCAAACCAATTTCCCACGGGAACATTTGAAAGGAGCATTATGGCTACCAACATTCGACCGCTTCACGACCGCGTGATCGTCCGCCGGATCGAGGAAGGCGAGCAGGTGCGCGGCGGGATCATCATCCCCGACACCGCGAAGGAGAAGCCGCAGGAGGGCGAGGTCATCGCCGTCGGCGAGGGCAAGCGCAAGGACGACGGCACGCGCCAGTCTCTGGACGTGAAGGCGGGTGACCGCGTGCTGTTCGGCAAGTACAGCGGCTCGGAGATCAAGATCGACGGCGAGGAGTTGCTGATCATGCGCGAGGACGAAATCCTCGGCGTCATCGAGCGCGCCGGCGCGGCCAGCGGCGGCAGCAAGAAGGGCAGCAAGTAGTCTCTTAACAGACTTGGCTGCCCTTTCTTTCTGTCGGTCACAGTTTCAAGTATTCGAGAGGAGAGGAACAAAGCAATGGCTAAGCAAGTCATTCACGGCGAGGAGTCGCGCGCCGCGATCCTGCGCGGCGTCAACCAGCTCGCCGACGCGGTCAAAATCACGCTCGGGCCTAAGGGCCGCAACGTCGTGCTCGACAAGAAATTCGGGTCGCCCACGATCACCAAGGACGGCGTCACGGTCGCCAAGGAGATCGAGCTGAAGGATTCTTTGGAGAACATGGGCGCGCAGATGGTGCGCGAGGTCGCCTCGAAGACCTCGGACGTGGCCGGCGACGGCACGACGACCGCGACCGTCCTGGCGCAGGCCATCTACCGCGAGGGCGTCAAGTCGGTCGTCGCGGGCGTCAACCCGATGGCCCTGAAGCGCGGCATTGACAAAGCCGTCGTGCGTGCGATTGAAGAGATTCAGCGGCTCGCCAAGCCCGTCAAGGGCGACGCCATCGCGCAGGTCGGCACGATCTCGGCGAACGGCGACCGCACCATCGGCGAGTTGATCGCCGAGGCGATGAACAAGGTCGGCAAGGACGGCGTCATCACGGTCGAGGAGTCGCGCACGATGGAGACGGCGCTCGAAGTGGTCGAGGGCATGCAGTTCGACCGCGGGTATTTGTCGCCCTACTTCGTGACCGACCCGGAGCGCATGGAGGTCGTGCTCGACAGCCCCTACATCCTGATCAACGAGAAGAAGATCAGCTCGATGAAAGACCTGCTGCCCCTGCTTGAGCAGATCGCCAAGATGGGCAAGCCGCTCCTGATCATCGCCGAGGACGTGGAGGGCGAGGCCCTGGCCACGCTCGTCGTCAACAAGCTGCGCGGCACGCTCAACGTCGCGGCGGTGAAAGCGCCGGGCTTCGGCGACCGCCGCAAGGCGATGCTCGAAGACATCGCGATCCTGACGGGCGGCAAGGTCATCTCGGAAGACCTCGGCATCAAGTTGGAGAACGTCCAGGTGGCCGACCTGGGGCGCGCCAAGAAGGTCACGATTGACAAGGACAACACGACCATCGTCGAAGGCTCCGGCAAGGCCGCCGACATCGAGGGGCGCGTCAAGACCATCCGCACGCAGATCGACGAGACCACGTCGGACTACGACCGCGAGAAGTTGCAGGAGCGGCTGGCGAAGCTGGTCGGCGGCGTCGCTGTCATTCGCGTCGGCGCGGCCACGGAGACCGAGTTGAAGGAGAAGAAGGCGCGCGTCGAGGACGCGATGCACGCCACGCGCGCGGCGGTCGAAGAGGGCATCGTGCCGGGCGGCGGCGTGGCGCTGTTGCGCGCGGCCAAGGTGCTTGAGAACTTCAAGGCCAACGAAGAGGGCGAGGGCGACATGGACGAGCAGGTCGGCGTCAACATCGTCAGGCGCGCGCTCGAAGAGCCGCTGCGGCAGATCGCCTACAACGCGGGCGTCGAGGGTGCCATCGTGGTCGAGAAGGTGCGCGCCGCGGACGGGGACAAGAAGAAAGGGATCAACTGGGGCTACAACGCCGCCACCGAGGAGTACGAAGACCTCGTGGACGCGGGCGTCATTGACCCGGCGAAGGTGACGCGCTCGGCGTTGCAGAACGCGGCGTCCATCGCGGGGCTGATGCTCACGACCGAGGCGCTCGTCTCCGAGTTGCCCGAAGACGACAAGACCCCGGCCATGCCCGGCGGCATGGGCGGCGGCATGGGCATGTAACACGGCCCAGCCCGCTAGTCAGACACGAAAAAGCGGCCGCGCTCACACACGAGCGCGGCCGCTTTTTCGTTCGTCGTCGTATCTGCAAGCGGGCGACGAGACTCGAACTCGCAACCCACAGCTTGGGAAGCTGTTGCGCTACCATTGCGCTACGCCCGCTGACCGCAAAGAACCGAACGGCAGCGTCAAGATACTCAAGCGGCGTCGGCCCTGTCAAATCCGCTTCCGCTCAAGCGCCGTCGCGGGGCGGCTCCTGCGCTTGGAGGACGAGGGGCGCGTCGCCGGCCGGCACTTCGTGCATGTGCGCGGCGGCGGCGGGCGTCCGGCGGGCGTGCGCGAGCGCCGCCGGGTCGAGCGGGCCGACCGACTCGGCCGGGTTCTGTATGTAGGCGCAATACTGTTCGACGAGCGGCGTCGGCTGCCAGCGCCCGCCCGCGCGCTTCTCGTCGAGTACCCACAGGCCCAACTCGATCCGGTATTGCTCGGCGGGGCCCGTGCCGTGGCGGTAGCGCCAGTCGATCATGGTGAACATCGGGAACCAGGTGTAGCCGAGCACGGGCACGCGCTGGCTGCGCAGGTACTTGACGGCCTCGACCGAAGACTTCAACCAGCGGGCGCGCAACTCCTCCGCGCCGAACGCGCTCGTCTCCGTGATCATGAGCGGCACGCGGTAACGCTGGTAGTAGTCGTTGATGAGCGCGGCGAAGCCCACGCCGTCCTCCTCGTGCGTGCGGTAGGCGAGCCGCCCGCGCCCGTCCACGTAGAGGTGTTGCGTAGACCACTGCGGGTAGAAGTTCAGCCCCATCACGTCGAGCGTGATGTGGTTGCGCGTCAACTCGGCCAACGCGTCGGGCAGCGCGCCGCTGCGGAGCAGCCAGGTGTAGAGCGGGTGGTCGGGCGTGACCTGGCCCGTGATGAGATCGTAGGCGAGGTAGCCGCGCCGCTGCTCCTCGATGGCGAGCGCCTCCAAATCCTGCCGGATCGCGCGACTGAGGCCCGCCGCCTCGACGTGTACCATGACGGCGTCGGGGTCAACCTCCTTGAGCGCGTTGACCGTCGCCACGATGCCGCGCGCCAGTTGCAGCATGACGCGGATGTAGCCCTGGTCGCCGCGCAGGTAGGGCGGCCACAAGCCGCGCTTGCCGCACATCAGCGCGTTGACGAGCGGCTCGTTCAGCGGCGTGTACCAGCGCACGAGGTCTTTGTAGCGGCGGGCGAAGGCGGCGGCGTAAGCCGCGACCGACTTGACGTAGTCCTTGCCGACGAACTCGCGCTTGAGCCAGAACGGGCAGCCGTAGTGCATTAGGTCAATGATCGGCGTGATGCCCAGTTCGCCGACCATGTAGGGCAGCACGGCGTCCGTCCAAGACCAGTCGAACTCGCCGGGCAGCGGCTCGACGCGATACCACGGCACGCCCCAGCGCAAGGCTCGCACGCCCAGCGCGCGGGCCAGCGCGAGGTCTGCGCGCCAGTGCTCGTAGTGGCCCACCAACTGGTACTCGTCGAGCGCGCGATGCCCCTGTCGCGTCTGCGGCACGAACGTGTCTTCGATGCCGCTCGCCCAGATGAAATCCTCCGCGCGCGGCCCCAACACCAGTTCAGTCATAAGAACCATGACACGTGACGGGTGACAGGTGACAGGTGACAGGAAAGAGCGCTCTTTCCTGTCACCTGTCACCTGTCACCCGTCACGGCTTTCTATCTCCGTCAGGCGCACCATGTCGCAGGCTAAGAGCGAGCCGTGCGCGTAGAGGGCGACGCGGGTCGCGCGCGTGGGCGCGGGCCAGTCGCCGAGCGTCTCGGCTTCGTGGCGCAGGTGCAGGCGGTCGCCTGCGCGGCGCACGCGGAACTGCTGCGGCACGTTCGGGTCGAACGTCTCCGGCAGCGCGAACTCGCGCCGCTCGGCCGCGCCCTCGGTCGCGACGAGCGCCCAGCCGCCGCCCGCGCCGCGCTCGACGGTCAACAGCGGCCCCGTGTCCGCGCCCGCGCCGTAAGCCGGGTAGAAGCCGGCGCGCCCGCCCGCCGCCTCGCCTTCGAGCCGCAGGTTGACGACCAGCTCGTAAGCGTCGAGCGGCGCGCCTTTCGCGAGCACGTGCGGCCCTGCGAGCGCCGCGGGCGACTTCAATTCCCCGCCCTCGACGCGCCAGGACTTGTCGCCCGCTGCGACTTGCCAGCCGCGCGCCGCCCAGTCGGTCTGCTCGAACAGGTCTTCCCAGCCGACGGTGAACGCGAACGCGGCGAAGCTAGCTCGTGCGCGCTCGGCGCAGAGCGCGAGGCGCGTGACGGCGACGGGCGCGTGCCCCTGCCAACGCACCAGCCCCTCGTCCAACTCAAGCTTCAGGAACGTCTGATCGACTTCGACACGCAGCGTGTGCCAAGCAGCCGGCGCGAACTCCGCGGGCAGCGCGAAGGACTCGGCCGCAGACAACGCGAAAGACTCGGCCGCGCGCGCCGCGCCGTCGCCCCGCCAAGATAGCACGGCGCGCTCCGTTTCCGGCACAAACAGAAAACGGCCCAACACGCCGCCCGCGCCCTCGAAGCTCACCCCGCACCCGCCACCCGCGCCAGTAGCAACGCTCTCATCAACGGTCGCGCCGTCCGCTTCGGCGCGGCCGAGTGCGCGCAGGCTGAACTCGGCGAGAAAACTTTCGGCCGAGATCGCACACACGGCTTCGGCCACACCGTCGGCGTCGTCCTGTCGCACCTCGCCCGCGGCGACAGACCAGCGCCCGCCGCGCGGCGTCCAGGCGTCGCCTAAGCCGTCGGCGCGGGCTTCGTCGAAGTGGTCGGCGAAGGTCGGGGCGTTGGGCGCGGGCTGCGGCGTGGTCGTCGGGCCGAGCACGGTCATGCGCTCGCCGACGAAATCGAGCGGGTCTATGGCGAGCACGCGCCCCACGCCCTCGCGCCAGCGGTGGTAGACGCAGAAGAGTTGCCGGTTGTCGGGCCCGCGCACGACCGAGTTGTGACCGGGGCCGATCACTTGGCCCGGTATCGTCCGCAGGATCGGCAACACGCGTTGGCCGTCGGCCGTCTGCCTCCACTCGTCGGCGCACTCGACCGACTCGCTGACGGCGTAGCTCACGCCGTAGGTCAGGTTCTGCCAGTTGCCGCCGCTGAACATCTGGTAGAGCCGCCCCTTGTGTGCGAGCACGAACGGGCCTTCGACCGTGTGCCAGCGCACGCCGCCCTTCTCGACGCGGTGCGGGTCGTAGACCTGCCAGTCGTAGCGCGCGCGCGTGACGGGGCGGGCCTCGCCCGCGAGCGTGAAGTCGTCGAGCAGGCGGTCGCGCACAGTGCCCGTGCCGATGTGCGTGTGCGTCAGGAAGTCGGTCGCGTAGAAGAGCCAGCGCGTGCCGTCCGGCGCGGCGTAGACGTGCGGGTCAATGGCGAACTCCGCGTGCGTCAACTGATGCCCCGTGTCCTCGAACGGCCCGGCCGGGTGATCGGCGACGGCGACGCGTATGTGCATCAGCTTCTCGTTGCCGACGCTGTAGTACATGAGGAAGCGGCCCTGTCGGTAGACGACCTCCGGGGCCCAGTAGCAGGGGTGCGCGCCGGGCAGCGGCGCGAGCGCGCCCGCGAGTTCTTCCCAGCGGACGAGGTCGCGCGAGCGCATGACGCCGAAGGCGCGGCCGTCGCGCCAGAAGCTCGTGCAGTAGGCCCAATACTCGCCGCGGAACTTCAGGACGTATGGGTCTGGAAAGTCCCGGTCGTAGACCGGGTTGAGGTAGGCGTCGCCGCCCGCTCTCTGCATGTCGCCTGTGCCCGCCTTGTCCCGGCTCGTTAAAGCGTCTGTGATTCTGCGCCAACGGACGGGGTTGTGTCTATCGGCGGAAGGCCACTTTCTTTATCGGCGGCTTGAAACAAAAGCGGCCCCACCCCCTCCGCGGGCCGCCGTAAGACGCGGAGACGGCTACACTATTCAGGCGCGCGCGCTTGGTCTAAACTAGGCGCACGCGGCCCCGACAACACGACGGAAGGCGAACCCAAATTCATGGCTTACTACGAAGAGGACGATCTGAGTCGCTTCGGCGAGATCGGCAAGCACCGCCCGGAACTGTTCGAGAAGTTCATGGCCTGGTATCAGGCGTGCCAGGAGGAGGGCGCGCTCAGTAAACGCGAGAAGGCGCTCATCGGCCTCGCCGTCGCGCACGCGCTCCAATGCCCCTACTGCATAGACGCCTACGCGCAGAGCTGCCTTGAGAACGGCTCGAACCTCGAACAGATGACCGAGGCCATCCACATGGCCTCGGCCCTGCGCGGCGGCGCGGCCCTCATCCACGGCCTACAAGCGCACAACTCGGTCAACAAAGTCACGATGTAACGAAAGTCAAGACTTAACGTAAGGTCACGACGCAATGCCGCAAGAGTTGCCCGTCCTGCCGACACAAGCGCGCGCGCCCGTCGCGTTCGACGCGACGCTCGCCGCGCACGGCCTGACGTTGCGCGCCGCCGCGGTCGAGACCCTGCAAGTCAACGTCGGCAAACGCTGCAACCAGGCCTGCAAGCACTGCCACGTGGACGCCGGCCCCGCGCGCACGGAGATGATGACGCGCGCGACGGCCGAGCAGTGCGTCGCGGCCATCAAACGCTTCTCCATCCCCACGCTCGACATCACGGGCGGCGCGCCGGAACTCAACCCCTCGTTCCGCTACCTCGTCACGGCGGCGCGCGCCCTCGGCACACACGTCATGGTGCGCCACAACCTGACCGTCATGTTCGAGCCGGGCCAGACAGACCTGCCCGACTTCTTCCGCGCACGCCAAGTCGAAGTCGTCTCCTCGCTCCCCTACTTCCTCGCCGAGCAGACGGACGCCCAACGCGGCCGCGGCGTCTTCGAGAAATCCGTCGCGGCCATGCGCCGCCTGAACGCCGCCGGCTACGGCCAACCCGACAGCGGTCTCCTACTGAACCTCGTCTACAACCCCGTCGGCGCGTACCTGCCGCCCCCGCAAGCGGCCATCGAGGCGGACTTCCGCCGCGAACTGCGCGCGCGCCACGGGCTGACCTTCAACCACCTCTACACGATCACCAACATGCCCATCCGCCGCTTCCTCGACTACCTCCGCCGCTCCGGCAACGAAACCCGCTACATGCGCAAGCTCGTCGAAGCCTTCAACCCCGCCACCGTCCCCGCCCTCATGTGCCGCACCCTCGTCAGCGTGGACTGGACAGGCCGCCTCTACGACTGCGACTTCAACCAAATGCTCGACCTCGCCGTTGACGACTCACTGCCCCAAACCATCGCCGACTTCGATCCCGACAAACTCGCCCAACGCCCCATCGCCACCGGCCCACACTGCTACGGCTGCACCGCCGGCACAGGCTCAAGCTGCGGCGGCGCGGTCGTCGCAGAATAGAATGCATGGCGCACTCCATCATCTATACTTGAGGTAACGCAATGAGCACGTGGCGACGCGCGCATCTTGACGACACGGTGACGGTCTTGGCCATTCCTGACAATCATCGGTTTTTCGTCTGCCTGCGCGAGCCGCCGGGCGAGAGCCGGGGGCCGATTGAGTTCTACCGCTGGAAGCTGAAGGAGGCGCAGCAGGCGGGCGACCGGCTCGTGCAGGCCTACTACCCGCACGTCTGCGACGAGAGCCGCTGCGGCGCGTGGCGGCAGACGGAGTGACGGCGTCGGGACTTGTCAACGCGCGCGGCTTCTGCCTTCAACGTCGCCAGGCGAAGTAGCGCCCGAGCCAACTCTTGTACGGCGCGAGGCGGGCGAGGGTGGCGTCGAGGGCGGCGCGTTGTGTGACCTGCGTAAGCGTGGGGTAGGCGTGGATCATGCCGCCGAGGGCGGAGGCAGGCAGGCGTTGCTTCATGGCGAGAACGATCTCGTGGATCAACTCGCCCGCGTGCGGGCCGACCAGGTGTGCGCCGACGAGTTCGTCTCTGCGACCCGCGCAGACGAGTTTGCAGAAGCCCTTGGTCGTGCCCTCGGCTTGTGCGCGGTCGTTGTCGGCGAACGGGGCGCGGTAGACGCGCACGCGCTCTTGGCCGTAACGCGCGCGCGCCTCGCGCTCGGTTAGCCCGACGCGGGCCACTTCCGGGTCGGTGAAGACGGCCCAGGGGACGACGCGGAAGTCCGCGCGCTGGCGGACGGGCCAAGGGAAGAGGGCGTTGCGGACGACAAGCGCGGCCTCGTAAGCGGCCGCGTGCGTGAGTTGGAAGTGGCCGGTCACGTCGCCCGCGGCGTAGACGTGGCGCGCGCTGGTGCGCAGGTAAGCGTCGGTGTGGACGCGCCCGGCGTCGTAGCGCACGCCCGCGGCTTCGAGGTTCAAGCCTTCCGTGTTGGCCCCGCGCCCGGCGGCGACGAGTATCTCGGCGCAGGTCAACTCGCGGCGCGCGCCGTCGTGCTCGACCGTCAGCGTCCTGCGCCCCTCGGCCGTGCGCGCGGCGGCGACGGCTTTCGCGCGCAGCAACACCTCGACGCCTTCGGCGCGCAACGCGTCGGCGATGAAGGCTGAGACCTCTTCGTCCTCCTTCGGCAGCAGCCGTTCCTCTAACTCGACGACGGTCACGCGACTGCCCAGGCGTGCGAACGCCTGGCCGAGTTCCAGCCCCACGGGCCCGCCGCCGAGCACGACGAGCGCGCGCGGCAGCGTCCGCAACTCGAAGACCTGCTCGTTCGTGACGAAGCCCGCCGCTTCGAGACCCGGCACGGGCGGCACGGCCGGGCGCGAGCCTGTGCTGAGGCAGAAGCGGCGCGCGCGCAGGACGCGCTTCTCCGCGCCGCCGTCCGATGTCGGCGTGATCTCGATCTCGTGCGGCGTGCGGAAGCGCGGCGTGCCGAAGATGACCTCGACGCCTTCGGCGCGGAAGACTTCGGGCGCGTCGTGCGCGCCCACGGTCTCGACGACGCGGCGGACGCGCGCCGCCACGCCCGCGTAGCCTTCGTCGGCGAACGCCCAGGCGCGCGGCGCGAAGCCGAACGACGCGGCGCGGCGCGTCTCGTGCGCGAAGCGCGCCGCCGCGATGAGCGCCTTCGACGGCACGCAGCCCGTGTACAGGCAGTCGCCGCCCAGCGCGCGGCGCTCGACGAGCGCGACGCGCGCGCCCAGCTTCGCCGCGCCCACCGCCGCGACCAGCCCCGCCGAGCCGCCGCCAATCACGATGAGATCGTAGCTGGCCGCCGCGACCCGCAGTTCGTCTCCGCCCGTTCGCTTCACGCGGCCGGGCGCGTCTGCGTCTCGCCGCACTTGGGGCACGTGTGCGCCTCTAAGACGGCCGCCAACTCCGGGTCGTCCGCGTCGGCGCTGTCCGCCACCGCGCCCTGATCGATCTTGTCCGCGTGGTGGTTCATCGCCACGCCGCAGACCGGACACATCATCGGCTCTCTGTCAGGCATAAGACCTCCGAAAAGCTGTGCTTCGTTAATGGTTAGTGGTTAGTGGTTAACTGTTAGTTGCCAGTTGAGCGTTAGCTGTGCTCTTCGGGCGGCACGGGCCACTGTCGAAACAAGCACCACTAACAACTAACAATTAACCACTAACCACTATCATTCGAGCGGAATGTTTTCGCGGCCGTGCCGCAAGACCTTGGCCATCCAGATCAACTCGGCGAGGAACTTGTCTACGCGCTTGACGTAGGAGTCGTCTTTGATGTTGCCGGCGTCGTCGAAGAGCTGGTAGGAGTTCGAGAAGTTGCCGTCCCAGAAGATGGTGACGAGGCCCAGCTCGCGCAGGACGGGCAGGAGGTTCTGGATGACGCGCGTGCCGCCGAAGCCGCCCGCCGAGACGCCGCAGACGCCGACCGCCTTGTGGATGTACTCCTTCAGGTTCGTGTCGAGCGCGTGCTTGAGCAAGCCCGGATAGCCGTGGTTGTATTCGGGCGTGACGATGACGAGCGCGTCGGCGCGCGCCATCGCGCGGCTGAACGGCTCGTGCTTGATGGCCTCGCCCGCGTCCGTGGTCGGAAAGGGTAACTCGCGCAGGTCGATCAACTCGGTCTCGACGCCCGCGCGCCGCGCCACCTCGCCGTGGACGAAGCGCGCCACGTGCTCGCTCATGCGCCCCTGCCGCGTCGTGCCGAGCAGGACGGGGATGAACAGCGGCCGCTGTTCGCTCGCGTTTGCGCTCATCGAAGCAGACTCCTTTGCATTGTGATTCCCGAGGTACTGACTGTTAGTCGCGCCGACGTGCCCGCGCCTTACACTGTCGCGCTCAGACCCGCGCGGCGCAGGTCTGCGAGGGCGGCGACGAGGCGCGCAACGTCGGTCTCGTCGTTGAAGTAGTGCGTGGCGACGCGTACGCCTTCGGGCTTCTGCGTGACGGCGACGCCGCGCCGGTAGAGGGCGCGCGCCGTGCGCTCCGGGTCGGGCGTCGCGACGAGCGTCTCCGCCGAGCGGTACGCCTCGTCGGCGAGCGGCGAGAGCACGCGCCAGCCGGCCGCCGTCAGGCTGTCGGTCAGGTGCTTGTTGACGGCGAGCGCGCGCCGCTCGATCTCCGCGGGGCCGAGTTTGAGCGCGTAGGCGACCGCCGCGCCGAGCGCGAAGATGCCGGCGAAGTGCGGGCAGCCGGTCTCGGCCCAGGCGCTGGCGTCGGCGCGCACGCGCGCCTCGTCGTTGCGCATCGCGAACGGATCGTGGACGCTCAGCCAACTGACGGCGCGCGGGCGCGTCGCGGCCAACAACTCGCGGCTCAGGTAGACGAAGCCGGAGCCGTAGCCGCCGAGCAGCCACTTGTGCCCGGTCGCGCAGAGCGCGTCCACGCGCATCCGCTTCACGTCTAGCTGCATGACGCCGGCCGACTGCGCCGCGTTGACGACGAAGGCGTGGCGGCCTTTGCGCGCGCCGATCTCGGCGAGCGGCGCGCGGTAGCCGTTCGAGTATTGGACGTGGCTCAGGCAGATGACGCCCGTGCGTTCGTTCATCGCCGCTGTAACGTCGTCGGCCGTCAAGACGCCGCCGGGCGCTGCGAGCAACTGCACCTCCGCGCCGCGGTGCAGCCACGGCAGCGTCGAGACGGGGAACTCAAGCGCGCACGAGATGACTTCGCCGCGGCCTGCGAGCGCGTCCACGATCAGGTTCATGCCCGTGGACGTGTTGGTCGTGAACCCGATCTCGTCCGGCTCGGCGTTGATGAGCCGTGCTATGTCGGCGCGCGCCTGCTCGCGCCGCCGCAGCCAGTCCGACCAGCGCCCGTCGCCCGTCGTCAGCGTCTCCTCGTAAAACTCCGCGGCGGCCCGTTGCGCTACGTGCGGCACAGGCCCCGCCGCCGCGCTGTTCAGATACGCCAGCCGCTCCGTCACCGGAAACTCGCGCCGCACCTCCGCCCAGTTGATCGAATCCGTCATTGCCTCTCGCTTGTCCCTATCGTGCGCCGTCGCTTAACATGACGCGCGTCGGCGCACGCAATCGTCTCTGCGCGCTGCCGCCCACGGTGCAGCAGGAGTTTTACAACATGACAGCCGAACTTGTCGCCCGGCCCGCGTGGGCGCTACAGGATTATTTGGCGGCGCGCGCCGGCCGCCTGCACGTCAGCGGCGCGGACGCCACGGGACTCGTGCGCGCCCACGGCTCGCCGCTCTACGTCTTCTCCGCCCCGCGCATCCGCGCCAACGTCGCGCGCCTCCTGCGCGCCGCCGCGGCCGTCCAGCACCCCGTCCGCTTCTTCTACGCCTCGAAGGCCAACTCGAACATGGCCGTGCTCGCGGAGGTGCGCGCCGCCGGCATAGACATCGAAGTGAACAGCGGCGGCGAACTCTACAAGGCCCTGCGCGCCGGCTTCCGCCCCGAACAGATCATCTTCAACGGCACGAGCAAGACCGACGAAGAACTCGACGAGGCGGTGCGCGCCGGCATCCTCTCGATCAACGTGGACTCGCTCTACGAGATCGGGCTGGTCGCGGCCGCGGCGCGGCGACAGGGCCGACGCGCCAACGTCACGCTGCGCCTCGTGCCGGAGATCGGCACGCGCTCGCACATCGGCTTGCAGACGGCGCTCCTGACCTCGAAGTTCGGACTCACGTCCGCCGAAGTGCTCGACGCCTGCCGCCGCACGCTCTCCTACTGCGACCTGCTCCGCCTGCGCGGCGTACACATACACGTCGGCTCGCAGACGCCCGACGTGGAGCCGTTCGCCGCCGCCTTCAAGACGATGTGGGAACACCTCGTCGCCTTGCAGCGCGAGACCGGGCACACCTTAGAGCACATCAACCTCGGCGGCGGCATCCCCGTCAACTACCTGCGCGACCGCACGCAGGCCGCAGACTTCCCCGCCGAAGAGCGCGACATGCTCGGCGCAGACCTTGAGCCGACGGAAGTGCTCGCCGCCGCGTTGGCCGTCGCCCGCACGTCGGCCCAAGCCGCGGGCGCGGCGCACCTGCTCGAACGTGTCACCGTCCTGCTCGAACCCGGCCGCAGCGTCATCGCCGACGCCGGCACGGTCTTGACCACCGTGCGCAACATCAAGCAGCGCCCGGAGACCGGCGACGCGTGGCTGCTCACGGACGCCGGCTTCAACCTGCTGCTCTCGATGGTCAGCTACAAGTGGTACTACCAGCTCATCGCGGCCGCGCGCGCCGACGCGCCCCACGACACGCCTTACAAAGTCGCCGGCCCGCTCTGCGACTCCGGCGACGTGTACTTCGACATCGAAGGCGGCGGCCGCCTGCCCGACTACCGCCTGCTGCCCGCCGGCATCACGCCCGGCGAAGTCCTGGCCCTGCTCAACACCGGCGCGTACACGCTCGCCCAAGCCTTCCCCTACAACGGTCGCCCGCTCCCCGCCGCCGTCATGGTGCACGAAGGCGGCCGCGTCGCAGTGGCGCGCAAGCGCGACACGTACGAAGACCTGCTGACGAACGAAGTCTGGTAGACGGACGAAAGGAACGTGATGGCGGCAAGTGACGAAAGACTCGTGCGCGGTCTCGGTCTGACCGCAGCGGCGTCGGTCAACATCGCGAACATGATCGGCACGGGCGTGTTTTTGAAGACGCGCGTGATGACGTGCAACGTGGGGACGCCGGGGCGCGTGCTGGCGGTGTGGGTGGTGGCGGGCTTGCTGAGTCTGGCGGGCGCGCTGACCTACGCCGAGTTGTCCACGATGATGCCGCGCGCCGGGGGCGAGTACGTCTACATCCGCGAGGCTTACGGGCCGCGCTGGGGCTTCCTGTTCGGCTGGACGCAGTTCTTCATCGCGCGCACGGGGTCGCAGGCGGCGCTCGCCGTCGGCTTCGCCATCTTCCTCAACATCCTGACGGGCGGCACGCTCGGCGGCACTTACTTCACGCTCCACCCGTTCGGCTACGAAGTGCCATTCGGCCACCTGCAAGTCGTCGCGCTCGCGGCCATCGCCGTCACGACTCTGATCAACTGCGGCGCGGTCGCCTTCAGCGGCAACGTCTCGACCGTCTTGACGGTCGTCAAGGTCGCGCTCGTGCTGGCGGTGGGCTTGGGCGCGCTCCTGCTCGCGCGCGGCGACTGGGCGCACCTGGCGCTGGAGAACATCGGCGGCGCGTGCGCGGGCGTGGCGGCGACGGCGCGCGGCGGCGCGGCCGGCTTCGGCGCGGCCATGCTCGGCGCGCTGTGGGCTTACGACGGCTGGAACAACGTCGCGCCGCTCGCGGGCGAGGTGCGCGACCCGCAGCGCAACCTGCCGCGCGCCTTCCTCGGCGGCATGCTCATCGTCGGCGCGCTCTACCTGTTCGTCAACGTCGCCTACTACTACGTGCTGACGCCGACCGAGATCGCCAGCGTTTCGACGGCCTCGTCGGTGGCGACCGAGGTGGCGAGCCGTTTCTTGGGCGCGAGCGCGGTGATGCTGATCGCGGCGGCGCTGATGGTCTCGTCCTTCGGCGCGCTGCACACGTCCGTGCTCGCGGGCGGGCGCTTCCCGTTCGCGATGGCGCGCGACCGCCTGTTCTTCAAAAGCCTGTCGCACGTCTCGCCGCGCACACACGTGCCCGTGCGCGCGCTCGTCGCGCAGGGCGTGTGGGCCGGGCTGCTCGCGCTCTCGGCGTCTTACGACACGCTGACCGACTACGCCATCTTCGCGCTCTGGATTTTCTACGGGCTGGCTACCGCCTCGGTCTTCGTCTTCCGCCGCCGCCAGCCGCACGCCGAGCGCCCCTACCGCACCTGGGGCTACCCCGTCGTGCCCTTCATCTTTTTACTGGTGACGGCGTGGCTCCTCTTCACCACGCTCCTGCCCGACCCGCGCCTCGCGCTCGACGAGATCAGTACGGTCTTGCACGGCAAGCTGCCCGCCGACGGCTTCCAAGGTCTGAACGTCAAGCAGTTCATCGGCCTCGGACTGATCGCGCTCGGCCTGCCCGTCTACTGGTACTGGGCGCGGAATAATCGGAGGGTCGCGGCCGATGACGACGCGGCTGGCGTGCGTTAGCCCTGGCGCGCGGCGAGGGCTTCGCGGGCGACCTCGCGGTCATCGAAGTGTATGGTCTCGTTGCCGATGATCTGGTAGGTCTCGTGCCCCTTGCCGGCGATGACGACCACGTCGCCGTCGCGCGCTTCCGCAATGGCGCGGTGGATGGCGGCGCGGCGCTCGACGTAACGTTCGTAAGGCTTGCCCACGGCGCGCAAGCCCACTTCCACGTCGGCGAGAATCCGTTCGGGGTCTTCCGAGCGCGGGTTGTCGGACGTGAGGATGACAACGTCGCTCAACTCGGCGGCCGCCTCGCCCATGGGCGCGCGCTTGGTGCGGTCGCGGTCGCCGCCGCAGCCGAAGACCGTGATGACGCGCCCGCGCGCCAGCCCGCGTGCCGTCGCCAGCACGTTGCGCAAAGCGTCGTCCGTGTGCGCGTAGTCCACGACGACGGCGAAGTCCTCGGCGTGCGCCACGCGCTCGAAGCGACCGGGCGCGCCCGCGCACGTCTCGACCGCGCGCGCCATCGCCTCAAGCTCGTAGCCGAGCGCGAGACCGCACGCCACCGCCGCGAGTATGTTGTAGACGTGGAACGCGCCGACGAGCGGCGACCTGAGTTCGCGCTCGCCCGCCTCCGTCAGCAGCTTGAAGCTCAGCCCGCCGAGCCGCACGTCCACGTCCCGCGCGCGCAACTCCACGCCGCGCTCGATGCCGAAGCGCCAGACCTTCAGCCCCGCCTTCATGCACTCCCACAACAGCTCGTCGCTGTACAGGTCGTCTTTGTTGAAGACGGTCGCGCCCGGCTTCGTGCCCGTGCGCCCGTCGAAGAGGCGGCGCTTGGCGTCGAAGTAGGCCGCCAAGGTCAGGTGGTAGTCGAGGTGGTCGCGCGTCAGGTTGGTGAGGGCGGCGACGGCGAACTGTAGGGCGTCGCAGCGGCGCAGGTCGAGCGCCTGCGACGAGCACTCCATGACGGCCGCCGTGCAGCCGGCGTCCACGGCGCGGCGCAGGAAGCGTTGCGTGTCGCTCGCTTCGGGCGTCGTGTGCGTCGCCGCGAAGTGCTGCGCGCCGATGCGCTGCCCGACCGTGCCGAGCAGCGCGACCTTGTGCCCCGCCGCCTCGGCCATCGCCGCGACGAGGTGCGCCGTCGTCGTCTTGCCGTTCGTGCCCGTGATGCCGACGAGCGCGAGTTGGCGCGACGGGTGTCGGTGCACTTCGGCCGCCGCGAGCGCCAACGCGGCGCGCGCGTCCGCGACCTGAAGCCACGCGCCGTCGAAGTCCGCGGGCCGCGGGCGCTCCGACACGACGCCGACCGTCCCTTGCGCGCGCGCCGCCGCGACGAACTCGTGCGCGTCAACCTGCAACCCGCGGATGGCCACGAACAGATAACCCGCGCGCACCTGCCGCGAGTCGTGCGTCACGTCCGCGACGGCGCGCGCCGCGTCGCCCGTCAACTGCCCGCCCGTCGCCCGCGCCACCGCGCCCAGCGTCACCGCCTCTTCGTGGCCCTCTTTCGTCATGCAGTACCGGCTTCGGAGAAGTTTGTCGCGGTCGGGATTATAGTTGACCGCGGCGGTTCTGCAACCGCTTTGTGGACAGCGCGCGGCGCGAAGGATTAGGATGCGTGCGCCGTCCGATTCTCGCTCCGCGCCGGAGGACTCGATGAAGAGACAGAGGCTCGTCGGGGCTTGCGCGCTCGCGCTGCTCCTCGTGCTCGCCGCCTTGTGCGCGCCGCCCATGCCGATGAGCGCCGCCGCCGCCGCTCCGCCCGTCACTTACGATCTGCTGATCAGAAACGGTCTCGTCATAGACGGCACGGGCGCGCCCGGCTTCCGCGCCGACGTGGCCGTCACGGGCGACCGCATCGTCGCGGTCGGGCGCGTGCCGCGCAGTGTGCGCGCCGCGCGCGAGATCGACGCGCGCGGGCTGGTCGTCGCGCCGGGCTTCATAGACATGCTGGGCCAGTCCGAGCAGCACGTCCTGATCGACCCGCGCGCGATGAGCAAGGTGATGATGGGCGTGACGACGGAGGTGACGGGCGAGGGCGGCTCGATTGCGCCGATCAACGAGCGGCTGATTAAAGAGGACGAGCCGTTCTACCGCCGCTACAACCTGACGGTGGACTGGCGCACGCTCGACGAATACTTCCGCCGCGTCGAGCGGCAGGGCATGGGCCTCAACCTCGCGACCTTCGTCGGCGCGACGCAGGTGCGTGCTTACGTCGTCGGCTACGACAACCGCCCGCCCACGGCGCGGGAGTTGGACGAGATGCGCCGACTCGTCGCCGAGGCGATGCGGCAGGGCGCTTTGGGCTTGTCAACGTCTCTGCAATACGTGCCCGCGCGGTTCGCGCGGACGGACGAGATCGTGGAACTGGCGAAGGTCGCCAAGTCTTACGGCGGCATCTACGCGACGCACCAGCGCAGCGAAGCGAACGCCATAGATGCGTCGCTCGCAGAGGTCTTCGACATCGCGCGCCGCGCCCGCATCCCCGTCGAAATCTGGCATCTCAAAACCGCCTACAAGCGGAACTGGGGGCGCATGCCCGAAGTCTTGCGCCGCATCGCCGCCGCGCGCCGGCAAGGCTTAGACATAGAGGCGGACGTTTATCCCTACACCGCCGCCAGCACGAGCCTCAACGCGTGCCTGCCGCCGTGGGCGCTCGAAGGCGGGACGGACGCGATGCTCGCGCGGCTGCGCGACCCCGCGACGCGCGCCCGACTCAAGCGCGAGATCACGACCGACACGAGCGAGTGGGAGAACATCTACCTGGGCAGCGGCGGCGCTGAGGGCGTGCTCGTCGGCTCGGTCGTCAACCGCGAGCTTGAGCAGTGGCAGGGCAAGCGACTTTCGGAGATCGCCGCCGCGCAAAACAAGGACGCGCTCGACGCGCTCTTCGACTTCATCATCGCCGACCGCGGCCAGACCGGCGCGATCTACTTCATGATGTCGGAAGACGACCTGCGCGCGGCGCTGGCCGCGCCCTTCGTCAAAATCTGCACCGACAGCGGCGCGCGCGCCACCGACGGCCCGCTCGCCGGCTCGAAGTCGCACCCGCGCGGCTGGGGCACGTACCCGCGCCTGCTCGGCCGCTACGCGCGCGACGAGCACCTGCTCACGCTCCCGCAGGCCGTGCATAAGATGACGGGCGCGCCCGCCGCGCGCGTCGGGCTGCGCGAGCGCGGGCTGGTGCGCCGCGGGCTGTTCGCCGACCTCACGCTCTTCGACCCCGCGCGCGTGCGCGACCGCGCCACCTTCGACGAGCCGAACCAGTACCCCGAAGGCATCGAGTACGTCGTCGTCAACGGCCAGATCGAAGTGGACAAAGGCCGGCGCACGGACGTGAACGCGGGGCGGCCTCTGCGCGGCCCCGGCTACGGGCGCAGGCGCTAGACGGGACATGAGGGCGCAGGTCATCGCCACGCTCGGCGGGGACGACGGCACGCGGCGGCGCGAGCGGCTCTGCTGGGCGGCGGCGCTCGCGCTCGGCTTCCTACAGGCGTGGGGCCGGCGGCACGTGAGCGCCGACGGGCTGCTCTACATAGGCGCGGACAGCATCGCCTATCTCGATCAGGCGGACGCGTGGTGGCGCGCCGACTGGGCGGCGGCCGTCAACGCCATGTGGAGTCCGCTCTACCCCTGGCTGCTCGGTCTCGTGCTCCGCCTCTTCCAGCCCGGCCCGTATCAGGAACTCACCGCCGCGCGCCTGCTCAACTTTGTCGTCTACGCGGGCGCACTCGCCAGCTTCGCCTTCTGCCTCCGCGCGCTCCTGCGCATACGCGGCTCGCACATCATCTTCGGCCCGCAAGAGAACGAAGCGACAGACGCGCAAGACGCCGCACACGCCGCGCCGAACGACGCGCGAGTCTACGGCTGGTTGTCGCCGCCGGTGTTGGTGCTGGTCGGTTACGCGGTGTTCGTCTGGACGGCGCTTCAGATGAACCGCGTGTCGCGCATCAGCCCGGACGTGCTCGTCGCCGCGTTCGTCTACCTCGCCGCGGGGCTGCTGCTGCGCATGCGCGCGCACCGCGGCGGCCTCGCGCCGTGGCGCACGTTCGCGCTGCTCGGCCTCACGCTCGGCGTCGGCTACTTGGCGAAGACCGTCATGTTCCCGCTCGCGTTCGTCTTCCTCGCGTGCGCGTTCTGCGCGGCGGGCCGGACGCGCGGCGCGCTCCTGCGCGTGCTGCTCGCGCTCGCGGTCTTCCTCTGCGTCGCCGCGCCGCTCGTCCTCGCCCTCTCGCGCAAGCAGGGGCGGCTGACCGTCGGCGACAGCGCGCGCCTCAACTACGCGTGGTACGTGAACGGCGTGCAGCCTTACACGCACTGGCAGGGCGGCCCCGCGGCGAACGGCACGCCGCTGCACCCGACGCGCCGGCTCTCGGACGCGCCCGCCGCCTACGAGTTCGCCTCGCCCGTCGCCGGCACGTACCCGCCCTGGTACGATCCGACCTACTGGTACGAAGGCGTCCGCGCCCGCTTCGAGCCGCGCGCGCAACTGCGCGCCGTCGCGCGCAACCTGATCTTCTTAGCCCGCTTCGGCCGCGCACGCCCGTTCCTGCCCGCACTGTTCGTCGCGCTCGCCCTGCTCCATTACTTCGGCGGACGTAAACGCCGTCTCGCCCGCGACGTGGCGACGTATTACGTCCTGCTCGTGCCGGCGCTCGTCGCGTGCGCGCTGTACCTGCTCGTCAACGTCGAGCCGCGCTACCTCGCGCCGTTCGTCGCGCTCCTCGCGCTCGCACTCTCGGCCGCCGTCAGCTCGCCGCGGACAAAGTGGAGACAGCGCGCGCAGACGTTGACCATCTACGCGCTGCTACTTGCCTGCGCGCTCGCGCTCGCGCCCGCGGCGGCGCGCGACGCGCTGGCCACTCTGCGCGACGCGCGCGACGGCTCGGCGCGGGCGGACGCGCAGTGGCAGTTGGCGGACGAACTGCGGCGCGCGGGCGGCGCGCCGGGCGCGCGGGTCGCGGTCGTGGGCGACGCGATGTACGCGGCCTGGCCGCGCCTGGCGCGCGTGCGCGTCGTCGCCGAAGTGCCGGCGCAACCGGCCGGCAACGTGGCGAGCTTCTGGACGATGGATGCGCCGCGCCGCCAACAACTCCTCGCCGCTTTCGCGCAGGCCGGCGCACAATTCGTCGTCGCCGACTCCGCGCCGCCCGCGGCCGCGAGCGAAGGCTGGCAAAGATTGAGACAGACGGACGCCTACGTCTACTTCCTTGGGCCTTGAAGCGGCGGGACGCGCGTCGTTCTTGCGGTTGAGGATGGCGTGGGGCCGGGTTAACACAGAGGGCACAGAGTAAGCACATAGTTCACAGAGTTCTTACTGTGAACTCTGTGTGACCTCTGTGCCCTCTGTGTTAATCCCACCTCCCGCCAGATTCAACCCGGCACTAAAACTGCGGGCGCGGGCCGAGGCCGAACTCTTCGGGGCTGGGCAGGGTGGAGCGTTCGTTGTAGGTGCGCAGGGCTTCGTCGAGGGCGCGCGACTTGTTGAGCCAGGCGGCCATGGCCACGTCGTAGCGCGCGAGCACGCTGTCGAGCCAATAGGGCCGGTTCTCCGCGAGCCACTGCGCGCGGTAGTGCTGCTTGATCGTGCCGAGGTCTTCGGCCATCTCGCGCAAGCCGTTGTAGATCGCGCCCGTGTAACGGTTCAGCCGGCGCACGCGGCGCGCGTCGCCGAGGTTCAGATAAGCCTGCCAGTAGTCGCGGCTGAACTGTTCGACCAGTTGCATCCGCCGCCCCATGTGGTCGAAGCGCAGCGCCGCCAACTGCATCGCCGGGATCAGCTCGCGGTTGCGCCGCGCCTCGCGCCCTTCGGCGCGCAGGGTCGCCTCCGCGTCTTCGACCTGCCGGCGCATCTGCCGCACCGGCTCGGCGAGCGCGCGCGCCTGCGCGACGAAGGCCGGCGTGAACGGCTCCTGCCAGAAGAGCGCGTCGGTCGAACCCTTGTCGAGCACGGTGTTGACGCCGCCCAACTCGCGCAAAGCCCTCGTCAGCTCGTCGCCCTCACGGCGGAAGAAGGCCCAGTCGAAGTCTCGGTCGAAGCGCGCCTCGTCGAGCGGCGCGGGCTGCCAGGCGGCGGCCGCGCCGAGCACGACGCCGTACCAGGTCGTCTCGAACAAGGTCTCGCCGTCGTCGTCCCAGGACGTGTTCATCATGCCGAGCGCGCCCGCCTCCTGCCCGTCGCGGACGAAGTTGACGATGTTCTTAACTGCCGCGTCCTCGTTCGGGAAGATTTGATTCCAGTTCTGCACGCCGGGGCAGACGAACTGCTCAAGCCCCGCGTCCTTGAACGGCTTGATGCGCGCCTTGAAGTCTTCGCGCGCGCCGTAGGCCCAGTTCATCACGATCATGTCGCGCGGCACGTCTTTGATCAGGTCGGGGTGGTTGAGCGCGATGTCGCCCCAGAACATGAGCCGGCGGTTGTGGGGCTTCAGGATGTCGCGCACGCGGTTCAGGTGCGCGAAGTAGACCGCGCCGACGCCGCGGGCTTGCGCCTGCGCGCGGCTCTGCCCCTCGCCCAACTCGAACGTCTCGTCCGCGCCGATGTGGAAGAAGCGACTCGGAAACAACTCGGCGAGTTCTTCGTACCAGTCGGCGACGAGCTGGTAGGTGTCGGCCTGCTGCGGCGAGAGCACGTCGCCGTAAGGCGTCTCGGCCAGATCGTTGTACTGCTCGAACTGCAAGACTTTGTGCAGGTGGCCGAAGGTCTGCTGTTCGGGCACGAGTTCGACGTGATAGCGGCGCGCGTAGGCGACGAGTTCTTTGATCTCTGCGGGCGTGAGCGCCGCGCCGGGCGGGCCTGTGAGCGGGTGCGACTCGCTGGCGAAGACGCGCTCCATGTAGAACGAGTGCATGTTGAGTTTGTAGAGCGCCTCTGTGCGGAGTTGGCGCTTGACGTACTCGACCGTGGGGATGGGGCCGCGGCTGATGTCGTCGGAGACGGCGCGCCAGCGCATGGCGGGCCAGTCAACGATCCGCACGCCGGGCACGTAAGCGTCCGCGCCCGCGCCGCGCACGAGTTGCTTCAAGGTCTGCAAGCCGTAGAACGTGCCGGCGGGCGACGCGCCCGCGACGACGACGCCGGCAGCGTCGGCGACGAGCACGTAGCCCTCTTCGTTTAAGTTGTCGGGCGCGGCCACGCCCGCGCGTTTGAGGGCCGTCTGGACGGGCGCGCTCGCGAGCAAACCGACGAGGATGGTGCGCCGGTCGCGGCGGCCGCCGAGCTTGAGCTTGAGGTCGGCGGTCGTGCGCGCGTCCTCGACGAAGTCCTGCGCGGCGAAGCGATCATCTTCGCTGCGCGGGTCGGCGAGCGCGACGCGCACGTCGCGGCCCAACGCGAAGCGCGCGCCCGTCTTCGTCAACTGCCGCGGGCGCGGGATGACCTGCACGTCGTCGGCAGACGAGCGCGCGTCCGCGCCGTCGTTCGAGGCCGCGCGTTCAGGCGTCGGCGCGGCGGGCGTCGGCGTCTGCGTCTGCGCGGCGCAGGGGCGCGCGAGGGCGCAAGCCAGGAGGCAGAGAAAGGCCAAGCGCCGCAGTGGGCTTCGTGTTAGAGTGTGCGTCATCTTCGGTTTGAACTTATTCGGGCGCGGGCCTTTTTACCCGATGCCGGTCGGCGAAGGCAAACCGGCGGCGCGGCGCGGAGGAGGAAGACGGTGTCGCTGATGCTGCAAGAGATCGCGGAGCAGCCGGAGGCGCTGGGGCGGACGATTGCGGCGGAGCGCGCGAAGGTCGAGCGGCTGGGGCGCTTCCTGCGCCAGCGCGAGATCGAGTTGATCGTGCTGGTGGCGCGCGGCAGCTCCGACAACGCCGCGCTGTTCGGCCGCTACCTGCTGGAGATCGCCACCGGCATCCCCGTCTCGCTCGCCGCGCCGTCGGTCTACACGCTCTACGGCGCGCGCCTGAACCTGCGGCGCGCGCTCGTCGTCGCCGTCTCGCAGTCGGGCGCGGGCGAGGACATCAACCGCGTGCTCGCCGAGGCGCGCGCCGGGGGCGCGTACACCGTCGGCATCACGAACGAGCCGGCGTCCGCGATGACCGAACTGGTGGACGAGACGCTGCTGATGCACGGCGGGCGCGAGCGCTCGGTCGCGGCCACGAAAACCTTCACAGGGCAACTGCTCCACTTCCACATGCTCGCCGCCGCGCTCGCCGACGGCGCTTGGGCGCAAAGCGACTACGCCGCGCTGCCCGACCTGGCGGCGCAGGCCCTTGAGTTGCGGCCGCAGATCGAGCAACTGGTCGAGCGCTACGTCTTCATGGAGAACTGCGTGGTGGTCGGGCGCGGGCTGCTCTACGCGAACGCCTACGAGCTGGCGCTCAAACTGATGGAGACCTGCTACGTCGTCGCCGAGCGGTTCTCGTCCGCAGACTTCCTGCACGGCCCGCTCGCCATGATCGAGCGCCACTTCCCCGTCGTCATCTTCGCCGCGCCGGGCCGCGCGCTCGACAGCACGCGCGCCCTGCTCGCGCGCCTCGGCGAGCTGCGCGCCGACACGCTCGCCATCACCGGCGACGACGAAGCCGCGCGCGCCGCGACGCGCCACCTGCGCCTGCCCGCGACGGTTGACGAATTCCTCGCCCCCATCCCCTACATCATCCCCGCCCAACTCTTCGCCGCCCTGCTCGCCGCCGCCAAAGGCTTGAACCCCGACGCGCCCCGCTCGCTCGCCAAAGTTACGCGCACGCTCTGAACGATACGGCGTTAACGCTGCGCGCCGCCGCCGCGTCTTTATAGCCAAGCCGTAACCGCGGCCGGGCGGAACTTCGCCTCCGGCAGTTAACACTAGAACGACCTTTGAGCCACGCCCATGAAGACCAGACTGCGACAGCACTGCGCCGCCCTGACCGCCCTGGCGATCACGTTCTCCGCCCTCCCGCCCGCCGGTCGCGCCCAAGCGTCGCCCCCGGCGGCGGCCGTCTTCGACCGCGCCCTGAACGGGACTTACAGGGCCGTCGTCATCGAGAACAGGAGCGGGCGGACGCAGGTGCAGACGTGGAACGGCGGGCGCGTGCGGGTCGTGGCGGAGCAGACGGGTGGCGGCGCAGTCGCCGCCCGCCTCTCGTTCGCGGAGGTAGTGCCCGCGACGGTGAAGATCGCCGTGCGCCCTGACGAGCGGGGCGCGCCCGTCGCACTGGCGGTCTACGTGCCGCCCAACGTGAGCCTGACCGTGCGCGGCGGCGCGGCCGAGGTCGTCGTCAGCGGCTCGCTCGCCGCCACGTCGGTCGAGACCGAGGCGGGCGACATCGCCCTGCGCCTGCCCGCGGCGGCGGACACAGACCTGTCCGCGCGCACGCTCGCCGGCTCGATCAGCTCGCAGTTGCCGCTCGCCGTCTTCGGGCCGCTCAACACGCACGCCCTCGACGGCCGGCTCGGCGCGGGCGGCGCGCCCGTCATCCTGCGCAGCACGAGCGGCGCAATCAGCCTCGCGGCCGACGAGCCTACGCGCTTCGCGCAGGCCGGCCGACAGCCCGCCGCGCCCGGCGCGTCGGACAGCCCCCTGCCCGTCGAGCGGGCGGCCCGCGCGCGCGACGCGGGCGCTGGGCCGGACGACGCGCCGCCGGCCGCCGACGCCGCTTACGCCGCCGCCAGCGGCCCGCGGGCGCACGACGCCGCCGGCAACGCGCGACCCGGCGCAGGCGCGACAAGGTCGGACGAGGAAGTCATCCGGGTCAACACGCGCCTCGTGGCGCTTAACGCCAGGGTCACGGACGCCGCGGGCAAGCTCATCCCCGATCTGAAGCGGGAAGACTTCCAGGTCTTCGAGGACGGCGTCGAGCAGGAGATCGTCCACTTCGAGCCGGTCACCGCCCCGGTCAACCTCGTCCTGCTCCTCGACCTCAGCGGCAGCACCAAGGATCGCATGAAGGTCATGAAGAAGGCGGCCAAAAAGTTCGTGGACTCGCTCGCGCCCAACACGCGCATCGCCGCCGCCGCCTTCACCCGCCGCTTCCTCGTCATCTCGGACTTCACAGACGACCGCAAGCTTTTGAAAGACCGCATCGAGCACGTCAAGAATTTAAACTCCGGCACGGCCTTCTACGACTCCCTGTGGGCCACGCTCGATCTCTTCGACGAGGTGCGGGAGAAGCGCAAGGCCGTCGTGGTGCTGACCGACGGCGTGGACAACTCGCTGGCGCACGAGGAGTATGAGCCGCGCCACCCGTTCGACGAGCTGCTGGCGCGCGTGGCGCAGGAAGAGGTCACCATCTACCCGATCTACTTCGACACGGAGTACGAGACCATCGTCCGCCGCCGCGGGCAGGACACGCACGAGGCTTACGTCACGGCCCGGCGGCAGCTCCAGCAGGTGGCGGACGACACCGGCGGCACGCTCTTCAAGGCGGAGCGCGCCGAAGACCTCGAAGGCGTCTACCAGCGCGTCGCCTCGGAACTGCACACGCTCTACAGCGTGGCCTACGACCCGAAGGACAGGAACTACGACGGGCGCTGGCGCGACCTGAGCATCAAGATCAAGGGCGGGCGCGGGACGGCGCGCACGAAGCGCGGCTACTACGCGCACTAGAAAAGCAGTGATGGGTGACGAGTGACGAGCAAAAGCTGTTAGCCGTTAGCGATTAGCTGTTAGCTCAAGGCAGAAAGCTAACAGCTAATCGCTAACGGCTAACAGCTTAACTCGCGGCTAATAGCTTAACTCGGAACTCGGCAGTGCCTTTCCCGCGCTCACGGCGCGACGCGCAGCCACACATCGTAGGCCCAGTGCCCGGCGTGCGCCGGGCGCGTGTCGCTCACGGGCGCGCGGTAGCGGAACCAGTTGCCCTGCCGGTCGCGCCGCTGCGCCTCCTTGTAGACCAGCGAGAGCGCGGCGACGTGCAACTCCGGCAACGTATGCAGCTCGCCCGGCTCGGAGACGCCGTCATGGTTCGCGTCCTGCCAGAGCCGTAAGCTGGCGAAGATTGCGTCCCGCTCGTCGAGCACCCAATCGCCGTTGCCGCCGCGCAGCGGGCGGTCGTACTCGGCCAGCGCGCGGAAGCCGTTCGGGCGCGGCAACTGCGCCTGCGGCGTCTTGTCGCCGAACAACTCCGTGCCGTCGTCGATCAGCCCGTTGCCGTTGCGGTCGAGCGCGAGCCAGGCGTCGTCGCTGCCGGCCTCCGTCCACGCGACTCGCAGCGGCAGCCCGTCGCCGCCGATGTCGAACGTCACGCCGCTGGGCGCGTCGGTGAGCCGGAAGCCATCGCCGGCCGTGTCGATGAGGAC
The DNA here is from genome assembly GCA_036389395.1 of Pyrinomonadaceae bacterium. GTDB lineage: Bacteria > Acidobacteriota > Blastocatellia > Pyrinomonadales > Pyrinomonadaceae > QHXQ01. Next base: position 83,594 of record DASVPY010000041.1, read on the forward strand.
GGGCGTGTAGCAGCCCGCGCCGGCCGCGCAGGCCGTGCCCTGATTCTGGCAGGCCGCCAGCTCGGTCGGCGTGCAGCCGCCGCCGCCCCGCTCGGCACTCTCCACGCAGTCGCACATGGCGTGCTCCCACTGATAACCGGGCGTCATGTTGCATAGATCAATAACGTTCGTGTCGTTGCACCTACTGTACTCGCCTGCGTGGTTGGCCGTGGCAACGTCGCACGGCGATGGGTCAGAGCGGCCGGCAACAGTATCATTGTAGTCACACGGCGGGCAGGTCGGGCGAGTCATCACGGACGTGCCCTGTGCGCAGGATAGGCAGTCGTCGAGGCCAAAGGTATGCCCGATCTCATGAGCCATGACCTGTGTGAGAGCGGTCGGGTCAGTTACCGGAGGGTTAACGTTGCTGAATGCGTTGATCCGGTGACCGTCCGCCGCCTGGCCCCCTGTTTCGCCTTGCGCCCCGTCACCTGGGGCCTGATGGTTAACTTGATAAGCGCCCCTAACACCATTCGTGTTCGAGCCGGGGCCCGTGGCGGGTGCGGCGTTGAACGTAAATTGAACCGTCACGCCCGATACGTTGCCGCTACTGTATTGCCAGTTACTGAAGGCCGCCATGATCGCGTCACGCTGGGCTTGGGAGAATGAGGGATCGATGTTAACCGTAATCGGCTGCCCATTGGGGCCGCCTTGCGGCCAAGCCGTCTGCGCCGCCAAGGTCGGCGGATTTGTACAACCTGCCTGCGCCTGACCCGTGGTCAGCGGGATGATGCTTGAGAGCACGAACAGGCCCAAGCTGAACGCCAGCAGTAGGGCAAGCAGCAGTGAGTTCGGGGGAGGATGTCGTAACACGCCGCGCGCTCCTTTAGTTTGTCGTAACACAGGACGGACACGAGATAGCTTTCCTCACGTCATCGAGAAAAGTGCTTTCATCTACGCCCTCGTAGGCGGCGAACGGCAGCCTGCCGGCCCTTTCTTTCGCGCCGCCCCCGTCGAGGGGCAAAACCTCGCCGCCCGACAGGGCATAGCCTGTGATTATGGTGAAGTCCTGCGCGTCCTGGTTCTCTTTAAGAAAGAGGAGATAGCGCCCGCCCGCGCGCGGCAGCCCCTGGCGATGAATGCGGTAGTACTGGGTGCGGCCTGATGGGAAGCGCACGCCGCCGCCTTCGCGCGTCGCGGTGATGACGTTGCCGGGCGTTACCGGCGCGCGCGCGTCCGACTTCAATACCGCCTCAACCTTGACGCCGAACTCCGAATACACGCCCGTCTTGTCGGGCGACAGGTACGCCTTGTCGTCTGTGATCGTGCCGAGTACGACAAGGTCGCTCTGCGCGGCCGGCAACGCCGGCAGATTATTATCCCAATGATTAATCAGCGGCAGGTTCTCGACACCGGGAGGCAGTTCCGCGAGCGGCTGATTATCACGCTTATCAAAGCGGTGTCCTCGTAGCCGTCGCAACGCACGTTCTTGCGCGTCGCTCGGTTCCGGGGCCGCGTACTCAGCCACGGGCACGTGCTCCTCGACGGTTTCCCCTTGCCCGCGCGGCTCCGTCCTGCCTTGCCCTTGTCCGTGCGGGCCTGTAATGAGAAACGACGCGGCCAAGAGCGCCAGCGCGAATAACACCCCACTGCACCGAGTGCTCATATTTACACTCCTTCCGATTTAATAGATCGCCCTGAAGATCGCTTGGGCGCTCCGGCTCATACGTCACCTCTTCGCCTTGGCAGTTTCAGCGATGCTCCGTCGCAACTGAGACAGAAATTCGGTCTCGTCTGCGCCCCTATAGTTGTCAAATTTCTTCACGGCATCTAGCGGGTAGACGCGTCCGGCGCGCAACTCGTAACCCGTCACGAGTGAGTAGTCGTGCTCCTCCTGCCTGAGAAACAGGACGTAGCGCTTCCCCACATCCGGCATCCGCTGCCCTGAGATCGTGTACTCCATTGTCTTGCCAGAACGATAGCGGACCCGCCCCCCCGGCCGCGTAACAACAACGGTGTCTTCGCTCCCCGCCTGCGAGCCGTCGTCCTTCAGTACAGTCTCCACCTTCAGAGCGAATTCGGAGTACACGCCAGTCTTGTCCGCCGACAAGTAAGCCCGTGCATCCGTAATCGTGCCGAGCACGACAACATCACTTTGCTGTGCTGGCAAAGGCGCTAGCCCTAGCTCCCAATCATCAAACCGGGTAGCCGTCCCGCCCTCAGTCGGCCCCTTTAGGACGAAGCTGGCGTCGTCATAGTGTTTGTTTTTGCTCTGCCTCTTCGTGTCACCGGGGATGATGTGTTCCGTCGCTTCGTAATCAACCACGGGCATTGAGTTAGCATTATTTTCCTGCTGGGCTACCTGGCGTAGCCGGTTAGGATTCTTCCGCACGCTGCCGTTGAACGTCGCCAAGGCAATGGCTACACCGACAACGATAAATAAGGACAGAGAAAATAGGGGCTGGTCGCGCATTGCTCTTACTCCTCCTGAGACTTTTAACCGGCGGGCGCTCAGTTCAGGTTCCCGTGCGGCTCATGAGCACCTTGCTGCTTATTCCGGGCATAGCTCTTAGCTGATGCGCTTGGACTGAATTTGAGGTTGATCGTTTTAGAGAATTCCGTGGACGCGACGACTGCGACGCGGCCCTTATACCCTCGCGGCTTCTATCTGTCAACCAGTTGTTAAGCTTAGGCGCAAAGAGCGTGACCAGTGACGAGTGACGAGTGACAAGCAAGAAGCTGTCTTTCACTCGTCACTCGTCACTCGTCACTGCTTTACCGGCACGAGGCGCAGGATGCGGTCGTCGTCGCGGGCGGGGCGGCCGCGGCCGTCGTGGTTGGAGGTGGAGAAGTAGAGCGCGCCGTCGGGGCCTTCCGTCACGTCGCGGATGCGGCCGTACTGACCTTGGAGGAGGCGTTCCTGTGCGACGACGCGGCGGCCGTCGAGGACGACGCGGATGAGCGTCTCGCCGCGCAGGCAGCCGAAGAAGAAGTTGCCTTTGAACTGCGCGAAGCCCTGCGCGCTTGCGCCGCGGTAGAACGTGCCGCTCGCGGGCGCGACCGCGGGCGTGTATTCGAGCAGCGGCGCTTCGAGGCCGGCGCGCGTCGCCGTGTGGTGGATGAGGGGCCAGCCGTAATTCTTACCGCGCTCGACGATGTTGACCTCGTCGCCGCCGCCGGGGCCGTCGAAGCCCGAAGGGCCGTGCTCGGTCTGGAACATCAGGTTCGTGCCGGGCTGGAAGTCGAGGCCTTGCGCGTTGCGGTGGCCGTAAGACCAGATTTCGGGGCGCGCGCCCGGCTGGCCCGCGAACGGGTTGTCGGGCGGGACTGTGCCGTCGTCGTTGAGGCGCAGGGTCTTGCCGCCGAGCGAGTTGAGTTGTTGCGCGATCTCGCGGTCGGTCGCGTCGCCCGTCGTAACGTAGAGCTTGCCGTCGGGGCCGAAGCGCAGGCGCGTGCCGGCGTGGAACTGCGCCGCGGGGATGTCTTCGATGATCGGCTTGCGCTCCGTGAGCGCCGCGCCCGTCTCGCGGAAGCGCACGACGCGGACGCGCTGCTCGCCGCTACCGCGGTAGGCGTAAGCCAGGTAGAGCAGGTGGTTCTCGTTGAAGCGCGGGTGCAGGACGAGACCCATCAGCCCGCTCTCGCCCGTCGGCTCCACGTCGGCGATGGTCGCCAGCGGCTCGGGGCGCAGTCTGCCGTTCTCGAAGACGCGGACGCGGCCCGGCCGCTCCGTGAAGAGCATCCGCCCGTCGGGCGCGAAGGCGATTGACCAGGGGACTTGGAGACCCGCGACGACCGTCTCGACGCGGAACTGCACCGCGCCCTGCTCGGTGCTCGCCAACTCGCCCGCGCCGCGACCCGGCGGCGGCGACGCGCAGGCGGGCGTGAACAACGCGACGAAGAGCAAGGCGTGACGGAGAAGCGTGGACACGACAAAAGCCCCCTCGGCTCGGACTCAAAAAGGCCTTCGCGCCCTTCGCGGCCCTTCTTCGCGGCCTTTGCGGTCAAGTCCGAAAAAACTTTAACCGCAAAGGCCGCGAAGCGGGCCGCGAAGGGCCGCAAAGGGCTGTTGCCCTGCGCCGAGTCCGCGCTCACATCTGCATGTACTCGTGCAGCAGCCGCAGCTCGTCGCCCTGCTCGCTCAGCTCGACGCGCATGATGTCGCGGATCGAGAGCATCCCGACCCAGCGGTCGTCGCGCATCACGGGCAGGTGGCGCGTGTTGTACTTCTCCATCCGCTCAAGCGCCTGGTGCGGCGTCTCGCCGCAATCAATGACCACTTCGATCTCGCTCATCACGTCGCGGATGACAACGTCGGAGGCGAGCTTGCCCGGCAGGACGACGCGCCGCAGCAGATCGCGCTCGGAGAAGATGCCGCTCAGCTTGCCCGCCTCGTCGAGCACGCAGACCGCGCCGATGTTGCGGCTCGTCATGTACTCGGCGGCGTCGAGTGCCGTGGCCGTGTCGCGCACGGAGTACGGCTCGCGGTTCTTGATCACGTCCCCGATGGTAATCATTCAGCCTACCCTCCCGAACAGGTGTGGACTCCGAACGAAGCTCTGAACGCTGGCCCGAATGAATGCGACGCGGATGCGCGCCATTATAGGCCGGTTCGGCCGTTTTGGGGAGCAGATTCATTGTTCGGGCGCGCAACCAAGTCGGCCGCGGAATTGACCACTCGGACCAGAGACATGGGGCTAGGGGCCAGGGATTAGCGGCGCTGGCGGTTCGAAGGCTATCGGGCAGCCCTGCTCTGCGCCAACGCCCGACCCTCATGTCGGGGCGGCGCAACGAAACTATTCAACTATGGCGACCGCTGAAGAGCGGCAACGATGACATAGACAGCCCTGCGAGGAGCGGATTCCTGTTCCAGCTAGGAATAAATAGCGAGCTTTCACGGACACCGCAGACAGGGCACCGGCCGCCGTCAGACTCGGCCGTGCCTTTCATGACAACTCTGCCGACGCACCAGCTAAGCTCTTCTTCTTCTACTGACGACAGTTTCAACTATCAGAACCGTCATCAGCATAAGGGTCGCGAAAAGTTTCAGGGGCAGGCCGTCTCTGACGACAATAAGGAACAACCACTGCAACACAAACGTTACCAGCATGAGGTAGTTGAGCCAGAGATACCTCTTTTGTTTGACGCTGAAGAAGAGCAGCATCGTGAGTAAGAAATAGGCCGAGACTTGCACGAACTCCCAAGCCATGCCGCTAACCGTCGAAAACATATCGTGCATCTGAAATCTCCTTCGAAGGCGTGCGTCTGCTGAGCAGCCAAGGTAAGGACGCCACCGAGACAGCCCCACTGAGCGGCGATTCTACTCTTGCTGCTGCGCTCTGCCAAAGACTTGCTCGCGGGCTAACGCGACTTAGCCCGTCCACAGCCCCCATCAGGCCAGACATTTTGCCGGGATGCGCCGGCAGGCACGGGCCGCGCTAACGCTTAGGCGCGGCCCGTGCTTGATTGTCCTCAAGAGCTGGCCAACATCAGGACGCGGGGACGAGATAAACGTCCCAGGCCCAACGCTTGATGTGGGCCCCATGTTCGTCCCGTACCTTAGCCCGGTAGCGGAACTGGTTGCCATACGCGTCGATCCACTTCGACTCTTTGTAGTTCAGCTCGACGGTAACCAGGCCGAGCGCCGGCAAGGCATGCAACTCGTCGGCCTCAGAGACGCCGTTGTGGTTCGTGTCCTGCCACAGCCGCAGGCTGGCGAAGACGGCGTCGCGGCGGTCAATCACGCCGTCGCCGTTGCCGCCCTGCGCCGGCGCGTCGTATACGGCCAGGGCCAGGAAGCCATTCTTCTCCTGCCCCGCGGGCGGCGCGGGCTGCGGCGTGTGGTTGCCGAACAACTCCCGCCCGTCGTCTATCAGGCCGTTGCCGTTGCGATCAAGCGCTAGCCACGCGTCTTCCGTCCCGACTACCGTCCACGCGAGCCGCTCGGCCGTGCCGTCGGCGTTGAGGTCGAACGGGACGCCGGTCGCACCGTCGGTCAGCGTAAGCCCGTCGCCGCTGATGTCCACTAAGACGGGCGAGTCGATGATGCAGCGGCAGTAGTCGAAGTCCCAATAGGTCTGGGCTGAACAGATCTGCGGGGCGCACTGCGTCAGCGAGCAGGTGTTAGTTGTATAGTTGAAGTATAACCCCATCGCCGCGCACGCCAGTTGATATGCTGCCCGCGGCGGGGGCGGGGGCGGCGTAATCCCGCAGGCGCGCAGCGCCTGCGTACACTGCGCGGCCACATAAAGCCCGATGACCGGGTGCAGCAGTAAGGCCGCCAAGCAGGCCGCCCCGAGGGATTCGGGACAGAGCGCAATCAAACCGCCTATCGAGCCGATGTAGGCACTGATGGCTAAGATGCATTGAGCGGCCTCACTGATGCAATCAACAGAATCAGCCAGGGCATAATTATTCACCAGCACCGATGCTGCGCCGGCTAATACCGATCTTTGGTTGAAGGTTCTGGCGTCCGCCAGCAATTCACTCAGCCCCCGGTTTTTGCCGACGACCGCAAGCATCGCGCGCAGTTTCTTCTGGGCAGCGGGAGCAACGCCTTGCACCTCGTCCGCTTGGCCGAGCATAAAGCAGACTTGTTTGCCCCCATACCGGAAACTGATGTTGATTCCAGTGCGGCCGTTCTTATCCGCCCGCCTCTTTGTGCGCACGAAGAGGCCAGCGTCGGTGCTAGGCTTAAATTCGGTGGTTGTCTCAGCCTCCGACAGGCGTTTGAACTCCACTTCACCGCCGCCACCGCCCTTCACGATTTGAAGTCGGAAATGCTTGGGCGACAGACTCAGATAGCGCGCTTTAATGCCGTCGGCCGCTTGCGCGAACGGTACTGCATCTCCATCCAGGCCGTAACGAAACGCCGGGTTGGCATCTGCTCCGAGGGCATAAGTGAGACGTGCGGCCCGGTAATTCTGCATTAGCCTCTCGTCAACGGACGGTAGACGCGCCAGCCCCATGAAATCGCTTACTTGGCTGCCTCATCGTTCGGGCCGAGGCCAAGCGGCAGGCCCGTTCGCAGGCAACCTACTTGTGCCGGCGGAGTCTCCTGCGCGGCTCACCGCCGCTAACGGAGGGCACAGCAGGATCACTAACGCGTAGATGACGACTGAAGCGAGCAAGCGGCAGGCAAGACCGTTGGAAGAGTGGGTACGCATGGTAGCATTGTCTCCTTATCAGTTGAGCAAGCACCGCGGAGTTGGCGCGTAACGAGTTCAAACGGCGCGCGCCATGTTGTTACGCGAGCATTGTGAGGGCGGCTCTAGTAAGGTTGATTGGCGAAACTGGCTTGCACGTTGCGGGGCGAGTAACCTTTAATGCGGCTGATTAAGGTTGCGGTGATAATGCGGATCGCCAAGAGCACCCTTGCCGAGTAAGGCAGCAACATACGCCGGCCCCCGCGAGGTGTCAAGACATTTCTTTGTACGGCCGGCGATGCGATTAAAGCGCAAATTATCAGTCAGTTGTTAAGGCATAATATTGGCGTCCGGCCGGATCGATCCGGCCGGGGCCCGAGCTGACGGTGTTGACGTTTGCAAACGCTACTCGAAGAGCGAGCCTTGGGGCGTGGGGCGGCGGAAGGTGTGGCGGCGGGCGTGGGCGTAGTGGGCGGCGTCTTGTTGGTTGAAGCCGAGGCGTCGGCAGTGGAGGCGGAAGCTCTGCTCGATCATCTGCCAGTAAGGCCCTTGGCCGCTCATGCGCGCGTGAAACTCGCTGTTGTTGAGCTTGCCGCCGCGCAGTTCGCGCAGGCGGCTGAGGACGCGGTCGGCCTTGGTCGGCAGGCGTTCGCGTAGCCGCTGCTCGAAGTAGGGCGCGACGCTGCCGGGCAGGCGCAGGAGCGTGAAGAAGGCTTTGCGCGCGCCCGCGTCGTGCGCGCGGCGGAGGAGTTGCGGGATGTCCGGGTCGTTCAAGGTCGGGATGACGGGCGCTAGCCCCAGCCCGACTGGGATGCCGGCTTCGGCGAGCAGGCGCATGGCGTTGAAGCGGTGTTCGGGCGCGGGCGCGTAGGGTTCGAGCGCGCGCGCCGTCGCGGCGTCGGCGAACGGGATGGTGAAGAAGACTTCGACGTGCGCCTGCCGGTGCAGCTCGGCGAGCAGTTCCACGTCGCGGCGCACGAGCGCCGACTTGGTGACGACGCTGACGGGGTTGCGGAACTCAAGGCAGACCTCGAAGCAGCGGCGCGTCAGTTTGTAGTGCGCTTCGAGCGGCACGTAAGGGTCGGAGGTGAACGAGAAGACGAGCGTGTCGCCGCGCCAAGACGGGCGCATGAGTTCCCGGCGCAGCAGTTCGGCGGCGCGCACCTTGACGACGATCTTGCGCTCGAAGTCCGTGCCCGCGCCGAAGCCGAGGTACTCGTGCGTCGGGCGCGAGAAGCAGTAGGCGCAGGCGTGGGCGCAGCCGCGGTAGACGTTCACGCTGTAGTCGAAGCCCACGTCGGGGCTGTCGTTGTGCGTGATGATGGAACGCGTCGCGTCCTCTTCAAAGACTTCGAGCCTGGCTTCGGGCGGCTCGCCGATCCACTCGACGTGCGTCGTCAGCCATGGGTTCGGCGGGTTCTCGACGCAACGCATCGCCGTCACGCACCTCGCGCGGGCCTGTAGATTTTTTCGGGAGTGTGCGGAGCACTCAGGAGCGGCTCAGCCTGTGCGCCCATGATAACACCGCGCCGGCCAAAGAAAACAGGCCAGACCGCCGAGCGGTCTGGCCTGCGTGATCTTGAACCGTTTCGCCCGGCTCAGGGGCAGCTTTGCAACTCGCCTTGCGCGTCGCGCAGGTACTCGATGAGCAGGTCGAGCATCTGCGTCTCGCGGTCGGTCGCGCCGGTGAAGTGGAGCGCGAAGCCCATCTCGCTGATCTGGTAGACGACCTCGCCCCAGAGGTAGATGACGCCGCCCGTGGGCGTCGCGATCTCGATCCGGATCAACTCCTTGGGGCGCACCTGATCGGGCGTCAGGATGAAGCAGCCCGTGATGCTCAAGTCCACTATCGTGCCGGAGCACTGCGCCAGCACGCCCTCCCAGTGCGCGTCGAGCGCGACCTTGACCCGATCCGCCTGCCTGCGATCCATGCTCGTTCCCTGCCCTCCCTCGCTTGTCGCTTAGGCCACCAACGCCGGGCGGGCGGCCGCGCCGTCCGCCGCCGCGCCCGCGGGCGCGCTGGCGGCGTACGTGTCCGAGATGATCTTCTCCGCCCCACCGACGCTGACCGGGCGCGAGAAGAAGTAGCCTTGCCCGTTCTCGCAGCCGAGCTTGCGCAGGAGCGCCAACTGCTCCTTCGTCTCGACGCCCTCGGCCACCACGTCCATCCCCAGGTTCTGCGCCAGCATGACGATGGTGCGCACGATCTCTATGTTCTCATTGTTGTCAACCATTTGGCTAACGAACGAGCGGTCGATCTTCAAGGTGTCAATCGGGAAGCGGTGCAGGTAGCTCAAGGACGAGTAGCCCGTGCCGAAGTCGTCAATCGAGAGCTGCACGCCGAGCGCGCGCAACTGGCGCAGCATCTCGGTCGCCGTGTCGATGTTGTCCATGACGACCGACTCGGTGATCTCAAGCTTGAGGCTGCGCGGGTCGAGCTTCGTGTCGTTGAGGATGTGGCGCACCTGCTCGATCAGGTCGGGCTGCGCGAACTGCCGGCCCGACAGGTTGACGCTGATGGCGAGCGGCGGGTCGGACGGGTAACGCTTCTGCCAGCGGCGCATCTGCCGGCAGGCCTCGTGCAGCGCCCACTGACCGAGCGCGAGTATCTGCCCCGTGTCCTCCGCCACGGGGATGAAGTCCATCGGCGAGATGAGACCGCGCTCCGGGTGCTGCCAGCGCACGAGCGCCTCGAAGCCGCGCAGAGAGAAGTTGTCGAGCGAGACGATGGGCTGGTACTGGACGAAGAACTCCTGGCGTTCGAGCGCGCGGCGCAGGTCGGTCTCCAGGTGCAGCAGGTTCATGGCGACGGCGTGCATCGCCTTGTCGAAGACCTCGTGGCGGGCCTTCCCCAATTGCTTGGCGCGGTACATCGCCGTGTCGGCGTCGCGCAGGATGTCCTCCGGGTTCTCGTAGCCGATGGAGCTGGGCGCGATGCCGATGGAGGTGGTCGTGAAGACCTCGCGCCCGCCCAGGCTGAACGGCACGGACAACTCTTTCTGCACGCGCTCGGCGACCGTCACGGCCTCCGATTCGTCGAGCAGGTCTTCGAGCAGGATGGTGAACTCGTCGCCGCCGACGCGCGCCACCGTGTCGCCGGGGCGCAGGCACGACTCCAGGCGACGCGCGATGCCGACGAGCAGTTGGTCGCCGATCATGTGGCCGAGCGAGTCGTTGATGATCTTGAAGCGGTCGAGGTCGAGGAAGAGGACGGCGAACATCTGGTTCGGCGTCCGCTGCGTGCGGGCGATGGAGAGCTTAAGGTGGTCTATGAAGAGGGCGCGGTTCGGCAGGCCCGTCAGTGCGTCGTGGAAGGCGTCGTGCATGAGCCGCTCCTCGGCGCGCTTGCGGTCGGTGATGTCCTGAATCTGGAAGATGAGGTGGACGGCGTCGGTGTGCCGGTCGCGCACGCGCGAGACGCTCCACAAGACCCAGACCGTGTGCCCCTGCTTGTGCAGGTAGCGCTTCTCCATCTGGTAGGTCGGCACGCGCCCTTTCAGCAGTTGCTTGATGTTCGCCAGCGCCGCGCCCAAATCTTCCGGGTGCGTCACCTTCTGGAAGCTCAGCGCGAGCAGTTCTTCTTCCGTGTAGCCGAGGATGTCGCAGAGCGAGCGGTTGACTTGCAGCCAGCGCCCCTTGACCGAGACGAGCGCCATGCCGATGGCCGCGTAGTCGAACGCAGAGCGGAACAGCTCCTCGCTCTCCTGCAAGGTGGCGACGCGCCGCTCGATCTGTCGCACCTGCGCCACCGACGTGCGCAGGTCGCGGAAGTACGTGCCGTAGGCGTAGTGCGCGATGGCGAGCACCGCCGTCACGCCGATGGCTGGGTAGAAGCCGACCGTGTCCACGAGCCGCGCCAGCAGACTCGCCGCGGCCGCGAACGCGAAGTAGGTCAGTAGCGACCAGCCGTAGGCCGCGAGCCAGGTGCGCAGCCGCGGGCGCACGTCTTCGGCCGCCGGCTCGGTCAGCACCAGCACGCCCGCGTGCCCGAAGGCCAGCAGCGCCGCCGTCAGACAGACCGCCTGCAAGAGCGCGCCCATCTGCCCGCCGTGCGCAAGCACGACGAGCGACCCCGTAGCCAGCCGCAAGACCCAGACGAGCACGCCGGTCGAGACCGCGGCGAGCGCCGAGTTGGAGACCAGCGCGCCGGGCCGCCGGCTGAATTGCAGCGTGGCGCACAGGCCCGCCACCACGCCCAGGAGTACCGCCAACTCGCCGTCGAAGAGCAGCAGCGCCAGGAAGACGAACGCCGTCGAGAGGTTCACCTGCCCTTCTGTGCGCGGAATCTTGACGGCGATGCGCGTGCCGAGGTTGATCGTGACCAGGGCCAGCAGCAGGAAGGGGACGTTGATGTTGGCGGGCGTGAGCCGCAGGGCGGCCAGCGCCGTCGCGCCTGCACCCAGGGCGACGAGTAGCCAGATTAGTGGTTTAGGTTGACGGTAACTGCTTGCGGTGATCATAGGCGGTTGGTTGGGACCTGAAGTTTCGGCTGGGGCAAGCAGTGACGCCTGCGGCTCGCGGCAGGCGCGGCTCTCACCTACAACCAGCGTACCGCTCTTGTCCATTTCGGAGCGGTCTCATTTTTCGCCGGATAAATGCGGCAGTGGCACGTGTGACAGCGCAGGCGGCTCCGAAAATGAGGTCAAAAAAGCAGCGAGGTCAGACCAAAATGACCGAACGCCCGGTCACTTCCGCCTCATTATGAACCCCCACCCCCACATTTGCCAAGCAATATTTTTCTTGCTTAAACACTGTTATTGATTTATTATCCTTTTGGGCATGAGCACCAGAGGTCATGCCCGTCCACGGCCACATCCGGCCAAACAGTCCACCAAAGCTACGGCCATCGCCGCAGGGTACGAGACAGACTTCGGGGTTAACGCGAATCAGGGGATGAGTCGCGGCCCGGTGGCCTTTAGGCGGGAGTTGCTTTATGCGCGTCACCTGTCCGAAGTGTCAGAGCAAAGGCTTATTGGACTCGACCCCGCTCTTGAACAAGGCGCACATGACGTGCGCGCGCTGCGGGGCCGCCTACGACGTGCTCAGCGTGGGCGGCGAGGTGCTGACGACCCTCTCGCCGGAACACGCCGAAGCCGCCGCGCCCGGCGTTGCGGTCGCAGAGCCGACGGTCTTGGCCGGCGCGTTTGTGGTCGCGCCCGCCGGGCCGACAGTCGCCGCCGAAGCTTGCGCGGCCGTTGAAGTTGAAGACGTGTTAATGCTGCCCAATTTAACCGAACAGCCGCCCGCACCGACCGAGCCGGCCGCCGACTCGGCGGCGGTGCTGGAACTCGCCGACGCGCCCGCGGCCGAGCCGCAAGCCGCACCCGCCGACGTGACAGAAGAGCCGATTCACGCGCCCGCGCAGACGGCGCGCGCCGCCGACGCTTCGGCCGCTCAAGGCCCGTCTCCGGCCCGCTCCGCCTCGGCTGTGTCCGACGCCGGGCCGTCCATGTCCGAGTCCGGCTCGTTCGAGATGCCGCCCGAATACGCGCCGCAGCTTAACCGGGCCGACCTGGCACGCCCCGGTCTCGACAAGTACAGCCTCGGCGTGCGGCTGATGCGCGTCTCGCCCGTGTGGCTGTTGGCGTGCGGGCTGGCGTTCATCGGTCTCGTCGTCCTGCTCAACGGGCTGACCGGCTCGGCCGAACAACTGAACGGCGCGCAGGCCCGCGCGGCGCAGCCGAACGTACTCGGCAACCAGGCGTCGAACCAGAACACGCGCACGGCCGCCCGACCGGCCGCCGCCGCGCCGAACGCCAAACCGGAACAGGGCGCGCAACCCGACAAGCCGACGCAGCCGAACGCGCAGACGAGCGCGCAGCCCGCGCAACCCGCCCAGGCCGCCGCGCAGCAGTCCGCCGCGGCCGCGTCGCAGCCGGCCGCTGCGTCGCAAGCGGCCGTCGCGCCGACGCAGGCTGAACAGGCCAAACAGCCCGCCGCCAAGCCGGCGCAGCCCGCGCCGCAGACGGAAGGCAGCGGGTCGCTCACGCTTCAGGTCGGCTCGTACAACAACCCCGTGGAGGCGAACGGCCAGGTCGAGCGGCTGAAGGCGGCCGGGTTTGCGGCGCGCGTCGTCGCGGCCGAGCTGCCGCAGCGCGGCACCTGGTATCGCGTCCAGACGGGCCGCTTCGCCGACCGCGCGGAGGCCGCGCGCTACGGCGCGCAGTTGAAGGCGCAGGGCGCGGCCGGCGCGTTCATCGTCGTCGAGGTCGGGGCGCGCTGAAGGCGCGCGCCCGCGCGACGCACACACCTCTCCCTGTCACTGTCCGCCCCGTCAGTCACAGTCGCCATGAGGCCAGCCGCGGAAACAACCTTGCGCCAGTCGAAGGTCGTCGAGCGCTACGCGCACTTCTTCGACCGCCCCGAAGTGCGCCTGCGCTTCCTCAACCACACGCTCACCTTGCAACGCGCGGCGGCTGAGCGGCTCGACCTCTGGCTCGAACGCTTCCCCGCCGTCAAACGCTCCCGCCTCTTCGAGCGCCACTACGAGCGCCTGCTCGATCTGCTGCTCTACCGCCTGATCGTGCAGGAGATCAACAAGTACCTGCCGGCGAGCGCGGGCGCGCGTTTGCGGCTGCTGCGCCAGCACAAAGCGCCGCGCGCCGCGCGCGTCTACTTCGGCTTCTACCAGGCGCGCCACGTCTTCCACGCCGCCGCCGTCCTCTTCCTGCTGCTCACGCTCTGCGGCGTCTACACCGCGTCCGCCTGGTCTGTCCGCCGCGTCAACGGCTACCTCGCGCGCCGCTACGGCAAGACGATCCAGACGCCCGTGGGCGTCGCCTACGCGCAGCCCGCGCCGACGGCGCTGCCCGACTACAAGCCGGAGAAGGTCTGGCAGGTCGAGCGCCGCGACGACTACGAGCGCTACAGCAACGGCGGGCGCATCTCGACCGAGTACGAGACCGACAACCACCCGCGCGCCTTCTACCGCCTGCCGCACGCCGCCGCGGGCGCACCATTGGACAACGCGAGCGCGCAACCCTTAGGCGAGTTGCGCCGCGAGCCGGTCGGCATCGTCTACCACACGTCCGAAAGCGATCTGGTCGAGTTCACGGCCGACAACAGCGAGTCCATCGAGGCGCACACGCGGGGCTTGCTCGCCTACGTGCAGCGCAACCGCTCGTACAACTACTTGATCGACCGCTTCGGCCAAATCTACCGCGTCGTGCGCGACGACCAGGCGGCGAACCACGCCGGCCACTCCGTCTGGGCCGACCGCGACGGCGTCTACGTCGGCTTAAACGAGAGCTTCATCGGCGTCTGCTTCGAGACGCGCACGGACGCGCACGAAGAGGAGCGTCTGACCGAAGCGCAACTAGTCGCCGGCCGGCTGCTCACGCAAATCCTCCGCAGCCGCTACCAGCTCGACGACGCCGACTGCACCGTCCACGGCCTCGTCTCCGTCAACCCCGACAACATGCGCATCTGTTACCACCACGACTGGGCGCGCAACTTCCCCTTCGCCGCCTTGGGGCTATCGGACAAGTACCAGGTCGCGCCCGCCTCCGTCGCCGAGTTCGGCTTCACCTACGACGACGACGTGATCGCGCAGATCGGCGGCGCGCTCTGGCCCGGCGTCTTGACGGCCGCCGCCGAGTTCGACCGCCGCGCCGCGGCCGCACGCCTCGCGCCCGACGCCCTGCGCCGGCAGTTGCGCGAGCGCTACCGCCAGCAACTCAACCTCGCGCGCGGCGCGCGCACGGCGGCCCCGGCCGACGACGAGCGCGCCAGCGCCCAAACGTCCGCGCCCGCCGCCGCCCCCCACCCGGCCGCGCCGGGCACGGAGTAAAAGCCTCACGCCTCGCCGGTTCCGACTTGCGCGCAAGCCAGGGCCGCAGATCAGAAGGTGAACGAACGCCCCGTGCCGCGCGGGGCGAGACCCAGAACCGAAAGGGCCGCGTCACGGTTGCCTGCCGCCGCGTCCCCACCCGAACTCAAAAAAAGGAGACAGTCATGGAAGAGAGGAACCAGCCCCAGCAGGTTAAAGGTGAACAGCAGCAGCCCGCGATGAAGCCCGCCGCCGTCGGCCTCGACATCGGCACGAGCCGCATCGTCGCCGCCGACAGCTCCGACGGGCGCGCGCCGCGCACCGAGTTGAACGCGTTCGTCACCGTGCCCGCCTCGGACATGATCGAGAACGTGCTCAAGCAGAAGCAGCTCGTCTACGAGCGCAACTGCAAGCTCATCTACGTCTACGGCAACGACACGGACTTCCTCGCCAGCTTCATGAACGTGGACGCGCGCCGCCCGATGCGCGACGGCCTCTTGAACCCGAACGAGCAGCACAGCCAGCACATCCTGCAACTGATCGTGCAGCGGCTCGTGCCGCGCGCGCGCCGCAACGAGGTGCTCTACTACAGCGTGCCCGGCAACGGCGAGGGCGTCAACGGCAAGCTGGTCTACCACCAGGCGGTGTTGAAGAACTTCCTGTCGAGCCTGGGCTACAACGCGAAGCCGTTGAACGAGGGGCAGGCCGTGGTCTTCTCCGAGTTGCAGGACGAGAACTTCACGGGCATCGGCATCAGCTTCGGCGGCGGCATGTGCAACGTCTCGGTCTCGTTCATGTCCATGCCGATGATCACCTTCAGCATCCCGAAGGGCGGCGACTACATTGACCGCAACGTGGCCGAAGTGATGGGCGAGGCCAACTCGACCAAGGTGCGTCTGGAGAAGGAGGAGAACCTCGACCTCTCGCGCCCGGCGAAAGACGACCTGTCGCGCGCGCTGCACATCTACTACGAGGACGTGCTGCAAACGCTCATCGAGCGGCTGCGCGCCGAGTTCAGCGCGTCGAGCCAACTGCCCAAGATCGACCGCCCGATGCCGGTGGTGCTGGCGGGCGGCACGGCCAAGCCCGCCGGCTTCAAGCAGAAGTTCGAGCAGATGCTGGTCGCGGGCGGCGAGTTCCCCATCGAGATTTCCGACGTGCGCCTCGCCAAAGACCCCATGACCGCCACCGCCCGCGGCTGCTACATCGCCGCCATGTCCGAGACCAAGTAAAAAAAGTGGTCGGTGGGCAGTGGGAAGAGAGTTCAAGGTTCAACGTTCAAGGTTCAAGGTTAGCCGCACCTTGAACCT
>DASVPY010000042.1:0-8324 GCA_036389395.1 Pyrinomonadaceae bacterium
CCGCAATCCGCAATCCGCAATTGCCTTACTTGTTCTCGTCCACGTCCACGTACTCGGCGTCGATGACGTTGTCTTCGCCGCCGCCCGAAGTCGCGCCGCCGGAGGAAGCGCCCGCGGCGTTGGCCTGCTCGCCGCCGCCGCCCTCAGCGCCGGGCGTGCCCTGCGTCTGGTAGAGCGCCTCGGCGAGTTTGTGCGAGGCGGTCTGCACGGCGTTGAAGGCGTTGTTCATGCGCTCCGCGCCGCCCTCTTCGAGCGCCTTCTTGGCGTCGGCGATGGCCGTCTCCAACTGCGCGGCGGTCGCGCCGTCCAACTTCTCCTTGTTCTCGCTGAACGTCTTCTCGACCTGGTAGGTGAGACCGTCCAGCCGGTTGCGCGCCTCGATCTCTTCCTTCTTGCGCGCGTCGTCCGCCGAGTGCGACTCGGCGTCGCGCATCATGCGGTCGATCTCCTCCTTCGAGAGACCGGAAGAGGCCGTGATCGTGATCTTCTGCTCGCGCCCCGTGCCCATGTCCTTGGCCGAGACGTTGACGATGCCGTTGGCGTCTATGTCGAACGCGACCTCGACCTGCGGCATGCCGCGCGGCGCGGGCGGGATGCCGACGAGGTGGAACTTGCCCAGCGTCCGGTTGTCCGTCGCCATCGGGCGCTCGCCCTGTAGGACGTGGACTTCGACCGAAGTCTGGTTGTCCGACGCCGTCGAGAAGATTTCCGACTTGCGCGTCGGGATGGTCGTGTTGCGCTCGATGAGCTTCGTGAAGACGCCGCCCAAGGTCTCGATGCCGAGGCTCAGAGGCGTCACGTCGAGCAGCAGGATGTCAGTCTTCTCGCCCGACAAAACGCCCGCCTGCACGGCCGCGCCGACCGCGACCACCTCGTCCGGGTTCACAGACTTGTTCGGCTCTTTGCCGAAGAAGTTCTTGACCATCTCCTGCACTTTGGGGATGCGGGTCGAGCCGCCGACGAGCACGACCTCGTCGATCTTGTTGGCGGGCACGTTCGCGTCCTTCAGAGCCTGCTCGACGGGCGGCATCAGCCGCTTCAGGATCGGCTCGATGAGGCCCTCGAACTTGGCCCGCGTCATCTTCATGACCAGGTGCTTCGGCCCCGACTGGTCGGCGGTGATGAAGGGCAGGTTGATCTCGGTCTCCATGGCGGACGACAGCTCGATCTTGGCCTTCTCGGCCGCCTCCTTCAGACGCTGGAGGGCCATCTTGTCGTTCGACAGGTCAATGCCCTGATCCTTCTTGAACTCCTCGATGATCCACTCGATCAGGCGCTCGTCTATGTCGTCGCCGCCGAGGTGCGTGTCGCCGTTCGTGGACTTGACTTCGACGACGCCCTCGCCGACTTCCAAGACCGAGATGTCGAACGTGCCGCCGCCGAAGTCGAAGACCGCGATGGTCTCGTCCTTCTTCTTGTCCAGCCCGTAGGCGAGCGCGGCGGCGGTCGGCTCGTTGACGATGCGCATGACTTCGAGACCGGCGATGCGGCCGGCGTCCTTGGTCGCCTGGCGCTGCGCGTCGTTGAAGTAGGCGGGCACGGTGATGACCGCCTTCTCGACCTTCTGCCCCAGGTAGTCTTCGGCCGACTGCTTCATCTTTTGCAGGATCATGGCCGAGATTTCGGGCGGCGACCACTCCTTGCCGCCCGCCGCCACGCGCACGTCGCTGCCCGCGGCCTTCACCTGGTAGGGGACTTGCTTCTTCTCCTCCGACACCTCGTCGAAGCGCCGCCCCATGAAACGCTTGATCGAGTAGACCGTGTTCTCCGGGTTGGTCACGGCCTGGCGCTTGGCCACCTGCCCGACGAGGCGGTTGCCGTCCTTGGTGAACGCGACCACGGAGGGGGTCGTGCGCCCGCCTTCCGAGTTCGTGATGACGGTCGGCTCGCCGCCTTCCATCACGGCCACGACCGAGTTGGTCGTGCCGAGGTCAATGCCGATAATCTTGCTCATCGCTTTGCTCTCCCAGAATTGTTTGGCTGCCCGCCATCACTCGCCCCGCCGCGCGGGAGCCACAGAGCGCCCGCGGGATGTCAACAGTGCTACGGTTCATAAGCCATTGCTTGAATGCGCCCTTAATATAATATCTGAGTCCCTTCATGTCAACTTTATATTACACGACGGCGGTGAGATTTTTGGGTCGGCTCAAGTCTAACTATTTCGTAGTTTAGCTCTCAGGCTCGCGCCGCCCCGGCTCGTTCAGCAGCCGCGAGACGTGGAAGATGTAGTGGACGCCGGAGGCGACCGCGAGGATGAAGACGGCGGCGTAGGTGGTCGGCAGCACGTAGCCGCTCAGGCGCGGGAAGTGGGCGGCGACCAGCACGATGATGACGGCGCAAATCTGCACCGTGGTGCTGAGCTTGCCGAGGAGCGAGGGGCGGAAGTGGCGGAAGCCGGTCGTGACGTTGATGGCGGCCGCGCCGACGATGATGAAGATGTCGCGGCTGATGACGGCGGCCGTGACCCAGACGGGGATGGGGAAGTGGCGCGGCAGGGGGTGCGGCAGGATGTTGCGCTGCGAGAGGGCGATGAACGCCGTCACGAGCATCAGCTTGTCGGCGATGGGGTCGAGGATGCGGCCCAGCTCCGACCCCTGCCCGAACTTGCGCGCGAGCAGCCCGTCGAGACCGTCCGTCACGCCCGCCACGACGAAGACGAAGAGCGCCCACCCGAACCGCTGGTAAACCAGGAGCGTCACGAAGACCGGGATCAGCGCCATGCGCATCACGGTCAGCAGGTTCGGCAGCGTGACGATCCGAGAAGACATGAAACAGTTCAAGGTTCAAGGTTCAAGGTTCAAAGTCAAAATCTTTAGCCCAACCTTGAACTTTGAACCTTGAACCTTGAACTTACCGCGCGCAGCGCAACTCCAACAGGGAGACTTCCGGGAGGCAGCCGTAGCGGACGGGCAGGATGACCGTGCCGAGACCGCGGGTGACGTAGATTTGGGTCTCGCCGCGGCGGCCTAAGCCCCGCAGCATACGGCGGCGCGGGCGGCCTGAGCGGGAACGCTCCGAGCGCCAGGTGACTTGCCCGCCGTGTGTGTGCCCGCTCAGGACGAGGTCTACGCCCGCGCGGGCGGCGCGGCGCAGGATCACGGGGTTGTGCGCGAGCAGGAGTTTCAACTCGTCGGCGGTCGAGCCGGCGAGGGCGAGCGGCAGGTCTTCGAGACCGACCATCGTGTCGTCCACGCCCGCGAGCCAGAAGGACGCGCCGCGGTGCTCGAAGCGCATCCCCTCGTTGACCAAGACCTTGATGCCTTCGGCGCGGAACAGGTCTGTGATGAGCGCGGCGTCCGTCCAGTGGTCGTGGTTGCCGAGCACGGCGTAGACGCCGCAGCGGGCGCGCAGGCGGCCCAGCAACTCGGCGCAGGGCTGTATGTACTCGCGCTCGTGCGAGACGTAGTCGCCCGTGAGGGCGACGATGTCCGCGTCGAGGCTGTTGGCCGTCTCGATGGCGCGCTCGATCTGCGCGCGGCTGGTGAACGGGCTGTGGTGTACGTCCGAGAGCTGGACGACGCGCAGCCCGTCGAGCGCGCGCGGCAGACGCCGCAGGTAGACTGGGTGGCGCTCGACGACGAGTTGATAAGGTTCGGCGAGCGCGGCGCGCGCCAGTTGCGTGACGGCCTGCGTGAACGTCCGCCAGGGCGTCGGCCGCGCCGAGGCGGCACGACGCCGAGCCTGCCATCTTTCGAGGGTCGTCATAAGCCTGTCGGTTTAGATGTGCTTTAAGAAAAAAAACGCGCGAGAGCTTCCCCTTGTCCCTTCCCGGAAAAGCGCGCGCATTATAGACAGCCGGGCGGCGGAAGGCAACGGGCCTCGCACCCCGTCCGCGCGCGGCCGCCGAAAAACAAGCCCGCCGCACGCGTTCCGCAACAAAGAGCGTCCGCCCTACGTTCGACCGAACGCCCCGTCAGGGCGCGGGCGGCATGAGCGGCCAAAAGATCGGCACCATAACCATGATGATGACGAAGACGGCGACGGTCAGGATGCCGCCGACCTTGACGAAGTCGAAGAAGCGGTAGCGCCCCGGCGTGTAGATGAGCACGCAGGCCGGTTCGAGCGGCGTCAGGAACGAGCAGGAGGCGGCGTAGGTGACGGCGACGGCGAAGGCGCGCGGGTTGAGACCGAGCGCGGTCGCCGTCTTGAGCGCCACGGGCAGCACGACGAGCGCCGCCGCCTGGTTCGACATCGGCTGCGTGAGCACGATGGTCAGCAGGATGAAGCCGCCGAGGACGGCGTAAGGGCCGTAGCCGCCGAGCAGGTTCTTGATCATGTCGGCGAGGTACTGATCCGCGCCCGTCTTCGTCATCGCCGTGCCGAAGCCGATCATGCCGGCGATGAGCACGATCAAGCGCCAGTCGATCATCTCGTACATCTCGGAGGCGCGCACCGCCCGCGTCACCAGGAGCAGGAGGACGCCCAAGAGCACCGCGACCGAGAGCGGCACGCGCTCGCCGAACGGGTGGAAGACCGAGAGGACGAGGAAGAGCAGGAAGGCTATGAGCGCCCAGTGGCGCTTGGACGCGCGCCCGCGCCGCGCCGTCACGTCTTCCAAGAGCAGCAGGTTGCCTTCCGCCGCCAGGTGTTCGACCTGCGCGCGCCGCCCCTGCACGAGCAGCACGTCGCCGAAGCGCATGGCGACCGTGCTCAGCTTCGAGAGCAGGGCGACGCCGTGGCGGTTAATCGCCAACGCCGTCAGCCCGTAACGCTCGCGGAAGCGCGTGCCTTTGAGCGTGCGCCCGACGAGGCTTGAGCCGCGCAGGATCATGGCCTCGAACAGTTCCCACCCGCCGGTCTCAAGGTCGCGGTCGCTCAGCTTGAAGTCGGCTTTAATCTCGATGCCGGCTTCCGATTTGACGCGCAGGATGTCCTCCATCCGCCCCTGCACGAGCAGCGAGTCGCCGGGCTGTATGACCTCTTCGGGGCGCGGCGCGATGCGCCCCTGCTTGCCGCGCAGGATGCCGACCACCGTCAAGTCCATCTGCTGGCTCAGGTCCGCCGCGGCGAGCGTCTGCCCGGCGAGCGGCGAGTTTTGGAGCACGACGACCTCGGACATGTACTCGCGTATGTGGTACTGCTCGGCGAGCGACTCGGCGCGCCCGCGCGCGGGCAGCAGGCGCAGGCCCAAGAGCAGCATGTAGAGCATCCCGACCGCGACGATGGCGACGCCGACCGGCGTCAGCTCGAACATCGTGAAGGGCTGCAACCCGTGCTGCGGCAGCGCGCCGCTGACCGCGAGGTTCGTGGACGTGCCGATGAGCGTACACGTGCCGCCGAGGATCGCGCCGAAGGCGAGCGGCATCAAGAGCTTCGACGGCTGCACCTGCGCCCGCTCCGCGATGCCCAGCACGACGGGCACGAGCATCGCCGTCGTCGTCGTGTTCTTCATCACGGCGGCGCACGCCGCGGCGGCGAACATGATCAAGACCGTCAGCATGAACTCGTTGCCGCCCGCGATGCGGTGCAAACGCCGCCCGACCACGTCCACCACGCCCGTCTTCACCAAGCCCCCGGTCAGGATGAACAGCCCGGCGATGATGATGACCACGTCGTTGGAGAAGCCGCTGAAGGCGTCGGTCGGCTCGACCGTGCGCGTGATGATGAGCGCAAGCACCAGCATGATGGCGACGATGTCAATCGGGATGCGCTCCGTGCCGAAGAGCACGACGGCGACGAAGAGCAGCACGAGCACCGTGGCGATGGGAAGAGTCATGGCGGCTTCTGCTATACTGCCCGCACGCAACGCTTTCAGGTCGGACAACTAGACAGCTAGCGCCGGGCCGGTCAAGTCCGGCCGCGGCCGTCGCATCACGTATAAGGGGGCGTCCGAGTTCGTGGGCCAGCATCGCATTCTCGTCATTGAAGATCAAGAGGACTTGGCGGAGTTGTACGAGTCGGCCCTTGAGGCGGCGGGCTACGAGGTGCTCACGACCTACGCGGGCGAGGAGGGCGTGGCCGAGTTCCAGGCGCACGGCGCGGACGCCGTCCTGCTCGACATGACGCTACCCGAGATGCACGGCACGAAGGTCTTGGAGAAGCTGCGCGAGCTGTCGCCGAGCGTGCCCGTGCTGGTCGTGACGGGCGAGACGATGGCCGAGTCGCGCGCCGTCTGCGAACGACTCGGCGTGCAGGAGTACCTGACCAAGCCGCCGGACTTGAAACAACTGCTCGCCGCCTTCCGGCGCGCGCTCGCCCGGCCGGCGCGCGACGAGGAGTACATCGTCGTCACCGTACGCCTGCCCGCGCGCGTGCTCAAGCAGTTGACCGACATCGATCCGAATTTGGAGCGCGCCATCACGCGCGTCTGCGACGAGTGCGGCGAGCCGCTGCGCGCGCTCGCGGCGCGCGACTGAGCAGCAGCACCAGTCGTCAATCGAACAGTAACGGCTCGGCCGCGGCCGTCTTCTTGCCCTTCGCGCCCGCGCCGGGATGTTCGGCCAGGTGTTCGGCGTTGAAGCCCAGCTCGCGCAGGTGCGCGGCGAACTGCGCCGGGCCGTGCATGGTGATGACGCGGCGCGCGCCCGTCTCGCGGGCCAGGCGGACGAGGTCGTCGTAGTCCGCGTGATCCGAGAGCGGCAGCACCAAGTCCACGCCCTTGTACATGTAGGGCGCGCTCTTGTGCAGCGCCCAGCCCGTGAGCATGACGGCGTAGCGCCGCTCGATGTTGAGCACCATCGGCTGGCGGCGACAGCCCGGCGGCGCGACGAGCACGCGCCCGGCGAGCCGCGTCCGGTCGTAACGCTCGTAGGGGCCGGAGAAGGCGACGCCCAGCTCGCGGTAAATCTCCGCCACGTTCCACACGGAGCCGTGCAGCGTCACGCGGTAGTCGCGCCGCAGCAGTAGTTCCAACGCCTCCTGCCCCTTGCCGAGCGCGTAGGCGAGCACGACCGGCACGCGGTTATCCGAGAGCGCGCGATCTACGGCCGCGTATAACCTTTCATTCGTCACCACGTCGGGCGGGAAGCGGTAGCGCGGGTCGCCGAAGGTGGACTCCATGACGAGCGTGTCGCAGGGCACGACGACCGCGTCTTCGGCCGCGACGTTCGGGCGCAGCTTGATGTCGCCCGTGTAGACGAGCCGCTCGCCGCGTGCTTCGACGAGGACTTGCGCCGAGCCGAGACAGTGGCCGGCGGGGAGGAAGGTCAGCGCGTAAGCGCCGTAGTCGCGCCGCTCGCCGTAGTGTTGAGTGATGATTTGGGCCGCGCCGCGGCGGTGTTGGAAGATGCGCGCGGTGGCGGGCGTGGCGACGATTGCCTGGTGCTCGGCGATGTGATCGGCGTGCGCGTGCGAGATGACGCAGCGGTTGCGCGGCCCCGCCGCGTCCAGCCACAGATCGAGGTCGGGCAGGTACAAGCCGTCTCGGTATTCGACCCTCAGCACGTAAAACTCCCCCGCGCAGCGCCGGCAACGTTGACCGGCGCGCCTGCCGTCCGTCATCCTGTCTCGGGAGCTGGCCTGGGGCAATTATAAGGCACAACACGCGCCCACACTAACGAGCGAGCCGCAGACTTTGACGACGAGAGAAAACCCGCCGCGCCGCCGCACGCTGCTGCGGCGCTTGGCCGCGCGCCGGCTGCGACGCGCCGAAGTTGTCTACCTCGCGGCGCTCGTCCTGTTCGCCGCCCTGGCCGTGGCGGCGCACCTGAACGCCTACTTCGGCTGGGACGTGAGCGCCGCGCAGACCGTGCAGCGCGCGCGCGCGCCGGGCTTCGCGCCGCTGATGCGCTTCGTCTCGGTCTTCGGCAACACTTGGCATCCTTACGCGCTGACCGGCGCGACGTGCCTGCTCCTGCTCGCGCGCCGCCGCCGCACGGAGGCCGCCGGGCTGCTGCTGAGCGCGGGCGGCGGCAGCCTCGTCAACACGCTCGTCAAACTCACGGTGGGCCGGCCCCGTCCCAGCCCCGATCTCGTCGCCGTCTACCGCACGCTGCACACGGACAGCTTCCCTTCGGGGCACGTCACGTTCTACGTCTGCTACTTCGGCTTCCTCTTCTTCGCCGCCTACGCCGTGCTGCCCAAGGGCACTTGGGCGCGCCGGCTCGCGCTCGCGCTCACGGCCCTGCCCGTCGCGGCGGTCGGCCTCTCTCGCGTCTACCTCGGCGCACACTGGCCGAGCGACACGCTCGGCGCGTACCTCCTCAGCGGCCTCTGGCTGGCGACCGCGCTGCACCTGTACCGGAAGTGGAAACAGCGTTCGACCTTCCACCCGGAAGACGAAGCCGCGGCGGCGGATTCCGGTTGAGTGTCGGCCAGGGCGAAGGACGCACCGCAGAGGCGCGGAGGGGGCGCAGAGAAAGAAACTTTTTCTTCTCTGCGCCCCC
>DASVPY010000043.1:0-122103 GCA_036389395.1 Pyrinomonadaceae bacterium
CGTGAAGATGGGGTTCGGCGCGCCGGGCGCGTCGTTGTCGGTGATGGTGAGCGTGGCGGTGGTCTGCGCGCCCAATACCGCGCCCGCCGGGTTGAGCAGCCGCAACTGGGCGGTCTCCGCGCCTTCGGCGTAAGCGTCATCGATGAGCGGGATGCTGAAGGTCTTGCTGGTCTCGCCGGGGGCGAAGACCAGCGTGTCGAGGGTCGTGGCGTAGTCGCAGCGCGCGTAGGCCGTGCCGTTGATCGTGCTACAGGGAATCGCCGCCGGGTCGTCCACCGTGCTGTAAGCCACCGTGGCGCTGCCCGCGGTGCTGCCTGTCCGCGTCACCGTGATCGTGGCGCTGTTGCCGCCCTCGCTGAAGCCGTAGCTGGCGGCAGAGAATTGCAGCGTACCGAGCGGCGCGCTGCCGGTGAGCGTCAGCGTGTAACTGCCGGTGACGCTGCTGAAGAAGGAGTTGGCGATGATGGTGTAAGTGCCGCTGGCCGGCAGGGTGATGAAGCCGGAGCCGGGCGGGATGCGCGAGTTCGTGCCGCCGCCGCCGTCGTCGTCCGCGGCCAGCACCGTGCCGTCGGGTGCCAGCAGTATGAGGAAGGTGTCGAACCCGGCCGTCATCGTCACGGACACCTGCTGCCCGGCCGCACCGTTGAACGTGTACTGATCGTAGAAGGCGCCGTCCGAGAAGACGCAATCGGTCGTGGCGAGCGTGCCGTTGACGGTCTGCCCGACGCTGATGGGCGTCGTCGTACAGCCGCCGCTACTGCCGCCAGCGGCCTGCGTGACGGTGAAAGTCTGCCCGGCGATGGTCAGCGTGCCCGTGCGCTGGCTACTCGTCGTGTTCGCCGCCACGGAGTAGTTGACCGTGCCGTTGCCCGTGCCGCTCGCGCCCGAAGTGATCGTAAGAAAACTGTCGTTGCTCACGGCCGTCCAGGCGCAACCCGCCCCGGCGGTCACAGAGACGCTGCCCGTGCCGGCGGCGGCAGTGAAGGACTGTGAGGTCGGCGCGATGGAGTAGGTACAGGCCGCGCCGGCCTGCGTGACGGTAAAGGTCTGGCCGGCAATCGTCATCGTGCCGTTGCGCGCGGACGTGCTCGTGTTGGCGGCGACCGAGTAGCTGACCGTGCCGCTGCCCGTGCCGGAGCTGCCGGCCGTGATGGTGATGAAGCTGCTGTTGCTCACGGCCGTCCAGGCGCAACCCGTGCCGGCTGTGACGGCGACGGTGTTACTGCCGCCCGCGGCGGCGAAGCTCTGCGCGGTCGGCGCGATGGAGTAGGTGCAGGGGACTTGCGTCGTCAGCGCCAGGGTGTAGCTGCCGGTGGCGTCCGCCGCGAAGGAGGTCGCCTCGATGGTGTAAGTGCCGCTAGCGGGCAGGCTGAAGAAGCCGCTCGTGGCCGGGATGCGCGAGTTGGTGCCGCCGCCGCCGTCGTCGTCTAAGGCGGTGATCGCGCCGCTCGGCCCGAGCAGGTAGAGATAAGTGTCAAAGGCCGTGGCCGACATCGAGACGGCGATCTGCTGCCCGGCCGTGCCGGTGAAGGTGTAGCGGTCGGCGTAGCTCGCGCTCCGGTTGGTCGCGCGGCAGTCGGTCGTGGCGAGCGCGCCGCTCACGGTCTGGCCGAAGCCGAGCGCGGTCGTCGGGCAACTGCCGGCCGCCTGCGTGACGGTGAAGGTCTGCCCGGCGACGGTCAACGTGCCGGTGCGCTGGCTGCTCGTCGTGTTGGCGGCGACCGAGTAGCTGACCGTGCCGTTACCCGTGCCGTTCGCGCCGGCCGTGATCGTGATGAAGCTGCTGTTGCTCACGGCCGTCCAGGCGCAACCCGCCGTGGTCGTCACCGTCACGCTGCCGGTCGTGCCGCCCGCGCCGACCGAGTTGCTGGTCGGCGCGATGCTGTAGGTGCAGGAAGGTGCGCCGGTGCAGGACGGAAAACTGAACGCCCCGATCTGTGTCTGCCAGTTGCCGCTGCTGCCGTTCGACGGGCTGCTGTAGTACTGGTTCGTGTACCAGAAGGTGCAGTCGTCCGCCGGATCGACGCTCATCGCGGTGTAATCGCCCCAGCGGTGGACGAACCCATCGAAGTCGCTGAGGGTTTGCGAGCCTGCACCCGCGATGAGCTGCGTCTCGGTCTGCGACAGGTTGTTGAGCGGGTCGGTCACGAGCCGCCCCGAGTAAGCGATGGCGGGGAAGCTCGTGGCGCTCGAAGCGCTGTAGCCGAGCGCGACGTTGCCGGCGCGGTCGGCCGCGATGCTGCCCATCCAGCGGTAGAGCGTCGAGTCGGGTTTGTAAATCTGCTGCTGCACGGGCGTGGCGGCGACCGTGCCGCCCGTCACGTTGAGCTGCGCCCATTGCGGGCTGGTCGGCCCGCTCTGACTCGCCGTCCGCACGGTGTGCGTGATCCACAGGGATTCGGCCGCGCCGACCCGGCGGTACTGCGCCTTCTGCATCAAGCGCGCGCCGAGCGAGTCGAGCATGTTGGTCGTCGAGGCCTGCGGCACGATGTTATTGGACGCGCCGTCGTTGGGCGAGAAGAACGTGCCTTGACTCACGCTGACGGGCGCGCTCAGGCTGGCCCCCGTGGCGGTGCATCTCGTCCCCGGCGTGAACTTTCTGACCTCATACGCGAACTGCGAGTTGGACTGCGAGACGAAATAGTTGGGCGTGCCGGCGGGCGGCAGCGCGGCCGCGTCGCGCGCGCCGCTGATGTTGCTCGGCAGCATCGAGGACGTGCCGCCGGAGATGAAGCCTAGCGCGAAACTGGTGCTGGCCCCGCTCTCGATGTCGCTCTTGTTGAATGAGGCGAACAACGCCCCGGAGTAATTCCCGCCCAGGAAGCCGTTGGCCGCCATGTAGAGGCAGCCGTCGTTCCAGTTGCCGAACTTCGGGTAGTCGTTCAGCGTGCCGACGGGCGGGCTGTTCGTGCCGCCCGTGTCCATGCGGAACGCGTAAAGCCACCAACCGCCCGACACCGGGTCGCCGGTCTTCGAGACCGCGAAGCACTGGTAGAAGGGCGAGGCCGGCTCGCCGCCGCCGGTGTCGAAGGCGAAGTTGGTCAGAATCCAGCGATCCGCAAACTGATCGTAGATCACGACCGGGTCGCCCTGATTGCTGCCCTTGCACGGCGTCGTGCTTGAGGTGTTGGCCCACAGCGAGTTCTCCGTGAACGCAGCTAGCAGCGTGCCCGTCTTGCTGTAGATGGCCCAGGAAGAGTTGACGGCCTGGACGTAATGGTTGAGACCGACCTCGCCGTTGATGTCCGGCGGTATGCCCGCGCCGGCGAACCCGCCGGTCACGATGCTGTTAGAACTCAGCCCGGCGAAGTTCTGCTTGGGGGTGGGCATGGGGGCCAGCCCTACGTTCGGCTGCACCTCGGTCGTGACCCGACCGAGCGGCATTCTCCGGCTGCTCGGCGGCTCTTTCGGCTCAAACTCGATCTTGGGGAGTGCGGGCACTTGCGGCAGGTTGCGCACGTCGCCGTTATACTCTTCCGGGGCGACCGACTCGCCCGCCCCCAAACGCGCTTCGCCGCCCTGGGTCTCGCCGGGCACGGGGTCTTGCGTGCGGCGCGCCGCGCGGCCGCCGCGCCGCCCGAACGCCTTCGGTCTCGTCTCGTCGGGCCGGGCCGCGCCCGTCGGCGGGACGCGCGGGCGCGCCGTCTGCGGGCGCGGGGCGGGATCGCGGTCGCGCCGCGGGGCGGGCGTCGCGGTCTGCGCGGCGTCCGAACGGGCCTCTTTTTGCGCCCCGGCCGGTTTGTGCGCCAGGGCGGGGGGCAGCAGCAGCGGGAACAGCAGCGCGCAGGAGCCGAGGGCGAACAGCAACTTTTTCATGAGGGAGCGCCCCTATCTACGACTAAGACCACGCCGGGGGTGGTCAGGTTAAATCCGTACCACAGTTTTGCGAGAACGATGTGAGCAACACTCGGATGGAGTGGCTGCGAGGTAGTTACGGCGCGGAACGTCGCGCGGATGCGGCGTGCCATGGACTTGCGACGGGTCGGGACTATAATCGGCCGGCCCATGCTTGTCAACGTAGTTTCGTCGGAGGCGCGCGATGAAGAGTCACGTCGGGTTACTCATGGCTTTCGTCCTGCTGCTTGCCGTCGCCATCAGTAGTCAGGACGGCTACGGCCAGACGGCGCGGCCGGCGCGGGCCGTCGCACGGCGCGGCAGTAAGCCGAAGCGCAAACGCAAGATGAAAACAACCAACACGCAACCGCAGACGACGCCGCGCCCCGCGCGCACTTTGCCGCCGGGGCTGTGGGGCGGCGCGCACGTCAGCCTGGACGTGACGCCCGACGGCGCGCGCCTTGAGTTCGACTGCGCGCACGGCACGATCAGCGAGCCGATCACGCTCGCCGCCGACAACACGTTCGCTGTGTCTGGTGTTTACGTCCCGGAGCGCGGCGGCCCGGTGCGCGTGGACGAAGCGCCGGTCAACCGGCAGGCGCGCTACACGGGCCGCGTCGAAGGTGAGACCATGACGCTGACCGTCACCCGCACCGACCAGCAGCAAGCCGTCGGCACTTACACCCTCGGCCTCGGTCAAAGCCCGAAAGTCTTCAAGTGCCGCTAACGCAACGGCCGGGCCTCGCCTTTAAGGGTTCGTGCCGGCAGCCCGGTCGTCGAAGGCTTCGATGATGGCGGTGGCGAACTCGGAGGTCTTGGCCGTGCCGCCGATGTCGCGGGTGCGGACTTGGCCGGCGCGGAAGACGTTGAGCATGGCGGTCTCGATGCGTTGGGCGGCGTCGCGCTCGCCGACGTGGCGGAGCATCATGATGCCGGATTGCAGGAGCGCCGTCGGGTTGGCGATGCCCTGGCCGGCGATGTCCGGCGCGGAGCCGTGCACGGCCTCGAAGACCGCGCCGCGCTCGCCGATGTTCGCGCCCGGCACGAGACCCAAGCCCCCGATCAGACCCGCGCACAGATCGCTCACGATGTCGCCGTAGAGGTTTTCAAGCAGCATCACGTCGAACTGCTCGGGGCGCATGACGAGTTGCATGCAGGCGTTGTCCACGATCTTGTCGTCGGCGGCGATCTCCGGGTAGTCCTGCGCGACGCGGCGGAAGCATTCGAGGAACAGCCCGTCGGAGAGCTTCATGATGTTGGCCTTGTGCACGGCCGTCACCTTCTTGCGCCCCTCGGCGCGCGCGAACTCAAGGGCGTAGCGCGCGATCCTGGTCGAAGCCTTCTCCGTGATGATCTTCAGACTCTCGACCACGCCGGGCACGACCACGTGTTCGAGACCCGCGTACAGGCTCTCGGTGTTCTCGCGCACGACGACCAGATCAAGTTCCGGGTAGCGCGAGGGCACGTTGGGCAGCGCGCGCACGGGGCGCAGGTTGGCGTAGAGGTCGAGCGCCTTGCGCAAGCCGACGTTGACCGAGGTGAAGCCCTTGCCGACGGGCGTCGTGATCGGCCCCTTGAGCGCGACCTTGTTGCGCAGGATCGAGTCGAGCAACTCCTGCGGCAGCGTCTCGCCGAACTTCTCCAGGGCCTGCGCGCCCGCGTAGTGCGTCTCCCACGTGACCTCAACGCCCGCGGCCTCGATGATGCGCACCACCTGCGCGCTGACTTCCGGCCCGATGCCGTCGCCCGGAATGAGTGTGATAGTATGAGCCATGATCAGAAGCCAGTAGTCAGAAGTCAGAAGTCAGAATCCAGAAGACAACTCGGAAGACAGAAGACGGTCGTCGGCGACGCCTTAACATTGTGGCCCCTGACTTCCGGCTGCTGGCTTCTTTTTCGGCAATCATACCTTAAATCGGCGGAAAGAAGGAACGGTGCGAGGGGCGGGCGAGAGCGCGGAGGTGTTGGTGGCGGGCGGCGGCGTGGTGGGTCTCGCCGTGGCGCGGGCGCTGGCGCGGCGCGGCGTGGGCGTGACGCTGGTCGAGCGCGGCGCGCTGGGCGCGGAGGCGTCTTGGGCGGCGGGCGGGATGCTCGCGCCGCAGGCGGAGGCGGACGCGCGCGATCCCTTCTTCGAGCTGGCGTGCGCCGCGCGCGACGCGTACCCGGCGCTCGCCGCCGAGTTGCTGGCCGAGACCGGCGTAGACATCGAGCTTGATCGCACGGGCACGCTCTACGTCGCGCTGAACGAAACGGACGAAGTTGAACTCGCGCGCCGGTACGAGTGGCAGCGCGGCGCAGGGTTAGCTGTCGAGTGGCTGACGGGCGCGGAGGCGCGCGCCGTCGAGCCGCAGTTGGCCGCGGGCGTGCGCGCGGCGCTCCGCTTCCCTTTGGACGGACAGGTCGAGAACCGGCGCTTGTTGGTCGCGCTCAGGCGCGCGGTCGAACGGCAGGGCGTGCGCGTCTGCGAGCGGACGGAGGTGACGGCGGTGCGCGTCGCCGCGGGGCGCGCGGTCGGCGTCGAGACGGCGCAAGGGTTCTTGGGCGCGGGGGCGGTCGTCGTGGCGTGCGGCGCTTGGTCGGCGCGCGTGCCCGTTGAAGGCGCGGCGCGGACAGAGGCGTTCGGGCCGCCGGTCGAGCCTGTGCGCGGGCAGATGTTGTGCTTCGCGGCCGCGCCGCCCGTCGTGCGCCACGTCGTCTACAGCCCGCGCGGTTATCTCGTGCCGCGCCGCGACGGGCGGCTGCTCGCCGGCTCGACCACGGAGCGCGCCGGCTTTGAGAAGGCCGTCACGGCCGCGGGGCTGCACGCGATCACGGCGCACGCGCTGGAACTCGCGCCCGCGGTCGGCGCGCTGCCGCTCGTGGACGCGTGGTCGGGCCTGCGCCCGCGCGGCGCGGGCGAGTGGCCCGTGGTCGGCGCGGCGGCCGAAGTGCCCAACCTCTACTTCGCCACGGCGCACTACCGCAACGGCATTCTGCTCGCGCCCCTCACCGCGGACTTGCTCGCAGAGCAGATCGTCACGCACAATACGCCGAGGGCGCTCGCCCCGTTCACGCCCGCAGCCGCGCGCCGCACCGTCGGCGCGGGCTGAAAGCTCCGCGAAGCAAACGTTCAAGACAACTCAAGGTTCGACGGCGAACACGGGCTTGCGCTGCTGACGCCCGAAGCAAACGACAAAGACAACTTAAGGAACTCTCCCCGACTGACGCGATGACACATCCCCCGAAGAGTCTGCCGCGCGCGCGCGTCGCGCTGCTCGTCTCCTGCCTGCTCGTCGCCGCCGCCCCCGCGCCGGCGCAGACGACCAACACCGCCACCACCTTCGCCGCGCCCGCCGCGCCCACGTCGCAGGCCGCCCGCTACTACGAAGACGCGGCCACTTACGCGCGCCGCCGCTACGCCCAACTGGAACAGGAGGGGCGGGCCTACAACACGAACCTGCCCGCGCAGCTCGCGCAGGAGCAGCGCGCGGTCGCCGCGCGCTACGCGGCGCTCGTCGCCGCGCGCGAGCCGCTCGACCGTGTCGAACTGCTCTACCTCGGTCAGCTCTACAGCCTCGCCGATCAGTCCGAGGGCGCGCTCAAGACGATGCGCCGCTGGCTCCGCGAGCACGCGGCCGCGTCGCCCGCGGACGCGCAAACCGCGCGCTTCGTCATCGCGCTTGAGACGGCGAAGCAGGGCGCGTCGCCGCAGGCCGAGCGGGTGCTCAACGACTACCTCGCGCGCGAGCAGCCGTTCGACTGGTCGCGCCACTACCAACTCGAACGCGTCTTCGCCAACGCCTACCGCGCGCGCCGCCGCTACGACGAGGCCGTCTCGCACGCGCAGGCCGCCGTGGACGCCGCCCAGCGCTGGTACGTGCAGCAGCCGATGGACGCGCGCACGCGCGACGATCTCTTCTACCAGGCGGCCACCTACCTCTCCGATCTCAACCTTGAGTTCAAGCAGACGGGCGCGGCGCTCGGCGCGTTGCAGGCCTTGCGCAAGGTGGCGGTCGCGCTGCCCTCGGCCGATCTCTACCGCCGCGCCACGATCCTCGTCGAGCGCATCGTGCCGCCGACCAACGTCATGCTCGCCGCCAACGACGCCGCCTACCGCAGCCCTCTGGCCGCGCCCGGCGCGCCGGAGATTTTCGTCCGCGACTGGCTCGACCAGAAGCCGCTCACGCTCGCCGCGTTGCGCGGGCGCGTCGTGCTCCTCGACTTCTGGGCGACGTGGTGTACGCCCTGCCGCGTCGCGCTGCCGTACATGAACGAGTGGCACGCGCGCTTCAAGGATCGCGGCTTCACCATCGTCGCGCTCACGCAGTACCACGGCAGCGTGGGCAACCGCGCCGTCTCGCCGGGTTCGGAGTTGAGCGTGCTGCGCCGCTTCAAGCGCGCCGAGGGGATGAAGTATGCCGTCGGCGTGGACGGCACGGCCGACACGGTCGCGCGCTACAACGTCACGTCAATCCCGACCGCCGTGTTGATCGACCGCCACGGGCGCATACGCTTCATCAGCGTCGGCGCGACGCAGACCGACATGCAGGAGATCGGTCAGATGATCGAACGCCTCCTCGCCGAGCCGGTCGCCGAGACGGCCGCGGGCAAGTAAGCCGAGAGCGAAGTCATGCGCAGGGCTTTGGGCAGAGGCGGCGCGCTGGTGCTGGCGCTGGCGTGCGGCGCGCTGACGACGACGGCGCAGTCGGACGCCCACAGAGACGCGCGCACGGAAGCGACCCACGCGCCCGCCGCGACCCCGACGCCCAACGCAACACCCAAGCCGCGCGCGTCGCCCACGCCGACCCCTAGTCCGTCGCCCGCGCCGAGCAAATCAGCCGCCCCCACAGCAACGCCTTCATCAACCGCGCCGCCGAGCGCGCCCGCCGTCTCGCTGCCGCCCGATGTGCTCGCGTCGGCCGACGCGGCCACGCTCTTCGCCGACGCGAACGGTTACGCGCGGCGGCAGTTCGACGAGTACGAGCGCAACAAGGTGATTTACAGCGCGCTGCTCGAAGCCGACGTGCTGCGGCGGCAGCGCGAGTTGGCGGCGCAGTACGCGGCGCGGCTCGTCGCCCGCGGGCACTTCAAAGACGCGGACGAGTTCTACCTCGGTCAACTCTACGTCCTCGCGGGCCGGCCCAACGAGGCGCTCCCGCACCTGCGCGCCTTCCTCGCCGCCGACGCGCGCGCCCACCCCGAACTCGCGCAGCGCACGCGCCACCTGCTCGCCACGCTGGCGGCCAGCGCCAACCGCTTCGACGAGGCCGAGACGCAGCTCGCAGACTTCGCCGCCGCCGAGCCGCGCACGCCGCTCGAACTCTTCCGCCTGCACCTCGCGTTGGGCAACGCTTACTACGCCGCCCAGCGGCTCGAAGCCGGCGCGACGCACGCGGCAGCCGCCTACCAACTTGCCAAAGACCCGCAGAGCAAGTTCGGCACGACGCCCGCGCGCGCGCGCCTCGTCGGCAGCGCCGGCCTCGCGCTCGCGCGGTTCCGCCTCAAGCTCAAGCAGGAGGCCGAGGCCGCCGCCGTGCTCGAAGAGTTGCTGCGGCTGGGGCTGACGCTGCCCGCCGCGCGCGTCTACGACGACGCACTCGAACTGCTCGCCGCGCACGGGCAGCCGGACGCCGCCTGGCGCGCGTTCGCCGCGCGCGCCGACGACACAGACACCGCGCCCGAACTCACCATCGCCGAGTGGATCGATCAGCCGCCGACGACGCTCGCCGCGTTGCGCGGGCGCGTCGTGCTCCTCGACTTCTGGGCGACGTGGTGCGGCCCTTGTCAGATCACGATGCCGAAGTTGAAGGTCTTGCACGAGCGGTTCAAGGCGCAGGGCTTGGTCGTGCTCGGCGTGACGCAGTACTACGGGCGCTGGCGCGGCGCGCGGCTGACGCCGAACGAGGAGCTGGGCTACCTGCGTGAGTACAAGAAGGAGCAGCGGCTGCCTTACGGCTTCGCCGTCGCGCCGGACGACGCGACCGAGGAGCGCTACGGCGTGGAGAACCTCCCGACCGCCGTCCTGATCGACCGGCGCGGGCGCGTCCGCCTGATCACGGTCGGCGCGACCGCGGCCGGCGAGGCCGCACTCGCGCGCGCCGTCAAGCAACTGCTGGCCGAACCTTAAGGCGGTCGGGTGCGGGGCGCGCGCGGCCGTTTTAACACAGAGGGCACACAGAGTTCACAGAAAAAACTGTGTCCTCTGTGTGCCCTCTGTGCCCTCTGTGTTATCCGATCTTCCGCGGGCTGTATGCTTACGGGTTTTGCACGCCGAACCTGAGCCGGTACTCGGTCGAGTTCATGAAGCCGTTGACCATGGTGCGGAAGTCGCCGGGGTGCGTGTTCAGGTAGTTGAGCCAGGAGTTGTAGCCGGTCTGGTCGGGCGAGCGCCGCAGGTAGCCGTAGTACTGCATGGCGACGAAGGCGTTGTTGAACTCGCGCTCGCCGACCTCGCGGCTCTCGACGATGGCGCGCAAGACCTGCGCGCGCGTCAGCGTGTTGTTGGTCAGCCCGGCGACCAGTTGGGCCTGCGTGAGCGTCACCTGCGCGCCCGTGTCCGGGTGCGCCGGGTCGGCCGTCGTGATCGCGGCCAGCCCGTAGGGCGCGAGCAGGTTGGCGACGAAGTCCGTGTTGGTCATCGTGCCGTAGACGACGGTGAACGCCTGCCGCTGCGCGAAGCTGTCGGCGAAGCGCGCGCGCTTCGCGTAGACCTCGTCGGCGGTCTGCCCCGTCACCTGCCGCATGTCGAAGATGATCTCGTCGTAAGTCGGCAGCCGCCCCAAGCCCACCTTGTAGAACAGGAAGGCGTAGAAGCCTTTCAGCCGAAACTCCGGCGAGCCGAAGAACGCGGCCGAGACCGTCAGCCGGTCGCACGCCGGGTTGCTGTTCACGTCCGAGCAATTGTTCAAGACGTTCGACCAAGGCTCGCCCTGTTCGGGTTCGCGCGACAGGAAGTCCAGATAATGCTGGCGGACGAAGAACGGCGTCGTGAAGACGGGGTTCGGGCCGACCGCCGTGTCGTTGTCCACGATGGTCAGGAAGACGGCGCTCGGCGAGCCGAGCGGCTCGCCCGTCGAGTTCGTCAGCACGACCTGCACCAGCTCGTTGCCCTCGACGTGTGCGTCGTCCACGAGCGGGATGGTCAAGGTCTTGCTCGTCTCGCCGGGCGCGAAGGTGAGCGTGTCCACGGTCGTGGCGTAGTCGCAGCGGGCGAAGGCGACGCCGGGGCGCGTCTGCGTGTCGGCGCAACTGATGTTGGCGATCAGGTCAATCGTGCGGTAGTCCACGGTGGCGCTGGTCGTCGCGTCGCCCTTGCGCGTGACGGTCAAGGTCGCGCGCGCGTCGCCCTCGCCGGCGCTGTAGGCGGACGTGGCGAAGCGGATGCCGGGCGCGTCGTCGTCCACGATGGTGCAGAAGCCCTGCGCGGTCGAGGACGAAGTGTTCACGATGTTGGTCAGGCTCAGCGCGAAGGTCTCGTTGCTCTCCTGAAGCACGTCGCCGTTGACCCGCACGGTGATCTGCTTGGTGCGCTCCAGGGGGGCGAAGGTGAGCGTGCCGGACGTGGAGACGTAGTCCACGTCGGCCGTGGCCCCGGCGGGGGCGGTCGCGTAGTTGAGGGTGACGGTGCGCGTCGTCGCGTTGCTCAGCGTGAGGTTGAAGACCGCGTCGGTCTGGCCCGTGTCGCCCTCGATGACCGAGACGCTGCTGACGGAGAGGAACGGCGTGAACTCGTTATCCTGAATGGTCAGCACGGCCGTCTGGGGCGCGGCGAGCGTCGTCCCGCCCGTCGGGTTCGAGAGCGTCAGGTTGATCGTCTCGTTGCCCTCGAAGACGCTGTCGTCTATGAGCGGCACGGTGAAGGTCTTGCTCAACTCGCCCGCGGCGAAGGTGAGCGTGCCGGCGGTGGCGGTGTAGTCGCTGCCCGCGGTCGCCGTGCCGTCGCTCGTCGCGTAGTCCACCGTCGCCGCGCCCGCCACGCTGCCCATGCGCGTGACCGTGACGGTCGCGCTGTTGCTGAACTCGTTGACGCTGTAGCTCGACAGGCTGAACTGCAACGTGGACGGGATCGTGCCCGCGTTCGACACCAGCGCCGACTGGATCAGGTAGACCTGACTGGTCGAGCTTGAGTCGGACGAGGTTTTCAGGGTGGAGAAGGCGAGGCCGTTCGGGCCCCAGCGCACGAGGTTGTTGGGCGTGCCGGAGATGCTCGGCAGCGTGATCGAGCCGACGGGGAGGAAGGTGTTGATGTCGAAGGCGCTCAGCGTCACGGGGCCGGAGCCGAAGTTACTCGACAGGTAGAAAGCGCGGCCCACGCTCGCGTCCACGGCCAACAACTGCCCGCCGCCGTTGAACGTCCCGAGCAGCGTCTTCGTTTCGGGATCGACCACGCGCCCGCCGCCCGAGAAGAGCCGGCCGTCGGCGTACTCGAAGGCCGAGTTGTAGCCCGAGATCAAATTATTGGTCGTGCTGAGCGGGCGCACGCCGCTCGCGTCCACCTGAAACTTCACCAGCTCGAAGCCGCTGGAATAACTGTCGTAGCCGTAGAGCGTCGCGGGCGAAGCGCCGAACTCGATGGGCAGGATGGCGTAGGCGTTGCCCTGGCTGACGTTGGGCCGCTGCACGCCGTTGTCGTAGATGGCGACCGAGCCGTTGAAGAAGACGCCGCGCGAGACGGCGAGCGACTGCGGGCTGCCGGGCACGACTTCCATGTCTACCGGCTCGGGGACGCCGACGTTGAATTGCGCGCCCGGCGTCCGCGTGGGGATGTCGAACCGCCGGACGGCCCCCGCCCCCTTGAGGTTGACGTAAAGCGTCTGCCCGTCGTCCGCAAGGGCGAGCTTGCCCGGCTCGCTGCCGACGAA
This sequence comes from Pyrinomonadaceae bacterium, assembly GCA_036389395.1. Taxonomy (GTDB): domain Bacteria; phylum Acidobacteriota; class Blastocatellia; order Pyrinomonadales; family Pyrinomonadaceae; genus QHXQ01. Next base: position 12,675 of record DASVPY010000043.1, read on the forward strand.
CGTGGACGGGCCGACGACGCTGGTCTGCGGATCGACCGAGGTGATGCTGTTGCCCGCGCCGTTCGCCGCCGTGCTCGGCACGCTCGCGTAGAGCGCCTGCGTCGCCGGGTTGTAGACGAGATCGTTGGCCTGCAAGTCAACTTTGCGGACGAAGGTCGGGATGTAGGTGGGCGTCGGCGTGGGCGTCGGGCTGGGCGTCGGGGTCGGCGGCGGGATCGGGTCGGCGGCGGAGATCAGCGAAGTCCGGATCAGGTAGAGTTGGTTCGTGCTGGTGCGGAAGGCCAGCCCGTTCGTGCCCCAGCGCGTCAGCGTCGTCGGGTCGCCGCTGATGCCCGCGAGCGTCGTCGAGCCGAGGAGCACGAAGGTGTTCAGGTCGAACGCCTTCAGCGTCAGCCCGTTGGTGCTGAAGTCGCGCGTCAGGAAGTAGACGCGCCCGGCCGCCGGGTCGGGCGCGAAGGCCTGCGTGGAGACGCCGGAGAACGTGCCCAGGAGCTGCCCCGCGTCGGGGTTCACGACCTGCCCGCCGCCGCCAAAAATAAGCCCGTTGGCGAACTTAATCCGCCCGCCGACGGGCAGCGACGAGATGACGTAAGAGGCCACGCCCGTGGCGTCAACGGTCATGGTGCGCAGCCCGCCGAAGCCGCCGCCGCCGTAGAGTTTCGTCTCGGTGGCGGAGAAGGCGACGTAGTCGCTGCCGTCAATGTGGCCGGGGCCGGTCTTGGTGCGCTGCACGCCGTTGTCGAAGACGGCGACGCCCGCCTCGGGCGGGCTGATGCCCGCATAGAAGCGGGCGACGGCCACGACATTCGGGTTGCCCGGCGCGACCGACAGATCGTTGACCTGGTAAGCGCCGTAGAACGAGTCCGTGCCGAGCGGGAACTGTGCGCCCGCCGCGCGGCTCAGCGTGTCGAAGCGGCGGATGGCGGACGCCCCGGCGAGCGTGACGTAGAGCGTGTGCCCGTCGTCGGCCAGGGCGAGCTTGTTCGGCTCGCTGCCGACGAAGACGGGCGTGCCGACCTCACCGGTCGCCGGGTTGATCGGCGTGACGGTGTTGCCGGCCGCGCCCGCGCTGCTCGGCACGCTGGCGTAGAGCGTCTGGTCGGCGGGGTTATAAGTCACGTCGTTCGCGGCCAGCGGTAGCTGCTGGACGAAGGTCTGCGGCGTGGGCGTCGGGGTCGGCGTGGGCGTGGCCGCGGGGGTCGGCGTCGGCGTCGGCGTCGGGTCGGCGGAAGGGATGAGCGAAGTCTGGAGCAGGTAGAGTTGGTTCGTGTTGGTGCGCACGGCCAGCCCGTTCGTGCCCCAGCGCACTAGCGCCGTCGGGTCGCCGGAGAGGCCCGAAATCGTCTCCGCGCCGAGGAGCACGAAAGTATTAGTGTCGAAGGCGCGCAGCGTCGTCGCGCCGCCGCTGAAGTCGCGCGTGAGGTAATACGCGCGCCCGCCGGCCGGGTCGGGCACGAAAACCGTCGTGCCGGACAGGCCGGCGAACGTGCCGAGCAGCGTGCCGGCGTCCGGGTCCACCACCTGCCCGCTGGAACTGTAGACGCGCCCGCCCGCGAACTTGATCTGATTGCCGACGACGAAAGTAGTAGTGCCGGTCACGGTCGCGCCGGTCGCGTCCACCGTTATCGTTTGCAAGGGCTGATCGCCGCCGCCGTAGAGTTTCGCCGCGGTGGCGGAGAAGGCGAGGGAGTTCGCCCCGTCGGTGTGGCCGGGCGTGGTCTTGGTGCGCTGCACGCCGTTGTCGAAGACGGCGACGCCCGCCTCGGGCGGGCTAGTGCCGGGGTAGTAGCGGGCGACGGCCACCAGGTTCGGGTTGCCCGGCGCAACGGCCAGGTCGTTGGCCCGGTAAACGCCGTGAAACGAGTCCGAGCCGACGCCGAACTGCGTACCTGGCGTGCGGGTCTGCGTGTCGAAGCGGCGGACGGCGTAAGCCCCGTCCAGAAAGACGTACAGCGAGTGCCCGTCGTCCGAGAGCGCCAGCTTGCTCGGCTCGCTGCCGACGAAGACGGGCGTGCCGACCTCACCGGTCGCCGGGTTGATCGGCGTGACGGTGTTGCCGGCCGCGCCCGCGCTGCTCGGCACGCTGGCGTAGAGCGTCTGGTCGGCCGCGTTGTAGACCACGTCGCTGGCCACGACCGGGACCCGCCGGACGAAAGTGCCCAGCGGCTGCACGTCGCCCGCCGCTTCGGGCTGCGCCTCGCCCGCGGGCGGGGTCTGTTCCTGGGCGGAGGCGAAGGGCAGGAGCCAGTTGGCGCAGAGGGCGAGCGCGAGCGTGAGCGCGAGGCGGCGGCGCGTGCGCGGCGCGAGGGCGTTCGTGTACATCATTTGTCTTACCGTCGTCTTGAGTCTGTCCGGGCCTTTGATCGGACGCGGCGCGGCCCGCGGCTCGCGGCTCGACTTCTAACGGCGTGGCCCGTGACAGCGGGGCAACTTCTTCGGCGTGCTTGTCAGTCCGGTTAACTTTGACCTTGGTGAGCCGGTTGCGTGCTGAAAGGCGCAAACGTCAGAACGACAAGGAGCATAGCGGCCGCGTCCGTGCTTGTCAATTTAGCCCGACCGGCGCGACCGCGCCCGCCCAGGTTGGAGTGCCCGCGCCGATCTGTTGTAAAGTTAACGGCGTATGGAAGGCTTGAGTCTCTTCACGATTTTGCTCGCGTTCGTCGGCGGTCTCGCGTCGTTCCTCAGCCCGTGCGTGCTGCCGCTCGTGCCGGGTTACATCTCGCTGATTTCGGGCGTGAGCGTCGAGCACCTGAAGGGCGCGGGCGACGCGCGGGCGCGGGCGCGGCGCGCCGTCATGTTCAACTCGCTGGCCTTCAACGCGGGCCTCTCGCTCATCTTCCTGCTCCTGGGCGCGGCGGCGGGCGCGGTCGGCGCGGCCATCATCTCGAACCGCTGGATCAGGATCGCGGGCGGGCTGGTCATCATCGCCTTCGGCTTGCAGTTGATGGGCGTGCTCAAGATCGGCGCGCTCTACCGCGACACGCGCAAGTTCTCGGACGAGAAGCCGCGCGGGATGTTGGGTTCGTTCACGCTGGGGCTGGCGTTCGCCGCCGGCTGGACGCCGTGCATCGGCCCGATCCTCGGCGGCATCCTCGGACTCGCGGCGACGAGCGGCGGCTGGCGCAGCGGCCTCGTGCTGTCGGCGTTCTACGCCGCGGGCTTGGCCGTGCCGTTCCTCGTCACGGGTCTCGGCATCAACCAGTTCCTCGGCTTCTACGCGAAGTTCCGCCGCCACCTGCACAAAGTCGAGGTCGTCTCCGGCGTGCTGCTCATCGCCATCGGCCTGCTGATCGCGACGAACACGATCACGCGGCTGGCGAGCGTCGCCACGGGGCTGCCGAGCCTCGAAGCGTTCGTGGATCGCTGGGCGAAGGGGCGGCAGCCGAACGCGCCCGCGCAGGGGCCGAACAGCGCGCCCCCGGCGGCCGCCTTCGAGACCGCGCCCGACGTGGAGATGAAGACGCTCGACGGGCAGGCGTTCCGCCTCTCGTCTTTGCGCGGGCGCGTCGTGCTCGTCAACTTCTGGGCGACGTGGTGTCTGCCGTGCCGCGCCGAGATACCCGACTTCAACGAGCTGCAACGCACCTACGGCGCGCGCGGCTTCGCCGTCGTCGGCATCACGTCGCACGACACGGCGGCCGCCGTGCGCGAGTTTCAGAAAGACTTGCCGCAGGAGTACACCGTCTTGGTGAGCGGCGACGACGCGCCCGAACAGTTCAAGACGGGGCCGGGTCGCCCCGCCACCTTCGTCCTCGACCGCCAGGGCCGCATCCGCCAACGCTTCATCGGCGAAAAGGATCGCGCCACCTTCGAGACGACCGTCAAGCAACTGCTCGACGAGTCAGTGGCAGAGATCAGGTGAGATGGCGAAAACGGAGAAAACCATAAAAAACTCGGCATCCGAGCAGAAAGGGATAACGAGACTTTCTGTCTCTGGCTTCAAGTCTATAAGCCAAGAGCAGAGTATTGAAATCAGGCCGCTTACGATTCTTGCCGGCACGAACAGCTCAGGCAAGTCCAGCATGATGCAACCGCTCCTTCTGCTCAAACAGACTCTCGAAGCAAGTTATGACCCAGGAGCTTTATTGTTAGATGGCCCAAACGTCAGATTTACTTCTACTAACCAACTGCTGTCGCACGCTACTAAGACTAGACAAACTGTCTCGTTTCAAGTTGGTATTAATGTTGACTCGAAATTTCTTTCGACTAAATTCAAGAAAGACCCGCAAAAGGGGTTCGATGTCGAGCAAAGCTCATATGCTAGTGGTGGCAAAGAGATTACTTTTTATCAAGGAATGACGACGCAAGACCTGCTTCCTCTTACCTTAAGATTCGGCAACTTAGTAACCAAGGACATCGAATTATCAGTAGTACGTAGCAGATGTTTCCTTTATCCGGTCTTGAACTTTTTAGCCGGAATTAACTTCGTGTCTATTTTCAATTCAACGATATCCGCTAGTTTGAACTTGTTTCTGCCAAATATGGGAGATGGTTTAGACCCTATCATTAGTCAGTTAATTCATTTGCCTGGGTTAAGAGGAAATCCAGAGCGGACTTATCCCGTGACAGCTTTCGGTGCTGCTTTCCCCGGTACGTTCCAAAATTATGTGGCAAGCGTTATAACTCAGTGGCAAGTAAACAAGAGCCAAAAGGAGCTTGATGAGCTAAGCCAAAGTTTGAGAACTCTTAATCTTACATGGAAGGTAGTAGCCAAGCCCATCAATGACACACAAGTTGAACTGCAAGTAGGACGCTTGCCACAGCCATCAAAAGCTGGCGCGAGTGATATGGTTAGCATTGCGGATGTTGGCGTCGGTGTATCACAAACGTTGCCAGTGCTGGTGGCGCTTCAGGTGGCGAAGCCGGGGCAGTTGGTTTACATCGAGCAGCCGGAGATTCACTTGCACCCGCGGGCGCAGACGGCGATGGCGCAGGTGTTGGCGAACGCGGCGCGGCGGGGCGTGCGGGTGGTGGCGGAGACGCATAGTTCGCTGTTGATTCTGGGCATTCAGACGCTCGTGGCGGAGGGCAAGCTCGCGCCGGAGTTGGTTAAGCTGCACTGGTTCGAGCGGCGCAACGGGCGGACGGAAGTCACGAGCCGGGACTTGGACGAGGCGGGCGCGTTCGGCGATTGGCCGGAAGATTTCGCCGACGTGATGCTGGAGGCGGAGAGCCGTTATCTTGACGCGGCGGAAGCGCGTTTGAAGAAGGCGAGCTGAGTTGGCCCGGAAAGCGTCAAGAGTCCTCGTGATTGACGCCTCAGTAGCGAGCGCCGCCGGTGGCGCGGGGGCGACGTTCCCCAGATCGAAACGCTGCCGCGACTTCCTCCAAGCGGTGCTCGACGTTTCGTACCGCGCGCTCCTGACCCCGACGCTCGAAAGGGAGTGGAACGAGCACCAGTCGGGGTTCGCCCGCACGTGGCGCAGAATGATGGTCTCGCGCCGTAAAATGATCGTCCGGGACGTGCCCGAGAACGCGGTGCTCAGGCGCGGGATCGAGCGTGTTATTGTTAGCGAGACGGGGCGCGCGGCCGTGCGGAAGGATTATCACTTGATCGAAGCCGCGCTGGTGGTGGATAAAGTCGTTGCTTCGTTGGATGACACCGTCAGGGTGCTGTTCGGCAGCGCGGCGGTTAGAATAGCTGAGTTGAGAAGAATCATCTGGCTCAACCCGGAAATAGTGGAAGAAGCGTGCGTCGCCTGGCTTAAACAGGGTGCGCGACTTGAGCGGAAGCGGCTGTTGGGTTTCAGAGCAAGGCGAAGTTAAGTTTAGTCTCTCCACCCGCAAACGTCACCGGTTGTCAGTAACTCTTAGGGGTAACAAGATGGCAAGAATTTCTATGCTGGCCGGACTCGTCCTCATGCTCTGCCTGTCCGCGCGGGCGCAGGACGGGCACGAGTACGCGCCGCTCAAGGAGCAGAAGATCGATTACAAGAACTGGTCGTTTAAGCAGATGGCGGAGGGCGCGCCCGCGGTGAACCTGCGCGACTGGACGCAGGGCAAGAAGCTGGCGCTCGTCGTCTACTTCGCGCCGTGGTGTCACAACTGGAAGATGGAAGCGCCCGTGGTCGCGCGCCTCTACGAGAAGTACCACGCGCTCGGCTTCGACGTGATCGCGGTGAGCGAGTACGGCACGGCCTCGGATCGGCAGATGTTCTTCCAGACCAGCCCCGCCGCGTACACGGTCGTCGTCGAGTCGGACGCGCGCGAGGCCCGCGACCAGACGACGCACTACGGCTACCGCCAACTGAGCGGCGACACGCGCAAGTGGGGGTCGCCCTACAACATCTTCCTCGTGCCCAAGAAGCTCAAGCACGACGGCGACCTGCTGACCGAAAAGGCCTGGGTCGTCAACGGCGAGTTGATCGAGACCGAGGCCGAGCAGTTCATCCGCGAACACCTGGGGCTGAAGCCCGCGGACGCCCCCGCCTTCACGCCCGCGCCGGCCCCGACGCCAAGCCCCGCGCCCGCCGTCAAGCAGCCTTGAAGTAAGCGCGGGGAAAGATCAACACAGAGGGCACAGAGGTCACACAGAGGGCACAGAGTCTCTTAACTGTGCCCTCTGTGTGACCTCTGTGCCCTCTGTGTGAACCCGGCCGCATCCCACATTCAACCCGCGCTGACCCCGCCGCGCTCACCTGATCGTTAACACGACATCCGTGCGGCTCGTCGCGCCGTTGGCGGCGCGGACGACGATGGCGGCCGCGCCGGTCACGCCGTCGGGCAGGCGGACGTTGAGTTGATCGAGACCGGGGAAGCCGCCCGCGGGGCCGGCGTACTCGACTGTGGCCGCGCGCCCGCCGATTGTCACAGACACGGGCGCGGAGTTGCGCCAGCCCGTGCCGAAGAGGGCGACGACCGACGGTTGATTGTCGAACCGCGCCGGGAACGGCCCCGCCGTGTAGCGCACGCCCGACGCGAGCAGCGCGATGGCTTCCCCGCCGCCCGTCCCGCTCAACGTGAACAGTCCGGGGTTCGCGCTTGTCACGTTCACGTCTTCGGCCGCCGTCACCGTGCCGTCAACCGTGACGACGACCGTCTGCACGCCCGTCGCTTCCGCCGGCACGTAGACGTGAAGCTGCGTGTCGTTGAACGAGTGGACGGGCGCGGCGCGGCCTTCGATGGTGACGCGGACGCCGCGCGCGGAGGCGTCGGCGTTGGTGCGCCCCGAACGGCCGAGCGTGAGACCCGCGCCGGTGATCGTGCCGAGGCCGTCGCGCGTGGCGTCGCCGCGCCGGCTCGCGCTGTTGGCGAGCGCGAGCGTGGCGACGGGGCCGAGCGCGGCGTCCGTGCCGAAGGCGAGACCCGTGAGCGCCTGCGCCGTCGGGTTGTCGGCCGTCACGTAGAGCGCGCCGTCGCGCAGGAAACCGTTGAGCGCCGGGTCGGGGAAGGCGTCCACGGCGGGCACGCCGCCGTTGCCGCCCGAAGCGATAGTGTCGGCCGCGCCCGTCGCGTCTTCGATGACGTAGACCGTGCCCTCACGATCCACCGTCAGCCCGTGCAGGATCAGGTTGTTGTCAATCGAGAGACCTTCGACGACGACCACGTCCGTGTCGGCGCGTCCGTCCTGGTTCGTGTCGTAGAGCGCGAGCAGGACGGTGTCCGCGCCCGCGGAGTGCGAGAAGACGACGCCGCGCGAGTTGACGGCGATGTCGAGCGGCGCGTCGTTCGAGAAGCGGTACGAATAATAAGGCGCGGGGTCGAGCCAGTCGGGCAGTCCGTCGTTGTTCGTGTCGCGGACGACGCGCAACTCGTCCGAGTCGAAGTCGGCGATGAGGAGATCGTTATTGGGCATGAGCGCGAGCGCGTTGGCCTCGCTCAGTTGGTTGCTGCCGACCGAGACGAGCGTGCGCGAGAGCGCGTTGTCGAAGCCGCCCGCGAAGTCGCGCACGAGCAGGACGACACCGGCGCTCGGCTCGTTGGCGGGATCGTTCGGGTCGCTGCGGTTATAGTAACCGCTCGAAGAGACGCAGACGAACTCGCGCCCCGCGCGCGACGTGCCGGCGACGACCGCGGCGGCCGAGGGCAATTGGAAGTCGCGGCGCAGGTCGTAGGTGTTGGCGGCGTCGCGTGTGAAGTCGCCGTTGGTGTCGAAGGCGTTGACGAGGACGCCGATGGGCAGGTCGTCGCTCGTCGTCACAGTGCCGCGGTCGTCAATCGCGGAGAAGACTTCGTAGCGCGTGCCGGTGCGCCCGACGGCGAGGTCGAACGCGCCGCCGCGCGTGTCGAAGGTGGCGCGCGCGTCGGCGCGCAGATCACCCGTCGCGTCGTAGAACTGCTCGTCCGTGCCGGCCGACGAGGTGGTGCTCAACTGCGCCGTGTGCAGCACGCGCCGCAAGGGCGTGCCGGCCGGGATGCGGTCGGTGATGAGCGCGGGCGCGACCACTTGAGACGCGCCAGGCTGTTGCGTCTGCGTCGTGTTGACTGGCCGCGCGGGCCGGCGCGCGGCGTTGTCTTCGGGTTGGCGCGCGGGGCGCGGGGCGAGTGTCGCGCGGTCGCGTTGCGCGCGGTAGCCGTTGACGCGGGCCGGGGCTGACTTGTCGGTCGCGGCGCTCGTGCGCGCGGCGAGGGCGCGGCGCAGGTCTGGTTGATAGGCGCGCGCGGTCTCGCTCTGTGCGTGCGTGACGCAGGCGAACAGGTAAGCGGCGAGCGCGAGCGCGGCGACGAGCGCGAACAGGCGCAGGCTGAGGCGGACGAGCAACATCGGGGCGTGACCTTTCCGGGAAGAGCTGTTCGTTACGACTTGAGTCGTGCGGCGGCGAGTCTTCAACTCGCCGCGCGCACGACTACAACAGCCGGTGTCAGCGAGATGCCGGCGGGTCTTCGCGCGAGCGGCTCACCTTCGCGGGCGCTTCGCGCTCGCGCGGCGGGTCGGCGCGCCGCTCCTCTTTCGGCGCGGCGCGTTCTTCCTTCGGCGGCGGTGCTGAACGTTCCTCGCGCGGCGCTGAACGTTCTTCTCTGGGCGCGGGGCGTTCCTCGCGCGGGGGCGGGGCGGAGGGGCGCTCTTCGCGGGGCGGCGGCGCGGGGCGCTCGTACTTCGGCTCGGGGCGTTCGTACTTGGGGGCCGGGCGTTCGTCGCTCGGCGCGGGGCGCTCGGCGCGGGGCGCGGGCGTGATGTGCCGCTCCTCTGGCGAGACGGGCGCGGGCTTGGCCCGCTCGACGGGGCGCACCTCCGGCGTTACGGGCCGGCGCTCGACGGGCGCGGGGCGATCCTCGCGCTCGGAAGGCGCGGGGCGCGGGCGGCGGAAGTCGGGCTGCGGGCGCTCGCCGCCGTCGGCGGGCGTGCCGACAGGCAGGCGCTCGTCCGTGTTGCCGCGCGTGCCGTTGTTGTCGCGGGTCGTGTCGGGCGGTTGACTGCGCGGCGGGCGCGCGGGGCGTGTGACCGCGCCGGTCGGACGGTCGGCGGGCGCGTCGTTCGAGCGGTCAACGGATGTACCGTCGGGGCGTGTGCCGTTCAGTCCGCCCGCCGAGTCGCGCGGAGGCGTGCGCGGCTCGCGATTGTTGAAGATGCGACCGCGTTGCAACTCTGCGTCGAGCGGGCGACCGGGGATGCGCGCGGCCGCGCCGGTCGGGCGTTCGGGCAGACGCCGTTCGGGCGCGGCGTCCTCCGTGCGGGCCGCGACGCCGACGCGCGGGCGTTCCCGGTCGGCGTTGCGGCCGGCGTTCGCGCCGTTGTCGCTCGCGCCGTCGGTCGTGGGCCGGATGGGCAGACGACCGCGGACGGGTTCGTCGTTCAGCGCGCGCTGCGCGAGGTCTGCGGGCGCGGGGCGCGCGCGGACGCCGGTCGCGCCGAAGTCGCGCGCGGGCAGCGCGGTGACGGCGCGCTGGTAGATGGGGTTGACGCGTTGCAGTTGCGCGATCTCGCCGGCACGCAGGGGCGTCAGCCGGTCGGGCTGGCGGTAGCGCGCGTGCGGGTCGGGCTGGTGGTAGCCGAGCGGATACCAGGCGACGTGCGAGCTGTTGCTGTTGAAGACGAAGGCGACGAGCGCGGGCCGCCACCAACTGCGGCGGCTGTAGTGGTAGTAGCCGCGCGGGGCCCAGCACCAAGAGTTGTCGTAGTAGACCCAGCGCCCGTAGTGGTAAGGGGCCCAGCCCCAAGGTTCGTCGCCGACCCAAGTCCAGCCGTAGGGCGGACACCAGACCCAGCGCCCGTAGCGGTAGGGAACCCAGTCGTAATAGTTGTTGACGACGGTCAGGCGCGGCCGCCAGACGTAGCCGCCGTAGTCGCGCGCGTAGACCCAGTCGCCGTAGGCGTCGAGTTCTTCCGCGCCGTAGATATCGCGGTCGTAGTAGCGGTCGCGGTCGTCGTAGCGCAGGCGCAGGGCGAGGTAACGCTCGCGTTCGTCGTTCCAGCGATCCCAGGTGTCGAAGTCGCGCGCGGCGGCGAACGACCAGTCGCCTTCGCCGCGGTCGTCGTAGGTCAACTCGGCGGTGCGCCCGTCGCGCAGGGTGAAGCCGGAGGTGTCGTTGTAGAGACGTGCGCGCGCGCCTTCGCGGGCGGTGACGCGGACGCTGCCGCTCGCGGCCACGTCGAGCCGGTAGAGACCCGTCTGCTCGGCGGCGACGGTGGTCTTCGGCGCGTCGAACTCGAAATACTCGCGCGCCGCGTCGAAGCGCGCGAGGCGCAAAGTGACCGTGCCTTCGGGCACGCTCAGGGCGACGCCCTCGTCGCGGAAGGAGACGAGGTCGAGGGTCGTGTACTCGCCGAGGCGGACGAAGTTGCGCGCGTCAATCTGTATCTCGACGCGCGAGCCTGCGCCGGTGGCGAGGCGGTCGCCTTCGACGAGCGGGAAGTTCAGGGCGGCGCGCTCCCACTTCTTCTGCCCGGCGCGCTTCAGACTCACGTCGCCGCTCAGGAGCGAGATGCGTGCGACGCGGGCCGTCTCGTCGTAGTCGTAGCGGTCTGCGTCTGTGTTGTCGTCGGCCGCGGCGTGCGTCGTCAGGGCGCAGAGGGCGGCGAGCAGGATGGAGAGCAAGAGAGTGCGGGCGTTGTGGCGCATGGCGGACGCTCCTTTTTTCGCTGGACGGGGAGTGGCAACTGTGCGCGCGCCGCGGGCGCGCGCCGCGCCGGGCGTGGCGGCAGGCGAGAACAACGGACGCACCCGGAGCGTGCGACGCGCGAGCGGGGGCTGGCGCGATCTGCTGAACGGCCGCGCGTGCAAAGCCCGTGCCCACGCCCGGCCCTGTAGAGACGCGCACGACTCTGAGAGCGTTTCGCCCGGCGCGCGCCAACTGCGGCGCACGGCGCACACGCACGCGGCCGCGCACCTCATGCCAGATGGTGCAGGCGCGACACCTTTTCGTGCGACTGCCCGCGAAGAGCCGTAGGGGCGGGGACAAGCCCCGCCCGGATTCGTCATGCGTACCGCGGGCGGGGACAAGCCCGCCACTACACCGCGCTCCGCAAAAGGGACGCCCCTTTTCACGACAGGGGCGTCCCTAACGTGAAAAGGGGCGTCCCTATTCATAGAACGGGCGTCCCTAACGTTAAAAGGGACGCCCGTTTTAGTAAAAGGGACGCCCCTTTTCATAAAAGGGGCGTCCCTAACGGTAAAAGGGGCGTCCCTATTGGTGAAAGGGACGCCCCTTTTGCCAAAAGGGAGGCCGGTTTTATGAAAAGGGGCGTCCCTTTCATCGTTAGGGACGCCCCTTTCGGCTGAAGGGGCGGCAGTTATTCCGTCTCCGAGCAATAAAATCACGCGGCGAAATAAATTTTTTGCGACGGGGAAGTCGTTCTGGGATAACCGTTTAGCCCGCATTACGTCTTTCGGCGCGCCGGGCGGCTCAAGTTTTCCTCAAGGGCCGGTTTTTAGTATGCGGACTGTTGGTAGGGTCGCTCGGCTGCGCCGGTGAATGCGGAGATTCAGGGGGCGGCGCGCCGGGCAAAAGTCTTCCGCTGGCGAGCGTTTTCGGGGACTCGCGCGTCGGCGGGCGCGAAGGGAGCCGGCAGGCTCCCGGTCGCTTCGGCGACCGCGGGGCACAGTGCGCGCCGGAAGTTAAGCGCCGCTATTCATTAAAGCGCGTCAGTCAAGGGGATGAACGGCGGCGCTTCCCTTCGCATCGTTGGCCGCCGGGTGTTGGGGGACACCCGGCGGCCAATCCCTTTTCCCGCCGACGAAACTTTGCCCGCCCCGCGCGCCCCGGCCGTTGACCGCGCGCCACGCTACCCGTTATAACTTGCGACCTGTTATGAGAGTGCCAGACTTCCGCCTGCTCGGCTTCCGACGCCCGTCCGCCGCGGTCTTGCCCGCGCTCGGCAAGTTGGAGCGCGAGGTGATGCAGGCCGCGTGGCGGCGCGGCGAGTTGTCGGTGCGCGACGTGCACGACGAGTTCGGGGGGCGCATCGCCTACACGACTCTGATGACCACGCTCGACCGGCTCTACAAGAAGAACCTGCTCGACCGCCGCAAAGACGGGCGCGCCTTCATCTACGCGCCGCGCGTCACGCCGGAAGAGCTAGAGCGCGGCATCGCGCAGGACGTGCTCGACGCGCTCTTGGGGCGCGGCGGCGGCGAGGTCGAGCCGGTGCTCGCCTGCATCGTGGACGCCGTCAGCGAGCACGACCGCGAGTTGCTCGACGAGTTGGAGCGGCTCGTGCGCGAGAAGCGGCGACAGTTGCGCCGCAACGCCCCCCCCGAACCGAGCGAGGACTAGATCATGTATCACCTCCTGGGCCTGTCCCTCGCGCTCGCGGCCCTGTTGACCTTGAACGCCCTGGTCGCGCTCGCCGTCGCCGCCCTCTGGCGCGGCTGGCTCGACGCGCGCACGCGCTGCTGGCCGGCGTCGGCCCGCGCGCAACTCCTGTTCGCGCTGCGCGTCGCGCCGTTCGCGTTCGCGCTCGTCGTGGTCGGCGCGCTCGTCCTGCCCGCCTACTGGCTCTATGAACCGGCGGCCTCGGCCGAAGTGGTCAGCGCGAAACTCGCCGCGCTCGCCGCCCTCGCCACGACGGGTCTCGCGCTCGCCGCGTGGCGCGGTCTCGCCGCTTGGCGCGCGACGCATCGCCTTACGGCCCGCTGGCTGAGCCACGCCGAGCCGATCAAAATCGCCGGGCTTGAAGTGCCCGCCTACAGCGTCGCGCACCGCTTCCCCGTCGTCGCCATCGTCGGCGCGTTCCGCCCGCGTCTCTTCATCGCGCGCCAACTGCTGACCGAGTTGACCGCGGACGAACTGCGCGCCGCGCTCGCGCACGAGGCGGGCCACCTCGCCGCGCGCGACAACCTGAAGCGCGCCGTCCTGCGCGCCTGCCGCGACGCGCTGACCATCGTGCCCGTCGGGCGCGCGCTCGACCGCGCCTGGGGCGAGAGCGCCGAGGCCGCGGCGGACGAGCACGCCGCCCGCGTCGGCGACGCCGACGCCGCGCTCGACCTGGCCGCCGCCCTCATCAAGATCGCGCGGCTCGCGCCGCCGGGCGCGCGTCCGCTGCTGCCTGCCGCCGCCTTCCTGATCGGCGAACTCGACGGCGGCACGGTCGCCTGGCGCGTGCGCCGGCTGACGCAACTGGCCGCGGGCGACGCCGCGCGCGCGCGCGCACGCCTGCACCCCGCCTGGGTCTGGGCCGGCGGCGCGGCCTTGCTGCTCGTCGCCGCGCTCGTCGGCGCGTTCGACGCACGCGTCCTCGCCGGCACGCACACCGCGCTCGAATACGTCGTCAGCGCGCTGCGCTAAAGTTTTTAAAACGAGTGCTGGTAGTAAATGGCGCGGCGCGGTAGGCTCTCAAGCAACGTAGCTAGAGGGCGCGACGTTGCAAGCGCCGCCGCGGCTTCCTTCTCCTTTCGGCAGCGACTTGCGCCGGAACCGGCGCGCACCTCGATGGCTCAGGGCCGGCACGAACTCCGAGACGTGCCGGCCCTTTAATCTTCCGCCCGCGCCCGAACGTTGCGCCGTCAACGGCCGTTGGTTTTGCGGGCCGCGAAGGGCCGCAAAGACATTTTCGCCCTCCCGCCGTACCACCGATTATCTCCTGCCCGCATCTCAGTGGTCGTACCTTATCGCATAGCAAAATTTAATTGGCAAGGACGAGCGCGCCCCTTCGGCTTCTCGTCTTACCCGCAATTAGTGCGTCGTTTTGCAGAATTAGCAATCATTTCCGCGCCGGTTAGAGTTTTCGCTTGACACGCGGTCGAATGGAATGTTATAAGCTCCGCGCTTTATTGGTTAGACCAATTAGTCAGGCCGGTTCGTATTGGTCGAACTCATCAAGACGTAATCAAAACCATTGGCTCGGTTCTCAACAGGCGGGCGCGTCAGCCGCCCGCGGAAGATTTGAAGGCTCACACGATGAAAAACCTGAAAAAGTCGCTGTTGTTCGTCGCCGCGCTCGCGCTCGTGGCGCTCGCCCTCCCGTTCGTCGCCGGGGCCGCCGGCACGTCGCTTGTCAACGACGTTTACGCGGACGGGAACAGCAACGTCCAAGACCTCGCCAACAACTCCATCAGGCTCTTTAAGGGTCGCGCCGCGACCGTGCGCAACGACGCCGTCGGCGCGGTCACGCTCGACATGACCGCGACCGGCTCGAACTCGGAAGCCTTCTGGGGCTACTTCACGAACTCGGGCGCGCCCGTCAACCTCGGCGTCGGCGAGAAGCTGACGGTCTCGGGGACGTTCTCGCTGACGGGCTTCGTCGGCGGCGGGCAGGACGTGCGCTTCGGCGTGCTGAACTCGCAAAGCTCACGCAACGCCAACGACCTGACCGGCGGCATGAACGACGCCTCGTTCGCCAACGACACGGGCTACGCGCTCGGCTTCTTCGCCAGCGGCTCCGGGTCGCCCTTCACCGTCTACCGCCGCAAGGACGCCGCCCAGCTCACCGGCGCGAACAACCCCTTCAACACCTTCGCCGACTTCATCGCCATCCCCGGCGCGGGCGCGACCACACGCCAGACGCTCGCCAACGCCACGCCCTACACGCTCACTTACACCATCGAGCGGCTGACGGCCGCCGACACCAAAATCTCCGTCGCGGTCACGGGCGGCGCGCTCAGCAACCTCGCCTACACGGCGACCGAGACGAGCCAGGCCCCTCTGACGGCGTTCGACTACTTCGGCTTCCGCGTCGGCGGCAACACCTTCGCGCAGAAGATCACGTTCACCAACTGGAAGGTTGAATATATCCCGGCGCTGCCCGTCATCACGAGCCAGCCGCAGCCCTCGAACCTGGTCGTGCAGGTCGGCAGCAACGTCACGATGGCGGTCGCCGCCAGCGGCAACGCGCTCACCTACCAGTGGCGGAAGAACGGCGCGACCATCGCCGGCAACGCGTCGGCGACGACGCCCACGCTCAACCTGACCAACGTGCAGACCGGCGACGCGGGCAGCTACACTTGCGTCGTCACGAACGCGGGCGGCAGCGTCACGAGCAACCCGGTCGCGCTCGGCGTGAGCGTCGATCCCGTGCCGCCCCCGCCGAGCATCGTCGCGCAGCCGGCGAACACCAACGCCCCGCTCGGCTCGCCCGCCACCCTCTCGGTCGTGGCGACGGGCGAGAACCTCTTCTACCAGTGGTTCAAGAACGGCGCGCTGATCAACGGCGCGACGCAGGCGACGCTCGGCTTCGCCAGCGCGCAGACCGCCGACTCGGCCAGCTACACCGTGGTCGTCTCGAACTCCAGCGGCAGCGTCACGAGCGACGCGGCCAAACTCCTCGTCGTCTCCACCATGACCGCCACGGGCGT
Organism: Pyrinomonadaceae bacterium; assembly: GCA_036389395.1. Classification (GTDB taxonomy): domain Bacteria; phylum Acidobacteriota; class Blastocatellia; order Pyrinomonadales; family Pyrinomonadaceae; genus QHXQ01. Next base: position 28,346 of record DASVPY010000043.1, read on the forward strand.
CGCGCCCGCGCCCGGCGCGACCGAGATCAACACCGACGCGCCGCTCGCCGTTACCTTCAACCAGACGCCGAAGGTCGGCACGACGGGCCGCCTGCGCATCTACCAGGAGGACGGCACGGTCGTTGACACCATTGACATGAGCGCCGCCGCGCAGACGCGCGTCAACGGCACGGTCACGTTCAACTACTACCCGGTCATCGTCAGCGGCAACGTCGCCAACATCTACCCGCACCAGAAGCTCGCCTACGGGCAGAACTACTACGTCACGATGGAGCCGGGCGTGGTGACGGACGCCACGGGCGCGCCCTTCGCCGGCATCAGCGACCCGTTCACCTGGCGCTTCTCGACCAAGGCGGCCGGCCCCGCCGCCGGCACGACCGCGCTGACCGTCGCCGCCAACGGCGCGGGCGACTTCTCGACCGTCCAGGGCGCGATTGACTTCGTGCCGGCGAACAACACCAAGCGCGTCGTCATCACCGTCAAGCCGGGCACGTACACGGAGATCGTCTACGTCCAGTCGAACAAGCCCTTCGTCACGGTGCGCGGCGAGGATCGCAACGCGAGCGTCGTCCAGTACGCGAACAACAACACCTTCAACCCGACCTCGACCACCACGCGCGCCATGTTCGGCGTGGACGCCGCCGACTTCACCCTGGAGAACATCACGCTCAGGAACACGACGCCGCAGGGCGGCTCGCAGGCCGAGGCCCTGCGCGGCAACAACAACCGCATCGTGCTCAACAAGGTGAACCTCTACAGCTACCAGGACACGCTGCTGCTGCAAGGGCAGTCGAACCAGGGCGGCTTCGTCACCGACAGCTACATCGAGGGCGACGTGGACTTCGTGTGGGGCGCGGGCGCGGTCTTCTTTCAGAACACCGAGTTGAAGATGCTGCGCACAGACGCCTTCTACAACCAGGCCCGCAACGCCGTCGGCCGCAACGGCTACGTCTATGTGAACTGCAAGTTCACGCGCGCCAACGGCATCACCGGCGCTTACCTGAACCGTATTGACCCGGACGACTTCCCGTACAGCCAGATCGTCCTCATCAACTCGCAGTTGGACGGCGTGCGCCCCGACCCGTGGCAGTTCAACAGCCCTTCGTTCGCCGTCAACGCGACGAACTACCCCAACATCCGCATGTGGGAGTACAACAGCCGCGACCTGAACGGTAACGCGTTGGACGTGAGTCAGCGCGCGGCCGTCTCGCGCCAGTTGACCGCCGCCGAGGCCGCGCAGTGGAGCGATCCTTCCTTCGTGCTCGGCGGCTGGACGCCCTCGACCAAGCTGACGGCGGCCGTCAACCTCGACAACCTGAGCCAGAACTACACCGGCTCGCCGCTCGCGCCGACGGTCACGACCTACCCGGCGGGCCTCCCCGTCACCGTCACCTACAACGGCTCGACCACGCCGCCCAACGCCATCGGCTCTTACGCCGTCGTGGCGACGATCAACGACGCCACCTATCAGGGCACGGCCGCCGGCACGTTCGTCATCAACCGCGTGCCCGCCGCGATCACCTTCGGCAACCTCTACCAGACGGCCGACGGCACGCCGAAGGCCGTCACCGTGAACACCGTCCCGGCGGGCGTCCCCGTGACCGTCACCTACAACGGCTCGGCGACGCCGCCCGCGGCCGCCGGCACTTACACCGTGCTCGCCGCGGTCAACGACCCCGGCTACAGCGGCAGCGCCTCGGCCACCTTAACGCTCTACGCGCCGGGCACGCAGCCCCTGCGCGCCTTCCCCGGCGCTGAGGGCGCGGGCGCGACGACCGCGGGCGGGCGCGGCGGCGACGTGTACCACGTCACGAACCTGAACGACAGCGGCGCGGGTTCTTTACGCGAAGGCATCCGCACGGCGACGGGGCCGCGCACCATCGTCTTCGACCTGTCGGGCACGATCTATTTGACCTCGCGGCTCAACATCAACAAGCCGAACCTGACCATCGCGGGGCAGACCGCGCCGGGCGACGGCATCACCGTCGCCGGCTGGAACACCATCGTCTCGAACACGCACGACGTGATCGTCCGCTACCTGCGCTTCCGCGTGGGCGACATCAACTGCCCCAGCTACCAGGACGACGGCTTCGGCGTGGACAAGGCCACGAACGTCATCGTCGATCACGTCTCCGCTTCGTGGAGCGTGGACGAGACGCTGTCGGTCACGGAGTCGGACAAGGTCACGGTGCAGTGGTCGTTCATCACCGAGAGTATGCGCAACTCGTGCCACGAGAAGGGCACGCACGGCTACGGCTCGCTCGTGCGCTACGGCAACGGGCAGGTGACGTACCACCACAACCTCTACGCGCACCACGACAGCCGCAACCCGCGCGTGGGTGATAGCATCGGGTTTGATTTCGTCAACAACGTCGTCTACGACTGGGGCATCAAGTCGGGCTACAGCGGCGACGCGACCGAGGGCACGACGCGCATCAACTTCGTCGGCAACTACCTCGTCGCCGGGCCGTCCACGCCCGCTTCGAGCCGCGCGCGCGGCTTCGAGGGTGGCAGCCTGAACACGCAGATTTATCAGTCGAACAACCTGATCGACGGCAACCTGAACGGCCAGCGCGACGGCGCGAACACCGACTGGGCCATGATCGTCGGCACGTTCACGCAGCGCACGCCCGCGCGCTTCGAGTTCGCGCAGGTCGAGACCGACGATGCCAAGACCGCCTACGACCGCGTGCTGCACGTCGCCGGCAACTCGCGCGCGCGCGACGCCGTGGACACGCGCATCGTCACCGAAGTGCAGGGCGAGACGGGCCACTTCATCAACAGCCCGACCGAGGTCGGCGGCTGGCCCGCGCTCAACTCAACCAACGCGCCCGCCGACACGGACGGCGATGGCATCCCCGACCAGTGGGAGAGCGTGCACGGGCTGAACCCGGCGGACGCCGCGGACGGACGCGCCGTCACCGCGGGCGGCTACTCGAACTTGGAGAACTACCTGAACGACATCGTGGGCGTGCCCGGCACGGACAACGCCAACGACCACACCGCGCCGACCACCGCCGCCACGCTCTCGCAAGGTGCGAACGAGGCGGGCTGGCACAACAGCGACGTGACGCTCAACCTCGCCGCCACCGACAACGACGGCGGCGTGGGCGTCCACGAGATCATCTACAGCGTGAACGGCACGGTCATGCACGCGCACGACAACTCGACCACGCTGACCATCGCCGCCGAGGGCGTCAACACCGTCACCTTCTACGCGAAGGACAACGCGGGCAACGCCGAGCCGGCGCAGACCGTCGTCGTCAAGCTCGACAAGACCGCGCCCACGGTCGGCGAAGTCACGCGCACGCCCGCCAACGCGCAGGGCTGGAACAACACGGACGTGGTCGCCAACTACACGGCCACGGACGCGCTCTCCGGCTTCGCCGAGGGCACGACCGCCGCCGGCACGTTCACCATCAGCAGCGAGGGCGCGGCGCAGAGCTACACGTTCGACGTGACCGACCTGGCCGGCAACACCGCGCACGGTACGCTCAGCAACGTCAACATAGACAAGACCGCGCCGGCCGTTAGCGCCGGCCGCGACACGCCCGCGAACGCCGCCGGCTGGAACAACACGGACGTGAACGCGAGCTACACGGCCAGCGACGCCCTGTCGGGTCTCGACGCCGGGTCGCCCGCCGCCGGCACGTACACCTTCAACGCCGAAGGCGCTGGTCAGTCCTACACCTTCACGGCGCAGGACGTGGCCGGCAACACGGCCTCCGCGACCGTCGGCGACGTGAACATTGACAAGACCGCGCCGGTCGTCAACGCCGTCCGCGACACCGCGCCCAACGCGGCGGGCTGGAACAACACCGACGTGGCGGCGAGCTACACGGCGAGCGACGCACTCTCCGGTCTCGCCTCGCCCGCGTCGGGCGGCTACACGTTCACCGCCGAGGGCGCGAATCAGTCTTACACCTTCACGGTGCAGGACGCGGCGGGCAACACCGCGAGCGGCGTCGTGAACGGCGTGAACATTGACAAGACCGCGCCGGTCATCAGCGTGGCGCAGCCCGGCGAGGGCGGGTTCTACCAGCTCAACCAGGCGGCGCAGGCGAGCTACAACTGCACCGACGCCCTGTCGGGCACGAACTGCGTCGGCACGGTCGCCAGCGGCAGCGCCTTCGACACCGCCACGGTCGGCGGCAAGGTCTTCGGCGTGAGCGCGACCGACCTGGCCGGCAACACGGCCGGCGCGAGCGTCAACTACACGGTCGGCTACAAGCTGGGTCTGCTCTACGACCCGAACAAGGTGAACAAGGCGGGCAGCACCGTCCCCGTCAAGCTGCAACTCGGCGACGCGGCGGGCGCGAACCTGTCGGCGGCGGGCACGGTCGTTCGCGCGGTCGGCGTCGGGCTGGTCTCGACCGAGACCTACGGCGCGCCGACGGACGCGGGCAACGCCAACCCCGATCTCAACTTCCGTTTCGACCCGGCGCTCGGCGGGCCGGGCGGCTACATCTTCAACCTGAAGACCACGGGTCTCGCCGCCGGCACGTACAACCTGTACTTCACCGTCGGCGCAGACCCCTACGTCTACACGACGCCGTTCCAGCTCAGGTAACTGAAAACCTGTTTGGGATTGAACAGCGCGCGGCCACGATCACTTGATCGTGGCCGCGCCTCTTTTCTAGCCACCCGGAGCGCGCCGGTCGCAGCCGGGAGCGCGGGCGTCCCTGCCCGCCATGAGCGCGCCAGCGCGAACAAGGGAAGCGCTGGCGCTCAAGGTTGAGAGTCAATATCTCCTTGTTAGCGTGCTGACGCACGCTTGGCGGGCAGGGATGCCCGCGCTCCCGGCATAGGGTTGCGCGCTTCGCTTTAGGCTTGTTGTGGCGCGCGGAGTAGGTTCAAGAGGGCGCGCTCTTCGGGGAGGTATTCGGGCTGCTGGCGGGCGATGCGGCGCTCGCGGCGCGGGCGGAACTCTGTGAGCGTGACCCCGGCGCAGTAGCTCTCCAGGACGCGCGGGTGGATGTAGCTGCCGCGGCAGACCTGCGGCGTGTTGCCGAGGTGCTCGGCCACGCGCTTGATGGCGCGCACGATGTTGCGCTTCGCCTCCCGCTCGTCGGCGGGCCGGCCCATGTCCGCCAAGGCGACTGCCGCCAGCAGCGTCCCGCCCCAAGTGCGGAAGTCTTTGGCCGAGAACTCCGGCCCCGTCGCCGCCTTGAGGTAGTCGTTCACGTCGCGCGGGCGGACGGGGAGCGCCTTCTTCTGTTCCTCGTCGTAGTAGTGGAACAGCTTCGCGCCGCCGAGCTTCTGTATGTCGCGCATGAGCGTGGCCAGTTCCTCGTCCACGAGGATGTGGCGGTGGCGGATGTGGTGCTTGCCGACGAAGTTGAAGACGAGCCGGCCGCCGCGCTTGATCGCCAGGTGGCGGTTGCGCAGTGTCGTCACGCCGTAGGTGCGGTAGCGTTTGACGCTCGACTCGCTGCCGATGCGGAAGTAGAGATCGTTGATCAGGCGGACGACGACGGCGAGCACGCGCGGCTTGGAGAGGTCGGGGCGCGCGATGTCTTCGTTGGTGCGGCGGCGCAGCGCGCCGAGCTGCGCGCCGAAGCGGACGATCTTTTCGTACTTGAGCCGCTGGCGCTTGGCGGCGAACGCGGGGTGGTAGATGCGCTGGACGCGCCCGCAGGCGTCCACGCCGATGGCTTGCAGGCGGCTGTGCGGCCCCGGCGCGACGCGCACGTCGCGCCACGCGGGCGGGACGGCGAGCGCCTTGATGCGTTCGAGCGCGGCGGCGTCTTTGACGCGGCGGCCGCGCGCGTCCTCGTACCAGAAGCCGCGCCGCTTCGAGCCGCGCCTGCGCCACCAGTTAGCGCGCCGGCCGCGCGTGACGCTCGGCGGCGCGCCCGCCGCCGCCCCCTGCTGCGCCCCGTCGCGCGCGCTCGTCATCGGACTCAAAACCCCCTTGCCGCCCCTCGACTCTGCGCGCATGTTGCCCGGCGGCGGTTACGAAAATATCGCGGCCGGATCGTTTCTGTGCTTGAGTCTCTGGTCAGGCCGTTGAAACACAGAGGGCACAGAGGGGGCACAGAGGACACAGTTAAGAACTCTGTGAACTCTGTGTGACCTCTGTGCCCTCTGTGTTGAACTGTCGCCCGCTGCACTCAACCGCGACAACAAAAGGGCGACGCTCTCAGGTCGCCGCGCTCTGCGTCGCCTGGGCCGGGACGTAGTAGAGGATGCGGGCGCAGTTGTCGCAGGTGATGATCTCGTCGCCGCGCCTGATCTGGGCCATGACCTGCGGGCGCAGCTTCATGTGGCAGGCGGTGCATGAGCCGTCGCGCGCCTCGGCCACGGCGACGCCGTCGCGCAGGCGCGTGCGGATGCGGTCGTAGAGCGCGCTCAGCGGCTTGGGCAGGGCGGCGAAGACGCGCGCACGCTCCTGCTCCTGCGCCTCGATCTGGCGGGCCTGCGCGGCGGTCTGCTGTTCGAGCGCGGCCAGTTGCGCGTCGCGCTCGGCGCGCAGCCGCTCCACGTCCGACGAGCGCTCGCCGATCTCGCGCTCCGCGCCGTCGAAGGCCTCCATCTGTTCGAGAATCTTGGTCTCCAACTCGGAGCTGTGCTTGCGGGCGGCGTCGCCCTCACGGATGGCGGCGGTGTACTCCTTCTCGTTGGTCGCGGCCATGAGCGCGCGGTCGGCGTGCTCGGCCTTGGTGCGCGTCTCGGCCAGTTCCGTTTCGAGCCGGACGCGCTCCGTGCGGGCGGTGTCGCGGCGCTGTTCGAGGGCCAAAAACTCAGAGGCGCGCTGCTCGAACTCTTTTTCGATCTCAGCGCGCCTCTCCGGGATGGCTTCCAACTCGGCCTTTAGCCGGCGGATGCTATTGTCCAAGTGCTGCAAGGCAATTAACTGTGTCAACTCTGCTTTCACTCTCTCGTCCCCTCCAAAACCACCGCCGATGATATCAGCGGCGCGCGAAGGGTGACAAGCGGAGCGGCACGCGGGCCGCGCGTTGCTGGTATTTCAGCTCTGAGGCCGGGCGTAAGCGCACGCCCGCAAACCCGGTCGCGGCCCGCGCGCGCGAAAGGATGACGAATGAGGGACGAACAAGAACAAGCAGCTTCTTGTTTTATTCATCCCCCGTCTCTGCCCTCGACGAGCAGCACGACTTTGCCGAAGCTCTCGTTGCTCTCCAAACGTTCGTGGGCCGCGCGGACTTCGGTGAGCGGGTAGGTGCGATCAACGACGGGGCGTGCGAGGCCACGCGCTAGTAGCGGCCCGACGTGGGCGGCGAAGAGGCGGGTGGCGCGGGCTTTCTCTTCCGTCGAGCGGGCGCGCAGGACTGTGCCGAAGAGGCGGAGGCGTTTGGCCATGACGAGGCCGTAGTCGAGTGGGGCTTGCGCGCCGCCCATCGTGCCGACGAGGGCGAGGCGGCCGCGCGGGGCGAGCGCCGCGAGGTTCGCTGCGAGGTATGAAGCGCCGACGAGATCGAGGATGACGTTGACGCCCGCGCCCTGCGTCCAAGCGCGCACGGCGTCGGCGAAGGCGCGCGGGTCGTCGCCGACGGCGACTGCGTCCGTCAGGCCGAACGCGCGCGCGCGTTCGAGTTTGGCGGGCGTGCGCGCCGTGCCGTAGGCGAGTGCGCCCGCGGCGTGCGCGAGTTGCGCGGCGGCCAGGCCGACGCCTGAGCCGGCGGCGTGGACGAGCACGCGCTCGCCCAGTTGCAAGCGCGCCTGCGTGAACAGCGCGTCGTGCGCCGTGATGAACGCTTCGGGCACGGCCGCGGCCGCGGCCCAATCGAGGTTGTCAGGGACAGCGGCAAGTGTGCTCTCAGGCACGACCACGTATTCGGCTTGCGCGCCGCCGCCGGTGATGCCGTAGACGCGTTGACCGACGCGCCAAGCGCGCGCGTCCGCGCCCAACTGTTCGACCTCGCCCGCGAACTCGAGTCCGGGGATGTCGGCGGGCGCGCCCGGCGGCGCGGGGTAGAGGCCGCGGCGCTGCAAGAGGTCGGCGCGGTTCAGGGCGGCGGCGCGGACGCGCACGCGCACGCGGTCGCCCGCCGCCGAGGGGCGCGCCACCTCGCGCACCTCAAGCACCTCGCCCCCGCCCGGTCGCGTGATCACCACCGCGCGCATACGCTCGTTCTGCATCTCTTGACCCTCCTGCCCGGCCTGTTATTCTCTTCCGGCCCGCATGAGCGTGCAACCGGAACTCTTCGTCATCGTCAACTACCAGGCGGCGCGTGCGCGTGCAGCCTGGGACTTCGTGCGCCCGGCGCTCGCGGCCGCGGGCATACGCTTCGACGCGCACGCGGCGCGCCAGCCCGGCGACGCGCAGACCCGCGCGCGGCTCGCGCTCAGAGAAGGCTACCGCACCATCGCCGTCGTCGGCGGCGACGGCACGCTGAGCGAAGTGGCGGCCGGTTTCTTCGCGCGCGCGGCGGAAGACGCTGCGCCCGCGCCCGTCAACCCCGCGGCCGCGCTGGCCCTGCTGCCCGGCGGCACGGGCAACGACTTCGCGCGCAGCCTCGAAGGGCAACGCGCCACGCTCACGCACTGGCTCGCGCGCCTCGTCGCGCACTGCCACCGCGCAGACGCCGCACCGACACAAAGCGACATGACACCGCACTCAGACACGACGCGCGCAGACACGACGCGGGCTGTTGATCTGCTTCACGGCGTGGTGACGACCGGCGCGGGCGCGCGCGCGTTCCTGTGTCTGAACGCGGTCACGCTCGGCATCGGCGCGGAGGTGGCGGGGCGCGTGGCGGCGCAGGCGGCGTTGACGCGGCGGCTGCCGGGCGAGGCGCGCTTCGCGCTCGCGGCCCTGGCCGCGCTCGCGCGCTGGCGCTTGCGGCGGCTGCGCATACAACTCGACGACGGCGCGCCCGAAGAGTGTCTGACGAACCTCGTGGCTGTGGTCAACAGTCGCTACGCGGGCGGCGGCATGATGTTCGCGCCGTCGGCGCGCGTGGACGACGGTCAGCTCGATCTGGTCACGGCCTGCGGGCTGCCGCGCGCGGCCGTGGTGCGCGAGCTGCCGCGCATCTACACGGGCGGGCACGTCCACAACCCGCGCGTCCGCATCGCGCGCGGCACGCGCGTCCGCATCGCGCCGTTGACGCCCGCGGACGCACTCCCCGTCGAAGCCGACGGCGACGTGCGCGGGCACACGCCCGTCGAGTTCCGCCTCCTGCCCGCCGCGCTGCGCGTAGTGATCTGAAAGCTGTTAGCTAATGAGGAATTTCTGATGGCTGACGTTTACGTGGCGGCGTCGCGGATTCAGGGGGTGGGGGTGTTTGCGGGGCGGGCGTTCGCGGCGGGCGAGACGATACTCGTGATTGACGACTCGCGCGTGGTGGACGCGGAGCACCCGCTGCGGCCCGAACTGGGCGAGTTCGCGCACCACTGCGACTACCTGGCCGGCGGGCGGGTCGTGTTGATGCCTTGGCCGGAGCGGCACATCAACTCAAGCTGCGACCCGACGGCTTACGCCGAGTGGCGCGACGGCGTGCGTTACGTCGTCGCGCGGCGCGCGCTCGTCGCGGGCGAAGAGATCACCTGCGACTACATCATAGACTGCCACGGCGGCATCGTCTGGCGGTGCAACTGCGGGAGCGCGCGCTGCCGGCGCGTGATCGTGTCGAGCTTCTTCGAGCTGCCGCTCGCGTGGCAGTTGGAGTACCTGCCGCTGCTGAGCGCGTGGTTCGTGGCCGAGCACGCGGCGGAGGTCGCGGCGCTGCGCCGGCGGGCGGCGGGCGCGGGCGTTGAAAACATTGACAACCCCGGCGGGTAAATTATAATCCTCGCCGTTCGAGGCCGTTTCTTACTCGCGCGCGCGCTCATCACGACCCGGACGCGCAGCCGAGTCAACTCGTCCACCCCGAAGCGCACCGCCGTTCACACGTCCGTCAAGAGGGAGGCCCAGAATGAAACTCACCGGGATGAAACTTGCCGTCGCCCTGCTCTTTCTCGTCGGCTATTCCGCGCTGCTCCTGACGAGCGCGGCGCAGAAGCCCAAAGCGGGGCAAAACAAGAACACCAAGCCGCCTGCCAATTCCAACTCGAAGCCCCCGGCCACGAACGCGAACACGAACACCAAAGCGACCGGGACGAACAGTGCCACGCCGGCCGGCACGTCGAACAGCAACGCCGCGTCCAACAGTAATGCCGCGACGAACAGCAACACCAAGCCGGCCAACAGCAACGCCGCGGGCGCGTCGAACAGCAACACCGCCGCGACGAACAGTAACAGTGCTGCGGCGTTGAACAGCAACAGCACCGGCGCGGGCGGCGGGCAGGGCGGGACTAACCCGAAGGAGCCGTGCGAGAGCAAGATGCAGGCGTCGGGCATCCCGCTGTGCAGCCGCGTGCAGCCGAAGACCACGACGCTGGGCAAGGACGCCGTGCTTGATCGGAACGACAAAAAGGCCGCGCCGCCCGCCAAGCCCGTGCCGCCCGAAGAGTTCTCGCACGAGGCGCACACGACGCCGGCCTACAGCATCAAGGGCACGGACCCGGTCGGCTGCGCCGAGTGTCACCACACGGATCAGCCGAAGCCGGCCGACCCCGGCGTGCTCAAGACTTTCGAGCGCGCCGCGATGTTGCAGGCCGACAACCTGAACGCGCCGGGCACGCGCCCGGTCTTCTCCTGTCGCGCCTGCCACGCGCAGGTCACGACGAAGCCGGCGGCGTGCGACGCCCCCGGTGTGCGTTACGCCTTCTGCCCGAACATCCCGAAGTCCACGCAACCCGACGAAGGCGACACGGAACTGACGAACGAAGAGGCGTACCACCGCAACTGCATCGCCTGCCACACCGACGCCATCGCGGCCCGCAAGAAGCCGGGCGCGCCGGCCTTCAAGAAAGGCTCGCCGCCCATCTCCTGCGCGGGCTGCCACAAGGGCCTCTAGTTTGATCCGAGCTTGCGTGCCGCCGCGCGGCCGGTTGCACCACGAAGACACGAAGGCACGAAGAGGACAGCGGTCTTCTTCGTGCCTTCGTGTCTTCGTGGTTGATCTGCTCTAAGGCGCGGCCGTCTCGCGCCGTTCGATGGCGAGCACTTTGTCGAGCCGGCGCTGGTGGCGCTCCTCGCCGGTGAAGCGCGCGCCGACGAAGGCGCGCACGATCTCCATGGCCAGCTCGCTCCCGACCACGCGCGCGCCCAGGCAGAGCACGTTGCAGTCGTCGTGCTCGCGCGACTGGTGCGCCGAGTAGGTGTCGGCGATGAGCGACGCGCGCACGCCGCGGATTTTGTTGGCCGCGACGTTCGCGCCGACCCCGCTGCCGCAGATGACGATGCCGATCTCGCAGCGGCCGTCGCGCACCGCCGCGCCCACCTGCCAGGCGTAGTCCGGGTAGTCGTCCGGCTGCGTGCCGTCGTGCGTGCCGAAGTCTTCCAACTCGTGCCCCGCCGCGCGCAGTTCTTCGATCACACGCTCGTTCAGCGGGTAGCCGCCGTGATCCGCGCCGATTGCGATTCGCATGGTTTAACTCTCAAAGGTCACTGTCATTAGCTGCCGTCGCTAGCAGCCGCGCCCCGCACCACGGGCAGTAAGTGATCCGGCTGAACGACGAACCGCCGTCGTGAATGATCGGGCCGTACTGCTCAGAGTCCGGCGGGTAGTAGATCAGATTATCCGTACAGTCGAAGGGATCGGGATGCGCTTCGCAGCGCCACTCCACGGCCCGCTTCATCAACTCGCAACAACGTGCCTGACTATCAGCCATGCCTGAGCAGCGCGCGCGCGCGGCGGACGACGTTCTCGACGTTGAAGCCGAGTTCGCGCAAAGCGGTCGCGCCGGGCGCGGACGCGCCGAAGCGGTCGAGGCAGACGCAGTCGCCCGAAGGGCCGACGTAGCGATCCCAGCCGAGCCGCGCGCCCGCCTCGACGCTCAGGCGCGCCGTCACGCTCGCCGGCAAAACTTGCGCGCGGTAGGCCTCGTCCTGCGCCTCGAACAGTTCCCAGCACGGCATCGAGACGACGCGCGTGGGCGTGCCCGCCGCCTGCAACTGCGCGCGGGCGGCGAGCGCCAGTTCGACCTCCGCGCCGGTGGCGATGATGATGAGGGCGGGCGTCGTCGGCGCGTCCGCGCCGGTCGTTGTACCGCCGCCGTCGCCCGCGTCGGTCTTCGTCGCTTCGGCGATGACGTAAGCGCCGCGGCGCGCGCCTTCGGCCGAGGCGTAGGTCTTGCGGTCGAGCGTCGCCACCTTCTGGCGCGAGAGGACGAGCGCGGTCGGCGCGTGGCGGCGCAGGAGCGCGACGCGCCAGGCCTCGCGTACCTCGTGCGGATCGGCCGGGCGGATGACGTAGAGGTGCGGGATGGCGCGTAGGCCCGCGAGTTGTTCGACGGGCTGGTGCGTCGGCCCGTCTTCGCCGAGGCCCACCGAGTCGTGCGTGAAGATATAGATGACTTGCACCTCGGAGAGCGCGGCGAGGCGGATGGCGGGCTTCATGTAGTCGGAGAAGCACATGAACGTGCCGCCGTAAGGGATGAGGCCGCCGTTGAGGCTGATGCCGGTCATGGTCGCGCCCATCGCGTGCTCGCGCACGCCGAAGTGGATGATGCGCCCGTCGTATGAACCCGACTGGAAGCTGCCGCCGTCTTTGATGTCCGTGTTGTTCGACGGGCCGAGATCGGCCGAGCCGCCGACGAGCGCGGGGATGACGGGCGCGAGCGCGTTGATGACTTCGCCCGAAGCGGCGCGCGTCGCCATGTCCTTAGCGCCCTCGAACGAAGGCAGCTTCTCCTCCCAGCCCGCGGGCAGCTCGCCCTCCATCAGCGTGCGCCACGCGCGCCCCAACTCCTCGTGCCGCGAGCCGTAACGCGCGACCAACTCGTGCCACTCCCGCTCCAACTGCGCGCCGTGCGCGACCGATGCGCGGAACTGCGCGAGCGCCTCGTCGGGCACGTAGAACTCTTGCTCCTCGGGCCAGCCGAGTTGCTTTTTCGTCGCGCGCACCGCTTCGTGGCCGGGCGCGTCCGAGTGCGCCTTGCGCGTGCCGGCGGTCGGCATCCCGTAGCCGATGATGGTCTTGACGGAGATGAGCGACGGGCGATCCGCGACGCCCTGTGCGTCGCGGATGGCACGCTCGATGGCCGCCAGATCGTTGCCGTCTTCGACCGTGGACGTGTGCCAGCCGTAAGCGTCGAAGCGTTTGGGCACGTCTTCGGAGAAGGCGAGCGCGGTCGAGCCTTCGATGGTCACCTGGTTGTCGTCGTAGAGGTAGATGAGCTTGCCGAGGTTCAGATGACCGGCCAGCGAGGCGGCCTCGGACGCGACGCCTTCCATCAGGTCGCCGTCCGAGACGATGGCGTAGACGTAGTGGTCTATGACGGGGAAGCCTTCCTGATTGAACTTCGCGGCGAGGTGCGCCGCGCCCATCGCCATGCCGACGCCGTTGGCGAAGCCCTGGCCGAGCGGCCCCGTCGTGATCTCGACGCCGGGCGTCAATACGTTCTCGGGGTGGCCGGGCGTCTTCGATCCCCACTGGCGGAAGTTCTTCAACTCTTCGAGCGGCAGGTCGTAGCCGGTCAAATAAAGCAGCGCGTAGAGGAGCATCGAGCCGTGGCCGGCGCTCAGGAGGAAGCGGTCGCGGTTGGCCCATTTCGGGTTGCGCGGGTTGTGGCGCATGAAGCGTGTCCAGAGGACGTAAGCCATGGGGGCCGCGCCGAGCGGCAGGCCGGGGTGGCCGGACTCGGCGCGCTGCACGGCGTCGAGCGCGAGCGTGCGGATGGTGTTGACGCAGAGCTGATCGAGTTCGGGCGTCGTGCCGGCGGCCGTGGGTTGCGTGGACGCGCTCATCGTTCGGGTCTCCTCCTTGGTTCTGTGACAAATGATAGCAATGCTTTGATGAGCAGCGATCATACCGGAAAGACGCGACGATAGATAGCCGGCGCACGACACCGGCGGCGCTGATTGATGCGGCCGCTCGCAATGCGCCGCGCAAGCAGCGCGCGGCCTTGACACGTTTGCACTCTGGCAGTAACCTTGCCGCCGATAGCGGTCTTGTAACAACAGGTCAGTGCGCCAACCCCGCCAGGCTGTTCCCCTAGGAGAAATCCTCATGACTGGCAAAAGATCAAATCTCCGCGGCCCCGCCGCCTACGCTGCATTCTTAATCTGCACTATTGTCTTAGGCCACGGCGCGGCCCGCATGACCCGCGCGCAGGGTGGAACTCTGTGCGGGATAGGTTGCCCAACAATAAGTTGCGACACGGGGCAACCCTCCGGCACGTACGCGACCTGCATCAGTGGTTCGTGCGATGGCGACTGCTTATCAGGGCGTTGCTGTACGAAAGTCATTGGTACTGTTCAGACGGTCTCCATGTAACGTCGAATTGCAGGAAAGGGTATAGGCTGCTACAACACCTGTACGATGTGAGGGGCGCGCGGCGCAACAGGAGCGCGAGGAGGCGGCGATGACTGTCCGAAGAATTGCTTACGGCCTTGTCCTGGTTTTGGCGGGGGTCTCCGCGTTCGCCTTAACCAAAGCGCGGCCGACGTATACGGCCGCGACGATTGAACGGCGCATCACGGAGCGCACGGCGGACGGCAAGACCACCGAAGTAGCCACCGAGACGGAATACCGCGACGCACTCGGCAACTGGCGCGTCGTGCGCCGCCTGGCTAACGGGCATCAGTTGCAGTTCGGGGCCGACACGGCCGGCGGGCAGTGGTTGTCGAAGGATGACAAGCGTTACGTCCGCACGGGTGACTACGCCGTGACGGACGACTGGACTGCCGCCGCCGCTCTGCGCAAGACGGCCGGTTTCGTCCGCGACGACACGATTCTGGGCCAACCGGCGGTCGTCTTACACCCGCTTGGAGCCGGCGGCGCTATTGACGGTAACACCGAGGTCTGGGTCGCGCCGGCCCTTGGGCGGGTGACGCTACGCATGATCACGACCATGTCGAACGGCGGGCAACAAGTGATCGAGCCAACCTCTATCACCGTGGGCGAGCCGCTCAACGGTGCGGCCCGCTTGCCGGCGCACCTGGCGCTGTACACAGGCCCGCCCGGCGAGCTTTAACCTCACAACTCCGCGACGTGACACTGGCGACGTTGGCCGGAGACGTTGCACCGTGCGGAGGAGTTAGCGGCGCGGGCGGCTTGCATTTGACCCGCTAAGGCACGAAGCCCCTGTGAGCAGGCTGCTCACAGGGGCTTCGCTACGAAAGACGAAGAGATCGCCCTTTTACTCGGCCTTGACGGCCTTGGCGGCGTTGATGCGCCCGCCGCTGGCGATCTTGCCGTCGAGCGCGGGCAGCTTGTCCACCGACGCGAGCAGGCGCGCGCGCAAGTCCTGCATGGACATGTTGGGGTTGACCGCGAGCACGAGCGCCGCGACGCCCGACACCTCCGGCGTCGCCATCGAAGTGCCCGAGTGCTCCTCGTACTGGTTCTGCGGCCAGGTCGAGAGAATCTCCGCGCCCGGCGCGGCCACGTGCACCGTCTTGACGCCCCAGTTCGAGAACGACGCGAGCGCGTCCGTGCGCGTCAGCGCGGCGACCGAGACGACGTTCGGCAACTGATACCCGGACGGGTAGTGCTGCCGGCGGTCGTTGTCCGACGAAGAGTTGCCCGCGGCGGCGACGAACAGGATGCCCTCCTCGCCCGCGCGCCGGATGGCGTCTTCGAGCGCGCGCGAGTACATGGTCGAACCCCAGCTCGCGCTGATGACGCGCAGGTTCACGCCCGCCTTCTTCCGATCAATCGCGTAGTTGATGCACTCGATGGCGTCCTTGACCGTGCCGGAGCCGTTCGCGCCGAGGAACTTCAGCGGCATGATCTCGACCTGCCAGTTGACGCCCGCGATGCCGTCGGCGTTGTCGCCCTCCGCGCCGACGATGCCGGCGCAGTGCGTGCCGTGCCCGTGGTCGTCCATCGGGTCGCCGTCCATGTCGGCGGCGTCGAAGCCGTGCCCGTCGTCGAAGTCGCCCAACT
The DNA here is from genome assembly GCA_036389395.1 of Pyrinomonadaceae bacterium. Taxonomy (GTDB): domain Bacteria; phylum Acidobacteriota; class Blastocatellia; order Pyrinomonadales; family Pyrinomonadaceae; genus QHXQ01. The sequence continues at coordinate 44,245 of DASVPY010000043.1, forward strand.
CGTCGTCGTGATAAGCGGGGACGCTCGCGGGCCGCACCCAGATGTTGTTGACCAGATCGCGGTGCGTGTAGTCAACGCCCGTGTCGAGGACGGCGACGACGATCTTGCGACTGCCGTGCGTCTTCTCCCAGGCCTTGACGGCGCTGATGTCCGCGCCCTGCTTGCCGCCGCGCGTGCCGTGGTTGTCGAGCGACCACTGCTCGTCGAACATCGGATCGGAGGGGTGCGCGTGCTCCGCGGCCGCGTCGTCATAAGCGGGCTTCAGGCCCGGCCCCGCGCCCAACTCGTCTTCGGACGGGTCAAGCTCGATCTCGAAGTTCGGCTCGGCGTAGAGCACTTCGGGCAGGTTGCGGTACTCGGCCGCGACCTCTTCCGCGCCCAGCCCGTCCTCGTCCGCGATGACCACCTGATCGGCGGCCACGTCCTCGAAGCGATCCTCGACGCGGTCGTTCAACTGCGCGGCGAGCCGTTCGACGGCCTCGGGCGAAGTGCCGGGCTTGAAGCGGACGAGCACTTCGGCGTCGCCCTGCTCCTCGTCGCCCGCTTCCTCGGCGTCTTCGCCGTCGGCGCGGTCTTCTTCCTGCGGCGCGGCGGTCTGCTCGACGGGCGGCGCGGTGTGCTCCTCCTGGTGCGCGCGCCACTCCATGCGGCGAATCTGGCCGACGAAGGCCGCGAGGATGATGATGGCGACGGCCAGCGCCAGGTGGCCGAAAAGGTTGTGTCGGTTCATGGCTCGTACCTCACTGCTCGGACGGTATGACTGGGTGTGCCTCGGTTTTAGACCACGCGATGATTCGCGCCCTGATAGTTGAACAGCCGGAGCCGGTTGCGGTTCGCGCGATACTCGTACGTCTGATTGCCGGCCCGCAGGCGTATGCGCCAGCCGGGCGTGAGCATCTGCGCGCTCACCTCGCCCGCGGCGTTCGCGCCGAAGTTGGCGTCGGGGAACTCCACGTCTTCAATGGACTCGGCGGCGATCTCGTCTCGTGCGACGCCGAGCCGCTCGGCCAAATCGGCCGCGGCGCGCGCCGCCGCCTCGTCTCGCGTAAAGGCCATACGTCGTTCGTCTCCGGCCGGTTTCCCCCGCGCCCGCGCCGCCGGGAATAAAGTCGCCGGGCTTAGCCGGCGACCGTTTGCCCGCGCGCCCCGCGCCGCGTTCCCATATTCTCCGGCCGCGCGCCCCCTTTCGTCAAAATTCTTTCAGCGCAGGTCGCCCCAGAGGTGTTGGACGAGCGCCGCGACGACGACCGCCGCCGTCTCCGCGCGCAGCGTGCGCCCGCCCAGCGTGACCAGCCGCCACCCGGCCGCCTCGGCCTGCGCCAACTCCTCGTCCGCCCACCCGCCCTCCGGCCCGACCAGCGCCGTCAACTCTAACGGGCGCGTCATCGCCGCGCACACCTCAGCCAGCCCGCGCCCGCCGCGCTCCGCGAAGAACAGCCGCGCGCCCGCCGCGCGCCGCTCGTCCGCCAGCAACTCGGACAGCGCGACCGGCGCTGCGACCGCGGGCACGAACGCGCGCCCCGACTGCTTCGCCGCTTCGAGCGCCAAACGCCGCCACCGCGCCAGCCGCGCGGTGGCCGCGCGCGCGTCGCGCAAACGCACGTCGGCGCGCGCCGTCTCGACCGGCGCGACGCACGCCGCGCCCAACTCGGTCGCCTTCTGCACGACCGTGTCGAACTTCTCGCCCTTCAACAGCGCGACCGCCAGCGCCAGCCTGAGCGGCGACTCGGGCCGCGCCGCCGCGACCTCCGCCGAGACCGCGAGCCGCGCCCCGCGCCCGCGCACGTCTTCAATCAGACACCGAAACTCGCGCCCAGTTCCGTCGAACACGAACGCCTCGTCGCCCGCCCGCAGACGCAGCACGCTCGTCAGGTGCGCCGTCTCCTCCGCCGACAACACGACGCCCGCGCCGTCGGGCGCGAACGCATCGGGCGGGGCGTAGAAGCGGCGGGCCATAGGGGTTTAAGACCGAGTTCAACGTTCAACGTTCAAGGTTCAAGGTTTGAGGCTAGGGCTGCGTCGCCGCCGCGGCCCTGGGCGTCGACCTTGAACTTTGAACCTTGAACCTATCTTAGAACCTTGAACCTTGAACGTTGAACTTTGAACTCATCCTCAGACGATCAACGCGACCCACTCGCCGTCGGCCGTCGTCTCGCAGTCGTTGTGACCGAGCGCGGCGAGGGCGGCGCGCACGCGGTCGGCTTGCGTGGCGAGGATGCCGGAGAGGATGAGGCGGCCGCAGGTCGCGCCCGTGAGCGCGGGCAGCAACGGCACGATCACGTCCGCCGTCAGGTTCGCGCAGACGCAGTCGGCCGAACGTGTCGTCTCGTCCGCCGAGCCGACGTAGAACTCTATGCGGTCGGCGACGCCGTTCAGGCGCGCGTTCTCGCGTGCGATCTCGACCGCCGCGGCGTCCGTGTCGCACGCCGCGCCGCGCGCGCCGGGCGCGAACTTGGCGGCGGCGATGGCGAGGATGCCTGTGCCCGTGCCCACGTCGAGGAAGCTCGCGCCGCGGAAGTGGCGCTCGACGGCGGCGAGGCACAGGCGCGTCGTCTCGTGCGTGCCCGTGCCGAAGGCCATGCCCGGCTCGATGCGGAGCACGAGGCGGTCGCCCGTCTCGGCCACGTCGCTCCACGGCGGCGCGACGACGAAGCGGCCCGTCACGACCGGCTGCCAGTTGCGCTTCCACTCCGCCAGCCAGTCGCGCGCCGCGACCTCGCGCGGCCGCACGTCGCGCACGGCCGAAGTCGGCAGCGCGTAGATGCGCAGCGCCTCGGCGAGCGCCGCGCGCACCGCTTCGCGCGCCGGCCCGCGCTCGAAGTAGCCGCTCACGCACACCTCGCCCGCCGCCTCTTCACGCGTCTCCGTGCCGAGCGCGCCCGCCTCCATCAGCGCGTACTCAACGGCCTCGCGCGCCGCCGCCGCCGCCGTGACATCGAGGGCGAACCACATGATGAAAAAGTGGTCGGTGGTCAGTAGTCAGTGGTCAGTAAAGACTTTTTTAACTGACCACTGACCACCGACCACCGGCCACTTCCTATCCCTCCTTGATCCCCATTTCGTCGAGCGCGCGCTGGCTGTTGCGCCAGTCGGCTTCGACCTTGACGAAGAGTTCGAGGTGGACGCGCGTGCCGACGAGGCGCTGGATGTCGCGCCGGGCCTGCGTGCCGATCTCTTTTATGCGCGCGCCGCCGCGCCCGACGACGATCTTCTTCTGCGTCTCGCGCTCGACGAGGATGGCGCAGTTGATGCGCACGAGGTCGGCGCGCGACTCGTCGTACTGCTCGGTGACGACCGCCGTGACGTAGGGGATTTCGTCGCCGGTCACTTGCAGTATCTTCTCGCGCACGATCTCGGCGACGAGCGTGCGCAAAGGTTGATCGGTCAGCTCGTCCGGGCCGAAGAGCGGCTCGCCCGCGGGCAGGTGGCGGACGACTTCGGCGAGCAGGTCTTCGAGGTTGTCGCCGGTGCGCGCCGAGAGCGGGACGACGGCGCGCCAGTCGTGCTCGCGCGCGTACCACTCGATGAGCGGTATGAGTTTCGTCTTGTCGGGCAGCTTGTCGATCTTGTTGAGGATGAGCAGCGCGGGCTTCTGCGCTTGCTTGATTAGATCGAGGACGAAGCGGTCGCCGTTGCCGGTCGAGACCGAGGCGTCGCGCAACAGGCAGACGAGAGCGACGCCCGCGAGCGCGTCGTGGACGGCGGCCATCATGCGGCGGTTGAGCAGGTAGCCGGGCTGGTGGACGCCGGGCGTGTCCACCAGGACGATCTGCCCGTCGGGGCGCGTGATGACGCCCTGAATCTGGTGGCGCGTGGTCTGCGGCTTGTTCGACACGGCCGCGATCTTCTCGCCCACGAGCCGGTTCAACAAAGTGGACTTGCCCGCGTTCGGCCGGCCGATGAGCGCCACGTAGCCGCTGTGAAATGAACTCGCTGCGGAGGCGTCCGGCGGCGACGACTGAGCAGCAGACGACGCTTCATCAGCCGGCGTTTCGCCTACCGCCGGGGCTTCATCGGCCGGCGGCACTTCGTCAGCCGACACTTCATCCGCCGGCCGCGTTTCGTCAGTCTGCTTCACGTCCTCAGTCTGCTTCGCTCGCTCCATCGTCGCTCAATCGCGCGTCGCCCGTGCCGAGCGCGACGAGCGCCCGGCGCAAACGCGCGTGTCCTTGCAAGAGTCGCAGATAGTCTAACTCGTCCGCGCCCGCCTTGGCACGGACGAGGCGCACGACGGCGCGTCGCTCGGCCGCCGACCAGCGCGCGAGGTCTGGGATTAACGCGAGCACGGGCGCGAAATCCGCGAAGACGCGGCGCGCGGCCGCCGACCAGCGATCAACTTTTACGCCGAGTGCGCGACCGACCGAGGCGACCGCGGCGCGGCGCAGGCGTTCGGCGTCGCCGCCGAACTCCTTGCCCATGCGGCGCGCGATCTGCAAGCCGAGTTGGTGGACGTGGAAGCGATCCCAGACGCCGCGCTCCGCGCCCGGCGCTTCGTAGAGGACGTGGCCGGCGGCGAGCCGGCGCAGGGTGGCGGGCGGCGTGCGGTAGTCGGCGCGCGCCGAGAGCCGGCGCTGCTCGCGCGCGTCGAGTTTGGCGAGTTCCGCGTCGGTCGGGCGGAAGCCGAGCTTGCGGTAGAACCAGTACGCGCCCGACTCGATGCCCTCTTCGTTCTTCGCGCCGAGTTGGTACGGGTCTATCGAGAAGACCGTGACGCCGAGCAGTTGCCGGCACAAACGCATCAGGCGCGCGTAGAGCCACGCGGACTCGCCCGCGCGGAACGTGTAGAAGACGTTCAGACCGATCTCGGTGCGCTCGCAGAGCGACAGCGCCTCGGCGTAGCCGCACGGCACGCCGTTCTTGACGAGCAGCAGCGCGTGATAAGCGAGCGTCGGCAGACGCCGCTCGGCGGGCACGCCCCACAGGTAGAACTCGACGCCGCGGCCCGCTTCGGCGCGCCAGACGGTGCGCGGGTCGCCGTAGGTGAAGCCGTGCAACTCGCGGAAGCGCACCGCCATCAGGTCGCGCCCGCGCGCGAGCAGTCGTTCGCTTTCTTTCAGCGCCACTTTCTTGATGGGCAAGGGCGGCGACACAAGCTCGCGGTCGAGCGCCACGTCGCGGCGCGCGAGCAGCGGCCCGCGGTGGTAGAAGACTGTGCGCGCGGGCCCCAGACGCATGTGCGTGCGCGTCGCGTCCGAGTCGCCCAACTCCCAGCGCACCCAGAGCTGCATCGGCTCGAACAACTCGGCGCGCTCCGCGCCCGCGAGCGGCAGCCGGTCGAACTGTCGCAGCAGCCACGCTAAGTCAGTTTCGCCGCGCCGGTGCGCCGCGCGCAGCCAGAGCCGGAACGGCACGTCCGCGTCAACGTAGGCGCTCTCGGCGAAGAGCGGGAGGAAGCGCGGCAGCGTGGTGGTGAGGCGCGCGAGTTGCTCGAAGCGCGCCCAGACCAACTTGACGGCGCGCGGGTGCGCCGCCGCGAGCCAGCGCGTGATGTCGTAGCCGAACGCGGCGGTGAAGCCTGTGCCGGCGATGCCGGACACGTCGGAGTAAGAGAGCCAGTCGGCGTCTTCGGGGTCGCGCGCGCGCAGTTCGTCCACGCGCGCTTTGAACGCGGCGAGCAGCTTTTCACTCTCGCGCAGGACGGGCGCGCTCGGCGGGTAGGCGCGCACGAAGAGCAGGCTTTCGTGGAGGCGGATTAATGCGGCGGCGTCGGGGGCGCGGGCGTTCGTGAACGCGCGCAGCACGCGCAGGAGTTGTGCGCCCTGACGCGCGCCCGCGGGGCGCTGCAACTCTTCGAGCCGGTCGAGCAGGCGTGCGAACGACTGTCCGGGCAAAGGCGCTCCGATGAGACGGGATGGATCGAGCGCCCACGTTCTAGCCGAACCCGCCGGGCAAGTCAACGCGCATTTAAATCTTTGCGTTCCTTCGCGGCCCGCTTAGCGTCCTTTGCGGTTAGTCCTTAAAAGCTTTAACCGCAAAGGGACGCAAAGGTGTCAGCGGGTGGTGACGGGGCGTTCGACGAAGAGTTGGACGAGGTTGACGAGCGTCTCGGTGGTCTTCTCAAGCCCGCGGCGGGAGTTGAATTCGAGTTTGCCGTGGAAGTTCTGCCCGCCGGTGAAGATGTCGGGCGTGGGCAGGCCCTCGAAGGTCAGGCGCGCGCCGTCCGTGCCGCCGCGGATCGCTTTGACGGAAGGCTTCAGCCCCGCGCGCCGCGCCGCTTCGAGCGCGTGCTCGGTCAGTTGCGGGTAGTCCTTCAGCACCTCTTTCATGTTCAGGTAGTTCTGCTTCACGTCCATCGTGATGTCAACTTTGGGAAACTTCGCCCTGGTCTGCTGCACCATGTCGCGCAGCATGGCCTCCTGCTTGTCGAGACCCGCGACCTCGAAGTTGCGCAGCAGGATTTTGACGCTCGACTCCTCCACGTCCACCTTGCCCACGTACGGGTGGACGAAGCCCTCGCGCCCCTCGGTCGTCTCGGGCAGCGCCGCGCCGCCGGGGAAGCGCGCGAGGAAGTCCGCCAAGGCGTAAGCCGAGTTGACCATGATGCCCTTGGCGCTGCCCGGATGCGTGGACTTGCCCTTGAAGGTGACGGTCGCGGTGCGCGCGCTCCAAGTCTCGTTGCTGATCTCGCCCAAAGATTCGCCGTCCACCGTGTAGGCGAACTGCGCGCCGAAGCCCTTCACGTCGAACTTCTCGATGCCGCCGCCGACCTCTTCGTCGGGCGTGAAGGCGATGGCGACGGGGCCGTGCTTGAGCTGCGGGTTCTGCGTGAGCGTGTCCACCAACGTCATGATGGCGGCGATGCCGGACTTGTCGTCCGAGCCGAGCAGGGTCATGCCGTCGGCCGTGATGATGTCGTCGCCGATCATCTCTTTCAAAATCGGATTGTCTTTGACGGCGATGACCTGCGTCGGGTCTTTCGGCAGCACGATGTCGCCGCCCTGGTAGTTCTTGTGGATGACGACGTTGACGTTCGCGCCCGACACCGCGGGCGATGTGTCCATGTGCGAGATGAAGCCGACGACGGGCACTTTCGCGTTGTCGGGCAGGTTGCCGGGCACGGCCGCGTAGACGATGCCGAACTCGCTCAGGCGCACGTTCTGCGCGCCCAGCGCTTTGAGTTCGCCGACGAGCAGGTTCGCCAGGTCGAGCTGCTTCTTCGTGCTCGGCACGGTGGGCTGATCCTCCTGCGACTGCGTGTCGATCTTGGCGTAGCGCAGGAAACGAGCCAACGCGGTCTCCCTCGGCGGCTTCAGTTGGGCCTGCGCAGACGACAGAAAGAGAAGAGAAAGGATGAGAACGTAAGCTGTCTTCATATGCCCCCCGCCGAATACTTTTCGGCCGACAACATCGGGCCTGCAACCTCGCGCCCGCGCCGGCCTGCTCCTGCGTTAACCGCCGCCCGGCAGGTGCCGGCGCAGCAGGCCGTCCAAGGTGGCGATCATCTCCGGCATCTCTAGCGCGGCGGCGAACTCCCGCGCCCAGCGTTTCACGCGCGCCACGTCAAGCTCCGCGCAGACACTCATGAGTGATTCGATGTCGGCGATGTCCTTCGCTCTCTGCGCCACGAGCTTGGTGATGATGAGGTCTTCGGGCGTCGGCACGCGCAGCTTCAGCCGGCCAAGCTCAAGCAGGGCGGCGCGCTCGATCATCTCGCGCTCGAACGGCAACGCGCCGCAGGAAACATCGCCGCTGACGCCGCTCGGCTGATGCCGCAGCAACAGTACGCGCGCGCGGCGCGCAAACTCCAACGCATCGCCGACGCGCGGCGCGAACCCGTAGGCCGCGCCCGCGCGCAGGAACTGGGCCCAGTCCTCTTCGGGGAGCCAGATGACGACATCAATATCCTGCGTGGCGCGGGGTTGCGCGAGCAGGGAGACGGCGACGCCGCCGATGGTCACATACGGCACCCGCTCGCCATCGAGCCAGTCGGTCAAGGCTTGCAGCGCGCCCAGAAACGATGGCGGCAAGCCCGCTTCAGGCATAGAGCTTCTCTTTGAGCCGCCGCCAGCGTTCGCGGACTTCCGCTTCGCCCGCCCGGAGTTGCGCCTGCCAGCCGAGGGCGTGCGCCGCTTCATACATCAACGCCAGTTGCTGAAGCTTGAGCGCGACCGGGGTGCGCCTGATCTCGGCGGCGTGCGCTTCGTTCACCAGCCGCCAGCGTGTTTTATAGGCCAGCGCCTCTTCTCTGGTCATGGCTAGCTCACCTGCGGCCCTGCGCCAGCTCGCCGTTCAGTTTCAGAATCTCAAGGGTCATCTCGGCGGAGGCGTACATGTCTTTCACGTCGAGCCACTCCTTGACGGTGTGGATGGCGCGCATGCCCGTGCCGAAGTTGGCGCACTCGATGCCCTTCCTGTTGAAGATGTTCGCGTCGCAGCCGCCGCCCGTCGTCATCACCTCGACCTTCTGTCCGAGGCGCGCCGCCGCCTGGTAGACCAACTGCACGACGCGCGACGTTTCCGGCACGTCCATCGCGTAATACTCGCGCACCACGTCCGCCTCGACGCGCCCGCGCGTGGTCACGCCCGCGACCGTCACCTCGTACTTGGCGGCGGCGCGCTCCAGACATTCCAGCATGTGGCGCGTCTGCGCTTCGAGCTTGGCGTCCTCGAGCGAGCGGGCCTCGCCGCGCAGCAGGACGAAGTTGGTGATGATGTTGGTCGCCTTGCCGCCCTCGATGACGCCGATGTTGGCGGTCGTCTCGTCGTCAATGCGGCCGAGCTTCATCTCGGCGAGCGCCTCGGCCGCGATCTTGATCGCCGAGATGCCCTCTTCGGGCGCGACGCCCGCGTGCGCTTCGAGACCGTAGATGCGGTACTCCATGTGGTTGGCCGAAGGCCCGCGCGTGAAGAGGAAGCCGGGGTCGTCCGAGTCGAAGACGAGACCGTACTTGGCCTTGAGCTTCGACACGTCGAGCGCCTTCGCGCCGAGCAAGCCCACCTCCTCGCAGATCGAGAAGACGGCTTCGATGGGCGCGTGCGGGATGTTCTGCTCTTGCAGGCAGCGGATCGTCTCGATGATGACGGCGCAGCCCGACTTGTCGTCGCCGCCCAGGACGGTCGTGCCGTCCGAGCGGATGATGTCGCCCTCGACCACGGGCTTGACGCCCTCGCCGGGCACGACCGTGTCCATGTGCGCCGACATCATGATCGTCTCGGCGTCCGTGATCGTGCCGGGAAAGCGCGCGATGACGTTGCCCGAGTTGCCGCCGACCTGCGCGCCCGCGTCGTCGATCTCCACGCGCGCGCCCATACCCTCGCAATACTGCTTGATCCGCTCGGCCACGTCGCGCTCCTTGCGCGAGACCGAGTCGATCTGGACGAGTTCCAGCAAGAGATTCTTGATGCGCTCCTGATTGATCATGCGACCTCCGAAGTGAGCAAGTTATCCGGCCGAACTTTTTAAGCGCGCGCTTCCGCCAGCAGGGCGTCGCCCACGGCCCGCGGCACGGAGATCAGGACGAACCGGCTGGCCGGGAACAGGTAGTCCTCGCCGGTCTCGTCGATCACGCGCACGTAGTTGTGCCGGGCGGCGTCCTCATCCGGCAGGACGGGGTAGACCTTCCGCCGTTCGAGCGACAGCTCGTAGTCGGTGTTGTTGATGCAGATGGCGAGCATCGCATCCTCGGCTTCGCGCGTCATGGTGGTTTAACTCAGGTAACGCTTGATCTTCAACTGCCGTTTGCCGATGCCGTGCGCTTCGTACCAGTGTACCTCCGCGCGCCGCATCCTGCCATCTTCGAGCCGCACCGTGGCCACGCCTTTCAGCTTGCGCTAGCGGCCGCGCCCGTAAGTCTGGCGCAGGAAGTCGAGCACCCGGATCGAGTGCCGCACCGCGATCACTTCGACCTGCTCGATCCGGCCGACGATCTCGAAGTTGTCCTGCGCCATAACGACCTGTACCGGGCAAGACCGCCGCGCGCCCGCTTATCGCGCAAGCTCGTCAAGCACGCGTTGCAACTCGTCGCGCTTGGCGGCGAGCGCGGCGTCGTCGGCGTCCGCGGGGACGTAAATCGGCGGGGCGATCCGGACGCGGGCGCGGGTGAAGGGGAGCGGGATTTGGAAGCGATCCCAGCTCGGCGCGGCGTAGTAGCGGGCGGCGTTGATGGCGAACGGGAGGACGGGCGCGCCCGTCTTCTTGGCGAGCAGGAGCGCGCCCAGCTTGGCCTCGTGGCGCGGCCCGCGCGGGCCGTCGATAGTGAAGGCGGCGGGCCGGCCCGCGCGCATCAGCTTGACCATCTCGACGAGCGCGCCGACGCCGCCGCGCGAAGACGAGCCGCGCGCCGCGCCGTAGCCGAACCGCTGGATGAAGCGCGCGATGTACTCGCCGTCGAAGCTCTGCGAGGTCATCACCACGATGCCGCGCCGCCGCCAGAAGTAGGTGCTGAGCAGTATCCGGTCGTGCCAGAAGGTGTAGATCAGCGGTCGCCCCGTGGCGGTCGCCGCCTGCCAGTGTTCCCAGCCTTCGACCGTGAAACTCGCCGTCGCGCCGAGCACGCGGATGAGCAGGTAGAAGACGAGGTCGGCGGCGCGGATGAGAAACCGCTGCTTGCGCGTGTAGGCGGACAGCGGGGCCGGCGCGTCGGCGCGCGCCGACAACTCGGCCGCGCGCGCGGCGCGGGCGGTCGGCTCGCCGGCCCTCTGTTCGGCGGATGCTTGCATGAGGCTGCCGGGCGCGAGTCTAGCAGAAACGGGCGGCGGTCGGCATGTGGGCGGGCAGTCCCGCCGGGGCGCGGGCGCGGCGGCCGCGCGCCCCGTCTGCCGCTCTTGCGCCGGCCGGCGCGTGTGCTATATTCGGAAACCTCGCCGCCCGGAGAGGCGTACTGAAATGTTGCGCGCGCGCGGCCCGGTTGCGCGCCCCGCTGCCCTCCCCGTTGTTAGCTGTGCCAAAGGGAATCATAGAGCGCCGGATGGACAGACGCCGCATCCTGATCGTGGATTCCAACGAAGACCTGCGCACGCTGCTCGCGCAGGTCTTGGCCGACTTGGGCCACGAGGTCGTCGCCACGGGCCACCGCGACGAGGCCCTTGAGCGCGACGACCTCGAAGACTTCGACCTCGTCATCAGCGACCTGACCGACGACGCCGACGCCGGCATCCAAGTCCTCAGCGAGATCAAGCGCAAGTCGCTGCTCGTGCCCGTCGTCGTCTCGTCCGACGAGACGCAGCCGCACGGCGTCATCAAGGCGTTCAAGCTCGGCGCGGCCAACTACCTGCGCCGCCCCTACGAGCAGGAGGAGCTGCGCGCCATCGTCGAGAAGACGCTCTCCTACAAGCTGCGCTTCGTCGAGGACGTGAAGGTCTTGCCTTACGTCCACGAGAAGATCGAGTTCGAGTTGCCGAGCGACCTCTCGTTGATGAACGGCGTGCTGCACTACCTGCACGAGCGCGTCGTCCAGCTCGGCGTCGTCAACCCCGAACGCTCGAACCTCTTCATCGCCTTGGACGAGGCGTTCGTCAACGCCGTCAAGCACGGCAACAAGTACGACCCCGGCAAGCTCGTCCGCATCACCGCCGACCTCTCGGCCAGGGAGGCGCGCTTCACCATCGAGGACGAGGGCGAGGGCTTCGCGCTTAATCAAATCCCCGACCCGTGCGACCCGGCCAACCTGTTCAAGACCTCGGGCCGCGGCGTGCTCCTGATCTACAACATCATGGACGAGGTCAGATACAACGAGCGCGGCAACCGGCTGACGATGGTCAAGCGGCCCGACGAGTCGCTCGACCACAAGCTGATCGAGTCCTTCACGCCCGATGACAAGCGCACCCGCAACGGGTGAGGCGCGCGCCGCCGCGCCCGGAGCGCCGGGTCTGCGGGCCGCGTGGCGCTGGTGGCTGCCGCCCGCGCTCCTCGCGCTCGCGCTCGCCCTCCTGTGCCGCGACCCGTTCGCGGGCGACTGGGACGCGCTCGACTACACCGTCCTGGCCCTGCACGGCGCGCCCTCCTCGATGCTCTTCGGGCGCGCGCTCTTCATCTACACGAACCACTTTGCCTTCCGGCTCGCGCACGCGCTCGTCGGCTTAGAAGCCGAGCACGCCTACCTGCTCTTCAAGTACATGGTCGTGGCGCAAAGCCCGCTGGCGGTCACGGGCATGTGGACGCTGGCGCGGCGGCTGACGAACGACCCGCGGGCGGCGACCGTCGCGGCGCTGCTGCTCGCGCTCTCGCCCTTCTACGTCATCTACAGCGGGCAGGCGATGACGGAGATTCCGTCGATCCTGCTGCTCACGGTCGCGCTGACTTTGCACCTGCGTGGGATGAGTGAACGCCGCGCGGGGCTGGTGCTCTTGAGCGCGGCGCTGCTGGGCTTGAGCGTCAACGTGCGCGAGGCGGTGGGTCTCTACGGCGTGTGGCTCGTGCTCGCGCCGCTCGTCTACCGCTGGCGCATCAACGCACGGACGCTCGCGCTCACGGCCGCGGCCTGCGTCCTGTTCTTCGTCTGCGCGCTCGGCCCGTTCGCGCTCATGTACCTGCTGGACTTCGGCGGCTACCGCGGCGCGTGGCACGGCTGGGTCGCCTCGATGCGGATGGAGGAGGCGCTACACCCGGTCACGGCGCGCAACCTCCTGCCGCTCGCCTTCTTCTTCTTCGTGACCGCGCCGGTCGTCTTCGTCTTGTGGCCCTTCGCCGCGTGGCGCGAGTGGCGCGCGCGCGGCTGGACGCCCGTGCTCGTGCTGGCGCTCGTCGGTCTCGCGGCGAACGTCTCGCTCATCACGCACTACAGCGCGATCATCAACGGGCGTTACCAACTGACGGGCCTGCCCGGTCTGCTCCCGCTCGTCGCCGCTTATCTAGTCGCGCGCGCGCGCCGCCGCACGGGCGACGCTCAGGATGAACGAGACGCACGCCGCGCCGAACGCCGCGCCCTGCTGCGCGCGACGCTCGTGGCGACAGTGCCGACCGTGCTCGCCGGTCTCGCCTTCCTGCCCTTCGCCTGGCCGACGCTGCGCGCGCACGCCATCACGGCGGAGTACCGCGCGCGGCTCGCGCAACTGCCGCCGGACGCGGTCGTGATGGCGGGCGGGCAGACCGTGGCGGTCAGCTACTACCGCGGCGTCGGTCTCGGCGCGTGGGAGATGATCGGCACGGGCGGCGGCTGGCCCGGCGCGCGCCTGCCGGAGTTGATTGACGAATACCTGCGCGCGGGCCGGCGCGTCTTCGTGGACACGGACTCGCGCCTCTGGTTCACGGACAGTTGGCGCGGCGCGGAGACGCGCCAACTCGTCGCCCTCGAAGGGCGCTACCGCTTCCGCCGCGTCACCGACACGATCTACGAGCTGCGCCCGCTCGCCGACGAGACCGCGCGCGACGAGCCGCACCTCGCGCGCCTCCTCGCCAAACCGCCCTCGCGCCTGCCGCGCCGCTTCCGTCTGTTCTGACGATGCCGTTCGAGTTGATCTGAAGATGTCGTCCGAGTCGTTGCGCTTGTTCTGAAGATGCCGTTCGAGTTGTTCCTGGCCCTGCGTTACCTGACCGCGCGGCGGCGCGGGCGGGCGGCGGCGCGCGTGACGGCGCTGGCCGCGCTCGTCGGCATCGCGTGCGGGGTGGCGGCGCTCACGGTCGCGCTGGCGCTGGCGAACGGCTTCCGCGACGAGATGCGCGACAAAATCCTGCGCGGCACGGCCCACGTCACGCTCGCGCGCGCCGACGGCCGCGCCATCGCCGACTGGCCCGCGCTCGCCGCCCGCCTGCGCGGCGTGGACGGCGTCACCGCCGCCGAGCCGACCACCTACAACGGCGCGCTGCTCACAGGCCCCGACGCCTCCGCCTACACGGTGCTGCGCGGCGTCGCCTCTGACGCGACCCACACCCGCGCCGAACTGCAACGCACACTCGTCGCCGGCCAACTCGAACCGTTGTTCCAAACCGAACCGCACGCGCAATCGGACGACGCACCACGAACGGCCGTCGCGCCGAACGTCGGCGCACTGGCCCCGCTTGGTTATGTCGAAGACGGCCCCGTAGTGCCCGTCGTCGTCGGGGCGGAGTTGGCGACGCGGACGGGCTTGCATGAGATCGGCGATGAGGGCTGGCTGGTGACGGCGGCGCAGGGTGTGGGCGCGCAGGGGCTTGTGCCGATGGTGCGGCGCGCGCGCGTCGTCGGCGTCTGCCGCACGGGTCTCTACGAGTTCGACTCGGCGTGGGTCTACCTGCCGCACGCCGCGGCGATGAGCTTCGCGGGCGCGGACGCGCCCGACAGCACGCAGGTCATCAGCCTTGAGACGAACGACCTCTACCGCGCGCCGGAGGTGGCGGCGCGGGTGCGCGCGGTCGTCGGCGCGGGCTTCACGGCGCTGCCCTGGCAGGAGGCGAACCGGCCGCTCTTCACCGCGCTGACGCTTGAGCGGCGCACGGTCGGTCTCATCGTCGCGCTCGTCATCCTCGTCGCCGCCTTGAACATCACGACGGCGCTCGTGCTGGTCGTCACGGAGCGGCGCGCGGACATCGCCGTCCTCGGCGCGCTCGGCGCACGCGCCCGCAGCATCATGCTCGTCTTCGTGTTCGAAGGCGCGTTCGTCGGCGCGTTGGGCGCGGCGCTGGGCGCGGGGCTTGGTCTCGGCGCGTGCTTCGTCGGCGACCGCTACGGTCTCGTGCGTCTGCCGGCCGAGGTCTACTCGCTCAGCGCGATCCCCTTCCACCCGCGCCCCTTCGAGACCGCGCTCGTCGCGCTCGCCGCCTTCGCCGTCAGCCTCGTCGCCACCCTCTACCCCGCGCGCGCCGCCGCGCGCCTCAGCCCCGCCGAGGCGTTGCGGTATGAATGAGAGTTCAAGGTTCAAAGTTCAAGGTTCAAGGTCAAAGCGGCGACTCGCACCGCGCCTCCAACTTTGAACTTTGAACCTTGAACTTTGAACTTTGAACTTTGAACGACTCCGAACCAATTATCAGCGTGCGCGACCTGCGCAAGTCTTACCCGTTGCCGGGGGGCGGGGCGTTGGAGGTGTTGCGGGGCGCGGCGCTGGAGGTGCGTGGCGGGGAGATGGTGGCGGTGGTGGGCGCGTCGGGCGCGGGCAAGTCCACGCTGTTGCACGTCTGCGGCGGGCTGGACGGGGCGGACGCGGGCGGCGTCTTCGTCGGCGGCGTCGAGCTGTTGCGCGCCGACGCGCGGGCGCGGGCGCGCGTGCGCAACCGCGAACTCGGTTTCGTCTTCCAGCTTCATCACCTGCTGCCCGACCTGTCGGCGTTGGAGAACGTGATGCTGCCGCTGCTGGTGGGGCGCGCGGCCTGGGCGGCGGCGCGCGCGGCGGCGGGCGAGTTGTTGCGCGCGGTCGGCTTGCACGAGCGCGCGGCGCACCGCACGGGCGAACTTTCGGGCGGCGAGCAGCAGCGCGTGGCGGTGGCGCGCGCGCTCGTCACGCGCCCGCGCCTCGTGCTCGCGGACGAGCCGACCGGCAACCTCGACGCGCGCGCCGCGACGGAAGTCGCCGCCCTGCTCCTCGACCTCTGCCGCGCGCGCGGCGCGGCCGCCATCGTCGCCACCCACAGCCAACAACTCGCACGCGCCTGCGACCGCAGACTCTTACTGCACGACGGCGTACTGCACCCGCAATGAAGCTTGGGGTCGTCAGCGCCGCCTGACTTGTGCTAAGGTGGCGCGCCGTGCCGCGCCCGCCGCGCATCACGCCCTGTCGGCGACGACGTGCAGCGACCGGCCGCGCCGCCTGTCCGACGGTCGCTTCATTCTCATTCGCACTTGCAACGCCGCCCGACTCCGTCTCACTGCCGTTCGCGTGAGCCGCGGCGGCCACGACTCGGACGCGCAACGCTAACCCGATAATGAGACGTTCATGAAGAGTGCCAAGCTAAGCCTGACGCTGGCGCTGCTGTGTTGGACGGCGGCGTGTGCCGGCGGTAGCGGCGACCGCGCCGCCGCGCCCGCGTGCCAGTCTGAAGTGGACACGTTGGCCGGGGTCGCGCCCGCCGTCGGGCGTGACTACCTCGCGCCCGACGGCGCGTTCCGCGTGCAACTGCCGGCCGGGTGGACGGTCGAGAGCGAGACGCACGACGGGCTGACGATGACGTGGCTCAAGGGCGACCGCGACGCCGGGATGCTGCTCGTGATGAGCAGCGCCGGGCCGCCGCCGACGGACGACGCCGGGTTGCAGGCGCGCTATTTGGAGGACGGCGGCAAGCCCCTCTTCGGCGCGTGGATCGACATGATGAAAGAGGTCGGGCGCGTCGAGGGCACGGGGCGCGTCTGTCAAACTCGGGTCAAGGGCACGGCCGCCATGCGCACAAACGTGACCTTCTACCGCGGCGACGCCAACGATCCGCGCGCCGGCTACGGCCTGTTCCTCTTCGGGCCGAGCCGGCAGTTCTTCTTCGGCCTGACCGGGCACGACGCGGGCTTGCGGGCGGCGGAAGCCGTCCTGGCCAGTCTCGAACTCGAACCCGGCCGGTGACGGCGAGACGGGCCGCGGACGGAAGTCCGTCGCGGGCGCGCCCGTCGCACAAGCAGAGTGGCAGCATGAAACAGGAACGGGACGACTTCCGCTACGAGGCGTTTATCAGCTACGCCACGGCGCGCGGCGACAAGACGGGGCGGGCGCTCTTCGACCGCAAGGTCGCGGTGCGCCTGCACCGGGCGTTGGAGTCGTACCGCGTGCCGCGCGCGCTCGTGCGCGCGGCGCACCTGCCGCGCCGGCTCAAGCGCGTCTTCCGCGACCGCGACGAGTTGAAGGCCGCCAGCAGCCTCGGCGACAGTCTGAGCGAAGCCCTCGGCCGGTCGCGCTACCTGATCGTCATCTGCTCGCCGCGCGCGCGCCGCTCGCAGTGGGTCAACTACGAGATCGAGGCGTTCCGCAAGCTGCGCGGGCCGCAGTTCATCCTGCCGCTGCTCATCGAAGGCGAGCCGGCCGAAGCCTTCCCACAGGCCCTGCTCGGCCCCGCGCCGGGCGGCGCGCCGGGTGAGGCCTTAACGCCGGCCCAGCCGCTCGCCGCCGACATCCGCGCCGGCAGCGACGCGCGCGCCCTGCGCAAGCTGAAGGACGAGAAGCTGCGCCTGATCGCCGCCATCCTCGGCTGCGAGTACGACGACTTACAGCGGCGCGAGCACCGGCGCTTCGTCCGCCGCGCGCTGGCGGCGGGCGCGGCCATGGCCGCGCTCCTGTTGCTCCTGGCCGGGCTGAGTCTCTCCCTCTTCTGGGCCGAGCGGCGCGCGCGCCGCAATTACGAACTGGCCCTGCGCGGCGGCTCGTGGGTCACAGCCGAGTCGCTGCCGCGCGACACGCCCGAGTTGCAGACCGTCTACGAAGCCGTCCACGTCCACAACCTCACCGACGCCGCGCGCACGTTCGAGACCTTGCGGCACGACGACCCTTACAACGAAGAGTGTCTAGAAACTTTGCGCGGGCTGTACAGCCTGCTCGCCGCCGCCTGGCGGAATCAGGCGCAGGCGGCGGGCGCGGACTCGCGGGCCGAGGCGGCCGCGCAAGCCGACGCGGCCTTTCAAAAAGGGCAGAGCGTCGTCGTCCCCGTTCTGCTGAGTCGGCTGCGCGCCTACGAGCCGACCGCACCGCCCGCGGTGCATGAGCTGTCGGGCGACTCTTTATCTTTCCCCGCCGACGCAGAGTCGCAGCAGTGGGCCGGGATACTGCGCCTCTACGAGTTCCCGCCGGACGCGGTGGTTAGACGCAAAGACGCGGCCGATTACACCGACCTGGTCACACAGTACCTGAAGAAGTTAGACACCTCGCAGCCGGCGGGGCGCGCCGAGGCGCGGCGCGTGTTGCAACAGAGCTTGGAACTGTGGGAGCGCGCGAGCCGGCAGGAACAACTCAGCGCCGAGGAGGCGGAACTGCGCCGAACGCTCCGCGCCGTGCTCGCCGACTTGCGCGACTGACCGCACACGCGCGCCTGAGCGCACGCACGGCCGCCGCGCCCGAACCTGTCTCGCCCTTTCGCCTTTCGCCCTGCGCCCTGCGCCTTCTCTGACCTGCCTCTTCTGCCCACGCCGACGTTGGGTTATAATGCCGGGCGGGTGGAGCGGCCGCATTTATTTCCCGTCGCCGCGCGCGCCACATCCTGACGGTTCGGTCTCATCAGCTTTTTATGTTCGAACGCTACACGGAGAAAGCGCGGCGCGTCATCTTCTTCGCCCGCTACGAAGCCTCTCAGTTCGGCGCGCCCGCCATCGAGCCGGAGCACTTGCTGCTCGGGCTGATGCGCGAGGACAAGACGCTGACCGCGCGCTTCCTGGCGCGCGCGCAGGCCTCGCTCGAATCGATCCGCAAGGACATCGAGGGGCGCGCGCCCCTGCGCGAGAAAATCTCCACCAGCGTCGAACTGCCGCTCGCGCCCGAGACCAAGCGCGTGCTCGCCTACGCCCACGAGGAGAGCGACCGCCTGCAACACCGCCACATCGGCACCGAACACCTGCTGCTCGGCCTCCTGCGCGAAGAGCGTTCGATGGCCGCCGAGATTCTCTACGAGCGCGGCTTGCGCCTGCCGGCGGTGCGCGAGGAGGTGGCGCGCGCCACCGGCTCCGACCCGCGCGCCGGGCAGAAGAAGGACACGCCGCACCTGGCCGAGTTCTCGCGCGATCTGACGGAGGACGCCGTCAACGACAAGCTCGACCCGCTCGTCGGGCGCGAGGGCGAGATCGAGCGCGTCATCCAGATTCTCTGCCGGCGGACGAAGAACAACCCCGTGCTCATCGGCGAGCCGGGCGTCGGCAAGACCGCGATTGTCGAAGGCCTCGCCCAGCGCATCGTGCGCGGCGAGGTGCCGTCGTTCTTGGAGAACAAGCGCATCCTGTCGCTCGACCTGTCCCTGATCGTCGCGGGCACGAAGTACCGCGGGCAGTTCGAGGAACGGCTCAAGCAGATCATGCGCGAGTTGGTCGAGAACCCGCAGTACATCGTCTTCATTGACGAGTTGCACACGCTCGTCGGGGCCGGCTCGGCCGAAGGCTCGCTCGACGCCGCCAACATCCTGAAGCCCGCGCTCTCGCGCGGCGAAATCCAGTGCATCGGCGCGACCACGCCCGCCGAGTTCCGCAAGTCCATCGAGAAGGATCGCTCGTTGGAGCGCCGCTTCCAGGCCGTCAAAGTGCCGCCGCCCTCGGAAGAGGAGGCGGTCTCGATCCTCGACGGCGTGCGCGAACGCTACGAGGCGTTCCACCAGGTGCGCTACACCGATGACGCCATCGAGGCCGCCGTCTACCAGTCGAACCGCTACATCCCCGACCGCTTCCTGCCCGACAAGGCGATTGACGTGATTGACGAGGCCGGCGCGCGCGTCAAGCTCCGCGCCCGCCGCGAGGCCGTCAGCGCAGACCCGCTCGCGGACGAACGCCCGCGCAACGCCTACTCGCTCGACAGCCTCGCGCCGAGCGCGCGCCTGCCCGAAGACGACGACGTGCTGATGGCGGTCGCCGTCACGCGCGACGACATCGAGGACGTGATCGCGCGCTGGACGGGCATCCCCGTCACGTCCTTGAAGGAAGAGGAGCAGCAGAAGCTTCTGCGCATCGAGGCGGAGTTGCACCGGCGCGTCGTCGCGCAGCGCCCGGCCATCTCGGCCCTGGCGCGCTCGATCCGCCGCTCGCGCGCGGGCTTGAAGAACCCGCAACGCCCGGTCGGCTCCTTCCTGTTCCTCGGGCCGACGGGCGTCGGCAAGACGGAAGTCGCCCGCTCGCTCGCCGAGTTCCTGTTCGGCTCGGAGCGCTCGATGGTGCGCTTCGACATGTCGGAGTTCATGGAGAAGCACTCGGTCTCGAAGCTCATCGGCAGCCCGCCCGGCTACGTCGGGCACGAGGAGGGCGGGCAGTTGACCGAGCGCATCAAGCGCTCGCCCTACTCCGTCCTGCTCTTCGACGAGATCGAGAAGGCGCACCCCGACATCTTCAACGTGCTGCTGCAAGTCTTCGAGGACGGGATACTCACGGACGCGCTCGGCAACACGATTGACTTCAAGAACACGATCATCATCATGACCTCCAACATCGGCGCGCGCTTCATCCAGAAGCGCGGCGCGCTCGGCTTCCAGGCCACGGCCGCCGACTCGCGCGAGAAGCTGGAAGAGATGGTCATGTCCGCCGTGCGCCAGACCTTCAACCCCGAATTCATCAACCGCCTCGACGAGATCATCGTCTTCGACCAACTCGTTGACGACGAACTGCTCGAAATAGTCGGGCTGCAAGTCGAGATGCTCAACCGGACGCTCCGGCGCAAAGGGCTTGAGGTGCGCCTGACGCGCGAGGCCAAGCGCTGGCTCGTTACGAAGACCTGCGCCGACCGCTCCTACGGCGCGCGCCCCTTGCGCCGCGCGCTGCAAAAGTACGTCGAAGACCCGCTCTCCGAATCGCTCATCCAGGGCGAGTTGGCGGGCACGGCGCTCGTCGAAGTCTACGAGGACGCGGGCGTCCTCGGTCAGCGCTCGGTCAGCATCGAGGAGTTGGGCGACGAGTTGTTAATTCACTGAAAGCAAACGGCAGTAGGCAGTAGGAGCCAGGAGCCAGAAGCCGGAAGCCAGAGCCGGAATAAAAGGCCAGCCTTGATGAAAGGCCGGCCTTTCTTCTTCTACGTTTTCTACCGTCTTTTTACTGGCTTCTGGCTTCCGGCTTCTGCCTCCTGCCCTCTGCCTACTGCCTACTGCCGTTTGCCCTTTCCCTTTTGCCTTCCTTATAATGAGCGCCTTTGTTTGACCGCCCGCTGGCAACCGTCGCGCGGCGGGGCTGAATCCAAGCGGCACTGAGGTTTATCAGCCGCGGCCCCGTCCCCGAGCGCCGCGCGGTACGAGAGCCAAGAGGCCGGCAGTAACGAGGGGTTCGTTTTCCTACTTCCCAAAGTCTGATCGAAGTCTTGAGGCGACAAGCGATTATGCCTAACTGCGCGCCCACCCGGCGCTTCCTGCCGGCTGTCCTGACGGTCGGTCTCCTCGCCCTGCTGCTCGTCTGCGGTTCGTTCGCGCCGCGCGCGCGCGCGCAGGAGCCGTCCGCGCCTCAACCCGCCGCCGGCCAGCAGCGGCTCGTGGAAACCGTAGACATACAGGGCAACCGCCGCAACCGCGACGTGGACTTGCTCTACTACGTCCAGACGCGCCCCGGCGACCCCTACAACGAGGCGCTGGTGCAGCGCGACTTCCAGGCCCTGATGGCCCTCGGCTTCTTCGACAAGGTCAATTCGCGCGTCTACACCACCGAAGGGCCGCGCGGCGTCGAGGTCATCTTCGAGGTCAAGGAGTTGCCGATCATCCGCGACCTCGAATTCAAGGGCCTCAAGAGCGTCGCCGAGTCCGACGTGCTCAAGCTGTTCCGCGAGCGGCGCGTCGGCGTGCAGAAGGAGAACATCCTCGACCCCGTCAAGATCAACAACGCCAAGCGCCTGATCCGCGAGATGCTCGCCGCCAAGGGCCACCCGAACGCGACCGTGGACGAGGAGATCGAGGCCGTCTCGGCCGGGTCGAGCGCCGTCACCTTCAACATCAACGAGGGCAAGCGCGTCCGCGTCGTCGAGATCGAGTTCGAGGGCAACCAGGTCTTCAAGGACGGCCAACTGCGCGGCGCGATGAAGTACGTCAAAGAGGCCGGGCTGTTCTCGCGCTTCAAGGGCCAGGACATCCTCGACCGCGAGAAGCTGGACGTGGACTTGCGCCTGGTGCGCAACTACATGGCCGGCAAGGGCTACCTGCAAGGGCGCGCGGGCGAGCCGCGCGTCGAGAGCGTCGGCCCGCGCCGCACCGGCTTCATCCTGCCGCTGCCGCTGCTCTCGTCGGTGGACGAGGGCTTGCGCGTCACGATCCCCATCGTCGAGGGCAAGCTCTACCGGCTCGGCGACCTGAAGATCGCGGGCAACTCGATCTTCAGCGAGGAGCGCATCCGCGCCGTGCTCGGCCTCAAGCCGGGCGACGTGGCCAGCGGCGAGCGCGTCTACAAGGCGTTCTACGAGGACTTGAAGAAGGCTTACGGCAACAACGGCTTCATCCAGTATTCGGCCGAGCCGGAGCCGACTTTCCGCGACAACCCCAGCAACGCCAAAGAGGGCATCGTTGATTACGTCATCACGATTGACGAGGGCAAGCAGTTCACGCTGCGGCGGCTGGAGTTTTCGGGCAACACCTTCACGCGCGACTACGTGCTCCGCCGCGAGATCGTCCTGAACGAAGGCGACATCTACAACCAGGGCTACATGGAGTTCTCCGTCCTGCGCCTGAACCAGTTGGGCTTCTTCGACCCGGTGGACAAAGAGAAGGACGTGGACTACCGGACGGACGAGGAGCGCGGCGAGGTGGACGTGACGGTCAAGGTCGCGGAGCGCGGCCGGCAGCAGATTTCCTTCAACGGCGGCGTGTCGGGCATCGGCGGCTCGTTCTTCGGGCTTGAGTACTCGACCAACAACCTGTTCGGGCGCGGCGAGTCGCTCTCGCTGAACCTGGCGGCCGGCAACCGGCAGCGCTCCTTCGTCTTCTCCTTCACCGAGCCGTACTTCAAGAACCGCCAAATCTCGACCGGGTTTTCGCTCTACTCGCAGTCGCTCAAATACTTCGGCGAGGGCACGTTCCTGTCGTCGAACCAGCAGGCGCTCGCCGGGCTGACCAACACGGTGGACTTCCTGAACACGAGCGAGGAGAACCTGTTCACGCAGACCTCCCTCGGCGGCTCGGTCTTCGCCTCGGCCCTCTTGTCGGAGTTCCGGCGCAAGACGCCGTTCAACCTCGCGTCGCGCGTCGGCCTCTCCTACACCTTCTCGCGCACGAGCGTCAAAGACCCGCAGGTCAACACCGACCCGAACAACCCGAACTTCATCCCGGTCATCTACCGCCAGCCGAACATCATCACGAGCCGGATCACGCCCTCGTTCGTCTACGACACGCGCGACATCCGCGGCGTGGACGCCGTCGCGGGCCGGCAGGTCGCCGCCTCGCTCGCCTTCGCGGGTCTCGGCGGCGACGTGCGCACCTACGAGCCGACCGCCTCCTACCAGCAGTTCTACCCCATCCGGCGCAAGCGCGCGCTGATCCCGGAAGTCTTCGGCTTCCGCCTGCTCGTCGGCAGCGTCGGCAGTTTCGCCACCACCTCGAAGGTGCGCGCCTCGCAGGCGTCGTCCCTGGCCTTCATCGGCGGCGTGCCTATCTACGAGCGCTTCTTCCTCGGCGACGAGTACACGATCCGCGGCTACAACGTGCGCTCGATCAGCCCGATTGTGCCGGTCGAGTTGTTCGTCACCTCGCGCGGCGTAGTCGTGGCGGAGACCCCGACGGGCACGGCCGCCCAGATTCCGGGGCTGGAAAGGTTCGTCTCGCTCGGCACGTTCACCGGCACGGCGGGCGCGAACCCGCGTATGCTCTCGCGCGGCTTCCAGTCGGTCGGCGCGGACACGCAAGTCCTGGGCAACTTCGAGTACCGCGTGCCGATCTTCGGCACGACCGTGAGCGCGGCGGCGTTCGCCGACGTTGGCTCGGCCTTCAACATCCGCAAGGGCGTGGATCAGGTCTACTCCAGCGAGTTCCAGTCCGACCCGCGCTTCCTCCAGACGCTCGGCACGGCCGTCTGCCCGAACGTGATCGGCCTCGGCGGCGTCGGCGCGGCGTTCCTGCCGGTCAGTTTGAACACGCTGGCCGCCTGCCAGGTGGGCACGCCGCTGCTGCTGACGGGCGTGGGCGGGCTGGTCGCGCGCGACACTCGTCTGGTGTCGACCGAGGAGTACGTGAACGCGGCGCGCGTCGGCCCGACCGACCCGCTGACGGGGCTGCCCTTCGGCTTCTACCAAGTCTTCCTGCGCGGCGAGGCGCAGAGCAACACGGCCGTGCGGCTCTCGCAGGCCAGCTTCAACAAGATTTCCGACATCCGGTCGAGCCTCGGCTTCGAGCTGCGCGTGCAGTTGCCGGTGGTCAACGTGCCGTTCCGGCTAATCTACGCCTTCAACCCGAACGCGCGCCGGGGCGTGAGCAGCCAGGTCCCGCTCAACTTCGACGAGCAGCGGAGCGTCTTCCGCTTCAGCGTCGGTCGCACCTTCTAGCGCCGCCCCGTCCGGCGGGCGGACTTTTTTGCCGGTTCGAGTTAAACTACGGGGCTGACCGGAGGCGTGCCGCGCGCATCTAAGGCCCGTCAGCCGAACCCCTTTTGGTAAACCCTGTTAAGGAGCAGTACAAGAAAGCAATGAGACCAGTTCGCTACTACATCGCCGCCGCCGCGCTCGCGGCTCTCTCTCTCGTCTCGGCGCAGGCGCAGACGCCCGCCCGGCCCGCCGGCCCCGCGCCGGCCACCGGCGGGGCACAGCCCGCGGCCGGCACGTTCCGCCTGGCCGTCATTGATTCCGGCGCGTTCTCGGACGACAAGGCGGGCATCCTGCGCGTCGTCAGCGCCGTCAAGCAGGTGGACGCGCAGTTCCAGTCGCAGCGCACCGAGTTGCAGGGCATGCAGGAGCGTTACAACACGCTCGTCGCCGACATCCAGAAGAAGGCGCAGGTGCAAGACCCGAAGGTCACGGCGCAGCAGCAGGATCAGGCCGAGCAACTCCAACTCCAGATCAAGCGCAAGGCCGAGGACGCGCAGGCCGCCTACCAGAAGCGGATGGGCGACGTGCTCGACCCGCTCCAGGCGGACGTGTACAAC
This sequence comes from Pyrinomonadaceae bacterium, assembly GCA_036389395.1. Classification (GTDB taxonomy): domain Bacteria; phylum Acidobacteriota; class Blastocatellia; order Pyrinomonadales; family Pyrinomonadaceae; genus QHXQ01. The sequence goes on from DASVPY010000043.1 coordinate 68,796, forward strand.
GCCTTGCAGGCGTTCGCCCAGGCGCGCGGCATCTCGCTGATCATCGACCTGAACCGCAACCCCAGCCCGGTGCTCTACGCCGCCGACAGCGTGGACATCACCAGGGACTTCATCACCGAGTACAACCGGACGCACCCCGCGACGGCCGCCGCCGCCACGCCGGGCGCGCCCTCCACGGGCCGGCCTGAATAACGAAACAGTAGCCAGCAGCCAGTAGCCAGTAGCCAGTCAACTCGCTCGCGTCTTGACTGGCTACTGGCTACTGGCTGCTGGCTACTGGCTACTGCCTTTATGGACACGGTTCTCGACACCCGCGCCATCCAAGAACTGCTGCCGCACCGCTACCCCTTCCTGCTGGTGGATCGCATCGTCGAGCTGGTGCCGAAGGAGCGCATCGTCGGCGTCAAGCAGGTGACCATCGGCGAGCCGTTCTTCCAAGGGCACTTCCCCGGCGCGCCGGTCATGCCCGGCGTGCTCGTCATCGAGGCCATGGCGCAGGTCGGCGCGATCCTGGCGCTGCGCGAGATGGCGGATCGCGACCGCAAGCTGGTGCTCTTCACCGGCATCGAAGAGGCGCGCTTCCGCCAGCCGGTCGTGCCCGGCGACACGCTCGTGCTCGAAGTGACGGCGCTGCGCATCGGCTCGCGCATCCAGCGGATGCGCGGCGAGGCCAAGGTCGAGGGCCGGCTCGTCGCCGAGGCCGTCATCATGAGCGCCGTCGCCGACCGGGGCGCGGTGCAATGACTTACGTCCACCCTTCCGCCGTCGTCAGCCGCAACGCACAACTCGGTCGGGACTGCCACGTCGGCCCGTTCTGCGTCGTCGGCGACGAAGTGACTTTGGGCGACGACGTGCGGCTCGACGGGCACTGCGTCATCGAGGGGCGCACGCACGTCGGCGACGGGACGCACGTCTTCCCGTTCGTCTCGATTGGCTTGGCGTCGCAGGATTTGAAGTACCGGGGCGAGCCGGCGGAGACGCGCGTCGGGCGGCGCAACCGCATCCGCGAGTTCGTCACCATCCACCGCGGCACGGCGGGCGGCGGCATGTTGACGCGCACCGGCGACGACTGCCTGATCATGGCGCAGGCGCACGTCGCGCACGACTGCCTCATCGGCGACCGCGTCATCATGGCCAACGCCGCCACGCTCGCCGGGCACGTCCGCGTGGAGGACGGCGCGAACATCGGCGCGTATTCGGGCGTGCATCAGTTCTGCCGCGTCGGGCGCGAGGCTTACGTCGGCGGCTACTCGGTCGTGGTCAAGGACGCGTTGCCGTTCGCGCTCACGGTCGGCAACCACGCCAAGTGCTACGGGCTGAACACCGTCGGCATGAAGCGGCGCGACTACCCGCAGGCCACGATTGACGCGCTGCACCGCGCCTTCCGCCTCCTGCTCGCCGCCAGGCTCAACACCACGCAGGCCCTCGCCCGCATCCGCGCCGAGAGCACCGACGTGCCCGAAGTCGCCGAACTCCTCCGCTTCATCGAGACCTCCGAGCGCGGCGTCACGAAATAAGGGATGAGGGATGAACGGGAACAGGAGTCAGGAGTCAGGAGTCAGGAGCCAGAAGAAGCAGCGGCGCGTGTGCTGTCATCATACCGGCTTCTGGCTTCTGGCTTCTGACTCCTGGCTTTTTCATCCCTCAGCCCCCAGCCCTCAGCCCTCATGCTTATGCGCTACGGGTTGATCGCAGGCAACGGGCAGTTCCCGTTTCTCGTGCTCGAAGGGGCGCGGCGCGCGGGCGTGTCGCTGGCGGTGGCGGCGATCCGCGAGGAGACCGACCCGCGCATCGAGGAGTTGGCCGAGACGCTCGTGTGGGTCGGCATCGGGCAGTTGGGCAAGATGATCCGGTTCTTCAAGCGGGCGGGCGTGGAGCGGGCGATCATGGCGGGGCAGGTCAAGCACGTCCAGATTTTCAGCGGCGCGCTGCCCGACGTGCGGATGCTGAAGATGCTCGTCAGCTTGCCGCGCCGCAACACGGACGCGCTCATCGGCGGCGTCGCGGCCGAGTTGGCCCGAGAGGGCATCGAGCTGATCGACTCGACCTACTTCATCCAAGATCAACTCGCGCCGCCGGGCGCGCTCACGCGGCGCGCGCCGTCCGCGAGCGAGCGCGGCGACATCGAGTACGGCCTCGAAGTAGCGCGCGAGATCGCGCGGCTCGATCTGGGCCAGACCATCGTCGTGCGCGCGCGCGCCTGCGTCGCCGTCGAGGCGATGGAGGGCACGGACGCCACCATCCGCCGCGCCGGTGCGTTGGCGCGCGGCCGGCTCACCGTCGTCAAGATCGCCAAGCCCGATCAGGACATGCGCTTCGACGTGCCCGTCGTCGGCCTGCCCACCGTCCAGACCATGATCGAGGCCGGCGCGACCTGCCTCTGCCTGGCCGCCGGCAAGACCCTCATCTTCGACCGCGCCGACATGATCAAGCTCGCCGACAAGCACCGCATCGCCGTCTGCGCCGTCTGAAGGCAGACTGTTCGGGCCGCACGCACGAATCGTCTGGGTTGAGCGTGGCGCGCGGCCGGTCTCACACAGAGGACACAGAGAAAAGCCACAGAGGGCACAGTTAAAAAACTCTGTGCCCTCTGTGGCTCTCTGTGTCTCTGTGTTGATCTGTTCTGCCGCTACGGGCGCGCGACGGGCCGGGGCTGTGTCGCGTCGAGGGCGGTTAAGCCGCCGGGGCGTTGGAGCAGTTCGATGCCGCGGGCGACTTGGGGGTCGTCGGCGTTGAAGGCTTGCAGGGCCGTGTACGTGCCGTAGGCGGCGTTGGCGAGGTTGTAGCGCAGTTGCCGCTCGGCGTAGGCGCGGTCGCGGTCGAGCAGCGCGCCCGTCACCTTGTAGGCCGGGTGGCTCACGACGAACTGCCGCAGCGCCGCGTAGAGCGCGTCGGTCACGGGGAACTCGTCGGCGCGCAGGACGTGCCCGTACTCGATGGGCCGCTGCACCTTGTAGGACTCGAACCCGGCGACGCGCCCCAGGGCCAACTCGCGCGCGAAGGCGAAGACCGGATCGTTCAGGCGCGTCTGCGCGGCGGCGGTGATGCGCGGCTTGACCGCCTCGTCCGGCATGATGCCGCCGCCGCCGTAGACCGTGCGGCCCGCGTCGGTGCGGCTCGCCGGGCCGTTCGGCTGGGCGGGGCGCACCTGCTCGTCGCGCAGCGTGCCGCCCCGCGTGTAGTACTCGTAGAAGCCCTCGTTCGCGTAGTCGCGCTGGATGAGCCGGCCCGACGGCGTGTAGTACTTGGCGATGGTTAGCAGCACGGCCGAGTTCGCCGGCAGTTGGAACGGGAACTGTACCAACCCCTTGCCGAAACTGTTCTCGCCGACGATGACGGCGCGGTCGTGATCCTGCAACGCGCCCGCGAGGATTTCCGCGGCGGACGCCGTGCCGCGGTTGACTAAGACGACGAGCGGCGTCTGATCGGGACTGTCGTTGACGGCGACGTAAGTGGCCTCGCTGCCCTTGACGCGCCCCTTCTGCGAGACGATCAACTGCCCGCGCCGCAGGAACATGTTGGCGGCGCGCACGGCCTGAATCAACAGCCCGCCGGGGTTGCCGCGCAGGTCGAGCACGAGCGAGCGCATCCCTTGGGCGTGCAGGCGGTCGAGCGCGTCTTCGAGTTCGTCGGCCGTCGTCAGGTTGAAGCCGCCGGTCATGGCGATGTAGCCGACGCCGGGCCGGATCATGTAGGACTCCGGCACGGAGGGCTGCGGCACGGCGTTGCGCGTGATGTCGAAGGTCTCGGTCGCGCCCGTGGCCGCGCGCTCGACCGTGACCTTGACGACCGTGCCGCGCGGGCCTAACAGCTTCTCGCGCGTCTCGTAGTAGTGCTTGCCGCGCATGGACAGGCCGTCCACGGCGATGATGCGGTCGCCGAAGCGCAGGCCCGCCTTGGAGGCGGGCGCGTCCTTGAAGGTGGCGAGGATGACGGTGTCCACCTTGTCGCCGTCGGAGAGGTCGCCGATGGTCGCGCCGATGCCGAAGTATTCCGACCGCTGCGAGGTGCGGAACTCTTCAAACTCCTTCGGGTCGAAGTAGTTCGAGTGCGGATCGAGCGTGCGCAGCATCCCGATGATGGACGACTTGAAGGCCGCGTTGTAGTCGAGCTTCTGCCCGTCCACGTAGTTCTGCTCGATGACGGCGAGCGCGGCGCTCACGTCCTCCTCCACGTCCTCGGACGTGACGGGGCGGGCGGGGCGGGCGGGCGCGGCGGCCGTGCCGGTCGTGCGGCCGCGCGCGTCGGCCGACGGCAGGTTCGGCGCGCTCGTCTGCGCGTAGACGAACGCGGGCAGCGCGAGCGCGGCGGCGAGCAGCACGCCGGGCAGTAGCGATAATCTCTTCTTCACGCGAAAACTCTCCTGGTAAAGCGAACCCGTAGCCGAGACGCCGAGGCGCGCGGGGGGCACGCGCGCTCAGCCGGCAGCATACTTGATCCGCGCGCGCCGAGCAAAGAAACGCCCCACGCTAAAAAGAACGCGCCGCGTTGCGGCAAGTCGCGCCGCGCTCAGTTGCTCGCGGCCTGCTGCGTGCCGGCCTTCGGGTCGTAGGGCGTCGCGAGGTATTGCTTGGCGACGGCCTGCGCGTTGTCGTAGTTGATGCCGGTCTGCACGGCCTTGTTGTACTCGTTGGTGGCGCGCACGCGGTCGCCCTTCGCGTCGTAGGCGTTGCCGCGCTTGATGTGCGCCCAGACCTCGATCCAAGACGGCTTCAGGTTGCCGTTCAAGGCGGCGTCGAAGTTGTCGAGCGCCGGATCGTAGTTGCGCTGCTCCAAGTAGAGCAGGCCGAGGTTGTAGTAGATCCAAGAGTTCGACTTGTCGAGTTTCAACGCCTCTTCGAGTTGGCGCTGCGCCTCGGCGTACTGCCCTTCGCGGAACAGCTCGATGCCGCGGCGCGCGACGACCGAGACGCGCAGATCGTCCGACAGGCGCAGGATGCGGTTGTTCGGATCGATCACGACTTCGAGCGGCTGCCCCTGCGTCTCGAAGTCGAAGTCCTCGCTCTTGTCATCAATGAAGATGGTCGTGGTCTGGCTGTTGTTCTCGCCCTCGGCGCGCAAGAGCACTTCGACCGGCATCTTCAGCCCCTCGAAGTTCTGCCGCACCGTGCCGCGCGCGCGGAACTTGCCGCCGCGCGTGCGTATGATCTGGTAGTCGGCGGAGAACTCCGGCACGCCCGTGCCTTCGACCCAGCGCGCGAAGAAGTAGCGCATGTTCTGCCCGGCGATCTCGTTGGTCAGCCGCTCGAAGTCGTCAATCGAGATGCTGCCGCCGCGGTGGCGCGCGAGCAGGGCGCGTAGGAGTTGATCGAACTTCTCCGTGCCGAGCGTGTCGCGCAACATGCGGAAGACCATCGCGCCCTTGTGGAAGATGACCGACTGGTACTGCGGCGACGTGTCGTCGAGTGTCGAAGGCGCGCGCAGGATCGAGGCCGACTGCTCGAACATGAGCGCGCGCTCCTGCTCGTCGCGCGTGGCGGCGTCGCGCGCCGCGCCCTGGAGCGTCGCCTCGCGCAAGGCGAAGGCGCTGTACTCCGACAACCCCTGCGACAGCCACGCGTCGTCGAACGACTTCAGGCCCACGGTGAAGCCCCACCACTGGTACGCGACCTCGCGCTGGACGCGCTCGTCCTTCGCGGGCCGCGCCTGATCGAAGAAGCTGGCCGCGAGGAACTGCATCCCCGGCGCGGCGTAAGCTTCGAGCGTCTCGTTGTCCACCTCGGCGACGGTGTAGCGCGTGCCGAAGGCCGGCGCGCCGAACTGCCGCGTGTAGAACTCAAGCGCGCGCCCGACCAGCTCGGCGTAAGGCTCGATGCGGCCCTCGCTGCCCGGCTGGACTAGGAAGCTCAGTTCGTAGTTGCCGTGGCGCAAGGTGCGCGTCGCGTAGCGGCCGGCGACGAGGTTGCCGACGAGCGCCGGCTGGCGGTTGACGAGCCGGTAGACGGTCAGGCCGCCGCGCGTGGTCGGCGTGACGGGTTCGTCGCTCGACCCGGCGACGACGAAGCCTTGCGGCACGCTGACGTTGATCTCGGCGGTGGCGCGGTCGGCGGCGTAGTCGTGGAAGGGGAACCAGCGCGCGGCGTACATCAGGTAAGAGCCTTCCGCGCCGACGTAAGCGAGCCGCTTGGTGGCGAGCGGGCCGCCCTCCGGCGTGATGAGCGCGCCGTAGTAGCGGAAGCGCAGCGTGAGCGGCTGCCCGGCGGGCACGACCTCGTCCAAGTCCACGCGCACGCTCGGCCCGATCTGATCCACGCCGACCTGATCCTGCACGAAGTTCGCCAGCGCCCGGCCGTTGCGCTCGACGCCCTCGACCTTGAGCGAGCCGTTCAACTCGAAGACGACGGTGCGCGTCGCGTCGAGCGGCACGAACGACACGTCGGCCGTGGCGCGCAGGACGTGCTCGGCCGGGCGCAGCTCGGCGTCAATTTTGTAAGCCGTGATGTCGTAGCGCGCGCGGCCCGTGGTGTTGGGCGTCTGCGGGAGCGCGACGACGGGCGCGGGCGTCGGCGTCGGGACGGGCGACGGCGTGGGCGTGGGCGTGGGGCGGCGCAAAGGCGGCGGCCCCTGGCGGCGCGGCTGCGCCGACGCGCCCGCGGTCAAGATGCAGGTGACGAAGAGGGCCGCAAGGGCCGTCCGGTTCAGCGCGCGCGCGGCGCGGCGGCGCGGCGTGTGCGAAGCTGTGCGCCGAAGCTGCCAAAAGTTAGTCATAAACTGGGATCGTGTTGTCGCGTCTGTTGCTGCTGCTCGCCGCGATTATACCTTGCGCCGGGCGACTAGGGCCGCCCGCCGCGCCGCCGGGGCCGAAGCGAGGCAACCGGGCCAGAGCAGCAGCGGGCTTCAGCAACCGGCGGTCTACTCCCAATGCGGCACGCGGTTAGATGACCCCGGCGCGCGCCCCGTTGGCTGTCGCGGCCCCGCTTGACACCGCCCGCCGCCGCAGCCATTCTTCAGGAGCCAGAAGCCAGAAGCCAGAAGTCAGCAGCTAACAGCTAATCGCTAACAGCCATTCCATGTCCGCACCGAACACTTACGGCGACCCGGCCATACGCATCACGCTGCTGCCGCGCGACACGAACCCGCAGGGCACGATCTTCGGCGGCATCATTCTCAGCTACATAGACATCGCGGGCGCGGTCGAGGCCCACCGCCACACGGGCATCGAGCGCTTCGTCACCGTCGCCATGCGCGAGGTCATCTTCCACCAGCCGGTCTTCGTCGGCGACCTCGTCAGCTTCTACGCCCGCACCGTCCGCATCGGCACGACCTCCATCACCATCCACGTCGTCGTCGAAGCCGAACGCTACGGCGGCACGAGCGAACGCATCAAAGTCACCGAAGCCGAAGTCGTCTACGTCGCCGTGGACGCCAACCGCCACAAGCTCCGCATCAAGCCCAAGACGCACGAACCGCGCGCCGCCGCGGCCGACGAATGACGACCCGTCCTTCTCGTGTCTTTGTGTCTTAGTGGTGAATCCTCTGCGGAAGACTAGCCGACGACCGCGCCGGTTGCGTATAATCGCCGCCGTGTTCGGGTCGCGTAGCAAGTCTCTCATGCAGGCTCGCCGGTCGGTCGCACTCGCGTTGGCGCTGTGGCTGGCCGGCACGGGCTGCCTGCTCGGCTGCGAGCGCGGCGCGGCGGCCGCACACGCCGCCGCGTCGCAACACGCCGCCGCGCACACCGACTCCTGTCACGCCTTCGCCGCCCACGGCTGTTGCCACAGGGCCGCGCCCGACGCCACGCGCGTGACCCCGCAAGCCGAAGAAACCTTCCAAACGGAATCGCACGGGCCCGCGAGCCGCACGGTCTGCCCGCTCGCCGGGCAGACGGCCGACGCGGCGCGCAAGGTGCGCCACGCGGACGCGGCGGCTGTCGCCGTCAGCGCCGCCGCGCCCCACGCGCCTGACGCGCAAGCCCTCGCGCCCCGCGCCGCGCGCCGTTGGCGCGTGCCCGCCCGCGGCGGCACACACCTGCGCTGCTGCGTCCTCCTGATTTAGAGACACGCCGAGCCGTCCCGGCGAACCGCTCGCCGGATCTCTCCGACTGTCTCGACAACTCTTCAGGAGACGCAACCCATGAACAGAATCAAACTCTACGTCGTCACGTTGTCGCTCTGCGTGGTCGGCTGCCTGGCGGGCGCGGTCTACGCCGGCAGCGGCACGGGTCAGCAGGCCAACAAACCCGACACCCAACACGACGCCAAGTCGTGCCCCGCCGGCCACGACGGCGCGACCTGCTGCTGCTGCGGCGCGGACGCCGCTTGCTGCACCGGCGGCTCGTGCTGCGCCGCACACGCCGCGCACAAGGGCGCGCACCAACACGCCCAAGCGGCGGCGAACGCCGACAAGCAGACGGCCGCGGCCGACAAACAGGCGCACGGCGCGGACACCCTAGCGGCGGGCGCGGACAAGCAGACGGCGTCGGCCGAAGGCCAGGCGAGTTGCTGTCACGGCGACTCGTGCTGCCACGCGGGCGCGGACTGCTGCGCCGCGCACGAGGGCGGCTGGAAGCGGGCCGGCGCGCAGGCCTCTGATCAGACCGGCGCGCAAGCCGCCGATTTGGTCAAGACCGGCACGCAGGCGACCACGCACGCGCATGACGGCGCGTCTTGCTGCGCCGCAGACATGGCGTCGTGCTGCGCCGCCGGCTCTGGCTGCTGCCACGACGGCTCTTGCTGCGCGATGCACCGGCAGCAACAGTAAACGTCGCGCCCGCACAGGCGCGCGTGAACAAGGCGCGGGGTCGTCAACTAAGACGACCCCGCGCCTTCTCTTTCATCAACTAAGGGCGCGCAGTGATTCGTTGTGACTGTGGCGCGGGCGGAGTTCGGCGTTACTGCGTGGCGGGCGCGGGCTGGCGTATGCGCGACGAGTGACCGGCGACGATCTGCCAGCGGCCGGCGCGGCGGACGAACACGTCCGTGAAGCGGCTCTGGTTCGTCACCTCGCGCCCGTCCTTGCTGCTGCGCGACCTGGTCGTCACGCGCCCGAACACGACCGCCGTCTCGTCGTAGACGTAGACCTTCATCTCGTCCGGCACGTAGGAGACGAGCCGGAACTCGCCCGGCGGCTGATCGAGACTCGCCACGTCCTCGCGCTTCGTCGTGAGGCCGCCGCCCGCGTCGGTGAACAGGAACTCGTCCGCTTCCACACGCTCGAAGAACGCCTTGTCGCGCCGCACGTTCGCCTCGCCGATGTCGCGCTCAAGCTGCATCAACTCCTGTTCGACCTGCGCCTGCCGCTTCGACTTCTTAGCCGGCTCCTGCCCCGCGACTTGCGCGCACAGCGCGCAGGCGACGACGACCACCGTCAACATACGTCTCATTAGTCAGTCTCCGTTGATAAAAGTGCGTCGGTAAAAGCGCGTCGGCCGCTGACCGCATAGCCTGCCCGCCGTGTGTCTTCAGTTGAGCCGTGCCTGCACGCGCCGGAGGGCTTTGGCGGCCTGGGCGAAGCTGGGCGCGGCGTCGAGGGCGAGACCGTAGTGGCGCGCGGCGGCGAGCAGGTGGCCGCGCTGCTCGAAGACGCGCCCCAGGTTGAAGTGCGGGAAGGCGTAGGACTCGTAGCGCGGGGCGGCGAGCGCGCGCCGGAACCAGCGGACGCAGTTGTAGAGATCGCCCTGGGCGAGCAGGTAGCTGCCGATGTCGTTGTACGGGTTGCCGAAACTGGCGTCCACCTGGATGGCGCGCAGGCACTCGTCAATCGCCTCGTCGTAGCGCCCCTCGAAGCTGTAGACCCAGCCGAGGAAGGTGTGCGCCTCCGCGGTCGGGTAGACGGCAAGCGAGCGCCGGTACAACTCGGCCGCGCCCGCGTAGTCGCCCGCCTGCTGCGCCTCGTACGCGCGCATGAACAACTCCTTCGCCGCGCGCTGCGCGCCCGTGGAAAAATCGCCCTCGAACATAAGGCTAGAAGTCGGGAGTCAGGAGTCAGAAGCCAGAAGCTTGTAACGAGAAGTCGTGGGTCAAGAGTTAGAAGCCGGAAGCGGGAAGCAGACCGTTAGCCGGAAGATGAAAGGCCGGCTGTTCCTTCTGGCTTCTGGCTCCTGGCTCCTGACTCCTGCCCTCCTCACCGATCCTGCCGCACGATGCGCCCGTCGGGTTTGGGCGCGATCTCGGCGGCGGCGCTGATGGTGTTCATGACGACGGCCGGTTCGACCTGCGCCTGTTCGGGCGTGATCAGGAAGCGCGCGCCCTTGAACATCGTGTAGCCGTCGCCGCCGTTCAGCACGTAGACGCTCGTCGCCAGCGTGTAAGTCTTGCGGTCGTCGAGCGGCTGACCGTTGACCGTGGCGCTCGTGACGCGCTGCCCCGGCTGACGCCGCGCGTCGTAGGCGAAGCGCACGCCGGAGACCTGCGGGAACGCGCCGTTCTCACGCTCCACGCCGATGCGCGCGACGCCGTGTTCGAGCGCCGCGCGGACTTGCGCGCCCGTGACCTCGACCTTCACGATGGCGTTCTCGAAGGGCAGGATCGAGAGGATGTCGCGCTTCGAGAGCGGCCCCGCCGGGTAGGTCGTGTTCGAGCGGATCGAGCCGCCGTTCACGATGGCCACGTCCGCGCCGGTCTGCTGCCGGTAGGCGTCGGCGATGAACGAGCCGAGGTTCGTCTCCTGCGCGCGGTTCGTCGCCTGCCGCGCGTCCAACTCGACCGCCGTCCGCCCCACCGGCTTGTCCAACTCGGCCGACAGACGCTGCTCGAACTCGTCCACCACCTTGGCCGTCTCGGCCTCGGCGGGGACGCTCTCGTCCACCGGGATGATCTGCCAGTCTATGCTGACGAGCCGGCCCGTGCGCGGCGCGACGTTCAGGTCTATGCGGCCGAGGTTGCGCGCGTCCGATCCCATCTTGAAGATCGGCGTGCGGCCCGACAACGACTGCAACAACTCGTGCTCGTGCCCGCCGATGATCACGTCAATCGGCGCGCAGCGCGCGACGCGCTTGTCCTCGCCCATCGTCAGGTGCGTGAGCGCGACGACGACCTGCGCGCCGCGCCGCCGCAGTTGCGCGACCGCGCGCCGCGCCGTCTGGCACGGGTCGAGGAAGCGCACCGCCGCGCCCGGCGAAGAGGTCTGCTTCGTGTCCACCGTGACCAGCCCGAAGAGACCGACGCGCACGCCGCCCACGTCGCGCACGACCACGGGCGGCAGCCCCGCGAACGGGCGCGCGCCCTCCTGGACGTTCGTGCCGAGCCAGACGAAGCGCGACTCCTTCATGCGTTGCAAGAGCACGTCGTTGCCGAAGTCGAACTCGTGGTTGCCGAGCACGGCGTAGTCCAGCCCGACGGCGTTCCACGTCTCGATCATCTGCCGGCCCTTGAAGATGTTCGACGCGACCGACGGGCTGATGGTGTCGCCACTCAACAGGAAGAGCGTGTTGGGCTGCTCGGCGATGATGCGCCGCCGGAGCGTCGCCACGCGCGCGAGGCCGCCGCGCTTGCCCTTGTCCACGGGCGCGATCTGGTACACGTCGTTGACTTGCAGCAGCGTCACGCGGACGGTGCGCTCCGCTGGCGGCCGCGCCTGCGCGTAAGCCGCGCCGGCACACACGAGCGCGAGCACGAGCGCGCGCCAGACCGCGCCGGCCGCCCGGACGCGTGGGTTGGTCATGCGAATCAGAGAGACCTCCATGAAGTTGAACGGGAGTGAGCGCCGCCCTGTTCGTCGGGCGAGGGCGACGCGGTTGCGGGCGGCCCGCGCCCCGCAAAGAAGTTAGGTGTCGCCGCGACGCCTGCATTATACTGACCCGCCGCGAGCCGCGCCAACGGCATCGCCCGCCGCGCGCGGCAACCCACCGGAGCGAGGTCTTCGTGATGCAAAATCGTAAATGCCCGAACTGCCAGTTGGTGAACTGGGCGACGGCCCAACAGTGCGCGCGCTGCGCCTACCCGCTGACGGAGGAACACGCCGCGGCGGACACTTACGCGCCCGGTGATCTGGCGGCGCAGAGGGCCGGCGCGGCCCGTTTCGACGAAGCGCCGCCGCCGCCCGGCGCAGACTCTTACGGCGCGCAGGCTTACGCGCCGGGCGAGGCCGGCGACGGCGCGGCCGGCGCGAGCGGGCACACGTTCGCGCCCGACGACAGGCCGCTCGTCGCGCCGTTCACGAGCGCGGGCGTGGGGCTGAACCAGGCGTGGGCGCTCTACTCGCGCAACTTCGGGCTGATCGCCAAGCTCGTCCTGTTCGCCGCCGTCCCGTTCGCGCTGGGGCAGTCGGTCATGATGCACCGGCTCCACGAGCGCGGCAGCTCGACCGTCGTCTACGCGCTCAACGTGCTCATCTTCTCGCTGGTGCGCTGGTCGCTCATCCCTTCGGCGGTCATCTACGCGGTCACGCGCAAGTGGGGAACGGGCGTCGCGTCGTCGGTCGGCGAGTGCTACCAGTGGGCGGCGGGGCGCTGGCTGCGGCTGCTGCGCGTGCTCGTCTTGAGCGGGCTGCTCACGCTCCTGGGTACGCTGCTGTTCATCGTGCCGGGCATGATCCTGAGCGTGGCCTTCGCGCTCGTCGTGCCGGTGGCGCTGTTCGAGCCGGGCGGCGTGGAGCACGTCTTGCGGCGTAGCGCCGAACTGACCAAGGGCGTGCGCTGGCGACTCTTCGGGACGATCCTGCTGCTGAGCCTGTTCGTCTCCATCGGCGGCGGGATGGTGAGCGCGGTCTTCGTCGGCGCGGGCGTGGCGCTCGGCGCGGGCGCGCTGGTGTTGGGCAACACCCTCAGCGCCATCGTGTCCGAGGTGCTCAGCCAACTGATGGTCGTGCTCGCGCTCACGGTCTACCTGGGGCGGCTCGCGCCCGCCGGGCAGGCGCAGGCCGTCGCCACGATAGCCGGCCCGCAGAGCGCGCCCGCGCCGCTCTAGTCGGCGTGCGTGCCGGGCTTCCGCGGATGACGGGCCAGACCATCTTCCTCACGGGCTTCCCCGGCTTCATCGCCGGCCGGCTCGTCGCGGAACTGGCGCGCGGCGGCGCGCGCTTCCTGCTGCTCGTGCAGCCCGCCTTGCGCGCGCGCGCCGAACGGGACGTAGCGCGCCTCGCCGCCGAGACGGACGCGCCCGCCGCACGCTTCCGCCTGCTCGCGGGCGACATCACGCAGCCACAACTCGGTCTCGCGCCCGACGCGCTCGCAGCGGCGCGCGCAGAGACGACGCACCTCTTCCACCTCGCCGCCGCCTACGACCTCGGCGTCGCGCCCGACCTGGCCCAACGGGTCAACGTCGAGGGCACGCGCCGCGTCAACGAGTTCGCGCGCGCGCTGCCACGCTTGCGCCGCTACGATTACGTCTCGACCTGCTACGTCGCGGGCCGGCGCACGGGTCTGATCTACGAGACGGAACTCGAACACGACGCGGGCTTCCGCAACCACTACGAGGCGACGAAGTACGCGGCCGAGGTCGAGGTCGAGCGGCTGAAGGCCGAACTGCCGGTGACGATCTACCGCCCGGCCGTGGTCTGCGGCGACAGCCGCACGGGCGAGACGGCGAAGTACGACGGCGTCTATTACCTGATCAACTACCTGCGCAAAGCCCCGCGCCTGCTCGCGCTCGCCAACATCGGCAACCGCTCGGTGCGGCTCAACGTCGTGCCCGTGGACTTCGTGGTGCGCGCGCTGGCGGCGCTCGCGGCGGACGAGCGCGCGACGCGCGCGACCGTGCAACTGGCCGACCCCGCGCCGCTGACGACCTACGAGCTGTTCGAGACCATCGCGCAGGCGCTCGCCCGCCGCGGCTCGCTCTTCCAGGTTCCGCCCGCGCTCGTCCACGCCTCGCTCCTCCTGCCCGTCGTCGCCGAGCCGATCACGGGGCTGCCGCGCGTCGCCGTCCCCTACTTCTTCATCGAGCAGACCTACGACACCACGCGCGCGCAAGCCCTGCTCGCGCCCCACGGCGTCGCCTGCCCCCCGTTCCCCGCCTACGTCCGCGCCCTCCTCGCCTACGTCGCCCAACACCCGCGGCTCTAAAGGCTCTTCGCGTTCCTTCGCGGCCGAATCTAACTTTTCTGTCACGCCGGTTGACAGGCCGGCGATTTAGAATTATTCTAAATCCACTTTCAAAAACCCATGCGTGCAGGCAAGGAGATTCAGGGCGGCGGGCGCGCGCTCACGCCGCAGCGGCAGGCGGTCTTGCAGGTCATCCGCGCGAGCGCGGAGCACCTGACGGCGGCCGAGATTTTCGCCGCCGCCGTCAAGCTGCGCCCCAGCTTGAGCTTCGCCACCGTCTACAACTCGCTCCGGTATCTCAAGGACGCGGGGCTGGTGCGCGAGATCACGTTCGGCAACGGCGCGAGCCGCTACGACCGCGAGACCGAGCGCCACGACCATGCGCTCTGCTCGCGCTGCGGCAAGCTGCTCGACTTCGATCTGGCCGAGGCGGCCGCTTTGATGCAACTCGCCGCGCGCCGCTCGCGCTTCGAGCCTGAGTCGATCCACCTGACGCTCGTGGGCGTCTGCCCCGACTGCCGCGCGCCGCGCACGGCCGCACGGCGCGCGGGCCGGCGCAAAGGCGCACGCTGATCGGCCCGGCGCTTAGAACTTAAACCCTGTAGATTTTTTCAAGGAACGGAGAACAATGACGACGACGACTCAATCCGCGAAGGTCGGCCAGCCCGCGCCGGACTTCAACATGGCCTCGACCAAGAACATCGAGAAGCTGAACGAGAACGTGCAGCTCTCGGACTACCAGGGCAAGTGGCTCGTGCTGCTCTTCTACCCGCTCGACTTCACCTTCGTCTGCCCGACCGAGCTGACCACGTTCAGCGACCGCTACGACGACTTCGAGGGCATCGGCGCGGAAGTGCTCGGCGTCTCGACCGACTCGGTCTTCTCGCACCGCGCCTGGTTGCAGACGCCGCGCGACAAGGGCGGCGTCGAGGGCCTGCGCTACCCGCTCGCGGCGGATCAGACCAAGGAAGTGTCGCGCGCCTACGGCGTGCTGATCGAGGATCAGGGCGTCGCGCTGCGCGGCCTGTTCGTGATTGACCCCGAAGGCACGCTGCGCTACGCCGTCATCCACGACCTGAACGTCGGGCGCTCGGCCGAAGAGACCCTGCGCGTCATCCAGGCGCTCCAGACCGGCGGTCTCTGCCAGGCCGACTGGCAGCCCGGCCAGAAGACACTCTCCGCAGGAGCGTGAAAAGCAGTGACGGAAGATGACCAGGAGTCAGGAGCCAGAAGCCGGAAGCCAGAATGAAAAGCAGTCGCTTCTTCATCTTCTGACTTCTGGCTCCTGACTCCTGGCTTCTGTTTTTCCGAGGTATCGCCATGCCGATGAGGATCGGGACGCAGATGCCGTCGCTGGAAGGGGCGACGGAGTGGCTGAACGCGACGGGCGCGCACGCGGCGCACGAGGCGGCGGGCCGGCCTGTGCTCGTCCACTTCTGGTCGGTGAGTTGCGGCATCTGCAAAGAGAACCTGCCGCGCGTGCGCGAGTGGCGCGACGCGCGCGCGGCCGAGGGCTTGCGCGTCATCGCCGTCCACATGCCGCGCTACGAATCGGACACGGACACGGAGCAGGTGCGCGCCGCGGTCGCCACCAACAACATCACCGAGCCGTGCGCCGTGGACAACGAGGGCTACTTGCGCTACGCGTTCCAGAACGATCAAGGGTACGTGCCCGCCTACTACCTGTTCGACCGCGAGGGCAAGCTGCGCGCCTACGCGGCGGGCGAGCGCGGGCTGAACATGATCGCGCCCGCGCTCGAACGCGTGCTCGCGCAGGCGAGCACGCAGGCCGCCTCTTAAAAGGCGACCGCGCGCAACGAAAAAATTTTCGCGCCGCACGAAGAACGAGGCGACCCGCGCGTTGCGGGTCGCCTCGTTCTTCGTGCGGCTGGCCTCGTTACGTTTCCGCGCGGGCCTTCGCGCTTCTGGATTAAGAGAGTCCGGGCAGTTGGCGCGCGAGGTAGCCGAGCAGGAAGAGGCTCGCGGCGATGGACGCGCCGAGCAGCGCGACGAGACCGACGGCGAGCACGCCGACGAAGAGCCAGTCGCTCAGCCGCCCGCGGTCGGCTTCCGCCGCCGAGACGGTCGCGCGCCGCCGCAGCAGTTCGACGTTCTTCTGGTTCGACTTCCACACGGCGTCGAACAGGTCGCCCGCGACCGGGATCGCGCCGAGCAGGTAGTCAATCGCGATGTTCGCGCCCATGCGCAGCAGCGTGCCCTTCGAGACGCGGTAGCGTACGCCGGCCGCCAGTATGTAGAACGAGACGATGGTCGTGGCCGTGTCGCCGACGCCGGGCACTAGCCCGACGAGGGCGTCGAGGCCGAAGCGCCAGCCCACACCGGGGATGCGGAACAGCCCGTCCATCCAGCGGCTCAACTGATCGAGACTCTCTTCGATCTCGACCTGCGTGTGGCGCGCGCGCGCCGCCGCCGGCCCCGCCTCGCGCGGCGCGAGCGCCGCCTCGCGCGTCAGACTTTGTGCCTGCATCTCGTCGCTCCTTTCGCTCAACACTAAACGCGCCGCCGTCGCCTGACGTTCGCGCGCAAACGCGAACGCGCCGGCCGCCCCTTTAGATGCGCCGCGCCCGGCGCGCGTAGCATTAAATCGCCGCCGCGCGCGTTTTCTCCGCCGCGCCGCCCGCACGCACGGCGGAGCGCCGCGCCAGCAGCGCGACCGGCAAGCCGACCAGGAACGCGTGCGCGACGAACGCCGGCAGGAACGCGCGCAGCGAAAACGGTCTGAGGCCGATGGCCGAGAGCGGGACGACGACGTAGTTCATCGCCAGGTAAGCCAGCAGCCCGTAGATCAACCCGCACGCGACGGCGCGCCGGAGCAGCACCGGCCATTTCAGACTCGCCGCGTAATAGACCGCGGCGATGCACGTCGCCACGACGAAGTGCAGCAACACGCCGAGCAGGAAAGTCCGCACGCCGCCCTCAAACGCCGCCCGGCCCAGCAAGCCCGCCGCCACCGACTGAAAAATCCGCAGCCACTTCACGCCCAGGATCGCCCCGTAAAAGATCAGCGCGAACAGCCCGTCCAACACCCCGACCACCAGCCCGCCCCACAGGATCGTCTCCCGCGCCCGCGGGCGGCCCAAGCTAACCGCGTCAGCACCGGAACGATTGAAGGCGTCATCACGCATGATTCTTCCCTTTTCGGAGTGACACTATGACGGAGCGGCGTAACGCCGGCACAGACTCGCGCCGGGCGAATGCGATTCAAGCTAACTCGCAAGGGGAAGCATTAAAGCCCTGCTACCGAAGGGGCGGGTTGAATGAGTTGTTATGCGCCGCCGACGCAACGCACTATGCGGCCGGACGAATTTTTTCTTTCAGCATTTCACTCACCAACTGACTCACGGCGATGCCGCGTTTTTGCGCCTGCTCGGCGAGCGCCTTCATTAACTCCTCATCAATCTCCACTTCATAGCGGCGACGTTTCAACGCCGCTGCGACGGCGACGGTCTCAAAGCTATCTAAATAATCCGCCGTGTCGTGCGTCTCCCAGAAGTCCGCCGCCTCCTCGTAGCTGGCGAACTCTTCCGGGATCGGCTCAACCTGCTTCCGCTTGTCGCTCATAATACCTTCTCTCAGCCTCCGTCTCCTCCTTACGGATGAAGGTTAAACTTCACCCCAATATGCTGCGTTAAGTCACTGCCTAAACACCCTTTTCAGCGGTCGCCTGCTCAAGACGAATTGCTTACCATCCCAACGGTAATTAAGGGTAGCTATATACTCCGGGCAGCAGTGAGGACCATCAGCGTACCAGTCGATCAGGACAGCGCCGCTTCGGATTTTTAGGCCCTTGTCAGTGGGGCTCCAAAGAGTTCCATTCGGAAAGTAATGCTTATAGTCGGCAACCATTCCCTTCAATTCACCAAGTAGCACAACTTGGCCGTCTCGCATGGTGTAGATAAGGAACTCATCCAGGCCGTAATTCCACGAGGCCACGCCACAAACATTGTGAACGATTGCCTCATCATCGCCGTCCCCAGTTATGTCACCGTAAATAGTCTCATTAACAGCGAAATAAGCCTCGTCGTCACCGCTTCCTTGTTTAAACTCACGGTTCTTCACGCTCACAGTTTTACCGAGGCCGACACCCTCGCCACACAATGAAGTTGGGTAAGTAAAGTTTAAGAAATCAACGCGCCGCATCGGACTTCTCGCGTTTGATTTTTGAATAGCTGTGCCAGTCCGTCTTTGTCCGGATGTTGGGGCGAAGGTGGATAGTACGATCAAAAAGATCATAACTTGCTTCATCGTTTCTCTCCATCAGCTACAGTAAAGCGCCGACGCCTAACGCTTACTAGGCCGCAATCGCTTCCGCCGGATTATACCGCAGCGAGAGTTATTTTTTGGGGGTGGCTGGAAACGCCTGCGCGTCAGCGGATGCGGGTCATCTGTCGCCAGAAGAAGCGGCCGAGGCGGGAGAAGGCGTTGCGGTTGTTGGCGTTGGGTTGTTCGGGGGTGATGCCGAGGGCGGCGGCGAGTTGGGGGTTGGGCGGGGCGATGTCTTCGTCGCCGTGGCGCTCGGAGAGCCAGCGGTCGAAGGTGCGGATGACGGTGCGGCGCTGCGCGACGGGCGCTTCGGCGACGAACGCGCCGCGCAGGTCGTCGAGTTCCGCGACCTCGAAGCGGTTCGCCTCGCCGTAGCGCCGGAGCGCCGTGAAGACGCGCTCGCCGCCCAGGAGTTTTTCCAGCGCCTCGAAGAGCAGCGCGCCTTTCGCCGAGACGATGGCGGCGTACTGGAACGAGTTGCGGTACTCGCGCGCGGCGCGGTCGGCCGCCATGTCGTCGCCGCCGAACGTGCGGTAGATTTCGTAGACGCCGCGCAGTTGATCGTCGCGCATCTGCGCGGCCCGTTCGGGGCCGTAGGTCTCGCGGTAGTAAAGAAGCGCCGACCAGTGCGCGAGCGCCTCGTCCAAGACGGGCGTGCGTTCGGGCGCGCTGCCCACGGTCATGCCCCACCACTGGTGCGCGATCATGTGCGCGACCGTGAACTCAAGACTGTCTTCGACCGACGCGCGCTGCTCGCGCACCAACTCCGGCAGGTTGCGCATCGCGGGCGCGTCGAAGTCCACGTAGAACGCGCTGGCGATGACCGACAGGTTGGCGAACTCGGCGCTGCCCAAGCCCGCGACGAGCGGCGCTTCCGTCACCGTCACCGCCGGGTAGGGCAGCGGCCCGAAGCGCGCGCTGAACAGGCGCACGGCCGCCGTCGCCACTTCGAGCGCGCGCCGGCCCGTCTTCTCGTGCTCCGTTGTCCAGACGGAGCGCACGCGCACGCCGGCCACCTGGCGCTCATCTGATCTGAGCGCGCGCCCGGCGAGGACGGCGAAGTTGCGCAGGTTCGTGCCCGCGAAGCGGCGCGGCACTTGGGCGCGCGCGTCGGGCGCACTCGCGCGCGTATCGGGCGCACTCGTCTTCACATCAGACGCACTCGCGCCTGATGTGAAGAGCGCCACGTCGGCGGGCGCGTTGATCGTCACGTCGTAGTCGGCGGTTTCGGTGAAGAGCAGGTCGCCGACGCTGGCGCGCACCTCGCGCTGCCAGTCGCCGCCGTCGCGCACGGCGAGCACGGGGTAGGCCGCGCCGAGCAGCATGATGCCGCGCGCGCGGAAGTTGAGTTCGCGCGCGCGCCGCGCCTCGCGCGTGTCGCGCAAGGCCGCGCCCACCTGCTGGACGACGTGCGCCGGCAGGCTCGTCTCGTCCGGGTCAATCTCAGGCACGTTGCCGGAGAAGCTTAACTCCAACTCGGTCGCGCCGCCCGGCGGCACGGGTTCGCGCAAGGAGACGCGCAGCACCATCGCCTGTTCGTCGAGCGCGTAAGCGAGCGGCGGCCCGGCGGGCGCGGCGCGCACGCCGTCGAGCGTGAGCCGCGGCTCGTCGGCGGCCTGCGCGTCTTCGTCGCCGCCGGGCGTAGGCGTTGTGGCGCGCGGCGCGTCGTTGCTGCGCAGGTTCGGGTAGAGGTGGAAGTAGACGACCGAGGCGGGCTTCGTGTCGCGGTTGATCCAGCGGACGCGCTCCGTGCCGTTGTAGCTGCGTCCGTCGAAGTCGAGCGCCAACTCGATCCGGTAGAGCACGCGCGGAGCCGCGCCGTCCGCCTGGCGCGCGCGCGCACCGACCACACACGCGAGCGCGGCGCACGCGAGCGACAGACAGAGGCCGGCGCGGCGGCACGTCGAGCCGCGCGGCCGGCGGACTCCGGCGCTGTGGCGTGCAGACTTCATGCTGACGGGCTGGGGCAACCGAAGAGAAGTATATAAGCGGACGGCACGCACGAGGTCAACCGGAACTCACACCAGAGTGCTGTGCCGGCAGAAAAGATCAACACAGAGGCACAGAGTTCTTAACTGTGTCCTCCGTGTACCCTCTGTGTACTCTGTGCGAGACCGGCCGCACGCCGCACCGAACCGCCGAACGACTCAACGCGTGCGGCGCGGCTTGGGCTGCGCGGGCGGGCCTTCGGTGACGTTAACGCTGCGGATGCGGTCGCCGCGGGCGATGCGATCCACGACCTCTTGACCTTGCGTGACGCGGCCGAAGACCGTGTAGCCGCCGTCGAGGTGCGGCTGCGGCGCGTGCGTGACGAACCACTGCGAGCCGCCCGTGTCCTTGCCCGACAGCGCCATGCCGACCGCGCCGCGCCCGTACGACACCTGGTTGATCTCGCAGCGAATCTGGTAGCCGGGGCCGCCGTTGCCGTCGCCGCGCGGGTCGCCCCCCTGGATGACGAAGTTCGGCACGACGCGGTGGAACGCCACGTCGTCGAAGAAGCCGCGCCGCGCCAGCGCGACGAAGTTGTCCACCGTCAGCGGCGCGACCGCCGGCAGCAGCTCGATGGTGAACTCGCCCTTGTCGGTCTTCACCACGGCCTGCACGCGCTGCGCGGCGCGGGCCAGCGCGCGCTTGTAGTCGGCGGGCCGGTTGCGCGTCGCCACGGTCTGGTTGCGCGCCTCGTCCGTGCCGCCCGCGTGTGCGTCGGCGAGGAGCGTGGCGGCGCGGCGGCGCACGAGGTAGTCGGGCGCGTCGAGCGTCGTGCGGAGGGCGGCGAGCGCCGGCTCGCTCTTCTGCTTGGCGAGCGCGTCGAGGATGGCGAGCGTGGCGTCGTTGAGCGAGTCGTGGAGCGCGACGGGCAGCGCGGCGGCGAGCGCGCGCGCCGTGTCGCTGTCGGGCGGCAACTCGGCCAGGAGGCCTGCGGCCGTGGCGCGCACGATCACGTCCGGCGATTTGAGTTGCGCGCGCAGGAGCGGCGCGAGGTCGGAGGGCTTGTAGGCGGCGACGCCGTTGAGCACGTCGGGCACGGCGAGCGGGGCCGTCGCGTTGTCGCTCAGGAGCGCGCGCAGGGCCAGTTGCGCGTCGGCCTGCGCGGTCAACGCACTGTTGCCGACCTTCTCGTTCGGCACGCGCGCCAACTCGCCCAACCCCTGCGCGACCGCCGCGACCGACTGCCACGCGAGTTTTGATTCGGCGGGCCGCAGGAACAGGTTCTTGAACGGCGCTTCGTGCAGGTATTGCGTCGGCGCGACGCGCGCGAACGCGATTTCGAGTTCGGGCGCGCTGAACTGTTCGCCCTCGCGCAATGCGCGCAGTAGTTCGAGCGCGCGCGCGTCGGTCGTGCCGGTGAGCAAGCGCCCCAGGGCGGTCGCGATCTCAAGCAACTCGTTCAACTCGGCGGGGTGCGAGGTGTTCGCCTTGGCGGCGCGGTAGGCGACTAAGAGCGCCGCGCCGCGCCGCGCGAGCGGTTCGGCGGCGCGCGCCTCGTCGAGCGTGGCGAGCGCGCGCACCGCGCTGACGCGGACGCGCTCGTCCTCGTCTTCGCTCGCGCGCCTGACGAGCGCGTCAACCGACTGCTTGTCTTCGGCCGTGCCGAGCGCGCGCGCGGCGTTGGCGCGCACGACCGCGTCCGCGTCCGCCGCCAAGAGCGCGCGCAA
Source organism: Pyrinomonadaceae bacterium (assembly GCA_036389395.1). GTDB lineage: Bacteria > Acidobacteriota > Blastocatellia > Pyrinomonadales > Pyrinomonadaceae > QHXQ01. The sequence continues at coordinate 90,657 of DASVPY010000043.1, forward strand.
CTGCTCGACGCCGTCTTTCGCACGCAGACGCGCCAGGGCGTTGGCCGCGTCGGCGCGCACGCGCGCGTCGGGCGCGTTGAGGTAGAGCGCCAACACCTTGCCAGCGTCGGCGGGCCGCGCGCGCAGGGCGGCCGTCAAGCCGAGCAGTTCGACGTTGCGCGCCGCCGCGACGGCCGCCGCGTTACTCGCGGGCGGGGCCGCCTGTCGCCGCGCCACCGTCAGCGTGTTTAAGATCGCCTCGCCGATTGATTTCTTGCGCGCCTCTTCGCCGGCCGGCAGCGCGGCGGCAATCTTGCCGAGCGCCTCGACAGCGCGGCCGCGCACCGTCGCCGACTGGCTGGTGCGCAAGGCTTCGAGGAGCGCGGCCGCGGCCGCGCCCGACTCGATCTCGCCGAGCGCGAAGGCGGCCATGGCGCGCACGCTCACGTCTTCGTCCTGACGCAGCAGCGCGACGAGCGGCGCGACCGCGCCTTCGTCGCCGATGCGGCCGGCGGCGAGCGCGGCGCGGCTGCGCACGGCCGGGCTTTTGGCGGCGAGCAGCGCGCCGAGATCGGACGCGTCCCAGCGGCGCTCGTCCTCGGCGCGCATGATGCGCAGCATGATCTCTTCGGCCTGCGCGCCGGGCTTCGGCTTCGCCGGGGCGGCGGCGCGCGGCTTCGGCTTCGGCGTGGTGGCGGCGGGCGTTTGTTGCGCGCGCACCGACGGCGCGCAGCACAGAGCGCAGAGCAACAGCGCGGGCGCGCCGCGCCGCACGCGCGCGCGATAGACTTCCGTGTTCAGCATCGGCTCTGACAGACTCGACGGTTAATTAAGACGGGTTGCGCCGCGCCGCTCGGTCGAGCAAGAGACCGGCGGGCGCGGCGGCGCTTAATGTATCAAGACCGCGCCGGGTTGCAAAGGCAGGCGGGTTCGCGCGCGCCGCGTCTTCAGTCCGCCGCCGCGACGCGTTCGACTTCGACGAGGGCGTCGTAGAAGGTCGCGCCGCCGCCCATGTCCGTGAGCGCCTGCGCGGTCAGTTGGTTGACGTTGACGCCGCCCGGCGAGAGCTTGTTCCACCAGACCGAGGGCGCGACGGCGACGCCCGCGCGCGCGCGCGTCGTCACGACCGCGAACAACTCGCACGCGCCGCGGTCGTTGAACAGGCGCACGCGGTCGCCGTCCGCGATGCCGCGCGCGCCGGCATCCGCCGGGTTGATCTCGACGAAGGGCCGCCGCTCCTGGCGCAGTTGCTTCGGCAGGTTGGCGAAGCTGGAATTGAGGAAGGCGTGCGCCGCCGGGCTGACGAGCGCGAGCGGGTAACGCGCGGCGAGTGCGGGCGCGCTCGCGCGCGACTCGCGCGGCGGGATGAACTCCGGCACGCCCGGCAGACCTTGCGCCGCCAGCGCCTCGGAGTACAGCTCGCACTTGCCCGACGCGGTCGGGAAGCCGCCCGCCGCGAACGGCGCGAACTCCGCCGCCACGTTCAGCCGCGCCCAGCCGCGCGCGCGCAACAGTTCGAGCGTGATGCCTGCGAGCGCCGGATGATCTGCGGCGAGCGCCTGCCGCGCGATCTCTTCGTCGGAATCCTTGAAGCAGCTTTCGTTGAAGCCGAGCCGCGCGGCGAGCAGGCGGAAGACTTCCGTGTTCGGCTTGGCCTCGTGGAGCGGCGCAATCGCCGGCTCGTTCACGGTGAGATAAAGATGTCCGTAAGCCTTGTGCAGATCGAAGTGTTCGAGCTGCGTCGTTGCCGGCAGCACGATGTCCGCGTAGTCGCACGTGTCGGTCATGAACTGCTCGTGGACGACGGTGAACAGATCGTCTCGCCGCAGGCCGGCGAGCACCTGCGCCTGATCGGGCGCGACCGCGGCCGGGTTCGAGTTGTAGACGTAGAGCGCGCGCACGGGCGGATCGTTAAGCGCGGTGAGCGCGTCGCCGAGTTGCGACATGTTGACGGTGCGCGGGCGCGGGTCGGGGATCAGATCGGGGCGTTCGAGCGCGGCGTAGTCGAGCGGGAACGAGCCGCTCGACGAGAGCAGCACGCCGCCCGCGGCGTCGCGCCAAGCGCCGGTGACGGCGGGCAGGCAACTGATCGTGCGCACGGCCATGCCGCCGCCCGCGTGGCGCTGCAAGCCGTAGTTCATGCGTATGACCGCGGGCCGCGTGGTCGCGTACTCGCGCGCGAGCCGCACGACCGTCTCGGCTTCGACGCCGCAAAGCTCCGCGACGCGCGCCGGTGCGTACTCGCGCGCCTGCCGCCGCAAGTCGTCCGCGCCGACCGTGTGGCGATCTAAGTAGTCTCTATCCTCAAGCCCTTCGGCGAAGATGACGTGCATCAGCCCCAGCGCGAAGGCCGCGTCCGTGCCGGGCAGCAGGGCGACGTGCTCGTCGCAATCGTCGGCGGTGCGCGTGCGGCGCGGATCAATGGCGACGACGCGCGCGCCCTTGTGCTTCGCCGCGAGCACGAACGGCCAGAGGTGGACGTTGCTCGTGACGGTGTTCGTGCCCCAGAGCAGGATGAGGCGCGCGTCGGCGAAGCGCTCCGGGTCTGTGCCGACGCGCGTGCCGACGGTGGCGTCGTAGCCGGCCGCGCCGGCCGAGGCGCAGATGGTGCGATCCAGCAGCGACGCGCCGAGCCGGTTGAAGAAGCGCCGATCCATTGACTGCGACTGCACCAGCCCCATCGTGCCGCAGTAGCTGTAAGGCAGAATCGTCTCCGCGCCCTCGTCCGACTCGGCGAGCGCGGCGAAGCGGGCCGCGATCTCGTCTAGCGCTTCGGCCCAACTGATCGGCGCAAAGCGCCCTGCGCCCTTCGCGCCCGTGCGGCGCAGGCAGGTCTGGACGCGTTCGGGGCTGTGCGTGCGCTCGTGGTAGTTGGCGACCTTGGTGCAGAGCGTGCCGCGCGTGAACGGGTGCGCGGGGTCGCCCGCGACGCGCACCGCGCGCCCGCCTTCGACCGTGACCAGCATCGCGCACGTGTCCGGGCAGTCGTGCGGGCACGCCGCGCGCACTATTCGTTGCTCAACCGCAGTGCTCATATTCGTCCTTCCGCCCGCGCCAAGAGTAAGCGCGCGCCGCGCACTTTGCCAAGCGGCGGCCGCGGTTTCGGCGCATGATAAAACAACCGCGCGGTTGACAAAAGCCGCAGCCGGCAAGTAGCATCGGGGGCGTGGTGGCACAGCTTAACAGCGTGGTGGGGTCGGCGCGCGGGCGCGTCGTCAGCGTGCTGCGCGCGCGCGGCGGGCTGGCGGCGGACGAGCTGGCGGCCGAGCTGGGCGTCTCGAAGCAGTGCGTGCGCAAGCACCTCGACGCGCTGGAGCGCGCGGGCTACGTCGCGCACGCGCCGGAGCGCAAGGAGCGCGGCCGGCCCGCGCACCGCTACCGCCTGACGCCGAAGGCCGAGGAACTGTTCCCGAAGCGTTACGATCTGTTCGCGCGGGCCGTGCTGCGGCAGGTGGGCGCGGTCTGGGGCGAGCGGGGCTTGAACGCGGTCTTCTGCGGCTGCGCCGACGAGTTGAGCGCGCGCCTGCGCCCGCAACTTGCCGGTCTCGGCTTCGACGCGCGCGTGCGCCGGCTGACAGAGACCCTGGGCGAGTTGGGCTACGAGGCGGAGGCGGAGCGGCTGCCGGACGGCTCGTACCTGCTGACGGAGTGGAACTGCCCGCAGGCCGAGGTGGCGCGCGAGTACCGGCAGTTGTGCGACCGCGAGTTGATCGTCTATCGTGAGTTGCTCGGCACGGAGGTGTTCCGCGAGGCGCGTATGGCGGGCGGCGCGTCGCGCTGCGCGTACCGCGTGCTGCGGCCCAAGCGCGCGCGGGCTTGATCGAAGCGCGTCGAATTAAAAGCTCGATCCGATTGTGATATTCAGAAAGAAGACTATGGCGCAAGTGACCGAACAGGGCGTGCTCGACGCCTTGCGCAAGGTGGTTGACCCGGACTTGCACAAGGACATCGTCGCGCTCGGCTTCATCAAAGACCTGAAGATCAGCGGCGGCGACGTGTCGTTCCGCATCGTGCTGACGACCCCGGCGTGCCCCGTGCGCGAGCAGATGCAGGCGCAGGCCCAGGAACTCGTCGGCGCGCTGCCGGGCGTGACCGCCGTCAACGTCACGATGGACGCGGAAGTGCCGAAGGGGCGCGGGCTGACCGAGAAGGTGGCCGTCCCCGGCGTGCGCAACATCATCGCCGTCTCGTCGGGCAAGGGCGGCGTGGGCAAGTCCACGGTGGCGGTGAACCTGGCGGTGTCGCTCGCCGCGGACGGCGCGCGCGTCGGCCTCATGGACGCAGACCTCTACGGCCCGAACGCGCCGATGATGCTCGGTCTGTCAGAGGCGCAGCCCGTGGTGTCCGGCAACAAGCTCGTGCCGAACGAGGCGCACGGCGTCAAGCTGATCTCCATCGGGATACTCAAGCCCGGCGACGAGCCGATGATCTTCCGCGGGCCGATCCTGCACAGCCTCGTGCGGCAGTTCCTCGGCGACGTGCTCTGGGGCGAACTCGACTATCTGATCGTGGACATGCCGCCGGGCACGGGCGACGTGCAACTATCATTGGCGCAACTCGTGCCCGTGCAGGGCGCGGTCTTGGTGACGACGCCGCAGGAGGTGGCGCTGGCGGACGTGCGCCGCGCGCTGCGGATGTTCGAGACGGTGCACGTGCCCGTCTTAGGCATCGTCGAGAACATGAGCTACTTCGTCGCGCCGGACACGGGGCGGCGCTACGACATCTTCGGCGAGGGCGGCGGGCAGAAGTTGGCGGCCGAGTACCACGTGCCGTTCCTCGGCGCGATCCCGATAGGCCTCGAAGTGCGCGAGGGCGGCGACAAAGGCGTGCCCGTCGTCAAGGGCCGGCCCGACTCGCCGCAGGCGCAGGCGCTTCGGCGCGTCGCCGAAGAGGTCGCGCGGCAAGTTTCGATTGAAGCGATGAAGCCTGAGCTGGTCATACTGGGGCAGGCGCGTTGAAGCGATTTGCGATTTTAGATTTTTGCTTTGCGATTGGTCTGACGGCAATCAAAAATCTAAAATCGCAAATCTAAAATTTGATAAGCAAAACAAGCAGAACTTAAAGGAGAGAGAAGACGATGGCGACAGCAACGGTGCCGACGGTGGCGCTCACGGTGACGGAGCCGGCGGCGGAAGAGATCAAGAAGTTCATGGCGGGCGAAGAGGGCTTGCCGGCCAGCGCGGGCCTGCGCGTGCGCGTCGTGCCGGGCGGCTGCTCCGGCTTCCAGTACAGCCTCAACATCGAAGAGGACGCGCGCCAGGGCGATCACGTGCTCGACCAGCACGGCGTGCGCCTGTTCGTGGACATGTTCAGCGCGCAGTATCTGAACGGCGTCGAGATCGACTTCGTCACCAGCGTGATGGGGTCGGGCTTCACGTTCAAGAACCCGAACGCGACGGGCGGCTGCGGCTGCGGCTCCTCGTTCACGGTCTAGGACAGAGGCAAGTTCAACGTTCAAGGTTCAAGGTCGGGCAGCCGTCGCACCTTGAACGTTGAACGTTGAACGTTGACTGTTACGCGGTGCGCGCGGGCGCGGCGCGACCCCGTGGGGTGCGCGGCGCGGCGGCGCGTACCGCGTTTCGCGTTTTTGCGCTACACTTGGCGGCACGCTCAATCAAATTCGCCGCCAACTTTAGGAGCTGAAGTTTCTTATGCCGAGAATCGAGGCCGAGACGGCCGCGGGTGTGCAGTCGTTCGACGCCGCCGAGGGGCGCAGGCTGGTGCTGGCGATTGAGGACGCCGGCATAGACATCCTGCACCGCTGCGGCGGCAACGCGAAGTGTACGACCTGCCGCGTGGAAGTGCTGGCGGGCGACGCCGGCCAGATGGGCGAGACCGAGCGCAACCGGCTGGCGGCCGAAACTGGCCTGACCGAAAACACACGCCTCTCCTGTCAAATACGCGTCCACGCCGACCTGAAGGTGCGCGTGCTCCGCCAGGCCAGCACCACCAACCTCGCGCCGGGGCCGCGCCCGGCCGAGGACTGAAGGCAGACGCCGCCGAATTTCGCGCGCGCCCGCGCAGCTTACCTGTTGTCGTTGGTGGTGGCGCGGCAGTTCGCCTCGCAGTCGCTGAGCCGCTGGTTGCACTCCCGCCGGGGCGTGCCTTTGGCCAGGCAGGCGTTGTAGACCTGCCCGCAGGCTTTGAGGCACTGGGCGAACTTGCTCGGCCCCGGCTCCGCGGTCGGGCGCGGGGTCGGCGACGCAACCGGCGTGATCGTCGGGATCGGCTTGGCCGTGGCGCTGGCGCTGGGCGTCGGACTCTGCTGGCGCAGGGCGGGGGCTTGGCTGTTGCCTTGGCTCGGGCCTACCTGATCGTTCGCGTTCTGCTGGCTGGAGGTGGCGCAAGACATCTGCGCGACGAGCGTCAGGGCCAAAACCAGCGTGCGTGATAATGACTTGCGGCGCATGTGCGTCTCCTTTGCGGCTGGCGGTCGGGGGCGCGTTGAAGCGCGGGCCGGAGTTTGCCGGGCTGTGGCCGCGCGGCGTGTCGGGACGCGGCGGCCGCGCGCGCAGACTGTCGAGGAGGTGGTGACGATACGCCCGTTCGGGCGGGCCAGTCAATGGCCGCGGCCCGCGTCGGCGCGGCGCGAAGTCGTTGCGCCGCGCCGCGGCTTGGTGCTAATCTCGCGCGCGTAATTCACGGCACAATTTGAACGGTTCGGCGCGCCCGAATCATCCTGGCAACAACGGAGGTCGTATGCTGATCGAATCAACCGTGCATCTCCCCGTCGGTTTCGCGTTCCTGGACAGCGTGTTCCACACGCCGGACGGGGAGGCGCTTGTACGCATCGTGTTGCGGTGGGCGCACTTCGTCGCTGGCGTTACCTGGATCGGCCTACTCTACTTCTTCAATCTGGTCAACGTGCCCGTCCAGAAGATCATGGACGCCGACACGAAGAAGAAGGTGAACCCAGACCTGCTCGGCCGCTCGCTCTGGTATTTCCGCTGGGGCGCAGTAGTGACCGTGCTCGTCGGGTTGACCTACTACGCGATGTACATTCTCAAGAGCGACGCCGTCAACGCGCGCAGCATCGGCGGCGGCGGGCGCAACATCTGGGTCGCGCTCCTCGGCTGGCTCCTCTTCCCGGTTGTCACCTTCTTCGTCGAGTTCCTGATCATCAACAAAGTCCCGGCGCTGACTAAAGACGGGCGTGTCTTCGCCGTCGTCGTCCTGGTGCTCGTCGTGTTGATGGCGCTGCTCGTCGTCTGGTGGCTGAGTTCCTCGTTCAGCGTCGGCGACTACACGACGAGCAATAAGACCTTCTCCATCGGCATCGGCGGCGCACTGGGCGTGATCATGCTCTTGAACGTCTGGGGCATCATCTGGCCGGCCCAGAAGCGCATCCTGGCCGGGCTGCAAGGCGGGCCCGCGGCCGCGCCCGAGCTGGCCCGGCGCGCCTTTCTCGCCTCACGCACCAACGCCTGGCTCTCGTTGCCCATGCTCTTCTTCATGGGAACGTCGCACGGCGATTATGTCATCCTAGGCCGCAACAGCTAGGGCGGCGGTCGGCTCAGGTTCCGCAGGCGGAGTGGGGCGCACGGGCGCGTCCCACTCCGCTTCACCGTTTTGTCTGCTGACAACATTTCTCTACCGATTCGTTACACACGCGGGCGCGCGCGGCCGTACACTCCGGGCAATCCATGACCGGCCACCGCCGACAGAAAGGAAGCAACCCATGAGCAGTCCCAAACTGAGTCTCCCCGAGCCGTACAAGGCCCGGCAGTTCGACCTGAGCGGGCTGAATGGCATCTCGGACAAGACTTTGGAGATGCACTTCAAGCTCTACGAGGGCTACGTCACCAACACCAACATGCTGACCGAGCGCATCGCCGACATACTCGCCGACGGCGTAGTCGATCAGGAGGAGATGCCGGCCTACTCGGAACTGACGCGCCGGCTCGGCTTCGAGTACAACGGCATGGTCTTGCACGAGTATTACTTCGAGAACATGACGCGCGACGGCAGCGGCGACCCCGACAAGGCGAGCGCCTTCTACAAGGCCGCGGAGCAGTCGTTCGGCTCCTACGACATCTGGAAGGCCGACTTCGTCTCGGTCGGCAAGATGCGCGGCGTCGGCTGGGCCATCTGCTACCAGAACCCGGCCAACGGCCGGCTCTCGAACCACTGGATCACGCTGCACGAGACCGGCAACGTCTCCGGCTTCGTGCCCGCGCTCGTCATGGACGTGTGGGAGCACGCCTTCCTCCTCGACTACAAACCCGCCGAGCGCCCCAAGTACATCGAAGCCTTCTTCTCCAACATCGCTTGGGCCGCGGTCAACGCCCGGCTCAACGGCTAAAGGGGCAAGGCGAAGGGCGAAGGGCGAAAGTTCGGCCGGCGCTGACGCGCCGGACTGTTTCAGATTAAGCATCTGAAAAAAGTTCACGCCGCAGGCGTGTCCTAACTTTCGCCCTTCGCCCTTCGCCTTTCCTCTTCGCTTCCCCCTTCGCTATACTGACGCGCGCAAACCCTGATTACTGTTCGGAGGCCTGCTATGAAGTTCTTCGCCCGCCTGCTGCTGGCGTGCGCCGCGTGCGGCGTGCCGGCGGCGCTGCTCGCCGGCTGCGCGCCGGCCGATAACCAGAACGCCAACACGACCGCGACCACGACCGTCACGCCGCCGCCCGCGACGCCCTTGCCGCAAAACCTGACGGTCGTCGAACGCCCGCAGAAGATCAAAGACCAGACGGCCCAGCGCGGCCAGCAGGACGACGCCGCGCCGACCCTGCGCTTCCTCGCGCCGACCGAGGGCGCGACCGTCAACGGCTCCACGGTCGCCGTCCGCCTCGCCCTCGGCGGCGACCTCAAGGGCTACAAGCCGCACAAAGACCCTGAGACGCAGATGGGCAACCACATCCACGTCATCCTCGACAACCAGCCCTACGAGGCCTACTACGATCTCGAAGCGCCGTTCGAGCTGCGCAACGTGACCGCCGGTCGCCACACCCTGCGCGTCTTCCCCTCGCGCCCCTGGCACGAGAGCTACAAGAACGCGGGCGCGTGCCAGTTGGTCACGTTCACCGTCAAAGGCGGCGGCGACGCCTCCAAGCCGACCACCACGAACGACGGCCAAGTGCTCGCCCCCAACGGCAACGCCAACACCGGCGCGGGCAACAAGAACGCCGCCAACGTCAACAACGCGAACGCCGCGCACGCCAACGCGAACACCAGCGCGGCGAACGCGAACAACGCCAACGCCGCGCCGCCGCGCGAGGGCAAGGACATGCCGCCGAGCGAGGCCGGCGCGGTTGATCCCAAGAAGCCGCTCCTGACCTACAGCCGGCCCAAGGGCGAATACAAGGGCGCGGACGCCGACGCCATCATGCTCGACTTCTGGCTCTCGAACGCCAAGCTGCAAGGCGACGGCGGCGACTACCGCGTCCGCTACACCGTGGACAACGCCGCGCCGCAGTACCTCGACAAGTGGACGCCCATCTGGCTCTCCGGCTGGGTCGCCGGCAAGCACACGGTCAAGCTCGAACTCGTTGACCGCGAAGGCAACGTCGTAGACAACGGCGGCTACAACGCGACGACCCGCGAGATCACCGTGACGAAATAGATGGCGCGGACGTTGATAGAGCGGCGCGCGCAGTTGGCGGCGTTGGCGGCCGAGGCGGCCGCGTGCCGGCGCTGCCCGGCGCTGTGCGGGCGCGCGGCCGTCTTGAGCGCGCACAACGGCGACGCGACGGCGCGCGTCCTGTTCGTCGGCGAAGCGCCCGGCCGGTTCGGCGGCGACCGCACGCGCGTGCCCTTCTCCGGCGATCAGTCGGGGCGCAACTTCACGCGCTTCCTCGCCTCGATCAACCTGCGGCGCAGCCAGGTCTTCATCACCAACGCCGCGCTCTGCAACCCGCGCACGGAGCGCGGCACGAACCGCAAGCCGACCGTCGAGGAGGTCGCCAACTGCGCGCCGTTTTTGCGGCGGCAGATCGAACTGGTCGCGCCGCGCGTCGTGGTCACGCTCGGCGCGGTCGCGCTTGCCGCGCTCCGGGGCGTTGAGTATCATCCGTACACGCTGAAAGAATCGGTCGGGCGCGTGCTCGGCTGGGGCGGGCGGCGGCTCGTGCCGCTCTACCACCCCAGCCCGCAGGTGCTCGCCTCGCACCGCCGCGAGGCGGCGCAACTCGCAGACTACCGCGCGGTCGCGCGCGCGCTCGAACAGGCGTGACGCGCGGCGCACGCCGCGCAAGCAGAAAGGCGATAAACCCATGTCCCCTCAGACGCAGATCGGCGCAAGCGTGCGCGGCGGCCTGTTGCTCCTGTGCGTGGCGGCGGCGGCGCTCGCGTGCAGCGCGCAGAGCAAACAGGCGACGCCCGACGACAAACACTACGGCGCGGCCAGCGCCACGACGGCCGCCACGGGCGCGCCGACGGTCGGCGCGGCCGCGCCCGACTTCAAGCTCCCTTACGCCACGCAGGAGAAGATTTTCTTCAAGCCGGAGGAGCACATGACGCTCGCCGCCAACCGCGGCAAGAACGTCATCATCGCCTTCTACCCGGCCGACTGGTCGGGCGGCTGCACGACCGAGGTCTGCACGCTGCGCGACACGTTCGCCGAGCTGGCGAAGCTGAACGCGACCGTGCTCGGCGTCAGCGGCGACTACGTCTTCTCGCACCACGAGTGGGCCAAGTTCCACAAGCTGCCGTTCGCGCTGCTCTCCGATCACGATCACAAAGTCGCGCGCGCCTACGGCGTCTACAACGAAGCGGCCGGCTTCGACAACCGCTCCGTCTTCCTCGTGGACAAAGACGGCGTGCTCCGCTACGCCAACCTCCAATTCAAGGCCGGCAACAAGGCGGACTACGATCAACTGCGCGCCGAGCTTGAGAAGCTGAAGTAAGAAGCTCGTTGTTACTCTTTGCGGCCCTTTGCGTTCTTCTTCGCGGCCTTTGCGGTTAAGTCCTAAAACCTTTAACCGCAAAGAGCGAGAGGGCCGCGAAGGCCGCAGAGGGACTGAGAACACTTTATTCATGACGCAGACGGTCGAACAGGCGCAGGCGTTGCCGCTCGCGGAGTTGCACCGGCAACAGGGCGCGACTCTGGTCGAGCGCGACGGCCGGCTCGTGCCGGCGCATTACGGCGACGCGGCGGCCGAGTACGAAGCCGTGCGCGGCGGCGCGGGCGCGGGGCTGTTCGATCTGTCGGCGCGCGGGCGCGTGGAGGTGCGCGGCGCGGAGGCGGTGCAGTTCCTTAACGGCCTGATCACGAACGACGTGAAGGCGCTCGCGCCCGGCGCGTGGATGCACGCGGCTTTCCCGAACGTGCAGGGGCGTCTGCTCGCCGCCGCGCGCGTCCTGCGCCCGACCGGCGAGACCGTCTTCCTCTTCGACACGGAGGCCGCGACGCGCGCCCGCGTCCGCGAGTCGCTCGCGCGCTTCACCCTGGCCGGCGACTTCCACGTCCGCGACCTCACGGACGAGACCACGCAGTTCTCTCTGCAAGGCGCTGGGTCGCAAACGCTCGTCGCGCGCGTCCTCGGCGCGAGCGCGGCGCGCGTCGAACGTATGCACGTTGCCGCCGTCGAGTGGCAGGGGCACGCGCTTACTGTCGCGCGCATGACAGAGACGGGCGAAGACGGCTTCGCATTGATCGGCAGCACACAGGCGGGCGCGGCGCTGTGGCCGGCGCTCGTCGCGGCGGGCGCGCGGCCGGCGGGCGCGGACGCGCTCGAAGTCCTGCGCGTCGAGGCGGGCGTCGCGCGCTACGGCGTGGACGCGACCGAGGCGAACGTCGTGCTCGAAGCCGTCGCCGCGGACGCGGTCAGCTTCACGAAAGGCTGCTACGTCGGGCAGGAGATCATCGCGCGCATACACTGGCGCGGGCACGTGGCGAAGCGGCTGGCGGGGCTGCTGCTGGGCGGCGAGACCACGCCCGACGCGAAGATCACGACCGCCGACGGCAAAGAGATCGGGCGCGTTACGTCCGCCGTCTTCTCGCCGCGCCTGGGCCGCGCCGCCGCGCTCGGCATTGTGAAGTACGACTACCTCGCGCCGGGGACGGAGGTGCGCGTCGGGGCGGAGGCTGTGCCCGCGACCGTCGCCGAGTTGCCGCTGGTGCGCGGCAGTTGGTACGAGGAAGGGTTGTGATGGACGAGCCGCCGCAGACGGACGAGAGGGGCGTGGGCGCGGAGGGCGCGCGCGATCTCGACTACGCGCAGGCGCGGCTCGCCTACACGATCATCCAATCGCTGCTTGAGCACACGCGCGTCGTCAGCGACCTGATCGCGCTGATGGCGCAGGCGCTCGACAAGGACACGGTCGAAGCCCTCACCAACACGCCCCACTGGGCCGCCTACCTCGACAGCCGCCGCGCCCTCGAACGCACACGCGCCGACGTGGAACGCTTCACCGCCATCATGCAACAACTCGGCGGCGAGCGGGAGTGAGCGGCGAATCGGCGGTTGAGTGTTTCGTCGGATCAGATCAACACAGAGTACACAGAGGTCACACAGAGGACACAGAATATTAACTGTGTCCTCTGTGTGCCCTCTGTGTACTCTGTGTTAACCCGGCCGCACGCTACAAGCGACCTGACCAACGTCAATCGAGCGGCGTGGCGACGGGGGCGTCGGCGTCTACGTCGTCGGTCAGTTCGGCGGGCAGGTCGAGGGTTTCGTCGGTGACGCGGACGAAGTCGGGTGCGGTCGGCGCGGCGTCGGCTGGCGCGGAGTCAGCTTGCGCGGGGGCGGTGTTGTCGAGACCGCCGAGGAGCCAGTCGTCGAGCAGTTGGCGTTCGTCGGGCGTGACTTCGAGACCGGCGTCTTCGCAGAGCTTGAGCACGTCGTCCCGAAACACTTGGGCGAGGTGTTCGGCCGTGTCCTGCGCCGGGTCTTTGCCGAAGCGGTGGCCGGTGAACGTGATGCCTTGCAGGATGAACCAGACGCTCTTGCGCGGGATGGCCGCGCCGCGCTCCAGGCAGTAGTCGCGCACGGCCTTGGACGTGTAGGTGAGGTTGAAGGGGCGCTGCGTCAGGTCTTCGGCGATGGCGGTGAAGACGAGCGCGTACTCGGCCGGCGTGAGGCGCGGCGCGCCCGTCACCTGGCTGGCGCGGCGGATGAAGTCGGCCAGCGCCGGGGAGAGTTGATCGAGCTTGTCGGGCGCGACCGCGCCGCCGTTGCCGTCGGGCGCGGCGGGCGGCGCGTGGCGCGCCGGGTCGTAGAGGTAGCCGGGCTGGTTCGGCGCGGTCAGTATCTCGAAGCCGAGCGGGGCCGCGCCTTGCAGCAGCAGCTTGAACGAACCCGCGCCGGCCCACTCCGACTCCGTCACCTGCGGCCCGAGCGTGCGGATCACGTCGAAGGCGGCGCGCGCCATGTCCACAGGCTCCTGCGCGTTGGCGACGAACTGCTGGACGCGCGCGATGATCATGGCGCGCAACTCTTCGTCCGACAGTCGCCCGACGGCCGCCTCCGCCTCGGCCGCCGCGGGCGGCGTCGCCCCTTCGCCGCCCGGCCCTTCGTCCGCCTGCGGCGCAAGCTCAACAGGCGCGTGCGCGTGCGCCTCCGCCGAGACGACGCGCCAGGGGTCGCCGTCGAGCATACGCAGGTCGGGGCGGCGGCGCAGGAGTTCGAGCGTCAGGTAGCGCAGCGACGAGAAGCCGAGCCAGTTGTCGCTGGCGGTGAATTCGGGGAACGTCTTGAAGATGTAGACGAGACCCGTGGCGGGCACTTCGCCCTCGGTCTGCACGACCTCGGAGACGCGCTGCGCCATCGCGGCGAGCGCCGCCTCGTAAGGGGACGGCTGGGGCGGCGGCGGCTCCGCGGTCGCGCCCTCTTCGTCGGGCACGACGGGCGCGAGGCCGAGTGCGTCCTCGATGAAAGTGTCGCTGCTGATGACGAGGTCGGAGGCGGCGCGGTAGGCGGGCGCGACGGGGCCGATGGTGAGGATGGCGGTGCGCCGGTCGTGCGCGCGCAGGCGCAGCAGCACGGGCGTGAAGTCGGAGTCGCCCGACAGGATGATGAACTCGTCGAAGCGCGTCGCATGGTTCATCAGGTCGAGGATGTCCATGACCATCTGGATGTCGGTGCTGTTCTTGCCGCGCTGGGTGATGGGCGGGCAGTCCACGACCGAGAAGGCGGTGCGGGTGAAGTAGGGGCGGAAGTTGTAAAAGAGCTTCGGGTTCAGGTAGCAGCGGCGGATCAGGAGCGCGCGCTGTTGCAGGCCGGCACTCGCGCCGTTCTCGCGGCTCGGCATCCCCTGCTCGATCCAGGCGAGCCAGCGGGCCGGGTAGGTCGCGAAGCTCTGGGCGGCTTCCGGGTCGATCTTGTCGAGGCCGACGTAGATGTTGTCAAAGTCCACGTAGAGCGCAGTCTTGATGCGCCGGGGCGGTGCGAACTGCGAGGTCTGTTCCAAGGGGCTGCTCATACGCTATCGCCTTTCAAAGATTCAAAGACAATACACGCCCGCTAGTTTAACCCAGACCGGCGGGAAAGCGATCAGAAAAGAGTGTGGTCGCCTAATTTGCCGTTGAGCGATTTAGGCCACTACTGAAAAGAGCGGGCCGGCGGGATTCAGAAAAGCGGCGGCTGACGGGCCAACTCTTCTGGCGCGACGACCGGCTGATTGAGTAGCTGTTGCAGCGCGCGGGCGCTCGCCGGGGCGTGCCCCTCGTAGTAGTTGCTGAAGTAGGCGTAAGTCTGCGTGCCGCGCGCGCGCAGGCGCGCGAGAGCCTCGCGCCACAGCTCAAGGTTCTCTGCGCGCGGGCGCGCGACCGCGTCGAAGCGGGTGAGATCGCGCGCGCCCATGAAGCGCACGTAGGCGAAGGGCGCGGGGTGCGCGGCGAACATCTGCCAGAGCGCGCGGCGCGCGAGCCAAGGCCCTTCGACGAGTGCGACCGAGACGCCGTGCGCGGCGAGCAGCGCCGCGAACTCTTCTTGCGCCCAACTGCCGTGGCGGAACTCGACGGCGAAGCGCAGCTCGCGCGGCAGCCGCGGCAGAAAATCGGCCAGCGCGGCGACGTTCACGTCCGTCGCGTCGAACTGCGGCGGCAGTTGTACGAGCACCGCGGCGAGCTTGTCGCCCAGCCGACGCGCGACGGCGCAGAACTCGCGCAAGGTCTGCGCGCAACCCGGTCGCAAGGCGTGCTCGTGCGTGATCGCCTGCGGGAGCTTCAGCGCGAACGTGAACTGTTCGGGCGTGCGCCGCGCCCAGAGGTCTACCGTGCCGGGCGCGGGCACGGCGTAGAAGGTCGAGTCCACCTCGACCGTGTCGAAGGCGCGCGCGTAGACGGCGAGCATGTCGGCGGCGCGCGTGCCGTGCGGGTAGAAGACGTGCGCGGCCGCCGCCGCGGGCGTCACCCAGTCGGCGTAGTTCCAACCCTGACAGCCGATGCGCGCGGCCCCGCTCTCCATGCGCGCGATTCTAACAGACCTCGCAGACGATCAACTGCACGACGCCGAGCAGGTGGCGTTCGACGCGCCGCACGCGCAGACCCGCCGCCGCGGCCGTCGCCGCCGTGCGGCGGTTGACGTGATCAGCGAAGAGGCGCGAGGTGCAGACGTTGAAGAGATCGAAGAGCGGCCCCGTGAGCACGCCGTCCGGGCGCACGTGTTCGAGCAGCACGACGCGCCCGCCCGCGCGTACGACGCGGCGCAGTTCTCGAAACGCGTCCTGCGGCGACTCGACCGAGCAGAAGACGAGCGCGGCACACGCCGCGTCGAACGCACCGTCGGCGAACGGCAGACGCTCGGCGCGGCACTGCACGAGCGCGACGCCCGGCGGCCGCTCCGTCTTGCGCCGCGCGTGCTTCAGCATCTCGCCGCTCAGCTCCGTGGCGACGCCGCGCGCGCCCGGCGGGTAGTGGCGGAAGTTCAGCCCCGTGCCCGCGCCGATTTCGAGCAGGCGACTGCGGGGCGGCAACTCCTTGAGCGCGGCCGCGCGCCAGCGCGCGAGGAACCAGCGTTCGAGCGGCCGCATGGCGCGGTCGTAATCGTCCGCCACGCGGTCGTACACGGGCGTCGGTCTTCGTTCGTCCACGGCGCGTGATTGTAGCCGAACGGCCGGCCGGTTTCGCCTTCGACGACGCCGAGCACTTATGAAATATTTCGACGCAAAAGCGCATTAAAGTTCGGAACACAAGTTGACAGACGCGGCGGGCGGCATCTACGCTGGCGCGCGCTTGAGCCGTGCAACCCGCCTCGCCGCCCGCGCCCCGTCGTCGGCGCACGACGCCCCGACGAAATTGATAAGGAGACTCGCCATGCGTCTATCCGCCCCCCGCGCGCTGCCGCTGTTGTCGGCGCTGAGTCTGCTCCTGCTGTGCGCGCCGCGCGCCGCCGCGCAGGTGCCGAACCTGTGCGCCGGTCAGCCCTGTATCCAGATCGGCACGTACAACATCGAGTGGTTCGGCACGAGCGACACGAGCAAGCACGCGCACCGCTCGCAGACGACCGTCAAGCAGATCGCCGCCTTCATCGCCGACACGCTCGATCTGGAGATCGTCGTGCTCGAAGAGATCAACCCCAACAGCACCGAGTACCAGCGGCTCGAAGCGGCCCTCCAGCAGCGCGGCTACCGCCTGCACCACGGCTCGACCGGCGGCGACCAGTCGGTCGTCATCGCCTACGACGCCGACGAGGTCACGCTCCTGGGCGACGTGCGCGAGCTGGACGTGCGCAACAACTTCGACCTGCCGGGCGGCTGTCACAGCGGAGGCTTGCGCAAGCCGCTCGCCGGCCACTTCCGCGCCGGGCAGTTCGACTTCGTGCTCGTCGGCGTCCACCTGAAGTCGCAGTTGGGCGGGCCGTGCGCCGACGACGTGCGGCGCGAGCAGGCGCAGGACTTGCGCGGCCAGATCGAGCCGCTGCTCGCGGCCGAGCAGGAGCGCGACATCATCATCACCGGCGACTTCAACGCCAACCTCAACGACCCGTCGCTCACCCCGCTGCTGCAACCGGCCGCGGGCCTGCGCGCGCTCACGGCCGCCGGCCGGCGCGCGAACAGCTCGGGCCGCATCTCCTACCTCAAAGCCCCGTTCCAGGAGATCATCGATCAGATGTTCGTCCGGCCCGACGCCACCGCCGAGTGGATCAACCGCAGCACCTTCATCTACAACCCGCCGACCAACCAGACCGCGCTCAACAACTACCTGACCTTCTTCTCCGACCACGCCCCCGTCTGGGCCTCTTTCCGCACGAGCGCGGACGACGACTGACGCCCCTGCCGCCCGGCTTGACCGCGCGCGCCGGCCGGTGTTAGCGTGTCGCCGCGCCGGACGGTCTGACGAGCAGTCCGCCGGCCGATCTTTGCTAACGAATCTGAATCGCTACTCCGATCCGCGCACGCGGATCGGCCGTCGCAGGTCTAGCCCTTCAAACGAGGGCCGACAAGGGAAGCCGGGTGCAAAGCCCGCACGGTTCCCGCCACTGTGTACCGGCGATTGTGTCGCTGCCGACGTGAATAGTCACTCGCCCCCGCGGGGCGGGGAAGGCTGCGCGGCGACGCGCTTGAGCCGGGAGTCAGGAAACCTTGCCAGCGAGAGCAGTGGCGTCGGGCGCTGAAGCCGGTGGGCGCGGGGCGGCGCGTGCGTTGAGCGCGCGGGTCGCGCGCCGCCGGCTCATCCGTCTAACCGAGTTACGCCCTCGATCTTCCGCGCGGAAGATCGAGGGCGTTTTCTTATCTGCGGCCGGGCGGCGGCGTCTCCCCTCTCCTGTTACCTAACGAATGCGCGGTCAGCCCTCTGTCCGAAGCTTTGCGAAAGGACTGAGGCACATGAGCAACCAGCAACTACGAAGCAACAAGCGACTGCAAACTGTCAGTCTGCTGCGCACCATCACACTGAGCCTCGCGCTCGTCATCTGTTGCGCCGGCTTTGCGCGCGCGCAGGCGGGCGCGGCGAGCCTCGGCGGGCGCGTCACAGACCCGCAAGGGGCGGGCGTCGGCGGCGCGGTCGTGACCCTCTACGCGCGCGCCGCGCGCCTGCGCCTGACCACGATAACGGACGCGAGCGGCGCTTATCGTTTTGAAAAACTCGCCCCCGGCGAGTACCTCGTGGAAGCGGACGCGCGCGGCTTCGCGCCCGCGCCCGCGCGCGCCGTCACGCTCGCGCGCGACGCGGCCGCCGCGCTCGACCTGCCGCTCGAAGTCGCCGCCGTGCGCGCCGAGGTCGTCGTCACCGCCGCCGACTCGCCGCAGACGATTGACGAGGTCTCGAAGGCGACGAGCGTGGTGACGCGCCGCGACATGGACGAGCGCGACGAGGCGACGATCCCCGAAGCTCTGCGCGTCGTGCCGGGCCTGCGCGTGCAGCAACTCGGCGGCCCCGGCGCGCTCACCACGATCAAGACGCGCGGCCTGCGCAACCAGGACACGGCCGTACTCTTCGACGGGCTGCGCTTCCGCGACCCGGCCGGCGAGCGCGGCGACGCGAGCGGCTACCTGAGCGACCTGCTGGCGACGGGCGCGAGCCGCGTCGAAGTCGTGCGCGGCTCCGGGTCGTCGCTCTACGGCACGAACGCGACGGGCGGCGTCGTCAACGTCGTGACGGACGAGGGCGGCGGCCCCTTGCGCGGCAGTCTGTTGGCCGAAGGCGGCGGGTTAGGATTGTTCCGCGGGCGGGCGCAACTCGCCGGCGGGTCGGGCGCGAACCGCGTCGCGTTCAGCGCGGCGCTCGCGCACCTGAACGTCGCGCGCGGCGTAGACGGCGACGACGCGGCCCGCAACACGAGCGGGCAGGGGCGCGTGCTCTTCCAACTCACGCCCGCCGCGACCCTGAGCGCGCGCATCTACGCCGCGGACGCGTTCACGCAACTCAACAGCGACCCGCGCCCCGTCGCCGGTCTAACGGCCGCGGGCGTCGTCAACGCCGTGCCGCTCGCGCGCGCCGAGCTGCGCCGCTTCGAGGCGGGCACGCCCGCCGCGCAGTTGCAGAACGGCGGCGCGACGTTCATCCCGTCGTCGAACGATCCAGACTTCGCGCGCGCCACGCGCTTCTTCAGCGGCGCGCTCGTCTTCACCCAGCGCCTGAGCGAGCGGCTCGCCTTCACCGTCTCGTACCAGGGCAACCGCACCGACGGGCGCTTCACCGACGGCCCCGGCGGCACGTCCGACTTCCGCCCCTTCGGCAACACGCGCACGGAGCTGTTGGGGCGCGCGCACACCTTGAACGCGCGCGCCGACCTGCGCCTGGGCCGCGCGCAACTCGTCACGGCCGGCTACGAGTTCGAGCGCGAGCGTTTCATCAACCGCTCGTTCCCCGAGACGCCGGCCGACAACTCGGCGGTCGAGGCGGCGCAGCAGAGCCACGCCTTCTTCGCGCAGGATCAGATCAGTCTGTTCGCGGAGCGGCTACAACTCTCGGCCTCGTTCCGCGCGCAGCACTTCACTTTGCGCGCGCCGCGCTTCACGCCGGCCGCCACGTCGCCCTACGCCGGCTTCGACTTCGCCGCGCCGCCCAACGCCTACACGGGCGACGGCTCAATCGCGTACCTGTTCCGCGCGACGGGGACGAAGCTGCGCGGGCACGTCGGCAACGGCTACCGCGCGCCGTCTCTGTTCGAGCGGTTCGGCACGTCGTTCTTCGCCAGCAGCTTCGGCGCGCTGGGCGACCCGCGCCTGCGCCCCGAACGCGCGCTCGCCTTTGACGTTGGTCTCGATCAGACGCTCGCGCGCGAACGCCTCCGCGCCGCCGTCACCTACTTCTACACGCGTCTGCAAGAGACCATCGGCTTCGGCGACGTGGGCGGCGCGCGCGACCCGTTCGGCCGTTTCTTCGGCGGCTACCTGAACACGCGCGGCGGGCTGGCGCGCGGGCTGGAGCTGAGCGTGGACGCGACGCCGCTGCGCACGCTCAGCCTGACCGCCGCCTACACCTACACGAACGCGGACGAGCGTGTGCCGCGCGCCGCGGGCGTGCTGCGCTCCTACGCGATCCCCGATCACCAGTTCGCGCTCGTCGCCACGGAGCGCGTCGGGCGGCTGCTGTTCAACTTCGACCTCGCGGCGGCGAGCGACTACCTCGCGCCCGTCTTCAACCCGGAGACGTTCGTGCCGAACGTCTTCCGCTTCGCCGGCATCCGCAAGGCGGACGCGGGCGCGAGCTACACTTGGCCGCTCGCCGAGGCGCGCTCCTTGCGCCTCTTCGGCTACGTGGACAACCTGTTCGGGCGCGAGTATTACGAGAACGGTTTCCGCACGCCGGGGCGGACGGGCCGGGCGGGGGCGCAGTTCAGCTTTTGAGTTGCGGGTAGTGAGAGATCATTGAAACACAGAGGGCACAGAGGTCACACAGAGTTCACAGAGGTTCTTTACTGTGTCCTCTGTGCCTCCTCTGTGTCCTCTGTGTTGAATTGATCCTCCGCCACGTTCAAGCTTCGCTCAACCGAGCACGATGAAACGACCCGCGCAAGAGAGACCGCTCGTCGAGGGCGAAGACTTTTACTGGGAGGGCGCGGCGATGGTCTTCACCGCGCGCTACCACCTGCGGCGCGGCTACTGCTGCGAGAGCGGCTGCCGCCATTGTCCGTACCGCGCCGCCGAACAAGTAGAAAAGGAGCAACCCGTTGCGCCGGAAGATGAAGCGGATTGAGTTGAGCTTGACGACGTTGCTGCTGGTCGCGCTCTCGTGCGGCGCGGCGTGCCGGCGCGGCGCGCAACCACAAGCGCCGCCCGCCCCGCAGTACCAGCGCATCATCTCGCTCAGCCCGAACACGACCGAGATGCTCTACGGGCTGGGGCTGTTCCCGCGCGTCGTGGCCGTGTCGGACTACGACGAGTTCCCGCCCGAGGTGAAGCAGTTGCCGCGCATCGGCGGTTGGAGCAATACTAATCTCGAACAGGTCACGACGCTGCACCCCGATCTGATCGTCATGTCGGCCGAGCAAGCCCCCTTCATCAAGGACAAGCTCGACGCACTCGGTCTCAAGACCGTCGCCGTGCCGAGCCGTTCGATGGCCGACGTGTTCACGGCGATGGAGCAGTTGGGCCAAGCGACGGGGCGCACCGCCGAAGCGCAGAAGCTGATCGCCGAGACGCGCGGTCAACTCGAAGACGTGCGCGCGCGCACGGCGCAACTCCCGCGCCCGCGCGTGCTCTGCGTCGTGGATCGCGTGCCGGGCACTTTGCGCGGTCTCTACACGGCGACGAGCGGCAGCTTCATCGTCGAAGTGATCGAGGCGGCGGGCGGACAGTCGGTCGCGCCGCCCGCGCCGCAGGGGTTCGGGCAGATCAGCAAGGAGGCGGTCGTCGCGCTCGACCCGGAAGTGATCATAGACCTGTTGCAGAACACGACTAACCCGACGCTGGCCGAGGACACGCAAGGCGTCTGGCGCGAACTGGCGCAGGTCAAGGCGGTGCGCGCGGGCCGCGTCTACGCGGTGCGCGACACTTCCGTCCTGCACCCGTCGCAGTTCGTCGGCCCCGCGGCGCGCAAGTTCGCCGCGCTGCTCCACCCGGAGGCGTTCAAAGAGAGTGACCAGCAGCCGCGTTGAAGACGAAGCCGCGCAAGGTGCAACGTCGTCGCCCGCGGGCGCGGCGTTGCTCGAAGCGCGCGCGTTGCGCTTCCGCTACGCGCCGGGGCTGCCGGAGGTGGTGTGCGGCGCGTCGCTTCAGTTGCGGCGCGGTCAGCTTGCGGCGCTCATCGGCGCGAACGGGTCAGGCAAGTCGTCGCTCATACGTCTGCTCGCGGGGCTGTTCACGCCGACCGCGGGCGCGGTTCTTTTCGACGGCGTACTGCTCACGGCGCTTCCGGCGCGCGAGCGCGCGCGGCGCATCGCCTACGTGCCGCAGGCGGCGGCGAGCGTCTTCCCGCTGACCGCGCTCGAAGTCGTGCTGACCGGGCGCAGCCCTTACACGCAGCGCTTCCGCTTCGAGACGGGGCGCGACGTGGAGATCGCTCAGGCCGCGCTCGCCGCCGTGGACGCGGCGCACCTGGCGGCGCGCAGCGTGACGGAGTTGTCGGGCGGCGAGCGGCAGTTGATCGCGCTCGCGCGCGCGCTGGCGCAAGAGCCGGAGTGCCTGCTGCTCGACGAGCCTTCGGCGGCTCTCGACCTCAAGCACCGCGCGGGGCTGCTGCGCCACCTGCGCCGCTTGCGCGACGAGCGCAACATCACCGCGCTCATCGTGACGCACGATCTGCAACTGCTCGACCCCGTGTTCGACGAAGTGTTCGCCGTGCGCGCGGGCGCGGTCGTCGCGGCGGGGCCGCCCGGCGAAGTCCTGCGCGACGACGTACTCGCCGACGTGTACGCAGACGCGCACGTCCGCGCCCGTCGCGCCTTCGGGCGCACGTTCGTCTGGTCGGAATGAAGAGGATTTTTGATGTGCGATTTTTGATTTGGTGGGAACAGTATCGAATGAGTCTATTAGCGTAAAGTGAAGACCAATCGCACATCAAAAATCGCACATCAAAAATCCACGGCTGGCGCGCGGCTGCCGCGGGCGTTGGTGTTGTTGACGTTGACGCTCGTGGCGGCGACGTTGGTGTCGCTGTGGCTGGGGTACGCGCCGATTGCGTGGTCGGCGTTGCGGACGGACGAGGCGGCGCGGTCGCTGTTCTTCCGCTTGCGGCTGCCGCGGGTGCTGTTGGCGGGGATGGTCGGCGGCAGTCTGGCGATGGTGGGCGCGGCGTTGCAGGCGTTGTTCCGCAACCCGCTGGCGGAGCCGCTGACGCTGGGCGTGTCGGGCGGCGGCGCGCTGGGCGCGAGCGTGGCCATCGCTTTGGGCGCGGGCGCGCGCGTGGCGGGCGTGCCGTTCGTCTTCCTGGCGGCGTTCGCGGGCGCGGGCGCGGCGGTCGTGGTCGTCTACCGGCTCGCGCGCACGGGCGCGGTCGTGCTGCCGGGCGCGTTGCTGCTCGCGGGCGTCGTGCTCAACTTCGTGGCCGCGTCGGGCGTCGTGCTCATCCAATACTTGTCGGACTACGCGCGCGCGCTGCAAATCCTGCGCTGGACAATCGGCAGCCTCGACGTGGTCGGCTTCGATCTGCTCTGGCGCATGTTGCTCTTTCTCGTGCCGGGCTGGGCGGCGCTCGTGTGGATGGCGCGCGACCTGCACCTGATCGCGGTGGACGAGGAGACGGCGGCGAGCCTGGGCGTGAACGTGCGGCGCAGCGAGCGGCTGGTCTACGCGGCGAGTTCTTTGATCGTGGGCGTGACGGTGGCGGTCGGCGGCACGATTGGGTTCGTCGGGCTGATCATCCCGCACGCGATCCGCCTGCTGTTCGGCGAAGACGTGCGGCTGCTCGTGCCGTGCTCGTTCCTGCTCGGCGCGGCGTTTCTGATGCTGGCCGATCTGGTCGCGCGCACGGCGCTCGGCGCGGGCGAGCTGCCCGTCGGCGCGATCACGGCGCTCGCCGGCGGCCCCGTCTTCCTCTGGCTGCTCCGCCGCCAACAACGGCTCGCGGCGATGTGAGAAAAAGGAGCTTTGACGTGAAACTCGATCTCAAGCGGTTTGACGCGCCGGACGAGGTGCGGACGTTCGAGCGCGGGCGGTTCGAGCTGGTGCGGCTCGGCGGGATGACGGTGGGGCGCGCGAGCTACGAGCCGGGGTGGCGCTGGTCGGAGCACGTGGGGCGGGCGGAGGGCGCGGCGCTGTGTCAGGTCGAGCACGTCGGGCTAGTCGTCTCGGGCCGGGCGAAGGTGTTGATGGAAGACGGGACGGAGATGGAGATGGGGCCGGGCGATCTGTTCGCCGTCCCGCCGGGGCACGACAGTTGGGTCGTCGGCGACGAGCCTTACGTCTCGCTCCACTTCATGGGCGCGGACGTGTACGCGACGGAGTGAGAGTTCACCACCAAGACACGGAGACGCAAAGAGCACGGCCAGTTTGAACTTCGTGTCTTCGCGTCTTCGTGGTTTCATCCTGTATGCGACTGTGGACGGTGCATCCGCGTTACCTGGACACGCAGGGGCTGTTGGCGGCGTGGCGCGAGGGGCTGCTCGCGCAGCAGGTCTTGCGCGGCGCGACGCGCGGCTACAGGCAGCACCCGCAGCTCGCGCGCTTTAAGGCCGCGCCCGACCCGCTCGGCGCGATTGCCGCCTACCTGCGCGGCCTCCACCGGGAAGCGTGCGCGCGCGGCTATCGCTTCGCCGCCGAGAAGATCGGCCCGGCCGACTTCGGCGGCCGACTCGACTGCACGCGCGGGCAACTCTTGTACGAGTGGGCGCACCTGCGCGCGAAGCTGCGCCGGCGCGCGGCGGACAGGTTCGCGGCCCTTTCCGACATCAACGCGCCCGAAGCGCACCCGCTCTTCCGCATCGTCGAAGGCGACGTGGAGGCTTGGGAGGTGTTGGGCGGGGAGTCGTCCGCTTGAGACGGCGGCGGGCGCGGGCGCGCGGGCTACATTGAGCAACGTGGGGGCGTTATGAGCATAGCGACGAAGGCGGGCGACGGCGGGCGGACGGGTCTGATCGGCGGCGAGCGCGTCTCGAAGGCCGACGCGCGCGTCGAGGCTTACGGGACGATTGACGAGTTGACGGCGACGCTCGGCTTCGCGCGCGCCGTCTGCGCCGACGAAGAGGTGCGCGCGCTCACCAAAGAGATTCAGCGCGAGTTGTTCGCCGTGAGCGGCGCGGTCGCCAACCCCGCGGCCGCGGAGCGCGAGCAACCTTACGTCACCGACGAGATGGTCGCCGCGCTGACCGCGCACGTCACGCGCATCGAGGCGCTGGACGGGATTGTCGGCGACTGGTCGCTGCCCGGCGAACACGCCGCCGCGGCCGCTTACGACGTGGCCCGCACCGTCTGTCGCCGCGCCGAGCGCGCCGTCGTCCGCGTCGAAGAGGGCGGCGCTGAGATTCCCGCCCAGGTCGTCGCGTACCTCAACCGGCTGTCCGATCTGCTCTGGCTGCTGGGGCGGCTGCTCGAAGTGCGTGCGGGCGTGGACTCGCGTCTGCGTGACGGGGCGCACGAAGGGCCGCGCTGGTCGCGGGCGTGGTGACGAGCGGCACGCGCGCCCGCGCCGGGGTGCGCTACGCTGGCACGGATTCTGTCCAACGCTTGGCGCAATCCTTCAACGCTTCGAGTTGTTCGGGCCAGTCGTGTAGGGTCGCCGGATCGAAGTCGGCCCCGTTGGGCCAGACGAGCGTGT
Source organism: Pyrinomonadaceae bacterium (assembly GCA_036389395.1). GTDB lineage: Bacteria > Acidobacteriota > Blastocatellia > Pyrinomonadales > Pyrinomonadaceae > QHXQ01. The sequence goes on from DASVPY010000043.1 coordinate 115,657, forward strand.
GCGCCTCGGGATCGAGCGTGACCTGGTTGAACAACTCCGGGTCGCGCAGCGGCCCGTACAACTCGCCGGCCAGGACGGGCCGGAAATCTATCGTCTGCTCGGTCTGATCGGCGAACCACACGCGCAGACTGTATGGCCCGATAACCTCGAACGCGGTCACACGATGGATTGCATGTGGCATGGTAACTCAGCCTCACTGTAGGGGCGCGATGGGCAAAGGCCGTTGCCCCGCCTGCAACCGCGCCCAATCGGCCAGCAACTCCGCTTGATGCAACTCGGCCCAAGCTTCGACGAGCCGTTGCTGTCGTCTGAGGAGCGCGCCTGCTATCGCTTCGACCGGATCGATTGCATAAATCGCCACGTCGTCCTGATAGTAGGCGTGGAAATGCGGCCGATGGTGCGGCGCATTGGCCTCCCAGTACATGCGGATGATTATACCGAAGAAACGGCTGAGTTCCGGCATAGGGGCAGCTTCACTGCGCGGCGGGCATAACTGTCATGATCACTTGACGTTCGCGCGGGCCGTCGAACTCGCAGAGGAAGATGCCTTGCCAGCGACCGAGGAGGAGCTTGCCGTCACTAAACGGGATGGTGACGCTGGGGCCTGTGAGGGTGGCTTTGATGTGGGCGTCGGAGTTCTCTTCGCCGTGGCGGAAGCCCATGCCGTGTTGCGGGATGAGCGTGCGCAAGGCGTGGAGCATGTCGCGCGGCACGTCCGGGTCGGCGTTCTCGTTGACGGTGAGACCGGCCGTGGTGTGCTGCACGAACAGCACGCAGACGCCGCTCTGCGCGCCCGACTCGGCGAGCCGCCGCCGCACGTCGTCGGTGAACTCGACCAACTGTTCGCGCTCGCGCGAGCGCACCTTCAGCGTGTACGTCATGGTGCGGGTCAGGCTTCGACGAGCGCGGCGCGGCCGTTGCGGCGGCCCGCTTTGACGGCCGCGCCTTTGGCCGGCTTCGCGCGCGCGCCGACGAGTGCGAGCCGCAGGCGGAACGTCGCGCCCCGACCTTCGCCTTCGCTCGCGGCCTCGACCGTGCCGCCGTGCAGTTCGACGATGTGGCGCACGATGGCGAGACCGAGGCCGAGACCGCCCTGCGTCCGCGTCGTGGAGGAGTCGCCCTGGCGGAAGCGCTCGAAGACGTATGGTAGGAACTCCGGCGCGATGCCAGCGCCGTCGTCCGTGACGACGACCTCGGCCTGCGCGCCCGCGCGCCGCAGCTTGAGCGCGACGCGCCCGCCCGCGGGCGTGAACTTGACCGCGTTCGAGAGCAGATTCCAGATGACCTGTTGCAAGCGGTCGGGGTCGCCTGAGACCAGCCCGACTCCGCCGTCCAACTCGGCGTTGAGCGTGATCTCTTTGGCGTCGGCCGCGGGGCGCACCACGTCCATCGCCGCCTCGATGATCGGCGCGAGTTCCACGGGGCGCACGTCGAGGCGGAGCCGGCCCGAGGTGATGCGCGAGATGTCGAGCAGGTCGTTGATCAACTGCGCCTGCGCGCGCGCGCTGTTCTCGATGACGACGAGCGCGCGCTCGCGCCCCGGCTCGTCCAACATGCCGAGCCGCAGCAGCTCGACCCAGCCCATCATCGAGGTCAGAGGCGTGCGCAGCTCGTGCGAGACGGTGGCGAGGAACTCGTCCTTCATCCGGTTCGCCTCCTGCGCCACGCGCGTGAGCCGCTTCTGCTCGTCTATGTCCGTGTTCGTGCCGAACCACTTGACGACGCGCCCCGCGGCGTCGCGCATCGGCAGCGCGCGCCCCAGAAACCAGCGGTACGCGCCGTCGGCGCGGCGCAGGCGGAACTCGACCTCGTAAGGCTCGCCCGTGGCGAGCGCGTGCCGCCAGCGTTCGAGGCAGGCGGGCACGTCGTCCGGGTGGAGCAGGCGCGGCCACTCCCACCCGAGGCCTTCGGCGGCGGGCAGCCCGAAGTATTCGACGGCGCGCGCGTTGACGTAGTCGAGCCAGCCGTCGGGCCGCGCCGTCCAGACCTGCTGCGGGATGGACTCGGCGAGGAAGCGGTAGTGCTGCTCGCTCGCCTCGGCGGCGGCGCGCGCCGCCTGCTCGCGGCCGAGCAACTCCGCGCGCTCGTGCTCGGCACGCTCGCGCACCAACACCTCGCGCCCCAACTCTTCGTAAGCCCGCGCCACCGCCTGCGTCTTGCGGCGCGTCTCCAACTGCGTCACGGTCAGATCGGCCAACACGCGCAGGGCGTCCTGCTGCTCGTCGGTCAACTCGCGCGGCACGGTGTCGGTCACGCAGAGCGTGCCGAGCGCGTGCCCTTCCGGGGTGACGAGCGGCGCGCCCGCGTAGAAGCGTATGCGCGGGCGCTCGCGCACCAGGGGGTTGTCGCGGAAGCGCGCGTCCGCGAGCGCGTCGGGCACGATGAAGAGATCGGGTTGCAGGATCGCGTGCGCGCAGAAGGCCACGTCGCGCGGCGTCTGCCGGAGTTGCAGACCGACCTTAGACTTGAACCACTGGCGCTCCGCGTCCACGAGACTGACGACGGCGACGGGCGTCTGGCAGATGTGCGCGGCGAGGCGCGTGATGCGGTCGAAGACCTGTTCGGGCGCGGTGTCGAGGACGGCCAGTTCATGCAGCGCGGCCAAGCGCGCCGGCTCGTTCGGGGGGTTCGGGGCTTTCATAAAATTCAGACAGCGTGTCAAAGGGCCGCGGGCGAAGCGCGATTATAACGCACGCGCCGCGCGCGCCGAAGCGTGCCGCCCCCGACCCGCCGCTGCGAACAAAATGAAGAGGTCTGCGGCCGCGCTTTCGGCGCGGCCGCAGACCTCCGGTCGTTAAGCTCGGTTCGGGCGTTAGTCGCGGCGCGCGCCGTTGCGGCGCAGGAGCGCCCAGCCCGTGGGCAGGACGGCCGCGGCGAGCGCGACCTTGACCACGTCGCCCAGGAGGAACGGCGCGACGCCCTGCGCGAACGCGGCGGTCGGTGACGCGAACCGCAGCAGCCGCAGCCACCCGCCCGCGAGGATGACGAGCGAGCCGAGCGCCATCGCCGCCGCCGCCGACGGGTACTTGCGATCCCAGCCGCGCTCCGCCAGCCAGCCCGTGACGTACGCCGCCAGCGGGTACGCCAGCAGGTAGCCGGCCGTCGGCGCGAACAGCAGGTGCAAGACGCCGCCGCGCCCCAGCGAGAAGAACGGCAGCCCGCACGCGCCTTCGAGCAGATAGGCGATCATGGCGAGCGCGCCGAGCCGCGCGCCCAGGAGCGCGCCCGTCAGCAGCACCGCGAACGTCTGCAACGTCACGGGCACGGGCGTGAACGGCAGCGGCACGGCCACCTGCGCCGCCAGCGCCGTCAGCAAACTGAAGGCGACGACGAGCGCCAGCCCCCGCACCCAGTCCACCGGCGCGAGCAGCGCGCCCGTCAGCGTTTCGGTCTTAGCGTAAGTAGCCATATGGAGAAGCCAGAAGTCAGGAGTCAGAAGCCAGAATACTAGGAGCCGGGAGCCGGAAGAAAGAAGGCCAGTTATTCATTCTGGCTCCTGACTTCTGACTCCTGACTCCTGCCCTTCACTTTTGCGCCCCGATGCGCATGCCGTAGAAGGAGCGCCAGACGAAGTAAACGGAGACGGCGAAGAAGACGGCCGCCAGGATGTGCGCGAGCGTCGCGTCGCCGTTGTTGTTGCGCGTCAGGCTGACGGCCAGCTCGACCGCCAGCAGCCCGAACAGCGTGGTGAACTTGATGACCGGGTTCAGGGCCACCGACGACGTGTCCTTGAAGGGATCGCCCACCGTGTCGCCGACCACCGTCGCGTCGTGCAGCGGCGTGCCCTTCTGCTTCAGCTCGACCTCGACGATCTTCTTGGCGTTGTCCCACGCGCCGCCCGCGTTGGCCATGAAGATGGCCTGATACAAGCCGAACAGCGCGATGGAGATCAGGTAACCGATGAAGAAGAACGGATCGACGAAGGCGAAGGCGAGCGAGGAGAAGAAGACGGTCAGGAAGATGTTGAACATCCCCTTCTGCGCGTACTGCGTGCAGATTTGGACGACCTTCTTCGAGTCTTCGACCGACGCCTTCTCGACCGTGTCGTCGAGCCGGATGTTCGCCTTGATGAACTCGACCGCGCGGTACGCGCCCGTGGTCACGGCCTGCGTGGACGCGCCCGTGAACCAGTAGATGATCGCGCCGCCGGTGATCAGGCCGAGGAGGAAGAGCGGGTTCAGGAGCGAAATGCTCTCGAAGAAGAGGGCGACGCCTTGATCCGCCGTCAGCCCGGCGGCGACTGCGCCCAGGACGGCCTCGGTGCGCAGCACCTGGATGATCGAGAAGATCATGGTCGTCGCGCCGACGACCGCCGTGCCGATGAGCACCGGCTTCGCGGTCGCTTTGAAGGTGTTGCCCGCGCCGTCGTTCTCTTCGAGCAGGTGCTTGGCGCGGGCGAAGTTCACGTCCATGCCGAAGTCGCGTTTCACGTCCGCCTCGATGTTCGGCACTTGCTCGATGAGCGACAGTTCATACACCGACTGCGCGTTGTCGGTCACGGGGCCGTAAGAATCCACGGCAATCGTGACGGGGCCCATGCCGAGGAAGCCGAAGGCGACCAGCCCGAACGCGAACACGGCGGGCGCGGCCATGAGCGCGCCGAGACCCTGCGTGCTGAAGACGAAGGCCACGCCCATGAGCAAGACGATGCTGATGCCGAGCCAGTAGCCGGAGAAGTTGCCGGCCACCAGGCCCGACAGGATGTTCAAGGACGGGCCGCCCTCCTGCGACGAGGTGACGACCTCTTTGACGTGGCGCGAGTCGGTCGAGGTAAAGACCTTGACCAGTTCGGGGATGACCGCGCCCGCGAGCGTGCCGCACGAGATGATCGCCGCCAGCTTCCACCAGAGCGACGTGTCGCCGCCCAGGACCGGAATGATCAGGTAGGAGACGACGTAGGTCAGGGCGATGGAGATGATCGAGGTCAGCCAGACGAGCGACGTGAGCGGCTTCTCGAAGTTCATCTCGGCCGCGTTCGCGTAGCGCGCCTTGGCCACGTACTCGTTGACGAAGTAGGCGACGGCGCTGGCCACGATCATCATGACGCGCATGATGAAAATCCAGACCAGCAGTTGCACCTGCAAGGTGCTGCGTTGCGCCGCGCTGATGCCGGGCACGTACCCGACGGCCAGCAGGATGAAGGTGATGAGCGCGACGCCCGTCACGCCGTAGGTCTCGAAGCCGTCCGCCGAGGGGCCGACCGAGTCGCCCGCGTTGTCGCCCGTGCAGTCGGCGATGACGCCGGGGTTGCGCGCGTCGTCCTCTTTGATCTTGAAGACGATCTTCATCAAGTCCGACCCGATGTCGGCGATCTTCGTGAAGATGCCGCCCGCGATGCGCAGCGCCGCCGCGCCCAAGCTCTCGCCGATGGCGAAGCCGATGAAACACGGCCCCGCGTACTCGCGCGGCACGAAGAGCAGGATGAAGAGCATGATCAGCAGCTCGACCGAGATGAGCAGCATGCCGATGGACATGCCGGCCTTCAAAGGGATCGAGTAGATCGGGTAGGGCTTGCCTTCGAGCGAGGCGAAGGCGGTGCGCGAGTTGGCGAACGTGTTGACGCGGATGCCGAACCACGCGACGCCGTAAGAGCCGCCGATGCCGACGAGGCTGAACAGCAGGATGACGAGCAGGCGCAGGACGGTGCTCGTCGCCGGGTTGGCGGGCGGCGAGAGCCAGCCGAAGTAGAGCACGATGACGGCCGCGATGAAGACCCACAGCACCAGGATGAACTTGCCCTGCGTGATCAGGTAGGTCTTACACGTCTCGTAGATCAGCTCGGAGATTTCGCGCATCGAGCTATGCACCGAGCGGTTCTTCAGGTTGATAAAGATGGCCAGCCCGAAGAGGCCGCCGAGGAAGCAGATGATCAGCCCGATGAGGAGCAGCGTGTGCCCGTCGAGACCGAGGAAGCGGACGGTGGACAGGTCGGGCAGGACGAGGTTGGCTTCGCCGCCGCCCTCGTGCGCTTGCGCCGCCTGGCGGGCGGGGCCCGCGCCCTGCGCCTCGCGCGGCAGCGCGCCGTCCTGCGCGTAGGTCGCGCCGGCCGCGGCCAGCGCCGCCAGCAGGCTCAGGACGAGCGCGGCGGCGCGGCGGGTGAATAGTTGCCTGTCAAAGAGCCGAAACTTTTGCGCCTTCACGTTTGCGTGATTCCTTTCGTACATACCAACTAAGGTGAGCCAACATTCATGGCAACGGACGCGCCGGCCGGACGAGACCCCGACAGACGACGCGCCGGAGGACAGGCGCGTCCCCTCCAAATAGGGCCGGTCAGCAAGTCGCGCTTAAAGTCCAATATTATTGCTGATTTCGTAGGGGGCTGTCCATCCGGCAGCGTACCAACCGCGGCGGAAAACGCGAACAGGGCGGCTCTCCGCCGGGAGCGCGGGCATCCCTGCCCGCCAAGCGTGCGCGAGCACGCTAACGAAGCAGCGGCGGCACTCAACG